>CAUSSZ010000004.1:0-169869 GCA_963534475.1 Trueperella pyogenes | reverse complement strand
TCGGCTTCGCAATCCGCGAAGGTGGCCGCACCGTTGGTTCCGGTCGTGTGACCAACATCCTGAAGTGACTTTGTTGATCGCCTAGCGATCGCTGAATCTTCAGTAGAGCAGGTCCGTTCTTTTGAACGGACCTGCTCTTTTTTTGTCTGCCCGTGGGGAATTTATTGTTTGCCTGCGGGGGAGTGGTGCGCGTGAAGGTGACCGATCTGACTTTGCGACACGCCCGAGTGCGGTGTAGTGTAGATATCCGGTGCGCAACGTACCTCCATTGGAGCAATGCATGCGCACGTCTTCTATGTCAGTGGATTCACATGGGTTTCCTTGGCCTCGAGCTTGAGGAAGCCTGCGTATTTCTGCCAAAATAGAAGGGTTGCCCCGCTAGAGGTGGGGCGGTTAGGCAGTGCAATCACTGCTTAATCGGGCAAAATGCCCAAGATCTTTGGACAAGACGCCGGTCCGCACTGGGCGCTCTCGCTAAGAGCGACACGCCCGGATACGGGTACCGGCGCCGAATCTGTACGAGAAGAGGTAAGACGGCATGGCGGGACAAAAGATCCGCATCCGGCTCAAGTCGTATGACCACGAGGTCATCGACAGCTCCGCGCGCAAGATCGTGGACACCGTGCAGCGAGCAGGTGCCACTGTCGTGGGCCCGGTGCCGCTGCCGACCGAAAAGAACGTGTTTGTCGTGATTCGGTCGCCCCATAAGTACAAGGACAGCCGCGAACAGTTTGAAATGCGTACGCACAAGCGGCTCATCGACATCATCGACCCGACTCCGAAGGCCGTCGATTCGCTCATGCGTCTCGATCTGCCCGCGGACGTCAACATCGAGATCAAGCTCTGAGGACATCTGCAATGACAAAGAATAAGCAGCACGCTGCTGCGCCTGTTAAGGCGCTGCTCGGCCGCAAGCTCGGTATGACCCAGGTGTGGGACGCCGACGGCCGCCTCGTGCCCCTGACTGTCGTGCAGGTTGGCACCAACGTTGTTACTCAGCTCCGTACTGAGGAAACTGACGGATACACCGCTATTCAGCTTGGCTTCGGCGATATCGACGCACGCAAGGTGACCAAGCCCCTGGCTGCTCACTTCGCGAAGGCTGGGGTTGCACCCCGCCGCCATCTCGCCGAGGTTCGCACCTCCGAGGCCGATAGCTTCGAGCTCGGCCAGGAACTGGATGCCTCAATCTTTGAAGCTGGACAGAGCGTCGATGTTTCGGGTAACACCAAGGGCAAGGGATTTGCCGGTGTTATGAAGCGTCACGGTTTCGCTGGCGTGTCCGCATCTCACGGTTCTCACCGTAACCACCGTAAGCCCGGTTCGATCGGTGCTTGCGCAACCCCCGGTCGCATCTTCAAGGGTCAGCGTATGGCTGGCCGTATGGGTGGTGTCCGTCGTACCGTCCAGAACCTGCGCGTTCAGGCCGTTGACGTGGAAAAGGGTCTGCTCCTGATTTCGGGTGCGATTCCCGGACCTAAGAACGGCATCGTGCTGGTTCGCTCCGCTGTGAAGGGTGCGTGATCATGTCTGAAATCCGTACCATCGATGTTCTTGACCTGAAGGGTAAGAAGGCCGGCACCGTCGACCTCCCCGCAGAGGTCTTTGACGTTGAGACCAACATCCCGCTGATGCACCAGGTCGTCGTCGCTCAGCTTGCTGCAGGCCGTCAGGGCACGCACGCAACCAAGACGCGCGGCATGGTTTCCGGTGGCGGTAAGAAGCCGTTCCGTCAGAAGGGCACCGGTAACGCTCGTCAGGGCTCCATCCGTGCGCCTCACTTCACTGGCGGTGGCATTGTCCACGGTCCTCAGCCCCGCGATTACTCGCAGCGCACCCCCAAGAAGATGAAGGTCGGCGCTCTGCGTTCGGCTCTCTCTGACCGTGCACGCAATGGTCGCATTCACGTCGTGACCGCTCTGTTCGAAGGCGAGAAGCCCTCGACCAAGCAGGCACTGGCCGCGGTTCGCGCACTCGTTGCTGACCGTCCGGCACTTGTCGTGCTCGAGCGCGGCGATGAGCTTTCGGCTCTGTCGCTCCGCAACGCTCGCGAGGTTCACGTGCTGTGGGCAGATCAGCTCAACACCTATGACGTCCTCGACAACGAAGATGTCATCTTCACCCAGGGCGCCCTCGAGGCATTCCTTGGCACCAAGGAGGAAACGAAGTGAGCTCGATCGAAGCCGCTAAGAACCCCCGCGATATCATTCTGCGTCCGGTTGTCACCGAGAAGTCCTCGATCCTGATGGATCAGGGCAAGTACACCTTCGAAGTTGATCCTCGTTCGAACAAGACCGAGATCAAGATGGCCGTCGAAGCGATCTTCGGCGTGAAGGTTGCCTCCGTGGCTACGCAGAACCGCAAGGGCAAGGTTTACCGCACTCGCAACGGAATCGGTACGCGCAAGGATGTCAAGCGCGCCATCGTGACCCTGCGTGAAGGCACCATCGACATCTTCGGCGAGCAGGCCTGAGCGTCGGAGAACTAGAGGAAAATCATGGGAATTCGCAAGTACAAGCCCACGACCCCGGGTCGTCGTGGTTCGAGCGTCTCCGACTTCGTCGAGATCACTCGTTCCGAGCCCGAAAAGTCGCTGGTGCGTCCGCTGCACAAGACTGGCGGCCGTAACAACAACGGCCGTGTGACTGCTCGCCACCGTGGCGGCGGCCACAAGCGCGCCTACCGCGTGATCGACTTCCGTCGTCACGACAAGGATGGCGTGCCCGCACGGGTCGCTCACATCGAGTACGACCCCAACCGCACCGCTCGTATCGCCCTCCTGCACTACGCAGACGGCGAGAAGCGTTACATCCTGGCACCTGCCAAGCTCAATCAGGGCGATCTTGTCGAGTCCGGCCCCGCGGCCGATATCAAGCCCGGCAACAACCTGCCCCTGCGCAACATCCCCCTGGGTACCGTTGTCCACGCTGTGGAGCTCTACCCCGGTGGCGGCGCAAAGATTGCACGCTCTGCTGGAACCTCGGTTCAGCTCGTCGCAAAGGAAGGCCGCTTCGCTCAGCTGCGTATGCCCTCCGGTGAAATTCGCAACGTCGAAATCACCTGCCGCGCCACCATTGGTGAGGTCGGCAACGCCGAGCAGTCCAACATCAACTGGGGCAAGGCCGGCCGTATGCGCTGGAAGGGCAAGCGCCCGCACGTCCGTGGTGTCGTTATGAACCCGGTTGATCACCCGCACGGCGGTGGTGAAGGCCGCACGTCCGGTGGTCGTCACCCCGTGTCGCCTTGGGGCAAGCCCGAGGGCCGTACGCGTCGTCCGAAGAAGGCGTCCGATCGTCTGATCGTCCGCCGTCGCAAGACCGGCAAGAACCGCTGAGTAGGAGTCGATTGAAATGCCGCGTAGTTTGAAGAAGGGCCCGTTCGTCGACGACCACCTGCTCAAGAAGGTCGACGCCGCGAACGAATCCGGCTCGAAGAACGTCATCAAGACCTGGTCGCGTCGCTCGGTCATCACCCCGGACTTCCTGGGCCTGACCATCGCCGTCCACGACGGCCGTAAGCATGTGCCCGTTTTCGTCACCGAGTCGATGGTGGGCCACAAGCTCGGCGAGTTCGCTCCCACGCGCACTTTCCGCAGCCACGACAAGGACGATCGTAAGGGACGTCGGCGCTGAGCCGGCCCCACGGAAGAAGAGGCAGATACATGGAAGCCAAGGCGCAGGCGCGATTCATCCGCGTCACGCCCCAGAAGTCCCGCCGTGTTGTGAACGAGGTTCGCGGCAAGCGTGTTCTGGAGGCCGCCGACATTCTGCGGTTCGCCCCGCAGGCCGTCGCCACCGATGTCCGCAAGGTGCTCTTGAGCGCAGTCGCTAACGCGAAGGTTAAGGCTGAAGCCGCTAAGGAGACCTTCAATGAGGCGGATCTTTTGATCCTCGAAGCCTACGTTGATGAAGGTCCCACGATGAAGCGCTTCCGCCCCCGCGCTCAGGGCCGTGCAGGACGCATTCTTAAGCGCACCAGCCACATCACCGTTGTGGTTGGCACTAAGGAAGATCAGAAGAAGGGAGACCGGTAAATGGGCCAGAAGGTTAACCCCACCGGGTTCCGCCTGGGAATCACAACTGATCACCGGTCTCGCTGGTTCTCCGATTCGACGACTGCAGGTCAGCGCTACGCTGACTACGTTGCAGAAGACGTCGCAATTCGCAAGAACCTGACTGAGAACCTTGAGCGCGCAGGTATTGCAAAGGTCGATATCGAGCGTACGCGTGACCGCGTTCGCGTTGATCTGCACACCGCTCGCCCCGGTATCGTTATTGGTCGCCGCGGAGCAGAAGCAGATCGTCTTCGTCAGAACCTGGAAAAGCTCACCGGCAAGCAGGTTCAGCTGAACATCCTCGAGGTCAAGAACCCCGATCTGGATGCACAGCTCGTTGCACAGGGAATTGCTGAGCAGCTCGCTGCTCGTGTCTCTTTCCGTCGCGCAATGCGTAAGGGCATTCAGTCCGCACAGCGTGCGGGAGCCAAGGGCATTCGTGTCCAGGTCTCCGGCCGTCTGGGTGGCGCTGAAATGAGCCGTAGCGAGTTCTACCGCGAAGGCCGTGTCCCGCTGCAGACCCTGCGTGCAAACATCGACTTTGGATTCCACGAGGCCCGTACGACCTTTGGTCGCATTGGTGTCAAGGTGTGGATCTACAAGGGCGATATCACCGAGCGTGAGTTTGCCCGCCAGCAGGCTGAGCAGGCCAACCGTGGTGGACGTGGACGCGGCGATCGTCGCAACCCCCGTCGCGGTCAGCGTGGCCAGCAGCAGCACGAGAACACTCAGCAGCAGGCAGCTCCGGCTGAAGCACCTGCCGCTACCGAGACCGGAACGGAGGCCTGAGCCCAATGCTCATTCCCCGTCGTACTAAGTGGCGCAAGCAGCACCGCCCGCACCGCACCGGTTTTGCTACCGGCGGCACGGAGCTCGCATTTGGCGATTACGGGATTCAGGCACTCGAGGGTGCCTACGTCACCAACCGTCAGATCGAAGCTGCTCGTATCGCAATGACCCGTCACGTCAAGCGTGGTGGCAAGGTGTGGATCAACATCTTCCCGGACCGCCCGCTGACCAAGAAGCCCGCCGAAACCCGTATGGGTTCCGGTAAGGGTGCAGTCGAGTGGTGGGTTGCTCCCGTTAAGCCGGGACGCATCATGTTCGAGCTGGCCGGTGTGCCCGAGAGCCTTGCTCGCGAGGCAATGCGCCGCGCCCAGCACAAGCTTCCGATGAAGACCCGTTTCGTGGTCCGCGAGGGTGGTGACAACTGATGGCAGATAAGGGTCTGACCACCGCCGATCTCGACGCCATGGACGATGCACAGCTGTCCAAGGAGCTTGAGAAGGCAAAGGCTGAGCTCTTCAACCTCCGCTTCGCGCAGGCAGTTGGCTCCCTTGAAGACAACGGTCGTATGAAGACTGTTCGTCGCAATATTGCCCGCATTTACACCATCGCGCGTGAACGGGAGCTTGGCTACCGCACCGCACCTGGCACTGAGGAGTGACTAACATGGCAGAAACCACTGTGCGCAACGAGCGCAAGGTCCGTCGTGGTTACGTCACCAGTGACAAGATGGACAAGACCGTTGTCGTCGAGATCGAGGACCGTGTGAAGCACGCCCTCTACGGCAAGGTTATGCGCAAGAGCAAGAAGGTCAAGGTTCACGACGAGCACAACGAGTGCTCCGTTGGCGACCTCGTCCTGATTATGGAGACTCGTCCGCTCTCCGCCACCAAGCGGTGGCGCGTGGTCGAGATTCTCGAAAAGGCGAAGTGACCTTCGCCTAACAGACCGAAATCCGTTCGGCAAGGCTCGGCCCCGGAGGTAACTCCGGGGCAGAGAACCGGCTCGACGACAGGAGTCAGTAGAAAATGATCCAGCAGGAGTCGCGACTGAAGGTCGCCGACAACACAGGTGCCAAGGAAATCCTCACCATCCGTGTTCTCGGCGGATCTGGTCGGCGTTATGCCGGAATCGGCGACGTGATCGTCGCCACCGTCAAGGATGCAATCCCCGGCGGAAATGTTAAGAAGGGGGACGTCGTTAAGGCGGTCGTCGTGCGTACGCGCAAGGAGACCCGTCGCCCCGACGGTTCCTACATCCGTTTCGATGAAAACGCGGCAGTCATTCTCAAGAATGACGGTGAACCCCGCGGTACGCGTATCTTCGGCCCCGTGGGCCGCGAGCTGCGCGAAAAGAAGTTCATGCGAATCGTTTCTCTCGCACCGGAGGTGATCTGATGGCAGCGAAGATTCGTAAAGGTGACTTGGTCGAGGTCGTTCGCGGACGTACCTCGGACGAAAAGGAACTCGCAAAGCGCAACGCACGCCGTGCCGAGCAGGGCCTCGAGCCCCTCAAGCCCGGCGACAAGGGCAAGCAGGGTCGCGTTATCCGCGTCTTCCCCGCTCAGGAGAAGGTCCTCGTTGAGGGCATCAACCTGAAGACCCGCCACGTGCGTCAGGGACAGACCCAGGGCCAGGCCGGTGGCATCATCACCGTCGAGGCTCCGATCTCGCTGTCGAAGGTTGCTCTGGTCGATCCTGAGACGAAGCAGCGCGTTCGCGTTGGCTTCCGTGAGGACACCGTTGAGCGTGACGGCCGTACGCGCACCGTTCGCGTTCGCGTCACCCGTGGCGGAGCCCGTCGCGGCATCGAGCAGGGCAAGGAGATCTGATTATGTCCCCGCGTTTGAAGGAAAAGTACAACTCCGAAATTCGCGATGCTCTGCGCGCTGAATTCAAGCACGCAAACCCCATGGAGGTGGGCGGTCTGACCAAGATCGTCGTCAACATGGGCGTCGGCGAGGCTGCTCGTGACTCGAAGGCACTTGAGGGCGCAATCCGCGATCTCACTGCCATCACCGGTCAGAAGCCTCAGACGAGCAAGGCGAAGAAGTCCATCGCACAGTTCAAGCTGCGCGAAGGCCAGGTTATTGGCGCATACGTCACCCTCCGTGGCGATCGCATGTGGGAGTTCCTGGACCGCCTCCTCTCGACTGCGCTCCCGCGTATTCGTGACTTCCGCGGTCTGTCCTCGAAGCAGTTCGATGGACACGGCAACTACACCTTTGGCCTGACGGAGCAGTCCATGTTCCACGAGATCGATCAGGATTCCATCGACCGCGTTCGCGGTATGGACATCACGGTCGTTACCTCGGCCTCCACCGACGAAGAAGGCCGTGCTCTTCTGCGTCACCTCGGCTTCCCGTTTAAGGAGGACTGACCATGGCTAAGACGTCACTGAAGATCAAGGCTGCGCGTAAGCCCAAGTTCGGCGTGCGTGGCTACACCCGGTGCAACCGTTGCGGTCGTCCCCGCTCGGTGTACCGCAAGTTCGGACTGTGCCGTGTGTGCCTGCGTGAGCTCGCCCTTCGTGGCGATCTCCCGGGTGTCACCAAGAGCAGCTGGTAAAACTGACGTCGTAGGTCCCGGTTTTCCGGAGAAACCGCGACGAGGAAGGGGAGAATCCCCAAATGACAATGACTGATCCGATCGCAGACATGCTGACGCGTCTGCGTAACGCGAACCACGCGCGCCACGAGTCGGTTTCCATGCCGTACTCGAAGCTCAAGGCCGCGATCGCGAAGATTCTCGTCGAGGAAGGCTACATCGCCTCCATCGACGTCGAGGATGCCAAGGTCGGCCAGACGCTGGTTCTTACTCTCAAGTACGGCTCGCACCGCGAGGCCGCCATCGAGGGTCTGCAGCGCGTCTCCAAGCCCGGTCTGCGCGTCTACGCCAAGTCCACCAACCTGCCCAAGGTCCGCGGCGGCCTCGGCGTGGCAATTCTGTCCACGTCTTCCGGCCTGCTTACCGACCGTCAGGCAGCCGAGAAGGGTGTGGGTGGGGAAGTCCTCGCCTACATCTGGTGATGAGGAGGCTGAACAATGTCGCGAATTGGTAAGAACCCCATCGCAATCCCCGCTGGTGTTGACGTCGCGATCGACGGCCAGACCGTGTCGGTGAAGGGCCCCAAGGGCACCCTCTCCCACGTTGTTGCCGAGCCGATCACCGCGAAGATCGAGGACGGCCAGGTTGTCGTCGAGCGTCCGAACGACGAGCGCACCTCGCGTTCGCTCCACGGACTGTCCCGCACCCTGATCGCCAACATGATCGTTGGCGTGACTGAGGGCTACAAGAAGGATCTCGAGATCACGGGTACCGGTTACCGCGTGGTTGCCAAGGGCAAGGACCTTGAGTTCTCCCTGGGCTTCTCCCACACGATCACCGTCACCCCGCCCGAGGGCATCGAGTTCACGATTGCTCCGAAGTCCCAGACGCTGTTCACGGTGTCCGGAATCGACAAGCAGCTCGTCGGTGAGACCGCTGCTCGCATCCGCAAGCTGAAGAAGCCGGAGCCCTACAAGGGCAAGGGCATCCACTACGTGGGCGAGACCATCCGTCGCAAGGTCGGAAAGGCTGGTAAGTGATGGCGTACACAGTCAAGGGCAAGGGCAAGTTCGTCGCTCGCAAGCGTCGCCACCTGCGCCTGCGCAAGAAGGTTCAGGGCACCCCTTCGCGTCCGCGTTTGGTTGTCACCCGTTCGAACCGCCACATGGTCGCACAGGTTGTGGACGATACCATCGGTCACACCCTGGTCTCCGCTTCGACCTTGGAAGCAGCACTTGTTGCCGCTGAAGGGACGAAGAAGGACAAGGCCTACCAGGTCGGCACTCTCATTGCAGAGCGCGCAAAGGCCGCAGGCATCACCGCTGTGGTCTTCGACCGCGGTGGCAATAAGTACCACGGCCGCGTTGCGGCAGTCGCAGAAGCCGCCCGTGAGGGCGGACTTGAGCTGTGACTGAGCCTCGAGGAAAGAGAGATCAACTGATGGCTGCATCGCAGCGAGGCAGGAACGGTCAGGAAGGCGCCGAGCGCTCTGGCGACGGCGAACGCCGTGACCGCCGCTCCGGTCGCGAGAACCGCGACACCCGTCGGGGCGAAAGTAAAGATCAGTACATCGAGCGTGTTGTCACCATCAACCGCGTTTCCAAGGTTGTGAAGGGTGGACGTCGTTTCTCCTTCACCGCTCTGGTTGTCGTCGGTGACGGTGAAGGCACCGTCGGTGTCGGCTACGGAAAGGCCAAGGAAGTTCCCCAGGCTATTTCCAAGGGTGTTGAGGAAGCGAAGAAGAACTTCTTCCGCGTCCCGATGATCCGCCGCACCATCACTCACGTTGTTCAGGGCCGCGACGCGGCAGGTGAAGTTCTGCTTCGCCCCGCCGCCCCCGGTACCGGCGTTATCGCCGGCGGCCCCGTCCGTGCAGTCCTCGAGGCTGCAGGCGTCCACGACGTGCTGACGAAGTCGCTCGGTTCTGACAACGCAATCAACATTGTTCACGCAACTGTTGCTGCACTGAAGCTTCTGGAACAGCCTGAAGCAGTCGCAGCTCGCCGCGGTCTTCCGCTCGAGCGCGTTGCTCCCGCTTCCATGCTCCGTGCACGCGCAGAAGGCGAAGCTGAAAAGCGCGCTGCCGCTGAGGCAAGCGAAGCTGATAAGGCTGCTGCGGGGGTGACTGAGTGATGGCAAAGCTGAAGATCACGCAGGTCAAGTCCAGCATTGGCGCCAAGCAGAACATGAAGGACACACTGCGCACCCTCGGGCTGCGCAAGATCGGCCAGAGCGTCGTTCGTGAGGATGCAGAAACCGTTCGCGGTGCCATCCACACCGTTCGTCACCTGGTTACAGTTGAGGAGGTCGACTGACCATGGCGGACTCCACGAAGAACACCGGTGAGGAGCAGGGTCGCGTCGTTCGACTGCACCACCTGCGTCCCGCCGCTGGTGCAAAGACCGCGAAGACCCGCGTCGGTCGCGGTGAAGGTTCAAAGGGTAAGACCGCTGGACGTGGTACCAAGGGCACGAAGGCTCGTTACCAGGTTCCCGCAGGCTTCGAGGGTGGCCAGATGCCCATCCACATGCGCCTTCCCAAGCTGCGCGGCTTCAAGAACCCCTTCCGCGTTGAGTACCAGGTCGTCAACGTTGGTCGTCTGCAGGAGCTCTTCCCCGAAGGTGGAAAGGTGACTGTTGAGGATCTCGTTGCACGTTCCGCAGTGCGCGACGGTTGGGCAGTGAAGGTGCTCGGCACCGGTGAGCTCACCGTTAAGCTCGATATCGAGGTCGACTCCTGGTCGGCTTCGGCAGAAGCGAAGATTACTGCTGCCGGCGGTTCTATCAAGACCCGCTGAGTGGTGATTGCCACGGGGGTGGCTCGGTTTCCGGGCTACCCCCGTTTCGCTTTCTTGCACGTCGAGGCCGTTTCCCCAGTCGCTGAAGCCCCCGATTTCAGTGGCTCTCCAAGCGGGAGAGGGCCTTTACCCATATCACAGTTTCTCAAGTTCTCTACTTTTGATTCACAGTATTCCTGTCATTTCAGGTAGTCTTTTGAGAGTCGTGCGATCTAAATGGTCGCAATTATTTCGTTACGTAGGAGGAAGCCTTGCTCAGTGCGTTCGCGCAGGCATTCCGTACCCCAGATCTTCGACGGAAACTTCTATTCACGCTATTCATCATGGCGATGTTCCGTCTGGGATCTTTCATCCCAACTCCGGGCGTTGATTCGCAGGCAGTTACCAAGTGTCTTGCTCAGCAGAGTGACGCTTCGCTGCTGGATTTGGTGAATCTCTTTTCTGGTGGTGCGCTCCTCCAATTGTCGATCTTCGCGCTGGGCATCATGCCCTACATCACCGCGTCGATCATCATCCAGCTTCTGCGCGTCGTGATTCCTCGTTTTGATGATCTGCACAAAGAAGGGCAGACCGGCCAGACGAAGCTCACGCAGTACACGCGTTATCTGACCATTTTCTTGGGCATTCTTCAGTCCACGACTATTATTTCGCTGGCCCGTTCCGGAAACCTCTTCGCAGGATGCTCTGAGAAGATCATCCCTTCGAATTCGGTGTGGACCTTCCTGCTGATGATGATCGTTATGACCGCAGGTACCGGTGTCATCATGTGGCTTGGCGAATTGATCACCGAACGCGGTATCGGTAACGGTATGTCGCTGTTGATCTTTACCTCTATTACCGCGCGTATGCCTTCTCAGCTTCTGACCATCGGCCAGAGCGGTAAGTGGGGAGCGGTCTTCGCGATCGTCGGCCTGATGCTTGTCGTCTCGATCGTCGTGGTTTATCTGGAGCAGGCTCAACGCCGAATTCCCGTTCAGTACGCAAAGCGCATGATCGGTCGCCGTCAGTACGGCGGTACGACGACTTACATTCCTCTGAAGATCAATATGTCGGGCGTTATCCCCGTCATCTTTGCCTCCTCACTTCTGGCATTCCCCCCGATGCTTGCACAGTTCGGCAGCCAAGACTCCAAGTGGGTCCAGTGGATTAGCGCGAACTTCCACCAGGACGCATGGCCCTACCTGACCAGCTACGCCCTGCTCACACTCTTCTTCACCTTCTTCTACACCGCGATCACCTTCGATCCCGATGAGGTGGCGGATAACATGAAGCGCTACGGCGGCTTCATCCCCGGATACCGCGCAGGCCGTCCCACGGCTGAGTTCCTGCGCTACGTGATGAACCGAATCACGACTGCCGGTGCGCTCTACCTGGTCATCGTCGCGCTCATTCCTTCGTTGGCGATCATTCCGTTGCACATTTCCCAAGGACAGATGCCCTTCGGCGGCACGACCCTTCTGATTATCATCGGTGTCGGCCTGCAGACGGTGAAGGAAATCAACACTCAGCTTCAACAGCATCACTACGAAGGATTCTTGCGATGACCGCTATCGTTCTCCTCGGCCCCCCTGGAGCTGGTAAGGGAACCCAGGCCGCGCGTATCGCCGAGCGCCTGAACATTCCCGCCATCTCCACCGGAGAGATTTTCCGCGCCAATATGTCTGAGGGCACGGAACTGGGTAAACGAGCCAAGGAATACATGGAACGTGGAGAGTTCGTTCCCGATTCGGTAACGAACCCCATGGTGAAGGTGCGCCTTTCCGCACCGGATACCGTTAACGGCTTCCTCCTTGACGGCTACCCCCGCACCCTGGAACAGGCGCACGTTCTACGTGACATGCTTGCCGAACTCGGTGTGAGCTTGGATGTCGTCCTAGAGATTCAGGTTGACGAAGATGAGGTCGTGGCTCGCATGCTCAAGCGGGCGACCGAGCAGAACCGCTCCGATGACACTGAGCCCGTCATTCGTCACCGCCTCGAGATCTACCACGAGCTGACCGAACCCATGGCAACCTATTACGCCGATCAAGATCTGCTTCAGGTTGTTGATGGACGTGGTTCGATCGACGAGGTGAGCGAGCGCATTTTCGCCCTCCTCGACGGTCTCAACAAGTAAGCAACACGTACCCTGGCGCTGCTCAGCGCTGATACGGAACCGGGGCGCGGTGGTGAAAGCCATCGCGCCCCGGAGTTTCATCCAAAGGAAGCACAATGTCCCACATTGAATACAAGACTCTTGATCAGATCAAGTGGATGCGAGAAGCCGGGCTGGTTGTTGCAGAAATTCACCGAAGCCTGCGAGAGGCAGCTCGTCCCGGCGTAACAACTGCTGAACTGGACGAGGTGAGCGCAGATGCGATCCGTCGTTGCGGTGCGCGCTCGAACTTCCTCAATTACTACGGCTATCCCGCAACGGTGTGCATTTCCCCCAATGACGTGATCGTTCACGGTATTCCCGGCAAGCGCAAGCTTGCAGTCGGTGACATCGTGACCTTCGATTGTGGGGCATGGCTTGAGCGCAGTGGCCAACAGTGGCACGGAGACGCGGCCTTCTCGATGATCGTTGGAGATGAATTCACCTCCGATGAAGAGTTTGCGCGTTCATGGGTTCGTCGCCACCAAGGTCCGGGCGCCGGAAAGCGCTGGGGGAGTGCTCTCCCTTCCGCTCCTCAAAGCGAGGCGGGGGAAGCCGGCGCGGCCTCGGCAGGGGAAGTTTCAAAGCAGGGGAGCGTTGCGCGCAGGCGCGAGCTTGACCTCGTTACACGTGAGGCGCTGTGGGCGGCGCTCGCCTCGGTTGCTCGTGGAAAGCGCGTGAGCGCAGTTGGCGAGGCCGTCGAGCGCGTCGTTGCCGAGCGCGCGGAGGACCTTGGCTGGGAAGCGGGGATTATCGAGGACTTTACCGGCCACGGAATTGGCACCGCGATGCACCAGGATCCGGAAGTCCTCAACTATCGCGTGCGTGGTCTGATGCCCAAGTTGCGTCCCGGAATGGTTCTGGCTGTCGAGCCGATGCTGACCAGCGGGGATATTGAGAATGTCACCGAGAATGACGACTGGACGGTTCGTACCGTTGATGGCTCAGATGCTGCTCAATGGGAGCACACCATTGCAATTTTGGATGACGGCGTTGCGATCTTGAGTGCAGTTGACGGGGGAGTAGCAGGGCTCGCGCCCTTTGGTGTTACTCCTGTGCTGCTCGACTAGTATCCCGCGCGTGTCTATGTTGATAGCTCGCAAGCATTAAGCGTGAGGCGATAGACACCGCATCCAGCTTTCCAAGAAGGGCCAAAATAGCGTAGGCTCGACCCTTGGACGTGTCTTTGGGGGGCAGTATGCCTGCTTTCCGGGACAATCCCGAACGGTCTCAGGCCGTTCGAATCCGAAAAAGTAGTAGAGGATAGACGGAGGATATGGCGAAGAAGGACGGCGTCATCGAAATCGAAGGCACGGTTATCGAAGCCTTGCCGAATGCGATGTTCCGCGTGGAATTGAGCAATGGACACATCGTGCTTGGCCACATTGCCGGCAAGATGCGTCAGCACTACATCCGCATTCTGCCCGAGGACCGAGTGGTCGTCGAGCTGAGCCCCTACGACCTCTCCCGAGGCCGTATCGTCTACCGCTACAAGTGACCCGACACAAACTGCCCGACGGGCAGTGGAGGTAACAACCATGAAGGTCAAGCCGAGTGTCAAGAAGATCTGTGACAAGTGCAAGGTGATTCGTCGCCACGGCAACGTCATGGTCATCTGCGACAACCCCAGGCACAAGCAGCGCCAGGGCTGAGGCCCGCTGCGACCCGCGGGGCATCACGCCCCACAGCATCACTCTAAGCGCCCCCCGTGGGCGACCCTCGGTTCGGAGGCCGGGGCCGGGCTGCTCGCCCGGACTGAGCGATGACGACCTCCGATGAACAACTGGAGCAACATCACCATGGCACGTATTGCCGGCGTCGACCTCCCCCGCGAGAAGCGGCTCGAGATCGCGCTCACATACATCTACGGAGTCGGCCGCACCCGCGCGGCAGAGACCCTCGCCGCCACCGGCGTCAGCCCGGACACCCGCGTCAAGGATGCGACGGAAGAGGATCTCGTTAAGCTTCGTGACTATATTGAGGCAAACTTCAAGGTTGAGGGTGACCTCCGCCGTGAGGTTCAGGCCGACATTCGTCGCAAGATCGAAATCGGTTCGTACCAGGGCCTTCGCCACCGTCGTGGCCTGCCGGTCCACGGTCAGCGCACCAAGACCAACGCGCGTACCCGCAAGGGCCCCAAGCGCACCGTTGCAGGCAAGAAGAAGGCCAAGTAAGGCCTAGGAAAGTCCGTCCCCTCGGGGACGCTTTCCGCGACAAGAAGGAACTGAACCAGAAATGGCAGCAGCAAAGACCTCGCGCTCGGGCGGTGCCCGCAAGCCGCGTCGCAAGATTTCGAAGAACGTCACCAACGGCCACGCCTACATCAAGTCGACGTTCAACAACACCATCGTTTCCCTGACGGACCCCACCGGCGCGGTTGTCGCCTGGGCGTCCTCCGGCCAGGTTGGCTTCAAGGGTTCGCGTAAGTCCACCCCCTTCGCCGCGCAGCTCGCGGCCGAGGCGGCGGCTCGTCGCGCCCAGGAGCACGGCATGAAGAAGGTTGACGTCTTCGTCAAGGGTCCCGGCTCCGGCCGCGAGACCGCGATCCGCTCCCTGCAGGCCGCCGGCCTGGAGATCGGCTCGATCCAGGACGTCACGCCTCAGGCCTTCAACGGCACCCGCCCGCCGAAGCGCCGCCGCGGCTGACTTGTGGACGGGAGGGCCCTGCCCTCCCCACGTCTGGACCTCACGGTTCACACTCCCTTAGCCTGCTTCAGCAGGTTCCCATATCCGGTGTCATATAGCGGGCACCGGTCAGAAAGGAATAGACGTGCTCATTGCAGAGCGACCCATCCTGACCGAAGAAAAGGTCAGCGACCTGCGCTCCCGTTTCACCCTGGAGCCCCTCGAGCCCGGGTTCGGCTACACGCTGGGTAACTCCCTGCGTCGTACCCTCCTGTCCTCGATTCCGGGTGCAGCGGTGACGTCCATCCGCATCGATGGCGTCCCCCACGAGTTCCGCACGATCGAAGGTGTGAAGGAAGATGTCGCTGAGATCATCCTGAACATCAAGCAGATCGTCCTGTCCAGCGAGAATGACGAGCCTGTCGTCATGTACCTGCGCAAGGCTGGCCCCGGCGAGGTCCTCGCCGGCGACATCACGCCTCCCGCCGGTGTCGAGATCCACAACCCCGATCTGCGTCTTGCCACCCTCAACGAGAAGGGCAAGCTGGAGATCGAACTGACCGTCGAACGTGGCCGTGGCTACGTCTCCGCCGCTCAGAACAAGGATCCGCAGGCCGAGATTTCCCGCATCCCGATCGACTCGATCTACTCGCCCGTCGTCAAGGTGACCTACAAGGTCGAGGCGACGCGTGTCGAGCAGCGCACCGACTTTGATCGCCTCGTCATCGACGTGGAGACCAAGCCTGCGATCACCCCGCGCGATGCCCTGGCCTCGGCCGGCAAGACGCTGGTGGAGCTGTTCGGCCTCATGCGTGAACTGAACGAGGAAGCGGAAGGCATCGAGGTGGGCCCGTCCACCACCGACGCCACCCTCGCAGCCGATCTGGCTCTCCCGATCGAGAACCTGAACCTGCAGTCGCGTTCCTACAACGCGCTGCGTCGCCGCGGCATCCTGACCGTCGGCGAGCTGGTTGCTCACTCGGAGGCCGACCTGCTCGACATCCGCAACTTCGGTACCAAGTCGATCGAAGAGATCAAGGAGTCCCTGGCGGCTCTCGGTATGACGCTGAAGGACTCGGTGATGCCGAGCTTCGGCGACTCGGAGTCCGCCGCGATCTTTTCGGACGACCAGTCCATCTGACCCCGTGCGTCCGATGGACGCATTGAATCCGTAGGAGAAACACATGCCCACCCCCAAGAAGGGTGCTCGTCTGGGCGGAAGCCCGGCACACCAGAAGCTGATCCTCAAGAACCTTGCGACTCAGCTCATTGAACACCGCTCGCTCACCACGACCGAGGCCAAGGCTAAGGCCCTGCGCCCCTTCGTTGAGAAGCTCGTGACCAAGGCAAAGCGTGGCGACATGCACGCTCGCCGTACCGTGGCTCGCGTCATCACCGACAAGAACGCCCTGTACACCCTGTTCGACGTCATCGCTCCCGCGCTTGATCCCGAGCGTCAGGGCGGCTACACCCGCCTCACCCGCGTGGGTAACCGCAAGGGCGACAACGCTCCTCTGATGCAGATTGAGTTCTGCATGGAGGCCGTCGAGAAGAAGGCAGTCGTGAAGTCTGCTGAGAAGACCGCCGAAAAGGCTGCTGCAGCCGAGGTTGCAGCAGAGGCTGAGGAAGCTGCAGAGGCCGCTTCCGAGCGCGCCGAAGAGGCTCGCGAAGAGGGCGATCTCGCCAAGGCTAACGAGGCTGAAGAAATCGCAGCCGAGGCCGGCGAAGAGGCTGACGCCGCTGAGCAGGTCGAAGAAGAGAAGTGATCTCTTTCGCGTAAGCGACTTAAAAGGGGCCGGTACCACGTGTGGTGCCGGCCCCTTTGTCGTGCCGATCGCGCCCTTCATATTTCTTGTCTTTTCAGGATGAAAGCCGCAGGTGGCTGTAGCCTGTAACTATGACTCGCGAGATGACACTGGCAGTGGATTGCGGCGGTGGCGGAATTAAAGCTTCCGTCCTTGATGGGCAGGGGACAATGGTTGCTCCGCCTAAACGAACTCCCACTCCCTACCCGCTTCCTCCTGAATTGTTGGTTCAGACGATCATCGACCTTGCCGCTCAGCTTCCAGAAGCACATCGCGTGACCGTTGGGATGCCGGGAATGATTCGCCACGGGGTTGTGATTGCAACGCCGCATTACATCACGAAGGATGGGCCGCGCTCGCGTGTTCTTCCCGAGCTCGTTGAGAAGTGGGATCACTTTGATATGGGGCAGGCGGTTGAGAGCGCTCTTGGCATTCCGACCAAGGTTCTCAATGATGCTGAAGTTGCCGGAGCCGGTGTGATCACCGGACGCGGTCTGGAAATGATCATCACGCTGGGCACGGGGCTTGGAAACGCGGTCTTTGATGGTGGGCAGCTTGCCCCACACGTCGAGGTCTCACAGGGGCCGATTCGTTGGGGCCTTACCTATGATGACTATATCGGCGAGCATGAGCGCCTTCGTCTAGGTGACGTCCATTGGTCTCGCCGCGTCCGCCGAGTCGTGGAAGGCCTACGTCCCATGTACATGTGGGATCGTCTGTATCTGGGTGGTGGCAATTCAAAACGAATTGTCCCAACCTACCGCGACCGTCTTGGTGAGGATGTGATCATTGTCCCCAACGATGCCGGCATTATAGGAGGAGTGCGCTCATGGGAGCTCTGAGTAATTCCCAGCTACGAATCCGTCTGGATCTTGCCTACGATGGCACTTTCTTCCACGGCTGGGCCGCGCAAGATGGCCTTCGCACTGTTCAGGGGGTTCTCACCCAGGCGCTTTCGACAATTTTGCGCCGTCCTGTGATCTTGACTGTCGCTGGACGAACTGATGCCGGGGTGCATGCACGTCATCAAGTCGCCCATTTTGATTGCGCTTCTGACGCCTTCCAGTCTTTGATACGCGAATCCGACCGTCCCGAAGACGAAGAAGAACTTAACCAGGCGTGCTGCCGCGCACTGTTGCGACGCGTGAACTCACTTCTTGGTCGTGAATATATCGAGCACATGGCCACGACCGGTATCAAAGTGCCCCGGGGGACTGCTGATGCCCGTCTCTCGGAAGTAAGCGTGGTATCCGCAGACTTTGACGCGCGTTTCGCAGCGCTTGAGCGTTCCTATACCTATCGCCTCGTCCCCGAGGGGCAACTGCCCTTGGCGCGACGTTGGGATGTGTACGAGGTTGCCCAGCCCCTCGACATCGAGGCGATGAACCGCGCGGCCCAGCCTCTGCTGGGTGAGCATGAATTCCTTGCCTTCTGCCGCCCGCGCGAGGGAGCAACGACAATCCGTGAACTACGCGAGTTGCGTATTGTTCCCGAGGCCGGGGGGACCGGGGTCCTCGAGTGTCATGTGCGCGCTGATGCCTTCTGCCATTCCATGGTTCGTTCCCTCGTCGGCGCTTTAATCGAGGTGGGTAGGGGAGCGCGTGAGGAAAGCTGGCCCGCGCAGCTGCTTGAGAAGGCCTCGCGCCAAGAGGCGGCGCCGATTGCCCCCGCGCATGGGCTGACCCTGGAATCCGTGAGTTATCCCGACGAGGCCGAGTGGAGCGATCAGGTTCACCGGGCACGCCGTATGCGTGGCTTTGCCTTTGATGGGAGCCCTGAAGAATGGGCCATGGGTGGCAATTGCTGCGCTGGTTGATTCAGAAACGATATGAGGAATAAGCCACACTCTGGTCTGCGCTTTGACCCCGCTGCCTTTTGGCGCATAAACTAACAGGTGCTGTGTGTCAGCTGGACCTCTGGTGCCTTCCCACTCGCCGGAGAAGAAATTCGGCTGATGCCTCGCGGAACCGTTTCATAGCGGGCCGGTGCGTCGAACACTCGATGCTAGGCCCCATGACAGAAAGAATTGAAGGTTACGCCCGTGCGCACCTATTCACCTAAGCCGGCGGATGCCGACAAGCAGTGGTACGTCATCGACGCCACTGACGTCGTCCTCGGTCGCCTGGCGGCTCAAGTTGCCGCTATCCTTCGTGGGAAGCACAAGCCGACGTTTGCCCCTCACCTCGATATGGGCGATTACGTCATCATCATTAATGCGGACAAGGTTGCCCTCACCGGTAAGAAGCTTGACCAGAAGATGGCCTACCGCCACTCCGGTCGCCCCGGTGGTCTGAGCGCAACACGCTATCGCGATCTCATGGCTGAGCGTCCTGAACGCGCAGTCGAGAAGGCAGTCCGCGGCATGCTTCCTCACACCAGCCTCGGCCGCGCGCAGTTTAAGAAGCTGCACGTTTACGCCGGAGCTGAGCACCCGCACATCGGCCAGCAGCCGATTCCCTACGAAATCACCCAGGTCGCCCAGTGAGCGCGTCGCGCTTCTGAGCCCAACGAACTGCACTGAGGAGAACTGTGGCTGAGACCACCGAGATTCTTGAGCTGGATGAGGAAGTTGTCCCCAGCTCCTACACCACAGAGACTGAGTCAGCGCCTGCTGGTGCTGGTCAGTCCATCACCGCGCCCGGCGCGGGCCTTGGCCGCCGTAAGGAAGCCGTTGCCCGTGTTCGCTTGGTTCCCGGCAACGGCCAGTGGACCATTAACGGACGCACTCTTGAAGATTACTTCCCGAACAAGCTGCACCAGCAGCTCGTGAAGTCCCCCTTCACCCTGCTTGATATCGACGGTCGCTTCGACGTGATCGCTCGTATCAATGGCGGCGGCATCTCCGGCCAGGCCGGTGCGCTGCGCCTGGGCATTTCGCGTGCACTGAACGAGATCGATCGTGACGCGAACCGTCCCGCACTGAAGAAGGCTGGCTTCCTGACCCGCGATGCCCGCGCTGTTGAGCGTAAGAAGGCAGGCCTCAAGAAGGCACGCAAGGCTTCGCAGTTCTCGAAGCGCTGATCTTCGCCTTTACTTCAAGGTGTGGCCCCAATCGGAAGATTGGGGCCACACCTTTTGTATTCGGAATGCCTACTTCTCTGCTTGCTTTCCTGCAATGTTGGTTGCAGGTCAATCGATTGAGTGAAGAGTGAGAAGCTAGAATAGCGGTGGATTAATTTTCGAGCGGGAGGTACCCCGATGGCCAGGTTGTTCGGAACAGATGGCGTGCGTGGACTTGCAAATGTCGACTTGACTGCGCCACTTGCCTTGGAACTGGGTGAAGCGGCAGCGCGCCTGACGATTCAGGGACGCCCGGCCTCGGGACATAAGCCAAAGGCAATCATTGGCCGCGATACGCGTATCTCCGGCGAGTTCCTGGACCATGCACTGGCGGCGGGTTTGGCAAGCGCGGGGATGGACGTTGTCCGCGTTGGCGTCGTAACCACTCCGACCGTTGCGCATCTGACGGCCTCATCCTCAGTTGACCTGGGCGTCATGATTTCCGCCTCGCACAACCCCATGCCCGACAATGGCATTAAGTTCTTTGCTCACGGCGGCTACAAGCTTCCCGACCAAGTTGAAGATCAGATTCAAGAGCTTCTCAACACTTCGTGGGATCGTCCGACCGGCGCTGCTGTCGGTGAGGTCGAATATGACGATGACTGGGCGGAAAAGTCCTACATTGAGCATCTGATGACCTCCTTGGGTACCGACCTTCATGGCCTCCGTATTGCGGTTGACTGTGCAAATGGCGGTGCGTCTTTCCTTGCTCCTGAAGCTTTCCGTCAGGCGGGTGCAGACGCTGTTGTCATTAACGCAGCTCCCGACGGACGCAACATTAACGACAAGGCCGGCTCCACCCACCCCGAGCAGCTACAGGCCCTGACCGTTGCTTCCGAAGCTGACTTTGGTGTTGCCTACGATGGCGATGCCGACCGCTGCTTGGCAGTGGACCGAGATGGCAACATTGTTGACGGCGACAAGATTATGGGCGCACTGGCTGTGCACATGCGTGATGAGGGCCAGCTTGCGAAGGACACCTTGGTTGTCACTGTCATGTCGAATCTCGGTTTGATTCTTGCCATGCAAGAGGCAGGGATCAAGACGGTCCAGACCGGAGTTGGTGACCGTTATGTCCTAGAAGCCATGCTCGAAGGTGGGTACTCGCTGGGCGGAGAACAGTCCGGACACATCATCGCGAAGAAGTACGCAACTACCGGCGATGGCATCCTCTCCTCGCTGCTGTTGGCACGCATGGTGAAGGAATCTGGCCGAGATCTGGCCGACCTCACAAGCTTCATCAAGCGCCTTCCTCAGACGCTGATCAACGTTGGGGGAGTGGATCGTTCACGCGCGAACACCGACTCGGCCGTTCAGGAAGCGGTTGCCGCTGCCGAGGCCGTGCTGGGCAATACTGGTCGCGTCCTGCTTCGTCCCTCCGGTACTGAACCTTTGGTCCGTGTCATGGTCGAGGCCGCAACGCAGTCCCAAGCCGATGGCGTGGCTTCGCGTTTGGCTGATGTCGTGAAGGAAAACTTGGCGCTCTGAAAGGGCTGAGGCTCCGCGGCCTCGGCTCCTTTAGCCTCTACGAGCCACAGATTGTCTCCATACCGCGCGAGTTGGAATGGTGATGGTCTGTGGCTTGGCTTTTCCGCGGGGTTTTTCAACAGCCTTGATAATCGCGTCAACTGCTTGAGAAGTCATTTCGTGGAGTGGCCACTCTACGGTGGTGAGTCCCAGCTCAGAGCTGTTTACGGGATCTTGGTTTCCGAATCCAAGGATCGAAAGGTCCTGGGGGACACGTAGATCGAGTTCTTCTGCTGCCTTAAATACTCCAGGGGCCTGGGAGTCATCGGCAAGAGCAATAAGGCCGATTTCGCTGTTCTCCGAGAGCAAGCGTAAAGCTGCTTGATAGGCGGTTGAGGCGTCCCAGTCCGGAAGCGTCAACATGGTGAATCGCTTCCCAAATGTGGCCTCGAGCGGTTGTTGTCGGGAGTGGTTCGTATTTGGTCCAGCAAGGAACACTGCGTGTTGTTTCCCCGATGTCTGCGCGCTGTGGTCGAGGATTTCCTGGACTCCCGCGCATTCGTCGATTCTGACAAGAGCATGTGCACCTTGGTGGTCGTCGGTGTTAATCATCGACATGGCAACGACGGGAATACCCAGATTTCCTAAGAGAGTAGAGGCGAAGCTCTCCGCCGAGGTGGTTTCGCGAATAACACCCGCTAATTGGGTATCTCCAAGAACGGCGCGGATCGTTTCTGCGTCAGAGGGGTCTGCACTTGACTGGAATAGTGGAAGCAGTAGGTATCCACGTCGTTGAATCTCAATCATTGCCGTCGTTAAAACGGTGTGGACCACAGGAACGAAGGGGTTATCGGGCAGTTCAGCCATTAAGAGTGCAATGAGTCGTGAACTTCCACGCCGAAGCGAGCGTGCGGCAGCGTTGGGGATGTAGTTGAGAGTGCGTGCGGCATCTTGAACACGCTGGATCGTTGCCGGAGCGATTTTGACTTCCGGTCCGCGACCATTGAGCACGAGCGATACGGTTGAGGGAGCGACGCCCGCTGCGCGAGCGACGTCTGCCCGTGTGGCTCGATCCATTTCATCTCCCTTGGTGCTGAGTCCACCGAATCTGCGTGAATGCAACAACTATAACGTGTTAGTCTAGGTGTGCTACAAGGCGTCGATGTTGACTTACCTGAAAGGCTCATGATGAAGACTACGCCCTCATATGCACCGGGAACAGGAAAACTCGTGTCACCGCGTGCATATTTTGCTGATGACCCGGGTGAGTTGAGTCTGGATGGAACGTGGTTTTTCGACTACCACCGCAGTGATCCAAACCTCGATGCCAACCCCGAATTGGCCTTCGAGCCCCCCTTTGTTCCTGAGACAGAGACTATTGACGTGCCCAGCCATTGGGTCTTGAGGGGAGACGGTCGCTGGGGTGCTCCCGCATATACCAATGTTGATTTCCCGTTCCCCGTGGATCCGCCTTTCCCCCCGGAAGATAATCCTGTCGGTGACTACTCTCGGCGTTTCACGTGTCCAGAATCCTGGCTTACTTCGGGAGGCCAGGTCCGCCTGCGCTTCGAAGGCGTTGAATCCCAGATCATTGTCTGGATCAACGGCCAATGGATCGGAATGGCTCGCGGCTCACGTCTTGCGCACGAATTCGACATCACCCAGGCGCTTGTCCCCGGTGAAAATACGGTGACTCTTCGCGTCCATCAGTTCAGTGCTGGCTCCTATCTTGAGGACCAGGATCAGTGGTGGCTTCCCGGAGTTTTCCGCTCAGTTTCGCTGCGGTATCTTCCCGACTTCTCCATTGAGGATCTGTGGATTAACACTGATTACGAGGCCGGGAAAGGATTTGCGACCCTTGAGCTGAGAGTGCGTGGGGCGCAGAGCGAAACGCTTAAAGCGAATCTGGATGTTGAAGGACTCGGCACGTCAGTGCTGACGCTCGCGCGAGGGGAGGATGGCCGCTACCGGAGCGAAAGAATCGGCCTCGGCAATGTCCAGCCGTGGAGTGCGCAATCTCCGAAACTCTACGCGGCATGCGTGCAAGTGACGGGGGAGGGTGGCCTCCTGACGGAAGAGCGTCACCTACGCCTCGGTTTCCGAAGGATCGAAATTGTTGATGGTGTGCTGCGTGCCAACGGACAGCCCCTGAAGCTGAATGGTGTCAATCGCCATGAAATCCGTGCTGATGAGGGTCGAGTATTCAGCGAAGAATTCGCGCGCGCCGACCTTGAACTGATGAAGTCTATGGGAATCAACGCGATCCGAACCTCGCATTACCCACCTCACCCGCGCCTGCTTGATCTGGCCGATGAATTTGGGCTGTGGGTCATGCTCGAGGGGGATATTGAAACCCACGGTTTCGAAGGTAATCGCACCTGGATCGATAACCCCTCTGATGATCCGCGCTGGGAAGACTCCTACCTTGACCGTACTGAACGCGCTTTTGAGCGCGACAAGAACCATGCCAGCATTTTCTGCTGGAGCCTGGGGAACGAATCTGGAACAGGTCGCAACTTGGCGGCATCTGCGCATTGGCTCCATGAACGCACCAATGGGCGAGGGATCGTCCACTACGAAGGCGACCATGCCATGGAATACGTCGATATCTACTCGCGCATGTATCCGACGCTTGAAGAAGTCACCGCAGTGCTTGATGACACGGATCTGCATGCTCCTGTTGCTGTCCCAAGCCATGCAAGTGCGGCTGTAGATGACGCTGCAAAAGAACGTATTCGCACAGCTCCCTACATCATGTGCGAGTATCTACACGCGATGGGAACTGGGCCTGGTGGGGCTGCTGCTTATGCCCAGCAAATGAGCCACCCGCACCACGCTGGAGGCTTTGTGTGGGAGTGGCGTGACCATGCGCTGTGGCGCACTCTTCCTGACGGGCGTCGTGCTCTTGCCTACGGTGGCGATTTTGGCGAGGAGGTCCACGACGGGAATTTCGTCTGCGATGGTCTGGTTGATGCGCTTTCGCGTCCCTATGCGGGGACCTGGGCATGGATTCGCGCGCTCGCTCCCGATGCGGCGATCCTTCGCGAGCGTGCGCAGAAATCGGGTGGCGAGGCAGAGGAGCGCTTGCGCGCTCTGGCTTCCGCAGCTTCTTCCCTGCTTGCCCCTAACGAGGCCGAGAGCGGTGCCGCGTTTGACGATCGTGGGCGCGTGGAATCCGTGGGTGAGCTTCCGATCACCGCAGAGATCAGCGTTTACCGTGCCCCGACGGACAACGATCGCGGTCGTGGTCCCGTCGATTATTGGGGGGTTTCCTCTGAGAACCTGGGCCCGCTGGGAACAGGGACCGGGCAATGGGGAGTCTCCCACGCCCAGCGCTGGGAAATGGCACGTTTGCATCTTCTGCGCAGGACATGGCACGGAAGTTCTTGTGAGAGTGGAATGCGGGTGTTGATTGAACGTTGGGCTCCACCTGCAGCGCAATTTGGACTTGAGGCTCGATGGACTTTTACTCCCGTAGATGGAAAAAACGAAGGTGTATCTGCGGGTGTTGCACTGCCGGGAAATCGTCTCCTCGTCAAGGTTGAAATGACCCCCTATGGAGAGTGGCCCGAGCGTATCCCTCGCGCGGGGGTTCGTCTGCGCATTCCGGGAACTGAGTGGACGGCCTCGTGGGTGGGAGAGACGGATATCGCCTATTCAGATCTGCCGGGCGCAAATCCTGACGGGTTCGGATGCGCTGAGCTTAAGGATCTTTGGGATGTGGGAGTCAAACCCCAAGAAGGTGGGCATCGACCGGGACTGAAGGTTCTTGAGCTGCGTGGGGAAGAGCGTGCGCTCATAATCATCCCCCGCAGCGAGATGGGATGGAGTGCATCGCCCTGGAGTGAGCGAGAGCTTGCCCAAGCGAGCCACTGGGAAGATTTGCCACATTCGAATCAGACTTTTGTCTGGCTTGATGCTATTCAAGATGGCATTGGGACTCGCTCGTGTGGCCCCGATGCGCGCCCTGAATTCGGTGCTCGTATGAAAGCGTGCACCATGGAATTCGTCGTTTGTGTAACGGATCTATAACAATTGTCCGCTACGCAACGTGAAGCCTGGCTGGCAACGGTAGCCTAGGTTTATCAACTAACACGAGATAGTTAGTGATTCGGTATTCATATCGATCTACGACACGAACCAACGGAGGTTTCGCATGTTGAAGAAAAGGATGGCCGCCGGTGTTGTCGCCCTGGCCATGATGAGCACTCTTGGGTTGAGCGCCTGCTCGAACGGCAGCGACTCTTCCTCGAATTCCGCAAGTAGCGGATCGGCATCGGGTTCTATCCCCAAGCCTGATGTTTCCTGCGATATTCCCGCAACGAATCTCGACGATTCGAAGATCGACACCTCGAAGGTCGAAGGTGAAATCACCTTCCAGACTCAGGGCCTCAAGACCGATTTCGGTGACTTCTTCACCAAGAAGATCAAGGAATTTGAGGACGCAAACCCCGGCGTCAAGATCAAGTGGACTGACCAGGCAGGTGGCGCTGAGTTCGACCAG
This sequence comes from Trueperella pyogenes, assembly GCA_963534475.1. Taxonomy (GTDB): domain Bacteria; phylum Actinomycetota; class Actinomycetes; order Actinomycetales; family Actinomycetaceae; genus Pauljensenia; species Pauljensenia pyogenes_B. The sequence continues at coordinate 144,091 of CAUSSZ010000004.1, read as the reverse complement.
ACCATCACCGCACAGGCAACAAACTGCCAGATGGCGGATGTTGTGAACGTTCCTTCCTCGACCATCCTCGCTCTGTCAAAGTCCAACCTCCTCATGGACTTTGATGTGAAGGCTCCCGGTATCGGCGACAAGTTCGTTCAGACTATTTGGGATTCGACCAAGCTTGGTGCAAACAAGCACCACACTGCTCTTCCTTGGTACTTCGGTCCCTACATCACCACCTACAACAAGGAAGTTTTCAAGCGCGCAGGTCTGGATGAAAACACCTCTCCCAAGACCATGGAAGAGATGTTCGACTACGCCGCTAAGGTCGGTGCAGACGGCAAGGGCGATTACGGAATCTACGGCTCCCCGCAGTGGTACATGACCGCCCAGCTGCACGGCATGGGTGTCAACCTCATGAACGCTGACAAGACCGAGTTCAACTTTGCTGACAATGAACAGGCCATCAAGTATGTGACTCGCTTTGCTGAACTCTACAAGAGCGGTGCAATTCCGAAGGACTCCCTGACCGGTGAACCCGATCCCGGCAAGGCATACGCCGATGGAAACCTTGCATTCGGTACCCCGAATGCCTCCTTCCTGAAGTCCGTCAAGGCCAACAACGCCACCGTTTACAACAACACCGGTGTCGGCCCCTTCCCGACCAACCCCGGAATCAAGCCGGTCTTCGAAGGCCAGTACATTGGCGTGTCGGTCTCGACCAAGAATGCTCCTCTGTCCATGAAGTTCGCCGAGTGGATCACCAACGCTGAGAACGAATACGCATGGACCCACGACGGCGGCGCGATCATCTTCCCGGCAGCAACAAGCGCTCTTGACAAGCTCGTTGCAAACCCGCCGGAGATCGCAAACGACCCGGTCTTCAAGGCTGCTTACGAAGAAGCCGCTAAGGCTGCAAAGGACGCCGAGGCCTACACCGACGTCTTCTACACCACCGGTGCTGTTCAGGACAGCCTGGTTGAGAACGTGAACAAGGCAATCCGCGGAGAGGTCGATGCAAAGACCGCTCTGAAGACTGCACAGGATCAGATGAACAAGAAGCTCAAGGCTCTTGGCGAATGATCTAACCCTTGCCGGGGCGAAACCACAGTGCGTTTCGCCCCGGCAAAACCTCTAAACAGCACCGAAGGACCTGACAATGTCGTCGCGTACAGGACGTGCCCCAAGCCGATCTCTTAATGGGGCAGCGCGTTTTCGCCCGGGATGGATGCCTTGGATCTGGATTACACTCCCGGTCTTGGCAATTATTACTTTCTACATTTATCCCTTCATCACAACGGTTTTCGTGTCTTTCACGAAGACCAAACCGCTGAGGAAAATTGGTCCCTTCATCGGGATCGAAAACTACACCTACGTTCTGAACGACCCGGAATTCTGGGGATCTCTGCGCAACTCACTCATCTACGCGGTCTGCGTTGTTCCTTTGATGGTGCTTCTCCCTCTTCTTCTTGCGCTCTTGGTCAAGTCCTATGTTCCAGGAATCGGATTTTTCCGTGCGCTCTACTATCTGCCGGCGGTTTCCTCGCTGGTCGTCATCTCATTGGCGTGGCGCTACTTGCTCAATGAGAGAGGTCCCGTCAATAACCTCCTGACCTCGTGGGGGATGGATACGGTTCCCTTCCTCTCGAATCAGTGGCTGATCCTGTTCTGCGCCATGCTCATTACCCTGTGGCAAGGCTTGCCCTACTACATGATTCTGTACTTGTCCGCCTTGGCGAACGTTGATAAGTCTCTGTACGAGGCCGCCGAGCTTGACGGGGCAGGAAGTGTCCGTCGTTTCTTCACCGTTACTGTTCCCGGTGTCAAGGTCATGATGTTCTTGGTTGCGACACTGACAACGATTGGCTGTCTCAAGATCTTTACCGAGGTCTACCTGCTTGGTGGAACCGCTTCACCAACGAAGACTTTGACCATGTACATCCGAGATTGGACCGATCCAACGTATGGCTCTCTGGGCAAGGGCGATGCCGCCTCGGTGTGCCTCTTCCTCATCACCTTCGGATTCATCATTGCCTCCCAGAAGCTCCAGAGGAAGGCTGAAGATCAATGAGCACCGTATCTGCAACTAGCACAGCCACGTCCTCGTCGAAATTCGCGCAGTGGCGTAAGGCTCGCAAACTTGAAAATCAGTCACGAAATGTGGCATCACGCCAGATCAAGGGTTCTCGCCTCGTTCTGCGCTACATCACGCTGGTCGTCGTTGCGATCCTTATGGTTGGCCCGCTTCTGCTCCCTCTCCTTGCGGCATTCAAGGCACCTGGAGAGTCCGTCTTCGGCCAGGGCGCTACGATCTTCCCGCAGCATTGGTCATTGGCTGCCTTCGCGACACTGTTCAAACAAACCGGAATCCTGCGAGCAATTGGTAACTCGGTTATCGTTGCCGCACTGACGGTCATTTCAAACATCATCTTGTCCTGCCTGGGTGGCTACATGCTCTCGCGGCGTGGGTGGACTGGCCGCAACATCATGTACTTCGTTGTCCTCTCGGCAATGATCTTTCCCTTCGAATCGATCATGCTGTCCCTGTACTCGATGATGGTGTCGATCGGGACATACAAGACGCTCACCAGTGTGTGGATGGTTGCCATGATTGGCCCCTTCCAGATCCTCATGATGCGCGCAGCTTTCCTTGGGATTCCCGAAGAAATTGAAGATGCCGCACTGATTGACGGTGCGGGTGAATGGTCGCGTTTCTGGAGGATCTTCCTCCCTCAGGTGCGTGGAACTCTCACGGTTGTTGGTCTGACGTCCTTCATCGGCGCCTGGTCTGACTTCCTCTTCCCGCTGCTCATGCTGGTCGATAACGATAAGCACACCTTGATGCTTGAACTGACGGCAATTCAAAATTCCGCTCAGGGAACGACGTACCAATTGGTCTTGGCTGGTGCTGTTGTGGCATTGGTTCCGGTTGTCCTAGTCTTTGCTTTCTCGCAGAAGTACTTCTTCCGCGGGATTGAAGACGGCGGTTTGAAGTTCTAGACCTTTAAGGCATAACTCATGAGTGACGAACTGAGTGAAGATTTTGCCCCCGACGCGCTAGAGGCCGCAGGTGCTCTGCGTCAATATCCAGATCCCGGATATATTTGGCCCTCAGACCCGCGTACCCTCGCCGCCCTAGAAAAGTGGAGGGACCATAAGGTCGGTGTCATCATCCACTGGGGAATCTTCTCTCACATTGGACAGGATGGTTCGTGGTCACTGCACCGCCAGCGTTTGGGTGGCTTCACAGATCCGCCTGAAGACTGGAAGGGGAACGACGAGGAATACCACACCTGGTATTGCGATCAGGCTCGCACCTTCACCGGAGAGGACTTTAACGCCGAGGAATGGGCATCAGCGTGCGCAAAGGCGGGAATGCGCTATCTGGTCTTTACGACAAAGCACCACGATGGCTACGCCATGTACGACACCGATTTCTCGAACTTTAAGTCGACCAGTGAAGAAGCGGGGCTGGGACGCGATATTGTCCGCGAGATGTTCGATGCCTTCCGTGCACACAACCTGGAGACAGGTGTTTATTTCTCGAAGGCGGATTGGAACCATCCGGGATATTGGGATCGCGCGCGCACGATCACTGACCGCTATCACAACTTCGATATCGAGACGCATCCTGCAAAGTGGGATTCCTTCGTTCGTTACACCCACAATCAGATCGATGAGCTGCTGCGCAACTATGGCAAGGTCAATGTGCTGTGGCTCGACGCAGGATGGGTTCGCGAACCCGATGAGCCGATCGATATTGATCAGATAGCCGAGCACGCCCGCGAGCTCCAACCCGATATTTTGGTCGTGGATCGTGAGGTTCACGGGGCGAACGAGAACTACCGAACTCCCGAGCAGGAAGTCCCCGAGGATATCCGACTCTATCCCTGGGAATCATGCATCACCATGACTCGCGGGTGGTGTTCGATGCGCCCCGAGGAACCGATCAAGCCCATGCGCCATATCATCTCCAATCTTTTGGCGATTGTGTCTCGAGGCGGCAACTACTTGATCGGGATCGGCCCCGATGCCCAAGGACGCATGTCGAGCTGGATCAAGCGGGGCCTCGAGGAGCTTGGCAAGTTCTTGGACGTCAACGGCGAGGGGATCTACTCAACTCGTCCGTGGACGGATATCGACCAAGTGTCGGGAGAAGAAGGATGGTCGTGGTACGCGACGCAGCCCAAGGATGATGACCAGCGGGTCTTCTTCTTTGGGATGCCCCCGGCTTCATTCGTTGACGAGGCCGCAGAACTTTCCCTTGAAGAGGTGACTTTTGCCCCCGGCGCACTTGCGTCAACGTGGCTTGAGGTCCCTGGGAAAGTTTCCCAGGTGCGAATCCTTGGAAGCGCTGAACCCGTCGTTGTTGAGAATCGTGAAGGCTCAACACGCCTCGTGATCCCACAGACCGATCTGCGCTACGCAATCGGACTCGAGCTCACCTTCTAAGCCTGAGCGATTCGACGCGGTGGTCTGAGCCCTTCGTAAAGACCATCGTTGCGCGCTCGCGGGTTGGGGCAATGTTCTCCAAGAGGTTCGGGAGGTTGATTTCTTCCCAAATCGAGCGAGCCGTGGCCTCGGCCTGAGCGTCGGTCAGCGAAGCGTAGGTGCGGAAGAAGGAATCTTCACGAGTAAATGCGGTTTGGCGCAGCGTGAGGAAACGATCCACGTACCACTGCTCGATGTTGTCTGGTGAAGCATCAACGTAAATGCTGAAATCGAAAAAGTCGGAGACTGCCACCGGCATCACTCCGGGACCCCACTTGGGGGGTTGGAGGACATTGAGTCCTTCAACGATCAGGATGTCGGGGCAATCAACGACTATGCTTTCGCCTTCGACAATGTCATAAACAACATGTGAATAGACGGGCGCTTGGACATGACGCTTCCCTGACTTCACTGCCGAGAGAAAGGAAATGAGTGCGGGGCGGTCGTAGGATTCCGGAAAACCTTTTCGCCCGAGCAAGCCTTTGGAGCGGAGTACTGCGTTAGGGAAAAGGAAACCGTCCGTGGTGATCAGGTCAACTCGTGGGGTTTTCTCCCAGCGTGAGAGCAAGAAACGAAGAAGGCGTGAAACGGTTGATTTGCCCACTGCAACTGAGCCACCGATACCGATGATGAAAGGTACATGAGTGCGGCACGGGCGCATGAGGAAACGTGAGCGTTCCTGCTCGATGCGTCGATGTCCCTCAACGTAGAGCTGGAGAAGCGCGGTCAAAGGGCGATAGATCGCATCGACCTCGGCAATATCGATGGGGTCGCCAAGGGTTGCTAGGCGCGCCAAATCAGTATGCGTCAGGGGAAGGGGAGTGCGGTCTGCCAGTTTGTCCCACTGGGCACGCGAATAGAAGTCGAAGGGAGAATCTTCGGAAGTGGTGCTGTCGCTCACAGTCAATATTGTGGCAAGCCCGTGGGAGCTTAAGCCAATTAATGATCCTTATTCCGCAAAAGTGTTACCTATCGCGCAGCACAGATAGGGATCTCGCCCCTTTAATTTGCTTGGTTGTCCACTAGCCTGAAAACATCATTCCTTGGTTGTCCCAATTGACGCACCAGAAAGTGAGTATGTCGTGATCGACTACTTCGTTGCTTTACTCCCGGCCTTGTTCCTCGGATTCATGTCCATCGTCCTTGTCGCGCAAGGCGGCGATGACCGACAGAAAACCCTAGGAACTTTGGGAGGTGCCTTCCTCTTCTCTGCGTTGGCGACCCCCTTCATTGATGTTCATTGGACAACCAAGACCCTGCTCATTTCCTTCCTCTCAGGCTTGATCCTAGGACTCGGGCAGTATCTCCAAATTCTCTGTCTGAAGCTCCTCGGCGTCTCACGCACCATGCCGCTGACGACTGCGGGCCAGATTATCTTCATGTGCCTGGGCGGGATCATCCTCTTCGGTGAGATGAACCATGGCCTTGCTCTTGTCTTTGCACTGAGCTCTATCGCGCTTCTCACCCTGGGTGTCGTCTTTATCTCCAAGACTGAGAAAACTCAGGAGGCTGCCGCCGAAAACGTTGACTGGAAGCGCGGAACAATACTTCTGATTATCTCAACCGCCTGCCTTGTCGCCTACCTCCTGATTGTTCAGGGCTTCGGCTTGGACGGACGCTCCGTGATCCTTCCCCAATCTGCTGGTTACTTCCTTGTCGGCCTCATCGCAACGATCCCCGCGCTCTCGCCTCAACTGGGCAAGGAAGACAATCGCTGGAGCCTGCTCACTCTTCGCCAACTCATCCCAGGCATGATGTGGGGAGCGGCGATTTTGCTGACCCAGGTTTCCTCCTCACTTCTTGGCGTCGCAGTTGCCTTCCCTCTGTCACAGATGGGCGTCATTATTCAGACTTTCGGCGGAATCTTGATCCTCCACGAGACGCGCACGCGTCGTGAGATGCGCTGGACCATCATTGGCGTTGCCATCATGGTCATCGGCGTCATCATGGTGGGCGTTGCTCGCTCATTCAGCTAGACCGCGCTTGCGTCGGATGTCCCCATTGATCACGTGAAACAATGGGGGTATGGCTGAGCAGATCCCTCTCTTCGATCCCCAAAGTGCGCGCGAGTTCCTTCTTGCGCCTTCCGCCGATGAAGATAAATACCGCCGAGGCGTCGTCGGAGTTGTCGCGGGATCTGACACCTACCCGGGTGCGGGGCTGCTGGCAACCCTCGCCGCCTCGAATACCGGAGTCGGCATGGTTCGCCTGAATTCGACCCGCCGCGTAGAAGATCTTGTTCTTCACTACGCTCCCGGTGTCGTCACCGTGGGCGGCCGCATCCAAAGTGGAGTGATTGGCCCGGGTTGTACGAATGAGTGCTACGACGATTGCCGTGAGCTCGCACAATTCTGTATCGACTCCAAGCTTCCTCTGGTGATCGATGCGGGTGCGCTTGACCTGGTCAGAAGCCTCGTCGACTACGCGGATCTGCACTCACGTTCCCTTTCGCGCGCTATTCTCACCCCTCATCACGGCGAGGCTGCGCACCTTCTTACCCAGTTGGGTAGTCCGCGTTCTCGCGCGGATATTGATGCTGATCCTGCTGCTTCGGCCAAGGAACTCGCCTTGCTCACGGGCGCCGTTATCCTTCTGAAAAGCTCGACTACTGTCTGCTCATATCTCCATCATGACCAGGGGACCCGGACTCAAGAAATAGTCTCGATTCCTCAAGAAACCCCCTGGGCTGGGGTTGCGGGTAGTGGTGATGTGCTTGCCGGGGCGGTCGCGGGGATCGCTGCGGGGTTCCAGGCGCGCGCTGAGCGCCGTCAGGGGAACCCGTCGATTTCCGAGGCCGAATGCGCAACCCTTGCGAGCCTTGGAGCGTGGGTGCATGCCCAAGCGGGCTTCCGGGCAGGCGTGGGTTCGCAAGGTCATGCACATCCCATTCAAGCTATTGATATTGCCCGTGCTCTTCCAGAAATCATCGGCGAACTGTGTTCCTAGTCGCCGAGGGTGCGATACTTGGGGAGTGGAAACTTCCAAACGTGGATGCGGATACCCTTCGGTAGCATCCGTTGATCTTGCAGCATTCGCGCATAATCTTGCCCATTTGCGAACCTGCGCCCCGTCTTCTCTGCAGATGGCGATCATTAAGGCCGATGCCTATGGACATGGTTTGCTTCCCCTTGCCCAAGCCGCCCTGGGTGCTGGAGCCGATTGGCTGGGGGTCGCTCAATTAGCCGAGGCCTTCGAGCTGCGTGTTGGCCTCGATCACGCGGGGATCGCGCGTGATAGCGCACCGATCCTGGCATGGATTTCCACCACTGGAAGCGATTTCGAATCCGCAATCCACGCAGATATTGACCTGTCTGTGTCCTGGACGTGGGTTCTAGATGAGGTCTGTGCAGCGGCACGCCGCTGTGGGCGCCCCGCCAGAATTCACGTCAAGGTCGACACGGGGATGTCACGTGCGGGTTCAACCTTGGCCGATCTGCCTGAGCTTGCCCAAGCTGTACGAACCGCAGAAGATGCTGGACTTGTCCAGGTTATTGGAGCTTGGAGTCACCTTTCACGAGCAGATGATCCCAGCGTGGCCGGCGAAGAATCTACACGCCGGCACCGTCAGATTTTTGAAGAGGGGCTGAGCATCCTCGCCGAAGCAGGACTGCGTCCGCAGATTCGCCACCTTGCTGCAACCTCGGGAATTTTGTGGCACCCGGAAACCCACTACGACATGGTTCGCGCGGGGATCGGAATGTATGGGCTTTCCCCAGATCCTTCAGTCGCAAGTGCTCAGGAACTGGGACTGACACCCGTGATGACGTTGAGTGCTCCACTTACGTCAGTAAAGGTCATAGAAGAAGGGACCCCGGCCTCGTACGGAGGAACCTGGCAGGCCCCAAGCCGTCGTTGGGTGGGTTTGGTCCCACTGGGATACGGAGATGGGATCCTGCGAGCGGCTTCCAATGGCGCGCCGGTTGCTGTTGAAACTGATTCAGGTTTGGTGAAGGCGCAGATCGTTGGCCGAATCTGCATGGATCAATTCATCATTGACCTAGGGCCCGCCGAAGGGCAGGAAGGAACAGCTACGCAAAACAGTGGCAGTGCGCCCGCAAAGGTAGGAGATCAAGCCATTCTTTTCGGTGACCCGGCCAGGGGATACCCGATCGCAGATGAGTGGGCCGCGCATGCGGGCACAATCAACTATGAGGTCATTACTCGTTTGGGAGAGCGTATCCCCAGGCAGTACGTGAACGAAGAGGAATAATGACGCAGATACAGCAGTACAGCTATCGTGTGAGCGATGCGGAGCAGACTCGCGAGTTAGGTGAACAGCTTGCGCATCACTTACGCGCGGGCGACCTCATCATGCTCCGAGGCGGTTTGGGCGCCGGTAAGACTACCTTCACTCAGGGAATTGGTCGCGGCCTTCAGGTTCGAGGGACAGTTGCCTCACCGACCTTTATTGTCGCGCGTGTTCACCCCTCGCTGGTCGGAGGCCCCGATCTTATCCATGCTGATGCCTATCGAATTCGCGACCTCGATGATCTGGAGACTCTCGATCTGGATTCAACTATTGATCAGGCCGTGACAGTTGTTGAATGGGGTGAGGGTAAGACCGAAGCCATGAGTGATGCGCGCCTTGAAATCGAGGTGCGGCGCGCGAGTGGGGGAGAAGCTACACGTGACGGTGATGTTGTAGACCTCGAGAGCATGGATGACGGTCAACGTATCATCGCATTTACGCCCTACTCGCATCGCTGGGACGGTGTCTTTGATGACCTTGCACCACAGTTACGTGCGAGTGTGGAATAGGATCGACTTATGACCGAATTGTGCATTGATACCTCCGGAGCAACTGCAGTAACCGTCGTCGATGACGGAAAGATACTGGGGAGCTCGAGGAATGAGTCGGGTCGTCATCACGCGGAATCGATTACCCCCTGCGTCCTTGAAGCCCTTGAAGAGGCCGGTTTGCCGACCGACGTTGCAAAGGCCGGTCTTGACGCTGTGTGCGTAGGCACCGGTCCTGCTCCCTTCACCGGTCTGCGCGCCGGACTTGTTTCAGCACGTGTCTTCGCGAAGGCGGCGGGGATTCCGGTCTACGGCGTCTGCTCTTTGGACGTCATCGCCCGCGCTGCTTTGGATCGCTTGTCTCCCGACACTCATGTATATGCATTGACCGATGCTCGCCGTAAGGAACTGTATTGGGGACATTACCTTGCAGAAGGCCCCGATGATGTTCGTTTGCTTGGACGTCTTGAAGTTGGCTACGCGCGTACCTTGAGCAGTGCCTTGCGTGAACAAGAAGGACTGTTGGTTTCTGATGCGCCGATCCCGGCGCACAGCGTCGATGAACTTGCCGGCGCAGAGATGGGACCGGTTCTTCCCCTAGATCCTTCAGTGATGGTTCGCATTGTCCGCGCGCGCTTGGCTCGCGGAGGAGAGGACCGCTTGGGTACCGAACCTTTGTATCTGCGTCGCCCTGATATTCATGGGCAAGCGCCGGAGCGCATGTGAGCACAGCAGATCCCAGTGCCCTCGCCCAAGGTGCTAAGGAAACGCTAAGCGCGTGCGCGCACAGGCTCGCCCAGGCCTCGGGAGGAAAGCTTGTCGTGCTGGGTCCGCAGGACTGGCATGCGGTTATTGCACTGGAACAGGCGATTTTCCCCGAGGACCCGTGGACACCGGGGATGGTTGCTGAGGAACTCTCCTCGGGACTGAGCGTCTACTTTGGCGTGTGCGCCGATGCTCCCCAGGGCGAACTTCCTGTGTTGTGTGGCTACGCGGGTGTCAAGATTGGCCTCGATAGCGACGTGATGACCATGGGGGTTCTTCCCGATTTCCGAGGCCGTGGCCTGGGTCGCGCGCTGATGAACGCTTTGCTTGAGCTTGCCCGTCAGCGGGGGAGCGAACGAGTTTTCCTGGAAGTGCGTGCATCCAATACCCCGGCGATCACGCTGTACGAGCAATCAGGTTTTGAACGTGTCGGTGTTACGAAGGCATATTTCCGGAACCCGCGCGAAGATGCGGTAAATATGCGTCTTGTTTTCGACGCATGAAAATACGAAAAATTATGTTGCCCTAATACGGTGTTTTCTGACAGATTTTGTCGACTTTGTGACGCATTTTTACTGGGCTTCTCCGCGCTACTATTTCCCTGAAAAATCAGGGTTTTAGGGAAGACTTATCTGACGCAGTGAGCAGATCAGGAGCGCGCGGGCCAGCAGTCCTACGGAAATGACACTCCTTCAGCTTAGGCTTGAGTCATGGCCACAAAAACTGTCGCAACTCGCAAGCGTCGCGCATGGACTACGACCGTTTTCGTCAAGCAACTTATGGCGATCTCCGGCATCGTGTTCGTGCTCTTCCTTCTTTTCCACTCCTACGGCAACCTCAAGATGTTCTTGGGGCAAGAAGCCTACGATCACTACGCACACTGGCTGAAAGAAGAAGCCTTTGTGCCGATCTTCCCTCACGGTGGGTTCATCTGGGTATTCCGCGCAGCCATGGTTCTCATGCTGGTGATCCACATCTGGGCAGCAGCAGTGACCTGGAAGCGCTCACGCCGCGCACGTCGCAGTGCGTACGTCGTCAAGCGCAGTGCAGCTGATGCTTATGCAGCACGCACCATGCGTATGACCGGTGTTCTGCTCTTCTTCCTCATCGTCTTCCACATCCTGCACTTCACCACGGGAACCATCCGTACCGGATTCGTCGCAGACTCCACTCCTTATGAGCGCATGGTCGCGACCTTCCAGAACCCCCTGATGGTTGTTGTCTACCTGATCTTCGTTGGTCTGGCAGCACTCCACGTTTCTCACGGTTTCTGGTCGGCATTCCAATCTCTGGGTTGGGTCCGCGGTGGAACCCGCAAGTTCATGGAAGTTCTCTCCGGCTTGGTCGGCGCACTGATCTTCCTGATGTTCGCGCTTCCCCCGCTGGCGATCGTTGCCGGTTACATCTCCTGACAAGGATATTGAGACATGACTGATACTTTGATTCACGGGCTGTACCGCGAAGGCGACGATATCGCCGACACCAAGGCCCCGCTGGATGTTCCCCTCGCAGACGCTTGGGAAAAGCGAAAGTTCACTGCAGCTCTGGTTAACCCCGCAAACCGTCGTAAGCTCCACGTCATCATCGTGGGTACCGGCCTTGCCGGTGGCGCAGCTGCCGCCTCGCTGGGCGAGATGGGCTACAACATCGACGTGTTCTTCTACCAGGATTCCGCTCGTCGCGCGCACTCCATTGCAGCGCAGGGTGGTATCAACGCCGCGAAGAACTACCGCAACGACAATGACTCCGTCTACCGCCTCTTCTACGACACCGTTAAGGGCGGCGACTACCGCGCACGTGAGACCAACGTCTACCGTTTGGCTGAGGTCAGCGCGAACATCATCGACCAGTGCGTCGCGCAGGGCGTGCCCTTCGCGCGTGAATACGGCGGCCTGCTCGACAACCGTTCCTTCGGTGGCGTCCAGGTGTCGCGTACCTTCTACGCACGTGGCCAGACAGGTCAGCAGCTGCTGATTGGCGCCTACCAGGCGCTCGAGCGTCAGGTTGCTGCCGGTACCGTTACCGAGCACTCCCGCCACGAAATGGTCGAACTCATCGTTTCTGACGGCCGCGCTCGCGGTATCGTTGCGCGCGATATGACTACCGGCAAGCTTGAAACCCACATTGCGGATGCGGTTGTTCTGGCAACCGGCGGCTACGGAAATGTCTTCTTCCTGTCGACGAACGCCATGGGCTGCAACGCCACCGCAATTTGGCGTGCATACCGCAAGGGCGCATACTTCGCGAACCCCTGCTTCACCCAGATTCACCCGACCTGCATCCCGCAGCACGGAGACCAGCAGTCCAAGCTGACGCTGATGTCCGAATCCCTGCGTAACGATGGTCGTATTTGGGTTCCCAAGAAGGCAGAGGATTGCGAGAAGGATCCTCGCGACATTCCCGAGGAAGATCGCGACTACTACTTGGAGCGTATCTACCCCTCCTTCGGTAACCTTGTTCCTCGCGATATCGCAAGCCGTCAGGCAAAGAACATGTGCGACGAGGGTCGCGGCGTGGGTCCGAAGATCGACGGCGTGGCACGCGGCGTCTACTTGGACTTCTCCGAAGCCATCTCCCGCATGGGTCGCGCAGCGGTGTCCGCTAAGTATGGCAACCTCTTCGATATGTACGAGCGCATCACGGGCGACAACCCCTACGAAGTGCCCATGCGTATCTACCCGGCTGTCCACTACACGATGGGTGGCCTGTGGGTTGACTACGATCTGGAATCGAACCTCCCCGGCCTCTACGTTGCCGGTGAAGCAAACTTCTCTGATCACGGCGCGAACCGCCTGGGTGCATCCGCACTGATGCAGGGTCTGTCCGATGGTTACTTCGTTCTTCCGAACACCATCAACGACTACCTGGCACACTGCTTCAACCTCCCCAAGTTGGATGAGTCCTCTGAGGATGTTGTTGAGGCACTGAACTCCGCTCAGGGACGCATTGACAAGCTCATGTCGATCAACGGTTCCCGTTCAGTGGATTCCTTCCACAAGGAACTGGGCCAGATCATGTGGGAATACTGCGGTATGGAGCGTCGCGAAGAGGGCCTGAAGAAGGCCATCGAGATGATCCGCAAGCTTCGCGCCGACTACTGGCGTGACGTTCGCGTTCCCGGCAAGTCGATTGGTGAACTCAACCAGTCCCTTGAAAAGGCTGGCCGTGTTGCAGACTTCATGGAGCTGGGCGAGCTTATGTGCATCGATGCCCTGCACCGTGAAGAGTCCTGTGGCGGTCACTTCCGTGCGGAGTCGCAGACCCCCGAAGGTGAAGCCCTTCGCCACGATGACAAGTACCTCTATGTTGCAGCTTGGCAGTGGGGTGGCGAGGACCAGCCTCCGATCCTCCACAAGGAAGCCTTGATCTACAACAACATCGAGCTTAAGCAGCGGAGTTACAAGTGAACCTGACACTGAAGATTTGGCGCCAAAACGGACCCGAGGATCCGGGTGCTATGCACGAATACCAAGTCCGCGGCATCTCTGAGGAATCCTCGTTCCTGGAAATGCTCGACGTGTTGAACGAAGAGCTCTTTGCTCGCGGCGAAGAACCGATCGCATTTGACTCTGACTGCCGTGAGGGCATCTGTGGTCAGTGTGGCATTGTCATCAACGGCATTGCCCACGGCCCTGAGGTCACCACGACCTGCCAGCTGCACATGCGCTCCTTCAACGATGGTGACGTCATCACCATCGAACCCTGGCGTGCAGAAGCATTCCCGATCATCAAGGACCTGGTTGTTAACCGCAGCGCTCTGGACCGTATCGTCCAGGCCGGTGGCTACATCTCGGTGAACACCGGTGCAGCTCCGGATGCCAACGGCACTCCCGTTCCCAAGCAGGATGCGGACCGCGCGTTCGAAGCCGCTGCTTGCATCGGCTGTGGCGCCTGCGTGGCCGCCTGCCCGAACGCCTCGGCAATGCTCTTCACCTCGGCGAAGGTTACTCACCTGCACCTGCTCCCGCAGGGCAAGCCGGAGAACTACCGTCGCGTTGTCAGCATGCTCAACCAGATGGACGAAGAAGGATTCGGTTCCTGCACGAACATCGGCGAGTGTGCGGCTGTCTGCCCCAAGCAGATTCCGCTTGATGTCATTTCCACGCTGAACCGTCAGCTGGGTAAGGCAGCGCTCAAGGGCGTGTGATCCTTTAAAGGAATCTTTGCGACATCGGTGTGGGGGCGATCCATTAGGGTCGTCTCCACACCTTTTTGTCGAAATGCGGGGGCGAATGCACCAAGCACAGCAGCGGACTAAACTGGGCCGGGTGAGTGAAAAAGATCCTTTAGTACTGGGTATCGAATCAACCTGCGATGAAACAGGCGTTGCGCTGGTGCGCGGCTGCGACCTTCTGGTCGATCGCACGGCTACATCAATGGATCAATACGCCCGTTACGGCGGAATTATCCCCGAAATTGCTTCACGCGCTCACCTTGAGTCTTTCCTTCCCACGCTTGAAAGCGCCCTTGACGAGGCCGGCGTGACTCTTAACGATGTCGATGCCGTGGCCGTCGCTGCCGGTCCTGGTCTCGTGGGCTCCCTGACGGTTGGTATCTGCGCGGCTAAGGCGCTGGCCTCGTCAATTGGAAAACCACTGTACGGGGTTAATCACGTGATCGGTCACCTCGCGGTCGATAAGCTCGCCGAGGGTCCTCTGCCCGAGCGTTTCATCGGCCTGGTCGTCTCCGGTGGGCACTCGAATCTTCTGCTGATTAATGACATCGCAACGGATGTTCGTGAGCTCGGCGGAACCCTTGACGACGCTGCTGGCGAGGCCTTCGATAAGGTTGGCCGTCTCCTTGACCTTCCGTACCCGGGCGGTCCGCACGTCGACCGTCTTTCGCAAAAGGGCGACCCCACTGCGATCCGTTTCCCGCGAGGTCTGGCCGCAGGCAAGGACCAGGAACGCCACAAGTACAACTTCTCCTTCTCTGGGCTCAAGACCGCGGTTGCCCGTTACGTTGAAGGCCTTAAGGAACGCGGCGAGGAGATCCCCGCTGAGGATATTTGCGCGGGCTTTTCCGAGGCCGTCAACGATTCCCTAACGGCGAAAGCAGTTCGCGCCGCACTTGATAACGGATGCTCGACGATCGTTGTGGGCGGTGGCTTCTCGGCAAATTCCCGGCTTCGCGCGTTGCTGACTGAGCGAGGCGAGGCCGCTGGTCTGGAAGTACGCATGCCTCCGCTGCGTTTTTGCACGGACAACGGGGCACAGATTGCCGCCATGGGCTCGGAGCTCGTGCGTGCAGGGGTTGAACCTTCAGATTGGGATTTCTCTCCCGATTCCGGTATGCCCTTGACGCAAACCTCTATGCTTCCCCGGCACTGATTCGTCGGGCAATAATCGCCCGGTGTGACTGACCAATTCGAGTGGCGATAACGACTCCCGCTTGGCTCCCCGTAAGTTTGAGGGACTTGCGCAGCGCGTCGGGCTGGATGTCGGCGCCGCGTTTCTTGACTTCGACACGTCCAATATCGTGTGCTCGAAGTGCCTGCTGGATATTTTTTGCGCGCAGGTTCACCTGGTCGATGACCTCGAATGCTGCGGCGAAGGGAGTTGGGATCAGCTGCGATGCGCTGAGGTAGGCAATCGATTCACTGATCAGATGCGCGTCAAGATCTTCACTGAGCCTAGCGACCATTCCAGCGCGAATAACCGCGGAATCCGGCTCGTAGAGGTAGCTCCCCAACTGCCCAACTATTGCCTGCCGGGCAGGTGAATCGGCGAAAGGTGTTTGCGGGTCCTCAAGGGTACGGACCTCATCGTGAGTGATGACGCATGCCGAACGCCCTGCTCCCTCGCTGGCTAGGGAAGGGGCCCACAGTGCGGCCTCGAGAAGATCACCATCAACACTGGTCCAACGCGCGTGGAACTGGGAAGGAATAAGTTCGTAGGGAATACCCGGCGCAACTTTCACCCCTAAACGCGGGACATGCTGCGCCCAAGACAAAACGCGGTCCAAAGAAGGGGACCAATCCGAGGGCGACGAAATGCGCTTGGAACCACCCTGCTTGCCTGTTCGACGCGCGGGGTCCGCGAAAAGCGCGTCGAAACCTTCAGCCTTAAAATCTTCGGGACCAAGCGTGTTCACATCACGTTTCTCAACGCGAGCAGCGGGGAAAGAGGAAAGGTTTTCGCGAGCGGCGGAAAGCGCCTCGTCATTGATGTCGTACGAGGTAACCCGCATGCCCGCACGCGCGAAAGCAAGGGAATCTGCGCCGATCCCGCATCCGAGGTCTCCGATATGCGTTGCGCCGGCTTTCATGAAGCGCGCAGCGTGTTCGCGGGCAAGAACCCATCGCGTTGCCTGCTCGTAGCCATCGCGCGTCCACAGCATCGTGCGCGCAAGAGAGCCGAATTTCCCTTCCGCCTGGGTGCGTAACTGCAGTTGAGAGGCGATTGCCGAGGCCAGAGCTGGGTCATCCGTTTGCGCGCGGATTGCCAAACTGAGCTCCATGGGTGAGAGGTGACGGTATTCCTCGTTTTCTTCCCATTGGGCAAGAAGTTCACGTCCGGGGGAGCAACAGAGTGGATCAATGGAGGACATGGTCTCTATTGTTGCGGAATTTCAGGGAATTAGAGAAAAGATATGGGGCGTGTGGGAGGCTGAGTGGAGGCGGTAGACAGCATTGGCACTCAGCTTGCTAGAGTGCCAATCGAGCCCTAGACTGAGTGGGTAAGCACACATGCGATCCCAAACCTGACCCCCGCGACGGCAGGGACGGGATGACATTAATCGTTATGAGAAGAAAGGGAGTGCTGAAATGGCTATCACCATCAAGCCCCTCGAAGATCGTATTGTCATCCGTCAGGTTGACAGCGAAGAGAAGACCGCTTCCGGTCTGTACATTCCCGACGCCGCCAAGGAAAAGCCGCAGGAAGGCGAAGTTCTGGCAGTGGGCCCCGGACGCGTTGACGACAACGGCAACCGCGTCCCCGTGGACGTCAAGGTCGGCGACCACGTGATCTTCAGCCGTTACGGTGGCACCGAAGTCAAGTACGACGGCGAAGAACTGCAGATCCTGTCTGCACGCGACGTGCTGGCAATTGTCGAGCGCTGAATAGACGTTCATGCATCCGCGTGATGCATACAGTAGTGAGCCCGGAGTGATCCTCCGGGCTCACTACTTTTTATGTTCTGAGTGGGGGTGCTGCGAGCGCTATTTAGCGTGACTGTGCTGCGACTGACGCTGTTAGCGCTGCTGCGCGTCGCGACTGCGCTAACAGCAATCGCGCTAGTCCTGCTGATCTTTCGAAGGCGTGGAAGAGGGAAGAGAAGCAGAGCGCGGTTTCCAGAGCAAGGCAACAAAAGCGCCGATAATGAGTGCTCCTGCAAGGGCGATCACCCATGCGGGTAGTGCCCCAAAAAGTCCCATGATGGATTCTTCCCACGAAGCAAGAGTGTCAATGGAGACGATCCCGCCAAGAGGGTTACTCAAGTCGATTTTGAAAATTGTGACACCCAAAATGATGAGAACCAGTCCAGAGACGACATTTGTCCACGTCGTCTGACGCTTGAACAGAGTTAAGGACTTCGGTCGCACGATCGCTTGGATACGCCCCGCGGAATGCTGCCAAAGTAGTGCGAGCACCAAGAGGGGAAATGCCATTCCTGCGGAATAGAAAATGACTGCGATGATGCCTTCTACGACTGAACCACCCAAAGAGGAAGTTGCCAGTACCGCTCCAAGGATGGGACCTGCGCAACCAACCCCTGCAATTCCATAGGTAATACCCAAGAGGTAGACCGCCCATGCGGTGTCACGTGACCGAGAAGCCGTTTCTAGGGAACGTACGCGGAAAACAGGAAAATCCAAAGAGAAGAGCGTGATCAGTCCAGCAACAATCACCAAAAGGGCGATGACGTGGGTAATGAAGTCCGAGTGTTCTCTAATCAGCGCGACAACGCTTGATAACGCCGCGCCCAGCGGGATCAGAGGAGTGAGTAAGCCCAGCCAGAATATCCCGCAGCGAGCGATCAATTTCTGTGGAGATTGAAACGCATAGGAAAAGAAAGCGGGTAGAAGCATGACGGAGCACGGTGCGAGCAGCGTCAATACTCCACCAAGGAAAGCGATAAGAGGATTCACTTCTTGAGGTGTTCTGCCTGGTTCTGGATGGTTGCACGCACGTAGTCGGCATCGCGGTAGCCAGAGATGAAGCTATCGCCAATGAACATGAAGGGAGTGCCCTGGATACCGATCTTGTAGGCGTCGTTTTGGGCCTGTTTGACCTCTGCTGCCGTTTCGGGATCGTTGGTATCAGCTTGGAAGCGTGAGATATCGGGGACTCCTGCCTTCTGCGCCAGAGCGGTCAAGGAATCCATCGTGTACTCGGGGTGGCCGGATGGGTCGGCCTCGCCATAGGCTGCGCTCACGAACTCCCAGAAACGTCCCTGGTTGGCTGCAGCAATACCCGCCTGAGCGGCAAGGGGGGAAGACTGCGAAATTTGTGCCAGATCGCGCCACTCGATTCGCAAGGTGCCGTTATCGACCAGATCTTGCAGTTGTGGTTCGACTTGCTTCGCGAAACGCGTGCAGTAGGGGCACGAGAAATCAGAGTAAAGCACCATCACGACGGGAGCGTCGATCGAACCCTTTGCTCGCGCATCATTGGCATCACGACGCTGCTGAGAGTGGATGATGTCGAGTCCCTGTTGATCGGTAACAGTTGGTGCGTAGGCTGCTTGGGTTTGCTGTGGGGCAGCGGTGCTTTCCTTTGCCTGCTGCGTTGGGGCTGCGCTTGCCGAGGCGGTCGCTTGGGATTGAGAAGTGGAGGGGCGGCTGGTCCACCAGACTGCACCGGCAACAAGAACAACAGCACATGCAAGAAGAAGAACGGCAATGATTCTCTGCTTGCCGAGGCCTCGAGATTCCATGGGGCACCTTTCGCATTTCGCACGGGATGACGGGGATGGGTTTCAGTCTATTCCATTGAGAGTTGGGAATAGAGGAAGAGAGCGGGGCTAGGGGTTGGTTGACGCTAGGTAAAAGAAACTCGCTCGAGACACCGACCCGAGCGAGTTCGAGATGACGTAGTGAGTGTGTCAGGAGACTCGACGAATACGACGGCGCTGAATTTCTTCGCGACGTTCTTCTTCAGTCATGCCGCCCCAGATTCCATAGGGTTCCTGAGCTCGCAGAGCATACTCGCGGCACTGCTCAATGACAGGACAAGTTGCGCAAATGGCTTTTGCGTTGGCGGCACGGCGACGACGGGTTGAACCGCGTTCACCTTCGGGGTGGAAGAAAAGTTCCGTATCGAGGTCGCGACAGGCGCCCTGGTACTGCCATTCCCACGCGTCAATCGACGGGCCTGGCAGTCGAGAGACGTCAGACATGAGTACCTCCATTCATTGCGCTTCCCAGCGCGAGACGTTCTCGGCGAGAAGGACTGCAAGAAGGGTACCGAATTGTGCAAGAGTTATTCAAGGCCCCTTCAGAGAATCATAGTTGTTTCACAGGAAACTTCAGATGGCCGAAGTGACGCTGAAAACCGCATTATTACGGGAGATAACGAAATGCTGCAGAAATGCTGAAAGCGTAATTTTGTTGCCCGTTACATAGTCGTTCTTAGCTGTCAGCGGACAAAATCTGACCACTCGACTGGAAAAGACAAGAAGGAAAGCTGACAATCAATTAGGTACCATTCACTTAGGTATCCTTCATCACGTCAGGAGTGGTCATGCCCCGTGCACAGCTCGTGCTTCCCGCTGCTCACGATGCGCCGCTGACCGTCACTGCAGTTTCTGCCAAGCTCGGTGTTTCGGCCTCGACACTGCGAACGTGGGAAAGGCGCTACGGTCTAGGCCCCGGAGAGCGCTCCGCAGGCAGCCACCGTCGCTACCTTCCGGAAGATGTCGCCAGGCTGACGCATATGATCGAGCTTATTCAAAGTGGAGTCACCCCCTCTGATGCTGCTGCGATCGTCCTTGCTCAAGACAAGGGAGAGCTGGAGGAAGTTCGTCCCCCGCGCACGGCAGATGAACTGGTTGTTGCCGCGCGAGCAGGTGATCGGGACCGCCTTGTTCATCTGATCGAAGCCAGCGTCAGCGAAAAAGGCCTGCTTCATACGTGGATGCTTTTGGTTGAACCCGCTTTTGAAGTGATGGCTACTGATTATCATGGCGAAATTCCGGGAATCGCGGGTTCGTCAATGCTCAGCCAGGCAATGTATGACGTTCTTCGCGTGATGTCAGAACAACGTCCCGAGCCTAAGTTCCCCTCTTCGCCCAGCATCATCATTTTGGGTGATCGTGCGCATCTTCTTCCCGCGCATGTCATTGGCGTGGCCCTGCGGTGGTACGGCCCGAATGTTGTGGTGCTGGGAGCGTGTAGCCGCGGCTGGATTGGTGGCCGCGAAAAACTTGATGCTTTTGTTGAAAACATTGATTCACATGTCGCTGCTCTGATCACCATGGGACAGGGTGAGGACTGCAAGAACTTCGTTTCAGCGGCAGTTCACAACCATGGAATCGACGTCATCGAGGTAGGAACTCAATCCCCGCGCGTTCTCGACGACCATGTTCTTCGCGTTCGTACCGTCTCAGCGTGCGTTGAAGAGACTTTGGCCTTGCTGAGTGCGAAGGTCCCCGCAGCTTCCGTTCGCTGAATTCTTCTGCGCTTCCTCGTTCAATTACTGCATGTTCTTGCAACGTGTTAGCGTAGACGCGTATCTATAAGGTCGCGCAGGTGCGGCATGCACAGAGGATTAAAGATGACCCCGTGGGAAGATCGCCAGCTTATCGAAGCCTTCGATGAAGAATTCGAAGAACTTGTTCATTTTGCGGCGGGTTCGGTTGTAGATTGCGGTTTTGGCTACATGGATCGCAATGGGGTAGTGGATCCTTCAAAGCCAGTTGAACTGTGGATTACCGGGCGAATGACCTATGTTTTCGCGCTCGCAGCGCTTAAGGGTTACGACTGGGCGATCCCCTTGGTCGATCATGGTATTCGTTGCCTGACTGAAGGCCCCATGTACGATGCCGAAAATGGCGGTTGGTTCTCCGGGCTCGTGACAGAGATTGTTGAACGCGAGGATGGTCCGCATTGGAAGGCCATTGAACCAGCGAATGACGGCTTGAAGCAGGCATACGCGCATGCTTTTGTCATCCTGTGCTCGAGCGCCGCAACAGTGCTTGGCCGTCCGGGTGCCCGCGAGCTTCTTGATCGTGCGCTGGCTGACCAAGAGCTCCATTGGTGGGAGCCTCAGTTCGGACGCGTCTGTGAATCCTGGAACCGTGATTACAGCCGTGGTGAGAGCTACCGTGGTGTCAATGCAAATATGCACACCGTCGAGGCTTACCTAGCTGCTTATGACGCGACGGGAGATCGCATCTGGCTGGATCGTGCACGCGGAATCTGTCGTTTCGTGGCCGAGGTCGCTGAGCAGTTGCATTGGCGCATTCCCGAACACTTCGATTCCGAGTGGAACATGCTTCCCGATCACAACATCGATCGTCCTTCGGATCCTTTCCGTCCCTACGGTGCAACCCCCGGACACGGGATGGAATGGGCACGACTGATCCTCCACACCCGTGCAGCCCTGTTGGCTATGGGGGAGAGCGAAGATTGGATGCTTGAAGCTGCTGAGCAGCTTTTCAACCGCGCATGCTCTGATGGCTGGGATAAACATGGCGCTCAGGGTTTCGTTTACACGACCGACTGGGATGGGCGCGCGGTTGTAGATACTCGCATGCACTGGGTGCTGTGCGAGGCTGTCAATTCTGCCTGCGTCTTGGGCCGTGTTCATGAAGAGGCCGGAGATGACGCGCGTGTTGCGGAGCTGAGTTCTCTGTATGCGCAGTGGGTCGATTGGGCGGACCGCTACCTTCGCGAGGCCACCGGTCGCTGGATCCACGAAGTCGATGCCTCGGGCGCGGAGTCTGGGACAACGTGGGAGGGGAAAGCGGACGCCTACCACGTTGCGCAGATGCTGCTTCTTCCGCAGGTTGGCAATACTCCGTGCTTTGCTCTTGCCTTGAAGGAGAAGGCAGAAGAAGAGGCGTAGTCCACTTCTACTCTCACTGTTCTGGGGTGAACTTAGCCACGCATACTGGGTTTTAGGTCAAACCCAGTATGCTCTGGCCCACTTTCGGGCCTAAACTCTGTTCATGGCAGACATTCACAATGATCCTTTTGCTTTGACCGGACTGACCTACGATGACGTTCTGCTTCTTCCTGAACTGACCGATGTTGTTCCCTCTGAGGTTGATACATCTGCTCAGCTGACGAAGAAGATCCGCCTGCGTATTCCCTTGCTTTCTGCGGCGATGGATACGGTGACCGAGGCGCGCATGGCGATTGCAATGGCTCGCCAGGGCGGTATCGGAATCTTGCACCGAAACCTTTCGATCGAAGAGCAAGCTTCCCAAGTTCGTCAGGTGAAGCGTTCTGAATCGGGAATGGTTGAGGACCCGGTGACTATTGGCCCCGATGCCACCATCGAGGAACTGGATCGTTTGTGTGGCCACTACCGTGTCTCGGGCCTTCCTGTTGTCGATGACCAGCAGCAGCTCATTGGCATCATTACGAACCGCGATCTGCGTTTTGTTCCCACCGATCAGTGGGCAACACTGAAGGTTCGTGACTGCATGACTCCTCGCGAACGTCTGGTGACGGGCAAGGTTGGGACCAGCCGCGAGGAAGCGAAGGCACTGCTAGCGACAAATCGCGTCGAGAAGCTTCCCATCATTGATGAAGATGGACGTCTGACCGGTCTGATCACGGTGAAGGACTTCGTTAAGACCGAGCAGTACCCGAATGCGACGAAGGATGATCGTGGTCGTCTGATGGTCGGCGCAGCGGTTGGCTACTGGGGAGATACCTGGGAACGCGCCTGCGCGCTTCGCGATGCAGGTGTTGACGTTCTGGTTGTTGATACTGCGAACGGTGGCGCTGCCTTGGCTCTGGAAATGATCCGAAAGATCAAGGCTGACTCTTCTTTCGACGGTGTTCAGATCATCGGCGGTAACGTCGCAACAACCGAAGGTGCTCAGGCCCTGATCGATGCAGGCGTTGACGCTGTGAAGGTGGGTGTTGGCCCGGGTTCGATCTGTACAACGCGTGTCGTTGCGGGCGTGGGTGTGCCTCAGGTGACTGCGATCTACTTGGCATCTCTGGCGTGCAAGCCGGCAGGTGTGCCCCTGATTGCTGATGGTGGCCTGCAGTACTCCGGTGATATCGGTAAGGCAATTGTTGCCGGTGCGGACACTGTCATGTTGGGTTCGCTTCTTGCTGGCTGCGAGGAATCGCCCGGCGAGGTTGTCTTCACAAATGGCAAGCAGTACAAGCGCTACCGCGGCATGGGCTCTTTGGGCGCGATGAGTTCGCGCGGACGCAAGTCGTACTCGAAGGATCGCTACTTCCAAGCCGATGTCTCCTCGGATGACAAGATCGTTCCCGAGGGCATCGAGGGCCAGGTTCCCTACACCGGTTCGCTCGCTGCGGTTGTCTACCAGCTGGTGGGCGGTCTGCATCAGACGATGTTCTACCTGGGTGCCTCGACGATTGACGCTGTGAAGCGTAATGGTCGCTTTGTTCGCATTACCTCTGCAGGCTTGCGTGAGTCGCATCCGCACGATGTTCAGATGACAACAGAGGCTCCGAACTACCACTCTTCGGCGAAGTGATTCGTCAGTAAGAAGTCTTTAAGGGCACGGCTTTGAGCCGTGCCCTTAATGCATGTGGGACATTGCGTTCCTTACTGCATTTGGGGCGTTGTGTGCCCTTAAAGCACTTGAGGCATGGTGTCCTTATTGCATGGGCCAGCGGCGATCGATGTGCGTGTCCCTGCCCTTTGAACGCATGAAATTCTCGAAGTTTTCTGCCCAAGCAGCATGGACTTCCTTCTGGAACGCGTGGATTTCCCGGCAGTCTTTAGACGCGCAGTCCGGATACTTCCGGGCAATAGCAGCCAAGACATC
Organism: Trueperella pyogenes; assembly: GCA_963534475.1. Lineage (GTDB taxonomy): Bacteria > Actinomycetota > Actinomycetes > Actinomycetales > Actinomycetaceae > Pauljensenia > Pauljensenia pyogenes_B. The sequence goes on along the minus strand of CAUSSZ010000004.1, from coordinate 120,190 downwards.
AAGGGTCATGATTACGTCGTATTCAGCTGTGTGTGCGTTTTCTGAGACAGGAACGCCGTAAGCCGCTGCCATTAATGACAGCTGCTTCTTTCCTTTGCGGTAGCGCTCAAGATGGCGGTCCAATACCAAGGGATCAATGATCGGTGCCGGTTCTGGGGTTCCGAGTCTGTCGCTGAGTGTTGGAAGCGAGTGGCGGCGAAGCTCTTCTTCGAGCAGGGTGAGGTCGTAGCTTCCATTAAAGGCAACGACTGGGTAGCCCTGCGCCATGTGCGCTGTCAACGCAGATGCGACTTCATCGAGGACTTCTTCGATGGGGCGCCCATTGCTGCGTGCGTACTGGGTGGTAATGCCGTGGATTTGTGCGGCTGTATCCGGGATATCGACGCCCGGATCAGCCAACCACGTTGTAATGGCGTCGGAACCCGGGGATCCAGATGCGCCTTCGCTGCGCAGAACCAGAGCCGCACTGACAAGACGGTCGCGATGGGGGTTGACGCCTGTCGTTTCGGTATCGAAGCCCAGCCAGGGAAGCTGAGCCCAAGAATGAGGGTGTGTGTCTGCCATGACTTAAGTGTGCATCAGCGCACTGTCATTTGCGTCCAGTTTTTCAGTTCGCGGCTCATAAAAGTGTCCCGCTTCGACGAAGAAGCGGGACAGAGTGGAACTGACCAGTGATCAGGGATGTAAAGGCAAGGGGAAGGAGAAACGCGTGTATGCGCAGGGCATCTGAGCACGATCTCGTGATTCGAGCTTCCGGGGTGCGCGTTCGCTTGTACGGCGCGATACATCCTGACGATTACGGTTTTCCGTGCGTGAACTGCGTCGGAAATCCTTGGTAACGGCAGCTGCTGCTGTCAACATGGTGACCTCCTGCGGATCAAATGACGAACACCGGTAGTAGGTGTATCTCTGTGATGACATACACAGTGTGCCTGTCTACTCAGGCCGTTTCAAGTGTTTTGTGAAGGGTCTTTTTCTCTTTCACTTCAAGGAAAAATTGTGATTGAGTAAAGGTGAGGAACTGGTGAAGTTTAGCCAAGGCCTCCTCATAAAGAAAATAAAATTAAAGTAAAATTTTTAGGCCTTTTGTCATGTGTCCACAGGTGTTTTTGACTGAATGTAAAGCCGTATCGCCATGTAGACAATATGTGAAATACCTTACATTAATGGGGTGGGAAGGGTTCGTGTCCTCTGGCCCTTGGTGACGCATCCGACGAGATTGTGCGACTAGAATGGCGGCATGGCTAACGAGGTCGAAATTGGTCGGGGAAAACGTGGTCGTCGGGCGTATACCTTGGATGACATCGCACTAGTTTCGGCACGCCGGACCAGGGATCCCGCGGATGTGAATGTTGGCTGGCAAATCGATGCCTATCACGTCGACGTCCCCATCATGGCAGCACCTATGGACTCGGTGATGAGTCCCGATACTGCGATCCTCTTCGGCAAACTCGGCGGAATTGGCGTTCTGGATCTGGATGGATTGTGGACTCGCTACGAAAATCCTCAGCCGATTTTGGATGAAATTGCGCAGCTTCCTGCAGACGGGTCGATTGCGCGTCTGCAACAAATCTACTCTGCTCCCATTCAAGAAGACCTCATCACCGAACGTTTGGAATACATTCGTAAGGCAGGCGTCGTTGTCGCGGGCAAACTTTCGCCGCAGCGTACCCAGCGCTACTGGCGTGCAGTTGTCGAGGCCGGGGTGGACCTCTTCGTTATCCGCGGGACAACCGTTTCAGCTGAGCACGTTTCATCACGCGCAGAGCCTCTGAATCTGAAACGTTTCATTTATGAACTCGACGTTCCGGTGATCGTTGGAGGCGTCTCAACAGATACTGCTGCCCTGCACCTCATGCGTACTGGTGCCGCAGGTATTTTGGTTGGCTTTGGTGGGGGAGCGGCGCATGCAACGCGCCAGTCTCTTGGAGTCCATGCTCCCATGGCAACGGCCATCGCAGATGTTGCTGCAGCGCGTCGTGATTACATGGATGAATCGGGTGGGCGCTATGTCCACGTGATTGCAGACGGCGGCATTGGTCGCTCCGGCGATATGACACGTGCGATTGCCTGTGGAGCAGACGCAGTGATGATGGGTGCGGCCTTGGCTCGCGCTGAAGAAGCTCCCGGACGTGGATGGCATTGGGGGTCCGAGGCTACACACCCAGAGCTTCCGCGAGGCCACCGCGTTCGCGTGGGGACCTCGGGTACCTTTAGCGAGATCCTCTATGGGCCATCGACGCGAGCGGATGGAACGCTCAACTTCATTGGTGCACTTAAGCGGACAATGGCCTCGACGGGCTATTCGGAAGTCAAGGACTTGCAGAAGGCGGAAGTCGTCGTCAGCCCTTACTGGCGCTAATAAAACTGGGTGGTGAACTGTGAGCGTTCACCACCCAGAACAATAAGAGCTCAGCTAAGCCTTCGTGCCGTTTTCTGAGCTCAGTGTCGGTGCGTGGAAGGTGAGGTCTCCCATCTTGTAGGGCAGAAATAGCGTGCACAGCAGCGTTCCGGTGAAGAGCCAGGGAAGCAGGGCTGGCGCTGTGATGACATCGCTATATTCATTGAGGAATGCGCCAAAACTGGGCATTGCGTTCATCTGGAAGGTTCCAATCAGAACCCCCAGAGTTACGAATGGAATTGCAAAGTTGTAGGCGATCGCAATCCAACGGATTGACCGTGAAAGCTGGACCAGATTCGCCAGCCTCAGGATCAATCCCGCAAGAGTTAACGCAAAACCAATGATGATGCCCCATGCGAGTGGCTTGGAGAGCCACAACATCGGCTGATCGCTGTACATCCCCTTCAATGAAAAAACGATGCCAAGGGTGCCGAGGAAGAAAAAGACGTAGATCAAGCTATCGAGCGATGATCTCTTCTCGTCGACGATTTTCATAGTGTGTCCTTGAAAGCAAAGATGAGAATTAGGTGCCAAGTTGGCGGTGGCGGAAAATCCGCGACGAAATCACAGGTGGCATGCAGCGATTCTTTGGTGCATCCACGGATAATTATACTTGAGCTCTTGAGCTCTTGGCAAGAGTTGTTTGCGCAGATCAAAGCTAAAAATGGGACGGTCACGAAAGACCGTCCGACGAAATAAAAACGGGTTTCGCTGTTTAAGCTGCCGAATCGATGAGCAGAACCGTGACAGACGGGCTGAGAAGAATCAATGCCATGACTAGGGCGTAGCCCAGATTGCGCGCGTAAGATGTGCCGTCCGCTGCTGAACGGTTCCAGATCGCCGTGAAGGGCAGGAAAATAGCTGCAAGTAAACCGGCTACCAGAACGGTGATGCGTAGGCCGGGTACAAAAAGACCTGCGAATAGAAGAATCGTTACGCAGGCGGCGGTAACAAATGACTTTCTCACGAAGAAATAATAGGGGGATTCTCAGGACTCTCTCAGCGAGAAAGCCTGTGATTTCAGTCAATTGAAAGTGTACTAATCTTCCCGCTACTCACGTAGAAGCAATAGTTATTGAGCGTCGAAGGTGTGATGTGGAAGCAAAAGTTATTGAGCATCAAAGGTCTGGGCGAAGACCGAAATGCTATCGCGAAGCTTCTTGATGTTCTTACGGTTCTGCTTCCCCTGGAATGCGGGGGCAAAACCCGTAGCTTCAACGCGCATTGCTACCGATGTGCCCTGCGGGATGGAGAAGGCTGAGATCCAAATCGTTTCACCGAAGGTCAACATGGACATACCGGTTGTTGCCTGAATGTGACCTGTCGTGGGGTCAACCATATGAACTCCCCACCCCAGTTTTTGTATCTCTTGAACCAGCAAAGGAAATGCATTCTCAAATGGAAGCGCAACAATGAAGCCGCCGTCGGTTTGACGTTCGAAAAGTGCCATGAGAACCCTCTTTCCTTCAAGATTTATGTTTGTATTCTACCGCGCAGATAAATGCCCCGGTTTGGACGGTGTCCAAACCGGGGCATGAGTGTGAGTTATACCCAGTGGGCTTACTTGTCAGCGGCGCTGGGGTGCGTCATATCTGCGGGAACAACCCATGCATCGAACTCTTCGGGAGTGACAAAACCAAGCTCCAGAGCGGACTCGCGAAGCGAGATGCCCTTGTGGTGGGCGTTCTTCGCGATCTTTGAGGCCTTGTCATAACCGATGTGACGGTTCAGTGCGGTGACCAGCATCAGGTTGATATCCAGGTGGTGCTGAATCTTTTCGTGGTTCGGCTCAATGCCGTATGCGCAGTGGATATCGAAGGAAACGCAGGCATCACCCAGCAGGCGGATCGATTCCAGAACGTTCCATGCCATGACGGGCTTGAAAACATTGAGCTGGAAGTTGCCCTGTGAACCAGCGAAACCGACGGTTGCGTCGTTGCCGAAGACCTGGGTTGCGACCATTGTCATGGCCTCGCACTGGGTCGGGTTGACCTTGCCGGGCATGATCGACGATCCGGGCTCATTCTCGGGGATGATGAGCTCGCCGATGCCGTCGCGCGGACCGGAAGCGTACCAACGCACATCGTTGGCGATCTTCATCAGTGCGTCTGCCAGAACACGCAGCGCGCCAGAGACCAGCACCAACGCGTCGTGTGCGCCCAGGGCTGCAAACAGGTTCGAGGCCTGCTTGAACTCAATGCCGGTTTCCTCAGAAATCTTCTTGGCAGCCAGCTGACCGAATGCAGGGTGAGCATTGAGGCCGGTTCCCACTGCGGTTCCGCCAATTGCCAGTTCGCGTGCACGAGAATCCGCGTAGTGAATGCCATCAAGCGCGAAATCGATCTGTGCAACCCAGCCGGAAATAACCTGGCCCAGGGTAATGGGCGTTGCATCCTGCAGGTGGGTGCGACCAACCATGACGACGTCGGCGTATTCCTTCGACTTCTTGTCCAAGGTGTTGCGCAGCTGCTCAACGCGCGGGTACATGGCCTGAAGCTCCTGGACTACGGCAATGTGCATTGCGGTGGGGAAGGTGTCATTTGAGGACTGGCCACGGTTAACGTGATCGTTCGGGTGAACGGGAGACTTGGATCCCATGACGCCGCCCGCAAGTTCGATGGCGCGGTTCGAGATCACTTCGTTGGCATTCATATTGGACTGAGTGCCCGAACCGGTCTGGAAAACGACCAACGGGAAGTGGTCGTCGAGCTTGCCCTCAATGACCTCATCGGCGGCGCGTGCAATCAGGTCTGCAATATCCTGGGGCAGCTCTCCCAGCTCGGCGTTTGCCAGTGCTGCAGCCTTCTTCAGCGTTCCCAGTGCGCGCACCATAGGGCGGCCCCAGACGAAAGTATTACGGCCGATGTCGAAATTGTGCAGTGAACGTTCGGTTTGTGCTCCCCAGTAACGATCTGCGGCAACCTCAACGGTTCCCATCGAATCTGATTCGGTACGGGTGTTCTCAGCCATGAGTATCTCCTTCACCTCTGTGATCAGGACTGTACCCCTTAAGCGTACCCGTAGAGCTTCACATTTCAGGGGTCACATGTCCTACTTTGACACCTGAGCAAAAACGCAAAAGAAGCGCAGCCAGCGTCTGCATAGGGTAGAAGGATGAATCCTGTGCGCAAGACTCTTCTTCTTTCTCAGGCTCTGTGGGCGAAATACACTGTTCGCCTAGCCCCTGAAGCGCCTGGCGAGCGTCACGGGATCGTCTCTCCTTCCTCTTTCGTTCCCGAGGCCTCGGCCCGGCCACTGCGATTGGTTGCCATTGGGGATTCCCTGGTTGCGGGAAGCGGTGTCGAGCATCAAGACCTTGCCTTGACTCCGCGGATTGCGCGAAAAATTGCCGATACGGCCAATCGGTCGGTTCAGTGGGAGACGCACGCGAAACTGGGGTCGACGATGCGTCGCGTACGTTACCGTTTTCTTCCCGAAGTGAAGGGGCATGTTGATATTCTCTTCATCTGTGCCGGAAGCAACGATGTGATGGCAAGGAGAAGTCGGGAAGACTGGCTTGATGATCTTCGAGCGGTAATTGAGCAGGCGCGAACTCGTGCCGATCACATCATTGTGTGCTCTGCCGGCCAGCCGCATCATTCCCCGAAACTTCCTGCGATGCTCCGACGCGAACTCGCGCGCAGAATTGATTGGCAGACCGCGGCCTCTCAGCGGATCTGTCGGGAATACGGCGTTGATTTTGTTGATGTTGCACACGCAGAGCTGGTTTCAGACTTTTGGGCTAGTGATGGTTTCCATCCCAGCGCCTCCGGTTATGAACAAGCATCCGGATTGGTCGTTCAGGCGATGAGCTTCCTTCCCGAAATGACTGCTACTATCCGGTAGATATCAAAGAAGGGCAATCCGAAGCGCTCATATGGGAGTGACGATAATGCCGGAAAACACGCAGTCTCATAGGAGAAAAGCGCGCGTGGCAATCTGTGCGCTGTTTTTCACCAATGGGCTTCTTATTGGCAGCTTGGTACTTCGCTTCCCTGAAATCAAGGATGTGTTTGGCCTCTCGGCAAGTGTTTACGGCGCTACGATCGCTCTATCATCGCTGGGCGGAATTCTTGCGGGCCCCTTCGCTGCGAAGGTTGTTCGCCGCTTAACATCACGCATTGCGGCCTCGCTTTTGACAATTGGGATTGGAATCGCGGTTCTGACAATCGGGTTGAGTGCGACTCTGCGTCCCTTAGCTTCCCCCGGTTCTCTTCTCTCAGTCGCGCTGTATCTGCTTCTTGCGTGCGGATTCTTCTTGAATGGCTGCAGTGATTCTCTGGTGGATGTCGCACAAAATATGCAGGGCTTGCGTCTGCAACGTGAATATCGCCGCCCAATCATCAGTTCATTCCACGGGATGTGGTCCGTGGGTGCAGCTGCGGGTGGAGGCTTTGGAATTCTCACGACCGCCTTGCACATTTCGCTTCTGGCCCACACCCTCATTGCCTCTTTGGGCTGCATTGCACTTGGATTACTTGTCCTTCCCTTCACCCTTCCCGGCGCAGATCCAGACAACTCAGAAGAAACAGACCGAGAGGATCTCTCTCGTGTTCGAACTCGTCCCTTGGCGCCAGCGATCGTTTTGGGATTGCTTGTCGTTCTATGCATTTCCGGAATGCTCATCGAGGATGCCGGATCTAGCTGGGCGACGCTTTTTATGCGTGATTACGCAAAGACAGGCGCGGCGCTCGCGGGAAGCGGATATGTTGTCCTGTTATCGACTCATGCTCTGGGACGCTTTATTGCAGATCCCTTGGTCGGAAGATTTGGCCCGCGCGCGGTCGTCGCGGGTGGGGGAGCGCTCATCCTTGTCGGAATGGGAGGCGGACTGCTTCTCGGAACAACCCCAGCCCTGCTGTTCGGATTCGCGACGGCGGGAATTGGGGCCTCGGCCTCGGTACCTCTGGCCTACAACGCCGCTCACGATATCCGCGGAATGGATCCAGCGGTAGGACTGACGATTGTGTCTTGGTTGGGGCGCTTGGCTTTTCTTGTCGCGCCGCCTCTTGTGGGGGTTCTGGTTCAGCACACCTCGCTTCTTTCAGCAATGCTTGTCATTCCCGCCGCGGGCATTGCATTGATTGCAAGCTCCCTTGTGCTTGCTCCCGGGTGCCTACGCGTGCAAAAGTGAAGACATGGACTTTCTTGGAATCAGCGGACCCGAGGCGATCATCATCGCCGTGGTGGTCCTCGCGGTTCTAGGCCCCAAAGGCATGAGTGAGGCAGCGCGGCGCATCATCGATGTGCGCAGGCGCTACCAAGCGCTCACCGCCTCGTTCAGGCAGCAGTCGGATCAAGCGATGGCGCAGCTTCGCGCTTACGCTGACGGCGCCGCGCAAGAAGATCGCGCAGCCAACACACCCCAATCGCCCCAAAATACAGAGCTAGAAGCGCGCACATCTGAAGAATCATCGACCATAGGTCGGGAAGCGGATTTGTAATCGCGGCGAATACGGTCGCCCCCACAACAGCCCAGCGCCAATGGCGAAGGATCTGCCCAGTTGAGGCAAGTCCCAAGGCGTGAATCCCAATGATGATCATGGGGAAAAGGAAAGACGCACCGATCACCAAGGTCAGGATCACGACGAAGCTGATATAGGAATCAAAATCCAGCAGCGCAGAGGTGCCTTGGGGAAGCTCAGAGAGTAAAAGGCTGACCGCGTGGGGGAGGAACCACAGCGCCGAGGCGACTCCCGCAAGGAAAAGAATTGCGCTGGGGATCGCAATCAGTGCGGTGCGTCGTTTTTCCGTACGTGTGAGGGCGGGGGCGATGAAGAGCCAGAGTTGGGTCAGCCACCACGGAGTTGTGAGGATGAAGCCCGCCCAGAGCGCGAAGGTGATGTGGGTTGAGAAGGGGCCGATGATTGTGCGGAAGTTGATTCCCGAGGCCCCGGCTGAGGCGAGCGGGCGCGTGAGCCACGTGGTTGCCGGAGTGTAGAGGAACCACGCGCCGATTGCTCCGACGAGGATGCCTGCAAGGCTGAGCAGAAGGCGCGCGCGCAACTCAAGGAGGTGGCGCGTCAATGACATATATGCGTCAGAATCAGCCCGGGTCATTGGTTCGCAGCGAAATGATGGTGCGTTGAGAAGGTAACTACTTCGACGAATCCGTGTTTTCAGGCTGAGAGGTAGAGGCCTGGTCGTTGGCGGATGAGGAGTCTTGAGACAGGTCGTTCATTTCCTCTTTGAGGATTTTTGCGCTCTTGCCAATGGATCGCGCCAAGTCGGGGAGCTTTTGAGCGCCAAAAAGAACAAGGACAACGATCAAGACGATGATCCAGTGGATGGGACGCATGGCTTCTCCTTCTGATGCGGCTTCTGGGTTGAGCCTACACCGCCTTCCGTCTGATTAGCGTGAGAAAGACAACGAAAGGGGGTGTACTTAGGTAACACAGGTTATCCTAAGTACAGTTAATTAGGTTATGAATGATTGTCGTAAATCATTCGGTTGGGAGATGAATGTTCCTCGCGAACTTCCTGATTGCCCTCAGAGAGGGTGTCGAAGCCGCACTGATCGTCGGTGTCGTAGCGGCCTATCTGGTGAAAGTTGGACGCAGGAACCTGCTCCCCAAAGTATGGTTCGGCGTCATTATTGCCGCAGCGCTGCCCTTAAGCCTCGGCGCGATCATGACCTGGGGGCCTTACACTCTTTCATTCCAGGCGCAGGAAATACTGGGAGGAACACTCTCGCTTGTTGCGGTCGCCATGGTGACCTGGATGATCCTCTGGATGAGTTCAAACTCCCGTCAATTTGCACGCAAACTTCGTGAGGATACGGCAGCTCAGCTTGCATCTGGCTCAGAGTGGGGAGTCGTATGGATTGCCTTCATCGCAGTTGTGCGCGAAGGAATTGAAACCGCGCTCTTCGTATGGGCAACAATCAAATCTTCTGCCGAAAATGCAATTGCAGCGCCCGCTCTTGGTGTTGTGACCGGTCTTGTCGTTGCCGTTATTATCGGCTGGCTCATCTACACCGGCGCAGCTCGAATTAATCTTTCAATCTTCTTCAATATCACCGGTCTTCTTCTGATTTTCGTCGCTGCAGGGATCGTCTCCTACGGCATTGGCGATCTTCAGGAAGCCTCGGTGATTCCGGGATGGGGAACCCCCATCTATGACATCACCGCATACTTGGACGGCTCGGTCTACTCATGGCTGACCACTTCCTCGTGGTGGTGGACGCTTCTTGAAGCAATGTTCAACGTCAATGCCGCCCCCACCCATCTGCAGCTGATCGGCTGGGTGCTCTACATCGTCATTATTCTGCCGCTTTTCCTGGTGCGTTCCGGGATGATCGGCTCACAACACCACACCCAACAAGGAGAAAAATGAACGCCTCCCGCACGCGCCTCGTCATTGGAGTTGCGGCTGTTTCAGCACTGGGTTTGAGCGCTTGTGTCGCCAACAACCCCTCAAGTTCTTCGGCCTCGGGAAGCGCTGCTGCAAGCGACGCACCCCTGGCCGTGACCATCACTGATGACACCTGCAAGGTCTCTGCCGCAAGCGTGCCTTCCGGTGTCGTGAACTTCAAGCTGACGAACAACGGAACCGTTCGCAATGAGTTCGAAATCCTTGCTGAAGATAAGCTCCGCATTGTCGGCGAACGCGAAAACTTGGGCCCCGGAACCTCGGTTGATTACACCGTAACCCTGCAGCCCGGAAAGTACTTCACCGCCTGCAAGAAGAACATGGTTGGCGCACTTGTCGGCGCCACTGAGTTCACCGTGACCGACTCTGGAAAGCCCGTCGAGGTGAGCTCGGACGAGCAGGCGCAGATCGACGCCGCCGTCACCAACTACACCGCATACGTCCGTGATCAGTCCGGTCAGCTCCTCGAGCAAACCAAGTCCTTCGCTGAGCTGTACAAGAAGGGCGATTTCGATTCGGCCCGCAAGGCATACGCTCCTGCGCGTATGTACTACGAGCGCATTGAGCCCACTGCCGAGGCCTTTGGCGACATCGATCCTGCTCTTGACCAGCGCGAAGCTGACTGGCAGGAAGAAGGTGCTGACGGTGAATGGACCGGTTGGCACGCGATCGAAAAGGACCTGTGGCGCCCGGATGGCTACCAGGGCCTGAGCGAGGACGAGCGTTCAAAGATGGCCGATAAGCTGGTTGAGGACACTCAAAAGCTCTACGATCTGGTCTACTCGGACAACTTCAAGATCTCCCTGTCCGACATTTCCAACGGCGCGATTTCGCTGCTTGAAGAGGTCGCAACCACGAAGATCACCGGTGAGGAAGAAGCCTTCTCTCACACTGATCTCTACGACTTCGTTGCCAATGTCGAGGGCGCCAAGGTTGCATACGGCGATGTTGAAGATATCGCAAAGGCCAAGGACGCCAAGCTGGCTGGAAAGATCTCCGATGCCTTCACCGAGCTTCAGCACGAGCTGGATAAGCACAAGGATGGCGACGGATACGTTTCCTACGACACCATTGACGAGGCAGGCCGCAAGGCCCTCTCCGACAAGGTCAACGCGCTGCGCCTTCCCTTGGCTCAGCTGACCGCAGCAATCGTTCAGTAATCACTGAACACAGCGAGTTGGGCGTGGCGCACTTCGGAGGGGCGCCACGCCCAACCGCATCATTAAAATCCATCTGTCATTTAAGGACCCAGTCATGACTCAGCATCACGAAGCAGCTGAACACAATGGCAATGCCGATCACGAGGGCACCAAAGAAGGACTCTCGCGTCGCCAATTTTTAGGATTAGCCGGCCTCGGTGCACTTACCCTTGGGCTGGGCGGTGGCGGCGGATTTGCCCTCGGTCGCCACGCGGGTGATGGCATCGATTCCGATGTCATGAAGAAGACCTACGAGTTCCGTGGTGAACATCAGCAGGGAATCATTACCCCAGCTCAGCAGCAGATGCACACTGCCGCATTCGACTTAACGACTACGAACCGTGATACGCTCATTGAGCTTCTCCAAGACTGGACCTTGGCCGCTGAACGCCTGACTCATGGCGAACTCGTCAAGGACTACACAACTTCCCTGACGAAGGCGCCGGCCGATACCGGTGAATCGATGGGGCTTGGTCCTGCAGGCCTCACCATCACCTTCGGGGTTGGCAAAACCTTGTTCATCGATGACGAGGGCCGAGATCGCTTTGGTCTTGGCGATAAACTTCCCGTTGCCCTGCGTGATGGAATTCCTCCCATGGCAGCAGAAAAGCTCGACCCCAAGCGCGGCGGTGGAGACCTCATCATCCAGGCCTGTTCCGAAGACCCCATGGTGAATCTTCACGCCCTCCACAACCTCACGCGTATCGCTTTTGGTCGCGCGACCATGCGCTGGACGCAACTGGGATACGGGAGAACTTCATCGACCTCGAAGTCTCAGGAAACGCCTCGTAATCTTTTTGGCTTCAAGGATGGAACATCCAACATCAAGGCCGAAGACTCTCAAGCCGAATTGGATAAGCACCTGTGGATCCAAGCCGGTGACGATCAGGGCTCATGGGCTGCCGGCGGATCCTACATGTGCGTGCGCAAGATCAAGATGATGATGGAGGTCTGGGACGAACTGGTCCTGGCCGAACAAGAACAGATCATCGGGCGCGACAAGATCCACGGGGCACCTCTGTCGGGCGGTGAAGAATTCACCAACCCTGATTTTGCGAAGGAAGGACAGCAGGGAAATCCCACCGTTGGTTCTTCTGGTTTGGCAATCGCTCCTGATTCACACGTTGCCATGATGAACCCGAACAACAACTCGGGGCGGCGCATGCTGCGACGCGGATACAACTACCTCGAGGGCGTGGACTACTTGGGGCGCTTGGATGCGGGTCTGTTCTTCGTTGCCTACGTGCGAAATCCTGCAGAGGGCTTTATCCCCGTTTTGGCGAAGATGAAGAGCGATCAACTGACCGAGTACCTCCAGCACTTGGCGTCGGGTGTTTACCTTATGCTCCCCGGAGTGCGTGAGAACGATACCTACGTCGGCCAGAAGCTCTTTGAGTAAAGGGGAAAAGCGTGAGTGACAACGACGTGACTGAGATGCCTGAGGAAGAAGACCGCCACAGCGCATTACCGATTTCTCAGCGTCCTGCATCTACTGCACCTGGGCACTGGGTACTCGCAAGAGTCGGAAAGAAAGTTCTGCGTCCCGGCGGTTTGGAACTGACACTTCAGATGCTCTCTGATGCGAAGCTTACCGGCTCGCGGGTGGTTGAATACGCTCCCGGGTTGGGGCGAACCGCATCGGAAATTCTTGCTGCACGCCCGGCCTCGTACACCGGGGTCGACAAGGACCCGGTTGCTGCCAAACACGTGAGCGAGTTGGTCGGCACACGGGGGACAGTGATCAACGCTGATGCCTCCGACACCGGACTGGAGTCGGGGTCTGCCGATGTTGTCGTTGGTGAAGCCATGCTGACCATGCAGGGGGAGAAGTCCAAGAAAGCCATCATTTCCGAGGCCGTGCGGCTGCTGGCACCGGGAGGACGCTATGCGATCCATGAGCTTGCCGTCCAACCCGATACTATCGACGAGGAGTTGCATACGCAGATTCGTAAAGACCTAGCGCGTGCAATTCACGTAAATGCACGTCCCCTCACCTGCGCGCAGTGGTCGCAGCTTTTGGAAGAATGTGGACTGGTGGTTGATCGCGTTCACACCGCTCCTATGGCCCTCCTTGATTTCTCGCGGAATATTCGCGATGAAGGTTTTATGCAGACACTGCGAATCATTCGCAATGTTCTTTCAGATCGAGAGCTGCGTGCGCGTGTGCTAGGAATGAGGAAGACTTTCCGTACATACCAACAGTGGATGTGCGGAGTGGCAATTGTGGCTCACAAGCCACTGAAAGGAGAAGACCATGACGCTCAGTGACGACACAAATCTTGAGGTTCCCGTGCCGATCATGACGGATGTTCAAGACATCGCCTCGATGATCCAGATCAACGAACAAGCCACGGTTTCGCGCACCGTCATGCACTGTGAAGGAATGCGTCTGGTGCTCTTCTCCTTCGATAAGGATGAGATTCTCAGTGAGCACACCGCGGCAATGCCCGTCATTCTTCAGACCCTTGAGGGGGCTCTGGAGATCGTCGCAGATGGCCGTACAGTGATTCTGCGTCCCGGCGATGTCATCCACTTCGGAACACGCCTTCCGCATGCAGTGCGCGCATTGGAGCCCTCGAAGTTGGCGCTTTTCATGCTCGACTCACGCGAGCGTGCACCCAAGAAGTAAAAATACTTTGCGGTTGTTGAGGGGGTGAAGGCCTAGGCCTTCACCCCCTCAACAGTTTCGCTCCTGTTCGCGCGCGAAAAGCGCGTTAAGACCTAGAAATAGCTTGCAAGAGGCCCGTCTTCAGTTGTGATCACGTGAACCGGGGTATCGAAGACATCAGTGAGCACCTGGTCAGTCATGATCTCTTCGGGAGTGCCCTGGTAAGCGACAGTGCCATCCTTGAGCGCAACGATGCGCGTGGCGTAGCGAGCCGCAAAATTAATGTCGTGAAGAACAATGACGATCGTGCGTTTAAATTCTTCAGCGGCCCGCCTGAGCAGTTTCATCATTTCAACACTGCGTGCAATATCCAGATTATTGAGCGGCTCATCAAGAAGGATGTAGTCCGTTTCCTGGCATAAAACCATCGCAACGTAGGCGCGTTGGCGCTGTCCGCCAGAGAGCTGGTCGAGATAACGCGTTTCGATTGAATCAAGTCCCAAGAAATTGATGTAGCGAGTAATGATGTCTTCATCCTGGGCGTTGAGATGCCCATGGCTGTGAGGGAAACGACCGAAGGCGACAAGCTGGCGAACAGTCAGGCGCGAGACGAAGTGGTTCTCTTGACGAAGAATAGACAAGATCTTCGCCAAGTCTTTCGATTTTGTCGTTGATACATCCGCACCGCCGACTGTAATTGTGCCCTCGTCGATACCGAGGAGACGGCCAATCATGGTCAGAAGCGTCGACTTTCCCGCACCGTTTGGGCCGACAAGGGCGGTAATCCCACCACGCGGAAGCTCAAGGCTGACGGGACCGATGTGGACGGCCTCGGAATAGTGCTTCGCAACTGTATTGAGCTGAATCATAGACGCCCCTTCTTCAGAATTGTCACGATGAAGGCCAAACCACCGACAAATTCAATAATGATTGAGACAACGCCCTGTGCGTTAAAGACATGGTTCATCAAGAAATATGAAGCGGATAGAACTGCCAGACCCAGGGCAACCGACATAGCGAATAGGTATTTGTGATCGCTGGTTGGTGAGAACTGGTAGGAAAGCGTCGCAATCAAGAAGCCCAGGAAAGTCATCGGGCCAACCAGTGCAGTCGATGTGGCGATCAGCAGAGAAACCAAAACCAACACGATGATGCTGGTTTGCTTGTGATTGAGACCAAGGTTAGTGGCGGTCTCGCGCCCTAAAGCGATGACGTTGAGTCGGTTCGACAAAAGGAAAAGTACTACAGCTGCGAAAACAACGATGGGGAGAGCAACGGGGTAGTAGGCGCGATCAGCGTTCGAAATCGAGCCAAATAATCGGGCGGTCAGGACGTCGAATTCGCTGGGGGTCAATAACCTTTGCATGAAGGTGGCAACCGATCCAAGGCCCGCCCCCAACATCACTCCAATCAAGAGCATCGCGTGCATTGACGCTTGTTGGCTGGTCAAAAGCCATGAATAGAGAATCAGAGTGAAGAGAACCATGATGGCCAGCTGGAAAATGAACATCGGTAGGTTCTGCGCAGCGTTAAACCCTGCAACACCGGCAAAGAAAATAACGGATGTGTTGATCACGCGGTACAGGGATTCAAAACCGAGGATCGAGGGAGTGATAATCCGATTGCCCGCAACGGTTTGGAAGGCAACGGTTGCAAGGCCCTGACATATGGCGACAACCGCGATTGCAAGGATGGAAAAAGCGCGTCTTCTGGCGATCGGCCAAAACTTTGGACTGGTGACAGGAACCGGATTCTTCCACAGCAACAGACCAACACAGCAAATGGCCGCAACGATCAGTGTCGCGGAAAAGAGCAGCCACCAGCGTCGCTGAGCAGAAGAATTTACGAAGGAAGACGAAGATGACGAACGCTTCATTGCAATCCTCCTTTGCGGCTTTGACGCAGGATGAGTGCGATAAAGACGAAGGCGCCGACAATCCCCAAGATGACAGAGACGGGCATCTCGAAGGGGGAAATGATCGTCCGCGCCAGAAGATCAGCGATCGTAACAAGAGCGATACCGGAAACACAGACCCAAGGAAGGTTCTGGCGAAGATGATCTCCGAAAGCCATAGAGATCAGGTTGGGAACGACAAGGCCAAGGAAAGGTAGGGAACCAACGACAACGGTAACGACGCCTGTGGCCAGAGCGATCAAACCCGTAGCAATGAGGATCACTCGGTGATAGTTCACGCCTAAGGTCGTTGCGATATCTTCACCCAGGCCGACTGCTGTTAGGCGATCGGCGAGGACGACGACACCAAGAACAGCAAGCGTGACGATCCACAGAATTTCGTACTGGCCGGTATAGACGCTCGTGAAAGATCCCTGGAACCAGATGCTGAGGTTTTGAAGGGTGTTTGTTTCAAGGGCAAGGAAGGTTGAAACTGCCGAAACGACCGCTCCCAGCATCATTCCCATGATGGGAACCAGCAGTGAAGAACGCAGAGATACCCTTCGGAGCAAGGCGAAAAACACCATGGTTCCCAAGAAGGCAAAGGCAACTGCGACCGTCATACGAAGAAGGACCGATGCGCTGGGGTACACGATCATAATCGCCAGTAATCCCAAGCCTGCCCATTCGGTGGTTCCCGTTGTCGTGGGTTCTGCGAAGTGGTTCTGAGTAATGATCTGCATGACCAAACCACACATCGACATCGCCGCGCCTGAAAGTATGAGTGCGACAGTCCGCGGGATGCGAACCGCGATGAACATGTCCCATCCGTCATCGTGGGACAGAATCGAATATTCCCCGGTGCACAACGAAAGAATGAGAAGTCCAAGGACAATGAACGCAGAGACAAGCAGAGCGATTCGTCGTTTAAGGACCTGGGGTGCGTGCTGGTTTGTCACAGAAGTTTGAGCCATAAGTGTTGTGGGTGTGTTGGCCCTGGAAAGGACCAACACACCCCTGTGTTAAGAATGAGTTCTCAGAGTGAGACTCGGAACTTACTTATTTGCTGAAGCCTTTTCGAAGGAATCAGCAATCGAGTTCAAAATCTCCGTGTAGGTGATGATGGACTCGTTCGTGTAGGTGTCATTCGGTGCGTAAACCGTCTGTCCCTTCGTCAGGGCAGTGACGTTCTTCAGCGCAGCATTCCCATCAATCACGGATTGTGCAGGGGTGTAGCTGCCTTCCTTGGAAATCGCGGCGTCGCGGTCAAGAACGAAGATCCAGTCGGGGTTTGCCTGAGCGATGGCCTCGACGGAAATGTCATCACCGGTGTGAGAGTCGGTGCTGCCCTGAACTTCAAGCGCGGGCTTGAGGCCCAAAAGATCGAAGATTGGTCCCCATGTGCGGCCCTTGGAAGGAGCAACGTAGCCGATGTTGCCACCGGAAACGTCCACGGCCATGACGGTGGACTTACCGTCGTATGCCTTCTTTGCGCGATTCAACGCATTGTTGAAGTCATCGACCAGCTTCTTCGCGTCTTCTTGATGTCCAAAAATCTCGCCGAGGTCGGTGACCTGACGGATGAGCTCTTCGTTAAGAGGCTTACCGTCACGTGGCTCGAGGTTGATCAACGGGACTCCGGGGTTCATTTCCGCAATCTGCGAATCAAATCGAGTGAAACGCTGACCGGAGATGATCAGATCGGGGTTTGATGCCGCAAGTGCTTCAAGATTCGGGTCGCGGTGCATGCCGATGTCGGCGACGGAATCGGTGTTGTATGCCTTGACGGTCGAGGGGATGAGCTTCTTCGGAGCAGCAACCAGGGGCACGTTCCACTGTTCGAGCACTTCGAATGTGCGGTTATCAAGGGATGCAACGCGCTGGACGGGCAGCTTAATTTCAACGTTTCCCTGGTCGGATTCGATAGTGATAGAGCTGGGCGCAGAGCTGCTTGAGCTTGCTGCAGCGCTTGTTGAGGATTGACTTGACGAGGCCGTGCCCCCTGAGCAGGCGGTCAGTGCCATCAACGATGCTGCACCAAGAGCAGTCAGAGACAGGAGCTTACGCGACATGTTTTTTCTCCAGCAGAATGTGAGAGTAGCGAGTGTGTAAGCATATTGATGAAGAAAGGCTTACCTAAATAAAAATAGGTGAGCGTAGAAACCTGCAGCAACTATTGCGGATCATCTCACTGTTTTGACGGGCACTCCGTCAGATCGCGCTACTCAACCAGCCCCTGCACTGCGCCGTCCAACTCGCGCAGCCAGGCCTCGGCAGAAACATCCGAAGGCATACGCCAGTCCCCGCGCGGGGACAGCGATCCGCCAGCCATGACCTTGGGGCCATTGGGAAGCGCGCTGCGCTTGAACTGCTGAGTGAAATAACGACGGATAAACAGGCACTCCCACTTCACGATCTCGTCCAAGGAGTATGAAACCTTGTCCTCTTCGGGGTAGCCAGCTGGCCAGTTGCCGCGAGAAGCATCTGACCAGGCGTGCTCTGCCAAGAATGCAATCTTGGACGGGCGAGCTCCACGTCGAAGCACGTAGTACAGGTTGAAGTCTTGCAGATTGTAAGGGCCGATCTTGTCCTGCGTGGACTGCATCTTCTGTCCGGGCTTCGCGGGAACAAGCTCCGGAGAAATTTCGGTTCCCAGAATCGACAGCAAGATCTCGCCAACTTCGGGAGAGAACTGGCCAGACGAAACCACCCAACGAATCAGGTGCTGGATCATCGTCTTGGGGACACCGGTATTGACGGCATAGTGGCTCATCTGGTCGCCCACACCGTAAGTGCACCAACCCAGCGCAAGCTCTGACAGGTCGCCCGTACCCAAGACGATACCGCCCAGGTGATTTGCGAGGCGGAAAAGATAGTCCGTGCGCAGTCCTGCCTGAACGTTCTCAAAAGTCACGTCAT
This sequence comes from Trueperella pyogenes, assembly GCA_963534475.1. Lineage (GTDB taxonomy): Bacteria > Actinomycetota > Actinomycetes > Actinomycetales > Actinomycetaceae > Pauljensenia > Pauljensenia pyogenes_B. The sequence goes on along the minus strand of CAUSSZ010000004.1, from coordinate 101,798 downwards.
AGTCGTCGTGGCCATCGGCGTAGGGGTGATCGATATCGGCCAGCATCTGTCGGGCGGCAGGGGTGATATCGATTTCCTTAAAAGACACTCCAAGGCGCTCACACAATGCGATCGCATTGGTCTTCGTGCGCGCAGAAGTCGCAAAGCCAGGAAGCGTATAGCCCAGGATATCTGTACGCGGGCGACCCAAGAGGTCCATCGCACGAGCCGCAACGATCAGTGCGTGCGTTGAATCCAAACCGCCAGAAACGCCAATAACAACCTTGGGTTGGCCAATAGCGCTCAGGCGCTTCGCGAGCCCCGCAACCTGAATGTTGTAGGCCTCGTAGCAATCCTGTTCCAGCTGGCTCGGATCATCGGGGACGAAGGGGAAACGATCGACCTCGCGTTCCAAACCCAGATCCGTTCGCGGTGGGTTCATCTCAATGGCAATGCTGTAGGGGCGCGGAATTGAGAGGCCGTCGAGCATCTTTTGGGCGTTGTCGGTAAAAGAGTTCTGACGCGTGCGCTCGGTGCGCAGATGCTCGACATCCACGTCCGCAATGGTGATCTGGGTTCCCGAGGCGAAACGCTGCCCGGCGGCAAGAAGCTGCCCGGCCTCGTAGATCAGGGTCTGCCCATCCCACGCAAGGTCGGTCGTTGACTCACCCGGACCGGCGGCAGTGTAGACATAGGCGCAAGCACAGCGTGCAGAGGTCGACTGAGCCAAGAGCTTGCGTTCATCGCCTCGTCCGACGGTAATGGGGGAGGCGCTCAGGTTGAGCAGCACGGTTGCACCTGAGAGGGCAAGGAGCGAAGCGGGGGTGACGGGAACCCACATGTCTTCACAGACTTCAATTCCCACGCACAGCCCGGGGATGTCAGAGACATCGATCGTCACGGAGCCAAAAGGCAATAGGGGAGCGTCCCCTGTGTAGGTCTCTGTTGGAGCCCATGGAGCCTGAAGAAGATCATTTTCAAAGCTCGGCGGAGTCACGAAATGACGCTTTTCGTAGAACTCGCGGTAGTTCGGAAGATAGGACTTCGGGATGACTGCAAGTGCGCGTCCTCGGTGAATAGCAACCGCGCAATTGTAGAGGGCTGCTCCCTTGCGCAGAGGTGCTCCGACGACGATCAGGGGGAGAAGATCTGCACTGGCAGCAATGATGGTGGTGAGTGCGTGTTCGACCTCATCAAGAAGAACATCTTGAAGGAGGAGATCATCGATCGCATACCCCGAAACGCACAACTCAGGGAAGAGCGCGATCGAGACGCCGCGTTCATCGCAGCTTCGCGCGGCTGCAATGATTTCTTCGGCATTGGCCAGTGGCTGTGCGGGATGAACGGGAAGCGTCACTGCCGCCACGCGTGCGAAGCCCTGGTCGTAAAGGGAATGGAAGTTCATGGCTTTCCTCCTGAGTCGCTAGGGCTATTGTCGCTTACTTGGGCGCCTTGTGCCTTCCCGAGGCCTTAGCCGGGTAGGTGTGTCTAGCTCAGTTCCTTCATGACAGCTTCAAAAGACTCAGCAACGGGATCACGGATGATTAAATCTGCGTCAGCGTCTGCAGTCGTTGGTGTCGCGTTCATCAAGACCAGGTGTGAACCCGAGAAATAGTTGAGCAGTCCGGCGGCGGGATAGACGACCAGAGACGTCCCAGCAACGATCAATAGATCGGCCTGAGCAATTGCCTGAACGGCACCGCTAATCACCTCCTCGTTCAGCGCTTCGCCGTACATGACGATGTCGGGACGGAGCTGTCCGTGGCAGCGAGGACAGGTCGGGACTAACTCTTCAAATGCCTCGGGAATAGAGGAAAGGGAATAGCCGGCCCCACAAGCGGTGCACAGTAGATGCTCCCAATTTCCGTGAAGCTCCCAAACTGTGCGTGAACCTGCACGCTGATGGAGGCCGTCGATATTTTGAGTAATGACGCAGTCGAGAAGCCCAGATGATTCGAGCGTGGCAAGCGCGCGGTGGGCGCCATTGGGTTCGACCGGCTTGTGCACCTCGCGAAACCACTCCCAATAGGCTTCCGGATGGATTGAAAAGAAATCGATACTGAGTACCTGTTCCAGGGGGATTGTGCGCTCTTGGAAGTAGAAACCGTTCGCACCCCGGAAATCTGGAATTCCTGACTCCGTGGAGACTCCCGCGCCGCCGAAAAAGACCGTCGAAGGAGAGGTACGAATCCAATTCGCAAGGGTTGAGATATCACTGGCCATAGTGGCTCCTTAGACGATGGAACCTTTTAAGAATACGCCGAGGCCGGGGTGCGCATGGCAGCCCCGGCCTCGTATTGCGATGAAAAGTCGCGTCTAGACTCAGATCAGCGTGAGAGCCTGACGTGCGATTGCCAGCTCCTCGTTGGTGGGAACAACCATGACGGTGATCGAGGAATCATCGGTCGAAATGGTTGTGGGAGCAGAGAAACGCTGGTCGTTGATCTCGTTATCGATACGCACACCGAAGGGGAGCAGACGCTCGCAAACTTCGCGGCGCAGATCAGCATCGTTTTCGCCAATACCAGCGGTGAAGGTAATGACATCCAGGCCGCCAAGTTCGGCGGTGTAGGAACCGATGTACTTGATGATGCGGGTGACGTAGATGTCCAGGGCCAGGCGTGCGCGGCGCGCAACCTCGGGATCCTCGGAATCAACCATGTTGCGGACAGCGCGCATGTCGTTTTCGCCGGTCAAGCCCTTCAGGCCCGACTGCTTGTTGAAGAGGTCATCGACCTCGTCGGCGCTCCAACCGGTCTGACGCTGCAAGTGGAAAACAACGGCGGGATCGATATCGCCGGTGCGGGTTCCCATGACCAAGCCCTCGAGAGGGGTCAAGCCCATGGAGGTATCGATGGGGCGGCCGGCCTTAACGGCGGAGACGGATGCACCATTACCCAGGTGCAGAACGATCTGACGCAGAGCGTTATCGCCCAGCAGGGAGGCAACCTTTTCGGAAACGTACTGGTGAGAAGTTCCGTGAGCACCGTAACGACGGACCGAGTACTTCTCGGCAACTTCCTGCTTCAATGCGTAGGTTGCGGTGTCCTCAGGCAGACGCTGGAAGAATGCGGTGTCGAAAACCGCGACGTGAGGAGTGTCGGGCATGAGCTCGCGAGCAACATCGATGCCCTTGAGGTGGGCGGGGTTGTGCAGGGGAGCCAGCGCGCAAAGATCATCAATCAGGTCACGAACTTCGTCGGTGATCAGAGCCGGACCGTCGAAGTACTTACCGCCCTGAACGATGCGGTGGCCAACGGCCACGATGTTGGCCTCGGCAAGAGAGGGACCAACCTCATCGAAGAGGCGCAGAACTTCACGCATGCCAACTTCGTGATCGGCAATGGGCTCGTTCACGTCGACGACCTTTTCGCCGTACTTGTGCTGGATGTGGCCCTCGGTTTCGCCGATGCGCTCAACCAAGCCCTTGGCGATCGCGTCGCCGTTGTCGGGGTTGATGAGCTGATACTTGATAGAGGAAGAACCAGAGTTAATAACAAGAACGGTGTCGGTCACGACGTGCCTTTCTAAGAATCACCTGCGATGCCGCGGTGTGCGGCGCAATGAAACGCATGGATGAATGGTCTGATGAGTGCAGTTTACGCGTGGAAGTGATGGAGACGGAATTCGGGGGTGTGGGATTGTCCCCACACCCCCGAGAATTCTCAGCCCTGTGCCTGAACGGCAGTCAGGGCGACGGTGTTGACGATATCTTCAACCAAAGCACCGCGTGAGAGGTCGTTCACGGGCTTGTTGAGTCCCTGCAGAACCGGGCCAATCGCAACGGCGCCGGAAGAACGCTGAACGGCCTTGTAGCCAATATTTCCAGCGTTGAGCGAGGGGAAGATAAAGACGTTCGCATGGCCGGCAACGGGTGAGTCGGGCAGCTTGACCGAGGCGACGGCCTCGTCAACGGAAGCGTCAAACTGGATCGGTCCCTCAAGCGCCAGCTCGGGGGCCTTTTCGCGGGCAAGGCGGGTGGCCTCGACAACCGCATCCACATCCACGCCCGAACCGGAGGTTCCGGTCGAGTAGGAGAGCATCGCAACCTTCGGATCGAGGCCGAACTGACGCGCGGTCGCGGCCGAGGAAATCGCGATATCTGCCAGCTGCTCGGGGGTCGGGTTGGGGTTGACGGCGCAGTCGCCGAATGCCCACACGCGATCCTTCAGCAGCATGAGGAAGACTGAAGAAACGATCGAGACACCGGGAGCGGTCTTAATGATCTGGAAGGAAGGAACGATGGTGTGAGCGGTGGTGTGAATTGCACCAGACACCATGCCGTCGGCGTCACCCATGTGGACCATCATCGTGCCGAAGTAGGAGACGTCGCGAACCTTGTCGCGAGCCTGCTCGATGGTCACGCCCTTCTTGGCGCGCAGGCGTGCGAATTCCTCCGCGTAGCGCTCCGCGTATGCGGGGTCATCGACGGAAACGACGGTAGCTGCCGAAACATCCAAGCCAAGCTCCGCAGCGCGCGCGTTGATTGCCTGCGCATCGCCGAGCAATACCAGATCGGCAATTCCGCGTTCAAGCACGATGGCTGCTGCGCGCAGGACACGATCGTCTTCCGGTTCGGGCAAGACAATGCGCTTGCGGTTGGAACGTGCGCGATCAATGAGATCCGCCTGGAAGGAAAGGGGAGTAACAACCTGGGGGGCTTCCAGTGCCGAGGCCGCATCCAGAGTTTGTGCGTTGAAAGGCAGTTCGAGAACGGGAAGTTGAGTCTTAACGTGCGAGGCGACTGCTGAGGGGAGAGCTACCGCTGCGACGCGAGTTGCGTGCTGACGCGCGCGGCGATCAAGAACCTCGATCTCGCGTTCAATGAGTTCGGGGGAGGCGCCTTCGGTATCGAAAGATGCAATGACGCGAGCGTTGGTCGATGCCGCCACGTCGAGGTTCCATCCCAAGGTGTCGAAAGTCGAGACGGAGCCTTCGGGGAGTGCGTCGATCAGGACAACATCTTCTGTGCGGCTGCGGATATCTTCCACGACGCGGGGGAGAGCTTGCTCGGGGTCGGAGGTGATGGCCTCGGAAGTGGAGGTACCGGCGGCGCTCACCCGTGCCAGCGTTGAAGCGGGGACAAGCGCTGCGAAGTCGTCACTGACCTGTGAGGCGGCTTCTGCCTGGGCGGCAATGACGATAAAACGGGTGCTCACGTCTACTCCTTTATATTGGTATGTATTTTTGGCTGGATTGGTTAACAATCAAGTGAGCCGACGGGTCTATCGTAGTCCGCTCATTTAAGTGCGTCGCGCTTATGTCTGCTTTCGCGATACCCTGAAGGCATGGAAGATCAGTCCTCAGGATCGACAGGTGGGGTCGCTACCTTAGTGAGCGTCGCCTTCGTTGTCCTTGCATGCGTGCTGATTACCCTTCTTGCTGTCTTTAATCACCCGCACAAAGCTGTCCTGGTCCTGGTTGTGACGATGTTCATCATGGCGGTGATGCGTGCGGTGTGGCCTGGGCGTCCTTGGTTCGCTTCAAGGCGCCGGTGGGCGGATGTCGGATTGTATGTCCTGCTTGGAGCCGTGATTTGGTACTTCTCGCCCTACACTGCAACGCTGGGGCTCGGGTGAATGTGACCCGGTAGACAAAGCGTCCATAATGTGGTCGATGGTGACTTCTTAGGCGAAAGCTGTCACTCTTGCCAAGTCCGTACTTCTTTATACGAGGTTTGAGCAATGAGAAAGTTTCTTGAACAGAGCGGCATCCTGATCTGGGTGCTGGTAGCGATCGTTCTGGCATTGGTTCTGGGTTCTGTCACCATTGGTGATTCCCACATTATGCCGTCGGCACTGGGCGATGTTTTCGTAACTTTCTCTACTATTTTTGGGCAGTTCCTGTCCTTCTCAATTCCGCTCATCATCATTGGTCTGGTGACCCCGGCAATTGCTGACCTGGGTAAGGGTGCAGGCCACTGGCTGGGTCTGACTGCGGCTCTCGCCTACGCCTCGACCATGTTTGCGGGCTTCCTCACCTACGCAGTGTGTGCCTACTTCTTCCCGAAGGTTCTTGTTGGGCAGCTGACTCAGGTAGAAACTCCGAAGGAAGTCCTCAAGACCTACTTCACCATCGAAATGCCTCCGGTTGTTGGTGTGATGACCGCACTCTTGCTGTCCTTCGTCGTTGGAATTGGGCTGTCCTTGGTGCCCCGGGGCGTTCTGCGAAAGGGCTTTATTGAGTTCCGCGCGATCATCACCCGCTTGATCGAGAACATCATCGTTCCTCTTCTGCCCCTGCACATCTTCGGTATCTTCTTGAACCTCACCTACACCGGGGAAGCGGTTCACATCATGCGAACCCTGATTCGCGTGGTTGTCATTGTTCTGATTCTGGAAGTAGTCATTCTGCTCACGCAGTACTTTGTTGCCGGTGCGGTTGGCCGCGTCAACCCCTTTAAGGCGATCTTCACCATGCTTCCGGCGTACCTGACCGCATTGGGAACTTCCTCTTCGGCAGCGACGATTCCTGTCACCTTGCGACAGACCCGTAAGAATGGCGTGTCCGATGCTGTTTCCTCTTTCACCATTCCTCTGTGCGCAACGATTCACTTGGCGGGTTCAACCTCGAAAATTTTCGCTTTCGCCTTTGCGATCGTCTACACCCAGGGTATGACGGTTACCACCGCTCAGTGGGTCGGATTCATCTTCATGCTCGGCATCACTATGGTGGCTGCTCCGGGTGTCCCCGGCGGTGCAATTATGGCAGCTACCGGTATCTTGCAGTCGATGCTGGGCTTCGATGATTCTGCGGTTGCCCTGATGATTGCCACCTACATTGCGCTTGACTCCTTCGGTACCGCAACGAACGTGACGGGTGACGGTGCGATCGCGATCATCATGGACCGTCTAACCGGAGGCAAGTTGGGGCCCGAAGGCGATTCAGAGCACACGCGTGAGCTTGCCTTTGACGGTATGGCCTACCTGCACAAGGTTTCGGTCGAGGGCGTTGTGAGCCCGGAAGAACTTGCAGAATCTGCGGCCTTGAACGGTACGACAATCACCGAAAGCCCGCGTTCCTGAACGTTTTTTCACCCGGGATCTAGGGTGGATGCAACTGCGTGCGTTAAGCAATAGACTTAAAGAAGTTGTTCACCGATGATCACTGTGGAAATGGAGCACGACTCGTGGAACAAGTGAGTGTCACAAGCGCGTCCGAGCCCGTAAAGATTGGCGTCCTCACCTCCGGTGGTGATGCCCAAGGAATGAACGCTGCGGTTCGTGCGGTTGTCCGCACCGCGCTGGCACGTGGCGCGCAGCCTTACGCAATCCTTGACGGCTGGGCGGGAGCGGTTAAAGGCGAAGCTTGCATTCGCGAAATGAGCTGGTCGGACGCCTCGGGAATCCTTGCAGAGGGCGGAACCGTCATTGGGACCGCTCGCTGCCCCGAATTTCGTGAATACGAAGGCCGTCACGCGGCAGCCTTGCACCTGATTGAAAAGGGAATCGACCGTCTGGTCGTCATCGGCGGTGACGGCTCGCTGTCCGGTACGGAAGAATTCCGTACGGAATGGGCCCAACACCTCAGCGAGCTGGTCGATGAAGGGGCTATCTCTGCGCAGCAAGCGCAGCTGCATCAGCGCCTCTATATTGTCGGCTTGGTTGGCTCTATCGATAACGACATGGTCGGTACCGATATGACGATCGGGGCGGATAGCGCGCTTCATCGCATCGTTGACGCCATCGACCAGATTTCTTCGACTGCAGCCTCGCATCAGCGCACCTTTGTTGTCGAAGTTATGGGACGCCACTGCGGGTATCTACCGCTCATGTCAGCGGTAGCCGGCGGTGCTGACTATGTCTTCACTCCCGAGGATCCGGCACGTGATGGCTGGGAAGATGAAATGGTCGAGCGCCTGAAAGAAGGGCGTGCTGCAGGACGACGCGAATCCATCATCATCGTTGCTGAAGGCGCGACTGACCGCGCTGGTAACCCCATTTCTTCTCAAGACATCGCCGATGCCTTCAAAGAACGTACCGGAGAGGATGCACGAATCACCATCCTTGGTCACGTTCAACGAGGCGGTGTTCCTTCCGCGTATGACCGCTGGATGTCCACCCTCTTGGGCTTTGCCGCAGTCCAAGAGATCTTGAATCCTGCTGATCCCGATGTAGCGACAATTCTGGGTGTCCGCCACAATCGGGTGACCCGAATTCCGCTCATGGAAGCGGTCCATCAGACTCGAGGCGTCAAGGACCTCATTAAAGCTGGGGACTTTGCAGCCGCGCAGGCGGCTCGTGGACGTTCCTTCACCGTGATGGTTGGAATTAACCAGCTCCTGTCGACGCCTCCGACGCTGGCAGAGAATCCCCCCAGCGGATCCGCTAAGCGCGTGGCCATCATCCACGCAGGCGGTCTTGCCCCCGGTATGAATACTGCTGCGCGCGCTGCCGTCAGGCTTGGTATCGCTAAGGGCTGGACCATGCTTGGAATCGATGGCTCTTGGGCGGGACTTGCCGATAATCAGGTTCGCGAGCTGACGTGGGATGACGTTGAAGGATGGGCATTCCACGGTGGTGCTGAGCTAGGAACGCGCCGCCCCGTTCCCACAGTGAACGAGTACTACGCCTTGGGGCGCGCAATCGAACGCAATGAAATTGACGCCCTCTTGGTGGTCGGTGGTCTTAATGCATACCTGGCCGTCAAGGAAATGACCTCGGAGCTCGATCGCTACCCGGCTTTCCGTATTCCCATCGTTCTGGTTCCAGCCTCGATCGACAATAACCTTCCCGGCGCTGAACTGGCGATTGGTACCGATACCGCACTGAATAATGCTGTGTGGGCATTGGATCGTATTAAGGAAAGCGCGGCTGCCTCCAAGCGCTGCTTTGTCGCAGAACTCATGGGGCGACGCTGCGGCTACCTCACGCTCATGTCAGGAATCGCCTCGGGCGCTGAATACGCCTATTTGAATGAGGAAAACACGACCCTGGCAGAGATTGATGAGGATGCGCACCGCCTGCGTGAAACTTTCGAGGCCGGTCGCCGCCTGTTCCTTGTTGTTGTAAATGAGGAAGCAGACGCGCATTACAACCGCGAGTTCCTTGCGAATGTTTTCGAGGCCGAAAGTGACGGGCTCTACGACGTCCGTTCCTCTGCGCTTGGACACCTCCAGCAGGGCGGTGCTCCCAGCCCCTATGACCGCCTTCTTGCGACTCGCTTAGTCTTTGCCGCTCTGGGTGAATTGGACAGCCAGTTCTCGCAGGGACGTTCGCAGGCTGTCTACATCGGCGACGTGGGCAATACAATCCAGGTCCGTCCGGTAGATCGAATGTTTGACGATTTGGACATGGCGAATCGTCGCCCCTTCGATCAGTGGTGGCTTGATCTTCGCCCGATTCTCACCGCAGTGTCCATGCAGTCCCAGCCGCGAGAGCTCGAGCCGGTGACTATCATGCAAGCAGAAAGCTTTAATCACTAAGCGGGAAATTCCCGTGACCGTCGATCATCAGGAGAAAGCACGATGAGCGCAATTGACCCGACGACAACCCCCGCTTGGGCAGCACTGGATGAGCATGCAGAAGTGTTCAACCCCGATCTGCGTAGCTGGTTCCAGCAAGACCCAGAGCGCGCCCAGAAGTGGACGAAGAAAGTCGGGGACCTGTACATCGATCTGTCCAAGAATCTGATTAACGAAGAGACTCTGAATCAGCTTCTTGAACTGGCAGATCAGACCGAGGTCTTTCCTCTTCGTGATGCCATGCTTCGTGGTGACCGCATCAATGTCACTGAGAACCGTTCGGTCCTCCACACCGCGCTGCGTCGCGCTCCCGGTGAGGAACTGATCGTTGACGGACGCAATGTCGTTGCAGATGTTCGCGAGGTTCTAGATCGCGTCTACTCCTTCGCCGACCGTGTGCGCAGTGGAGAATGGGTGGGCGTCACCGGTAAGCGTGTCGCAACCGTTGTCAATGTAGGTATTGGCGGCTCGGACCTCGGGCCAGTTATGGCTTACGAAGCCTTGAAGCCCTACGTCCAAGAGGGTCTGGAATGCCGCTTCATTTCCAATATTGACCCGACCGACGTGGGAGAGACCACCAAGGATCTGGACCCCGAAACCACTCTGGTCATCGTTGCCTCGAAGACCTTCACCACTTTGGAGACCATCACCAACGCCCATGCGGTTCGTGACTGGTTCTTGAAGTCGCTGCGTGCAAAGGGAATCATCGGCGATGATCCCGAACAAGAAAAGGAAGCAATTTCCAAGCATTTCGTTGCTGTCTCGACGGCGCTGGACAAGGTCGCAGAATTTGGTATCGATCCGGCAAATGCCTTCGGTTTCTGGAATTGGGTTGGCGGCCGTTACTCGGTAGATTCCGCAATTGGAACCTCCCTGGCAATCGCGATTGGCCCTGAGCACTTCGAGGAATTCCTCGGAGGCATGCGCACAATCGATCAGCATTTCGCTTCGGCAGCACCCAGGGATAATGTCCCGCTCATCATGGGCTTGCTCAATGTTTGGTATTCAAACTTCTTGGGTGCGGACACTCATGCAGTGCTCCCGTACTCGCAGTACCTGCACCGTTTCCCCGCATACCTGCAGCAGCTCACCATGGAGTCGAATGGCAAGTCCGTGCGTCGCGATGGAAGCCCGGTCTTCTACGACACCGGCGAGGTCTTCTGGGGCGAGCCGGGAACGAATGGCCAGCACGCCTTCTACCAGCTGATTCATCAAGGAACCCGCATGGTTCCCGCAGACTTCATTGCCTTCGCACAGCCTTCGTGGCCGATTCGCGACGCTGATGCGGATATGCACGAGCTGTTCTTGTCGAACTTCTTTGCTCAGACCAAGGCCTTGGCTTTCGGTAAGACCGCAGAAGAGGTTCGCGCTGAAGGCACTGCAGAAGAACTGGTGTCAGCCCGCGTCTTCACGGGCAACCGTCCCACGACCTCGATTATGGCGCCCGCGCTGACTCCTTCGGTCTTGGGACAGCTCATTGCGCTCTATGAGCACATCACCTTCGTTGAGGGCGCGGTCTGGGGACTGGATTCCTTCGATCAGTGGGGCGTTGAGCTGGGCAAGGTTTTGGCCAAGCAGATTCTTCCCGCAATCGAGGGCGATCAGGCGGTCTTGGACCAACAGGATTCTTCGACTCGTTCGCTGATCGAGTTCTATCGCGCGAACCGCTGAGGTTAGGTCGCTGAGTAAACGTCTGAGGGCCGTGGTCATTGCCGAGGCAGTGGCTGCGGCCCTCGCTTATGCGCACAGTAGAGTGTGGGTGCCTATCCCTGTGCAGCTTGGGAGAAGTGGAGGGCGTAGAGCCGAGAAGCGGTTTTAGTGTTGAAGGTGCTCGTGTTGTGCGTGAGAGATTGATTCGACCTGGAAGGTTGAGTGCGCGATTTCAACGGGGAAATGGTGCATCGCGCATTCGTTCAGTGAGTGAATGATCTGGTCTCGTTGGCTGGCGGTGACGGCCTCGGCAACCTCAATATGCGCGGTGACGGTGACGAGGTTCGAAGCCACTGAGCTCACGTGAAGGTCGTGGACCTCCTCGACCAGGGGAATCGAGAGCATGTGCTGGCGGACCTGTGCAAGATCGATTTCCTCGGGCACTTCCTCCATCAAAATTCGCAGAGTGCGAAGTAGTAGCATGCAGGCTCGCGGAGCCATAAGCAGTGCGATGAAGATCGAGGCCACGGCATCTGCGCGATTCCATCCGCCGATCAATTCAACGATTGCAGCAATGATGACCGCCAGGGACCCCAAGGCATCATTGGCCACTTCAAGAATGGCAGCGCGCATATTGAGCGAAGCGTGGCGTCCACCGATCAGGACCAAGAGTGAGAGCGCGTTCGCCACCAAACCTAAAATTCCAACCCACAGCATGGGTGCTGCATGGACCTCAACGGGGGAGAGCAAGCGCTGAATGCCTTCAACCGCAACCAAAAGACTGATGATGACCAACATGCCAGCTTGGAAGGCTGCGGCAAGAACTTCCGATCGTGCCCATCCCCATGTCCGCCGGTTATCGCGGGGACGCAAAGCAAGCGTTGTCGCGATAAAAGCGATGACGAGCCCGGCAGAATCAACCGCCATGTGTCCGGCATCGGCCGCAAGAGACAAAGAAGATGTGAAGAAAGCGGCAACAAGTTCTGCGATGAAAATCGTCCCTGTAATTGCCAGCGCAATCGCAAGCCTCTTTCGAGAGGCAGCATGTCCATGCGAATGATCATGACCATGGGAATGTGCTGTGGACTCAGTGCGTCCGTCAATGGTGTTCAGTGATTCTGCACAGGGATCGTCCTTCACCCCGGGTACACACGGAGCCGCCAGATGTTCGTCTTGGGGAGAAGGAGTGAGTGAAGAACGCATGAAGTAAGCATAGCGCCCTGTCTTGACTGAAGACAGGGCACTGAGAGTTGACGGAGCTGGTGATTAGAGCGTCAACATCACCTTTGTCGCGCGGCGCTCGTCCATTGCGGCATAACCTTCGGCCGCCCGCTCAAGCGGCAGGACTAAGTCGAAGACGGCACCCGGGTTGATCTCACCGCGGTAGATCAGATCAATCATGGTTGGCAGGTACTTGCGCACAGCAGCGGGACCGCCGAACATGTGTACCTCCGCACCAAACATGCGACCCATATCCAGGGAAACGCCGTGGGGAACGCCCACGAATGACAGATGGCCACCGGGGCGCACGCAGCCCAGGGCTTGGTCAAACGATGCCTCGTTGCCCACCGCCTCGACGACGCCATCGGCCCCCAGGCCTCCGGTCATTTCCTTGATGCGAGCTATGCCCTCCTCGCCGCGCTCTTCGACGATGTCGGTTGCGCCAAATGCGCGGGCCAGTGCCTGTCGATCCGCCTGCCGTGACATCGCGATTTCACTGAAGGCAAAGAATGCTCTCTCAGCCTGCTGATTCGCAAGCAAGTACACTAAATCCCATGGCTTTCACTGTTACCAGCGTTAATGTCAACGGAATCCGCGCCGCACACCGCAAGGGCATGATGGAGTGGCTCGACGCCAACCCCTGTGATGTTCTCCTTCTCCAAGAAGTCCGTGCGGATGAAGAAATCGCCACTGAACTGCTGGGCGATTCGTGGGAAAGCATCATTCTTCCCTGCCGAATTAAGGGACGCGCTGGCGTTGCAGTTGCAGTGCGCAAGGATAGCGCACATATCAGCGGAGAACCGCGCCTTTGTCTTGATGATCAGGAAACCGATGTTGATTCGGGACGCTGGCTAGAAGCAGTGGTTGAAACCAAGGCGGGGCGCGTCCGTGTTGTTTCGGCGTACTTCCACTCGGGCGAAAAAGACACCCCCAAGCAGGATGCGAAGATGGCTCACCTTCCGCGCATTGGTCAGCGCATGGGGGAGCTTCTTTCCGAGGCCGAAGCGGGTTCTCCGGACGTCTTGGGAACCGTTGTGGCTGGAGATTTCAATATCGTTCGCACCAGGTCTGATATTAAGAATTGGACCTCGAATCACAATAAGCGTGCGGGCGTACTCGATGAGGAAATTGCATTCCTGGATCAGTGGCTTGACGCGGGGTGGCACGACGTCATGCGTGACCTTGCCGGAGATGTTCAGGGACCTTACACCTGGTGGTCCCAGCGCGGTCAGGCATTTACCAATGACACCGGTTGGCGTATCGATTATCAGTTCGCAACACCCGCGCTTGCGGAGAAGGCAACCTCTTTCGCGATTGGTCGTGCGGCCTCGTACGAGGAACGGTGGAGCGACCACGCCCCGCTTTCGGTGAGCTACGAACTCTAAGAACTCAGGCGCTCTCGAAATCGAAGAGGGCCATGGAGGAGTAGACGCCGTTCTCATCCACGCGATCTAAGCGGAATCCGGGAACCATCCACGAGGCCTCGTCGCAGGGGCCCAAACTCATCGCGCGATCAAGGAGGGCGTCGGAGACACCCTGCGCCAGGGTCACGTGAGCGTGATAGGGGAAGCGCGCGGGCGCATCCAGGGGACCCGAGCGAATATCTTCGGCCAGCATCGTGCACTCGCGCTCGCCCTCGGCAAGGGAAAGGTAAACCACGGGAGAAACGGGACGGAAAGTGCCGGTGTCTCCCAAGGTGACGCGGAAAGGCGTGTAACGCTGAGCGACGCCGCGAAGGTGTTCGATTACTTCCTCGCGACGTTCCATATCCACTGCGGTGGGCGGCAAGATTGTAATGTGCGCGGGCACTTTCGTGCCCTGATCATCCCCAAGGCTCACGCGGATATCGGTAAGAACGCTCACCCATGGTTCAGGCAGGGCAATAACAACGCCTAGCCATTCTTGGCCCGGTAAGCGCTGTGGAAGATACATTGAACTACCTGAAATGGGGAATAGGAACCTGCTCATGGTACATGGACGCGGGGGTTCGAGGCACATTGAGCCGGCAAAGATCGTTGCGTAGAGAACTGCCTGAATAGGCTAGGCTTATCGGTAGTGTACGAGTTTGAAACACCCAAGGAAGTGTGCACGTGGAACTGTCATGGTCAGCGGCTTTAAGCGCCGAAGAAGGACGCGAACTAGCTGCTCAGCTCTTTGAAGAAACTTTCGGCTACCAGCCACAAGATGTCTGGTCTGCTCCTGGACGTGTCAATGTTATTGGCGAGCACGTCGACTACAACGGTGGCCCCTGTCTGCCAATCGCACTGCCGCATCGGGCATTCATCGCCTATGCACCCCGCGAAGACCGATTGCTGCGCCTGGTCTCGCCCCAGACTCGCGAGGCCGTGGACGAGTTGGACTTGGACCGCATTGCTCCGCGCGGCTGCGAGGGCGAAGTAAGTGGCTGGGCCGCGTATCTTTCGGGCGTTGCCTGGGCCCTTGAGAAATCGGGGTTCGGTCCGCTTCATGGTTTCGACGCTGCGCTCTACTCCTGCGTGCCCCGCGGTGGCGGGCTTTCATCCTCGGCTGCACTTGAGTGTGCGATGGCTGTTGCGATTGACGAGGCCGAGGGGCTGGGTTTGGCCGGAAGCGTGAGTGAGCCCAATGACGCCGGTCGAGCAATCCTTGTTGAGTGTGCTCGAATGGCAGAAAACCAGATCGCAGGTGCGAACACCGGCGGTTTGGACCAGACTGCTTCCCTGCGTTGCCTAAGCGGACACGCGCTGGCGCTGGATTGCCGGGATATGAGTGTTGAGCACATTCCTTTCGATCTGGAATCGCAAGGGCTTGCTTTACTGGTCATCGATACCCGTGCTGCTCATTCCCTCGCAGATGGACAGTACGGTCAGCGTCGCGCTGATTGTGAAGAGGCAGCACGCCAGTTGGGCGTTGAACAGCTTGTTGACGTCGAGGACCTCGAGGCTGCCACTCAGGCTTTGAGTGATGAACGTTTAATCAAGCGTATGCGTCACGTTGTTTCTGAAATTGCGCGCACCCGTGCCCTTGTTGAGCTCCTGAAGGAGGGGCCGCTTGAGGGAGATCGCCTTAAAGTCGTGGGCGCTCTCATGAATGATTCGCATGACTCACTGCGTGATGACTACGAAGTGTCGTGCCTAGAGCTCGACGTTGCAGTCGATGCTGCGCGGGCGGTCGGAGCCTATGGGGCGCGAATGACCGGTGGCGGCTTTGGTGGAAGTGCAATCGCGCTTGTTGACCGCGAGCGCCTAGAGGAAACCGCGCAGGCAGTTGCGCAGGCTTATAGCGAACGCGGATTGGATGCACCGGCGTTCATTGTTGCTGTACCTTCCGCGCCGGCAGGCAAACTCTGATTCCTCTGATTGACGCATGAGCGAGGTGTGCCACCTCTTTCCTGGACGCAGATGCAGGAGGGGGGTGGCACAATCGTTCTATGACTTCAACGGATCCCTGGATGGTTGTCGGCCTGGGTAACCCTGGCGCTCAGTACGCCAATACCCGTCACAATGTCGGCCATATGCTCATCGATCTTCTTGCCCACAATGCGGGAGTTCAGCTCAGTTCGCACCGCTCGGGAACCCACTGTGCGGATATTCGGCTGGGAATGCTCCCCGGAGGGATCCCCGGACCCCGCGTTATTGTCGCAACCAGCGATTCCTACATGAACACCTCCGGCGGACCCATTGGCCGCCTTGCAAAGTTCATGAATGTTGATCCTTCGCATCTTTTGGTCGTTCATGATGATCTGGACCTTCCCGCTGGCTCATTGCGTTTGAAGACCGGTGGTGGTGAAGGTGGGCACAATGGCTTGAAGTCGATCTCCCAGGTATTGGGGACAAAAGACTACAACCGCCTGCGTATCGGGATTGGACGTCCGCCGGGACGTATGAATCCAGCCGACTATGTCTTAGCGCGAATGAATGGCAGCGAGCTTGATGACCTAGCCGTCACCATCGCCCAGGCCGCAGATGTTGTCGAAGATATTGTGACCACCAGTTTTAGTGAGGCGCAGCAGCGCCTGCACACGCGTCAGGGAGCCTAAGTGCCACAGTTTTCTGCTCTTCTTCCCGTCTTTGCTCAGGATGAGGCGCTTCATCGCGTCCTGGAATCCATCGATCACGGTGAATCAGGATGCGTCGTTGCTCCTGCGGGTGCGCGCATTCCTCTGATTGCATCAATGGCTCAACGCCGGGATAAGACAATTTACGTCGTTGTACCTACGGGACGTGAAGCAGAAGAAACCGCAAGTGCCTTGCGCGCATGGGTTGAAGATGTCGAGGTTTTTCCCTCATGGGAAACGCTTCCTCACGAGCGCTTGTCGCCACAGGTCGACACCATGGCGCAAAGAATTGCCGTCTTACGCCGTCTGATCCATCCGCAATCGGGAGACGAACATGCCGGGGCGCTGAATGTCGTGGTCATTCCAGTTCGCGCTCTCATGCAGCCCATCATTCACGGGATCGCGGACCGCGCCCCCGTACGTGTCAAAGCCGGGGACATTGTCGATTTGCCCAACCTTGCCCGGGAGCTTGAAAACCTGGGTTATACGCGCGTCGATATGGTTGAGCAACGCGGACAATTCTCGGTTCGCGGTGGCATTCTTGATGTTTTCCCACCCCAGGAAGCACACCCACTACGTATCGAATTGTGGGGGGACGAAGTTGATGAAATTCGCGCCTTCTCCCTATCAGATCAACGGACATTGGGAGTTGTTGATTCGGGTGTCTGGGCGGTTGCCTGCCGCGAATTACTGCTGACGCCTCAAGTTCGTGCAAAGGCCCGCACTGAGATGGATCGTCTGCCCGGCGCCGCAGAGATCCTCGAGCTTGCCTCTCAAGGAATCGCCGCTCCCGGCCTCGAATCTTTGGCGCCGATCCTTGTCGGTGGAATGGATTCCTTCCTCGACCTACTCCCCGCGGGCGGGCTATTTGTCGCAATCGATCCCGAACGTATTCGCGCTCGCGGCGCTGACTTGGTTGCAACTACCGAAGAATTTCTCTCTGCCGCATGGTCACAGGCCGCAGGTGGGGGAGCGGTCCCTCTCGAGGCGGGCGATGCCTCCTTCATTCCCCTAGAGGAAATTTGGGGAGCGCAGGGGCGTCCGTGGTGGGAGTTGACGGCGCTTCCCCCGGCTGAACTTGCCGAGGCCATGGCCAAGAATTCCCACGGCCTCGGGGAAGAGGCCGAAAGCGATGTCGCATCGGGAGCGCTGCTCAAAAAGGAAGCGCACTCGGTCATCGTGTCGGATACCTTGGTCGCGCTTGGTGCGCGCGATGTTCGCCCCTACCGAGGGGACTACACTCGCGCACTTGAAGATATCCGGACGCTCATTCGCAGCGGATGGACGCTTATCTTGGCCGCAGAAGGCGGAGGTCCGGCCCGGCGTCTGTATTCGATTGCGACCGATGCGGGAATCGGAAGCCGAATTGTTCAAGAAATCGACCCCACACAGGATCCATCGGTTCTTGATGTTGTGGCAGCTCCCCGCACGAAGGGTTTTGTCGCTCCGGATCTGAAACTGGCGATCATCTCTGAATCGGATCTTTCTGGGCGAGTTGGTGCAACGACTCGCGATATGCGCAAGATGCCCTCGAGGCGACGCAAAGGTGTTGATCCTCTCAGCCTCCATCCGGGGGACTATATCGTCCATGACCAGCACGGCATTGGGCGCTTCATTGAATTGGTGTCCCGCACCGTTGGACGCGGTGATGGCCAGGTGACCAGGGACTACCTGGTCTTGGAATACGCTCCCTCGAAACGAGGCCAGCCCGGAGACCGGCTATTCATCCCCACAGATAGCCTGGATCAAATCTCGAAATACACCGGCTCTGATCAGCCTGCCCTCACCAAGATGGGCGGTGCCGACTGGGAGAAAACAAAGGCTAAGGCGCGCAAAGCTGTTAAGGAAATCGCGCAAGAGCTCATCCGCCTGTACGCCGTCCGTCAGGCGACGAAAGGTCATGCCTTCGGCCCAGATACCCCCTGGCAACGCGAATTGGAAGATTCCTTCCCCTACGTCGAGACTCCCGATCAGCTGGTCACCATCGACGAGGTCAAGGCTGATATGGAAAAGCCGATGCCTATGGACCGTCTGCTAACGGGCGATGTTGGCTACGGAAAGACCGAAATCGCCGTGCGTGCGGCTTTTAAGGCGATTCAAGATGGCAAGCAGGTCGCACTGTTGGTTCCAACGACCCTTCTGGTTCAACAGCACGCGGAAACCTTTGCGGAGCGCTACGCGGGATTCCCTGTCACCATCGGTACCCTCTCGCGCTTCTCAACGCCGAAGGAAGCAGAGAAGGTCAAGGAAGGCTTGGCCTCGGGAGGAGTGGAGCTGGTGATTGGTACCCACTCCTTGCTCAGCGGTGCCATTGCGTTCAAAGACTTGGGCCTGGTCATCATTGATGAGGAACAGCGTTTTGGCGTTGAACACAAGGAAACGCTCAAGGCGCTGCGCGCGGATGTTGATGTTCTCTCGATGTCGGCAACGCCTATTCCCAGAACCTTGGAGATGGCGGTTTCGGGTATTCGTGAAATGTCGATCCTTCAGACTCCTCCCGAAGAACGACAGCCCGTCCTTACCTTTGTGGGTGCCCACACCGATGCGCAGGTTAGCGCGGCGATTCGCAGGGAACTCCTGCGCGATGGGCAGGTTTTCTACGTGCACAATCGCGTGGATTCGATTTCTTCGGTCGCAGCACACATTCAAGAGCTTGTTCCCGAGGCGCGAATTAGGGTCGCTCATGGAAAGCTCAACGAACATCAGCTGGAAAGCGTCATCGTTGATTTCTGGAACCACGATTTTGACGTGCTGGTGTGTACGACCATCGTGGAAACCGGTCTGGATATTTCCAATGCAAATACGTTGATCGTTGACCGCGCAGATACCTTCGGCCTGTCCCAATTGCACCAGTTGCGTGGGCGTGTGGGCCGAGGCCGTGAGCGCGCTTATGCGTACTTCTTCTATCCCTCGGACCGCCCGCTTTCAGAAACCGCGCATGAGAGGTTGCAGACGATTGCCCAGAACGCTGATCTGGGTGCGGGCCTTGCCGTTGCGCAGCGTGATCTTGAGATCCGAGGCGCCGGTAACCTTCTGGGGGGCGCTCAATCTGGACACATCGAAGGCGTGGGCTTTGACCTTTACGTCCGGATGGTTGCCGATGCGGTTGCGGCCTTCAAGGGGCAGCGCAAGGAAGAGAAGAAGGATCTGCGCCTAGACGTGACTGTTGATGCGCATATTCCCGAAAGCTATATTTCCGCGGAACGCTTGCGTTTGGAGGTCTACGGCAAGATCGCCGCCGTGGAAAACAGCGAGCAGGAAAAGGACCTGCGCGACGAAATTACAGACCGCTACGGGCCCATTCCGCCGCAGGTGGACTTGCTTTTCGAAATTGCTCGTCTGCGTGCTCTTCTGCGACAGATCGGAATCGACGAAGTTGCCACTCAGGGTAAGTACCTGCGTATTCACCCGATCGAATTGAAGGAGTCTCAGGCGCTGCGTCTCAAGCGCTTGTACCCCGGTTGTGTCGTTAAAGCTGCGGTTCGCCAACTTTTGGTTCCCCTCCCCATGACGGCGCGGGTTGGGGGAGTGCCTTTGACCGATCATGCCTTGCTCGAATGGATTGAGAACCTTCTGACAAAGGTTCTGAATCCGACCGTGGCTTCAACGCGCTGATGAGAGCGCTACACTGACACTGACTACGAAGTGAATGAACCGGAGGATATTTTCATGGTTTCACGTGCGCGCGCATCAAAGGCCGCGATCCTTCTTGCCGTGTGTGGTTTGGGACTCGGAGCGTGCTCTGCTCACCCGGGAACCGCTGCAATCGTTGGAGATACGCGTATCAGTGAAGCCGATGTGAGCTTGACCAGCCAGCAGCTCAGTGGGCTGCTTGGCCAAGATGTCGATGCCTCACAGTTGCTTCCGACTCTGAACCAGAACCTGGCCATCGGCAAGCTTGCAGAGAAGAACGGCATTACGGTCTCTGATCAAGAAGTCACTGACAGCCTTGCCGAAATGGGACAAGAAGTTGTTCAGCGCGGTGGGAAGAGCACGCCCATCACGAATCCCAGCCCCCTTCTGAAGACCATCATTAAGAACTCGATCGCTCAGCAGAAGCTGCGCTCTTCTGGGATGTCTCAAGAGCAATTGGCCCAGGCGAATGCGGAATTGGCAAACACGATCAAGACAACCAAGGTTGAAATCAATCCCCGGTACGGCACTTTGGACGCGCAAAGTGGCTCGCTGACTCAAGGTGTTTTCGGTGACGTCATCCGCGCCAATAGTGGAGCACAGAAGTAGCTCAACTAAGACTGATCGGTCATCTAAATGTGATGTATCGCCCACCCGAGAGGGTGGGCGATACGGCATTTATGGGGACCTATGTCTAATTTCCGCCAAATAACGCATGAATGTCGTCATGAATATGCAGTAGTGCATGGGTGTAGCAGTTCAGCTTGAGCGCCGAATGTACTAGCGTTAGATACGACAGTAGTCACGTAGTTAATCGATTGGAGAATTAACGTGGCAAGCATTGAAGCAATCGGAGCTCGCGAGATCCTTGATTCCCGCGGTAACCCCACCGTCGAGGTTGAGGTCGTCCTTGAAGACGGCACCTTTGAGCGCGCAGCAGTTCCCTCTGGTGCATCCACCGGTGCATTCGAGGCCGTTGAGCGTCGTGATGGCGACAAGGGTCGTTACCAGGGCAAGGGCGTTCAGGACGCCGTTGACGCCGTGAACGAGATCATCGCCCCCGAACTCATTGACGAAGACGCATCTGATCAGCGTCGTATCGACGAGATCATGATCGAGCTGGACGGCACCCCGAACAAGGGCAAGCTCGGCGCCAATGCAATTCTCGGTGTCTCCCTTGCTGTTGCAAAGGCTGCAGCTGAGTCCGCTGGCCTGCCCCTGTACCGTTACCTGGGTGGCCCCAACGCTCACATCCTCCCCGTTCCCATGATGAACATCCTCAACGGTGGTTCTCACGCGGACACCAACGTTGACATTCAGGAGTTCATGATTGCTCCTCTGGGCGCACCGACCTTCCGTGAAGCCCTCCGCTGGGGCGCCGAGGTCTACCACACCCTCAAGGCAGTCATCAAGGAACGCGGTCTGTCCACCGGCCTGGGCGACGAGGGTGGTTTCGCACCGAACCTCTCCTCCAACGCCGCTGCGCTGGACCTGATCATCGAGGCCATCGAGAAGGCCGGCTTCAAGCCCGGCGCCGATGTTGCACTTGCACTGGACGTTGCGTCCTCTGAGTTCTTCAAGGACGGCCTGTACCAGTTCGAAGGCGAAGGCCGCTCGACCGACTACATGGTTTCCTACTACGAGAAGCTCATCCGCGACTACCCGCTGGTCTCCATCGAAGACCCGTTGTCGGAAGACGAATGGGACGCATGGACCGCACTGACCGCAGAAATCGGCAACCGCGTCCAGCTCGTTGGCGACGACCTCTTCGTCACCAACCCCGAGCGTCTGCGCAAGGGCATCGAGCTGCACGCAGCAAACGCCCTGCTGGTCAAGGTGAACCAGATCGGTTCGCTGACCGAGACCCTGGACGCCGTGGAAGAGGCACACCGCAATGGTTACCGCTCCATGACCTCTCACCGTTCCGGCGAGACCGAGGACACCACCATTGCTGACCTCGCAGTTGCCACCAACTCCGGCCAGATCAAGACCGGTGCTCCCGCTCGTTCCGAGCGTGTTGCGAAGTACAACCAGCTCCTGCGCATCGAAGAGGACCTCGACGATGCAGCAGTGTACGCGGGTCGTTCCTCCTTCCCCCGCGCTTCCTTCTGAGAAGAACGCACTGACACGCTCCTAGAAGCGTGAATAAGGGTGGGTGACGAGTAATCGTCACCCACCCTTCATTTTGCGATCCGTCCCTCATTTGCTACCACGCGAGTTTTAGAGTCGACCCGAGTGCCCGATGTAAGGCACCATAGGAACATGGCTCAGAAACCGAAAAAGGGACGACCCGTCGTTCCCAACGCCCGCAGGCGGCGCAGTGTCTCTGAGCCCGATGTGCAACGGCGGCCTCGGCAAGGAAGTCGAAATCCTCTGCGTTCTTCCGCCGCAGGCTCCCAGGCCTCGACTTCAGCGAGTTCTTCTCGTCCGCAAGGCGGAAGGAAGGAAGAGCGAGCAGCCCGGACGCGTTCTTCTGCGGCGGCAACAGCGCAGCGTCCTGCCTCCCTGTCCTTTGGTGGTATCGAAATCTCTCTGAGGATTTTGGGACTTCTTCTTTTGGGCGCACTCCTTGCCCTTCTTCTGGTCCCCTCATTTATGCAGCTGTGGAGCCAAGAGCGCGAACTGTCTGCGATCAAAAATAAGGTTCAACAGACTCAGGCCGATAACGAAGCCAAACGTCAGCAGCTTCAACTCTGGTCGAATCCGCAATACATTGCTTCTCAGGCGCGCGAGCGTTTGGGCTACGTGAAACCCGGAGAAACTCAGTATTCGGTTCTTGATCCGGGTAAGGACTATCAGGATCAGGCTCAGGTTGCTGCCGCGCGTGAAGCTGGACCGGCCCGCCCGTGGATCCAGGTTCTTTCACTCACCGTCGAAGAGGCAGACCACCCAACGGGGAATATCCAAACCGCGCAGACTGCGGGAGGCAATTCTTCGACCTCTCCCAGCCAGACCCCGCAGCCCAGCGAAACGGCGGGTACGGAGCAGGGTAGTGGCGCCTCGCAAAGCCCAAGCTCGCAGGGGTCGGGAAATTAACTTCTTCTTCAGCGTTCACACCGGGCGGGCGGCCTCGTAAAGTGGGCATATTCATCCCGTATGAACTGAGCAGGTAGCAGCCTATTTCGTGTCTTTTTTCATTGGGCTTACTGCCGTCATCTGCCCGTGATCGAGTAAAATAAACCGGGGTTATTCGAAAGGTGAGGAATGATGAGCGCCATTACGCCGGCGAGCGATGCCGATCTTCAGGTTCTTGAAGAACAATTGGGACGCGTTCCGCGCGGCGTTGTTGGGATTGCAGCGCGCTGTGTGTGTGGAAAACCCACGGTTGTAGCGACCGCGCCTCGCCTTGAAGACGGAACGCCTTTCCCCACGACTTTTTACTTGACCAGCCCCGGCGCTGTTCGTGCGTGCTCGACCTTGGAAGCAACCAAGGTGATGGAGGAATTTAACCAGGACCTTGCCGAAGACGAGGAACTGCGCGCGGCCTATCAGCATGCCCATCAGGCCTACATCGCAGCGCGCGAAGAACTGGGAGCGCAGCTAAAACTTGATGTGCCTGAAATTCATGGGGTCTCTGCTGGCGGAATGCCGACCCGCGTCAAGTGCCTGCATGCACTGGTTGGACATGCCTTGGCTGCTGGTCGCGGCGTGAATCCGATCGGGGATCGCGCGCTGGATATGATGCGTGAACGCGGCCTGTGGGACCCGGCCGCCTGCACCTGCTGACTGACAATACGACCAAGAAAGAATGAGATCATGACGCGGGTAGCGGCAATTGACTGTGGAACAAACTCAATTCGACTTCTAGTGGCCGATGGTGTGCTCAAGGGTGATGCCATTGCGCTCAATGATTTGACGCGCCAGATGCGCATTGTTCGCCTTGGGCAGGGCGTTGATCGTACGGGACGATTGGCTCCTGAGGCGATCGAGCGGACACTTGCCGCAGTGCATGAGTACAAGCGCATGATTGACAATCTGGAAGCCGAAGAGATTCGTTTTGTTGCAACCTCTGCAATGCGTGATGCGGAAAACCGCGATGAATTCATTGAACCTGTGAAGGAAATTCTTGGCGTTTATCCCGAGGTCGTTCCCGGAACCGAGGAAGCCGCACTCTCCTTCGCCGGTGCAGCCAGTGGCGTCGTTGGCCAAGAACGCGGCAGGGTGCTTGTCGTTGATATCGGTGGAGGCTCGACCGAAATGGTCGTGGGAACTCTGGGAAAGGGAGTTGCCGAGGCCTATTCGGCAGATATGGGTTCAGTCCGCGTAACGGAGAAGTTCTTCGCTTCTTGCGCCAGCGACCAGCCGATTCCCGACGGGGTGCAGGCACAGGCAAGTGAGTGGATTGACGCCCGCCTTGACGAGGCCGAGGAGGTCGTTGACTTTTCCTCTGTCCGCGCCGTTGTTGGTGTCGCTGGCACCATCACGACGATTGCTGCTCACGCCTTGGGTTTGAGTTCCTACCAGCCTGAGAAGATTGATGGCGCTTTCTTGAGCCACGAGGCCACCGATTCCTCCGTGCGTTTTATGCTTGAACAACCTCTTGCTGTGAAGGCAGCTCTGGGCTTTATGCCTGAGGGGCGCGCTGACGTTATTGCAGGCGGAGCGCTCATCTGGAAGCGCGTCATGGATCGAGTGACTCTTCGCTGTGAGAGTAGCGGCCATGAAATCGCGGGCGCGTTGGCCTCAGAACACGATATCCTTGACGGTATCGCACTTTCGATGCTCAATCGTCGATAGTGGGCTGTGCCCCCATAGCCCAATTGGCAGAGGCAACCGACTTAAAATCGGTGTGTTGTCGGTTCGAGTCCGACTGGGGGTACTCATAAGAACAGGAACCGAGGGAAAGGAAACTAACATGTCAAACCCCGTGTTCTCAAAGATGGAGCGCGATTGGTCGCGCGCTGATTCGACTCCCGCTGGCTACCCAGCAATGCCCGGCTATCAGCCAACGAATGCTCAGCCTTCTGGAACCACCGTGCTGGACCCTCAGCGCTACCCCTATGCGCAGCAACAGGCCTCGGCGCAAACTTCCGCGCAGAACCCCTACGGCGCGCCAAGCGGAGCCCCAGCGGTCGATCCTTCGGCCTACGCCGATATGCAAGCCGCATACCAGGCACCCTCTGCAGATGCCGTTGACCGCGGTCGCATGACCTACGATGATGCGCTGATCAAGACGGGGATTACTTTCCTGGTCTTGCTTTTGGGCGCGGCCCCGGCATGGATTCTGACGCTGGCAACCCCCCTTCTGGGACTCGGTCTTGCTCTTATCGGCGGCGTGGTTGCCTTCATTCTTGCTATGGTCAATAGCTTCTCCAAGACCATCCGTCCCGCACTGATCATTGCCTACGCCTTTGCTGAAGGGCTCACGCTGGGTGCGCTTTCGGCCGTTATGGAGATGGAATACCCGGGTATCGTCGCTCAGGCATTTATCGCAACCGTTGTGGT
This sequence comes from Trueperella pyogenes, assembly GCA_963534475.1. Taxonomy (GTDB): domain Bacteria; phylum Actinomycetota; class Actinomycetes; order Actinomycetales; family Actinomycetaceae; genus Pauljensenia; species Pauljensenia pyogenes_B. The sequence continues at coordinate 76,371 of CAUSSZ010000004.1, read as the reverse complement.
TACGGGCCTGACGCTGGTGCTCTTTGCTTCGGGCAAGGTCCGTAACTCGCCCAAGCTCATGAAGTTCACGCTCATTGGTATTTTCGGCCTGCTGATCACACGCCTTGCGAATGCAGTGCTGGTTGCCTTTGGCTTGATGGCGCCCATTGATTCGATGTACATCATGGGTATTCCGCTGGGAATTGTTGTCTCGGTGGTTGCTGTTTTCCTTGCGGCGATGAGCCTCATTAGCGATTTCGATACCGTGAAGCAAGGCGTTGAACGAGGCGCTCCCGCAAAGTTCGCGTGGTACTGCGCCTTCGGCATCATGGTGACGGTTGTCTGGATGTACATGGAGATCCTGCGCATCCTGGCAATTCTGAATCGTCGATAAACTCGTTTGACGTTTGACGTTTAACGTTTGAAAGGGGCCGCCCTCACATAGAGGCGGCTCCTTTCCTATGCGCGGTGCATTTTTCTGCTGCCCATCGAATAGGGCGTTCAAGTATGAATATGCCTGTATCTCCAGTGAATCTGGGTTGATCTCTGGGAACATTTGTGCAATTTAGGGATCGCGTGTCCTATCTCGCGCGCCTGGGTTGCGGGAATGTTTAACTAGAGCGTCACCATTTTTCCCCACTGTGATTCCCCAAGGAGGAACCATGGAAAACGTGAACGTCAGCGGCGAATTCGGCCGCAAGCCCACTCTCGAATTTACCGATTCAACCCCCAGCGATGAACTGCTGGTTGAGGTTCTTCATGAGGGCGATGGCCAGGTTGTTGAACCCGGCGATACGATCCACTGCCACTACCTGGGTCAGGTATGGGATGGCAATGTTTTCGATAATTCCTATGATCGCGGCGCACCCCTGAGCTTCCAGATTGGTGTCGGCATGGTCATCCGCGGCTGGGATGAAGGACTGATCGGACAGCGAGTCGGATCTCGCGTTCTGCTGTCGATTCCTTCTGATTATGGCTACGGTTCCCGTGGTGTTCCCCAGGCGGGAATTCGCGGCGGCGATACGCTAGTCTTTGTCACCGACATCCTCGGTGTCTCCTGATTGTGAACGATAGACAAGGCAAGGTATGAGCGAGAACGAAACACCGCGTACTCACACTTCTTCCCAGCAACCGGATCGGGAGCACGGCGAGGAAAGCGCGGGGAGCTCAGGCCTTGCCTCGTCGCTTTTTAAATCCTTGGATGGGCTGCGACGCCGCGTAAGCGATCAGCGGCGCGCGGTTCACTCCTCGGCCACTGAGAAGGCCCCTGCTTCTGCTGCCGGCGACGCTTCGCCTCGTGATGCTGCCGAGGCCGTTCCCTGCTCTTTGCGCGTGGGTGCTGCGGTTGCATGGCGAGCGATTATCGTTGCGACTGCCGTTGGGCTGCTCGTGTTTGGGATGACCTTTGTCTATGGAATTGTTGTCCCCGTCGCCGTTGCAATGCTCTTGGCAGTCTTCTTGAGTCCTTTGGTGTCGTGGCTGCACCGGAAGCTGCATTTCCCGCAGGCTCTGGCTGCTCTCAGCGGCCTACTTGCGACTTTGCTTGTCGTTGGTGCGGCGCTGTCGACGGCTGGCGTTCAGATTTTGAACCAGGTTCCATCGCTGCTGACACGCGCGAATGAAGGCGTATCCGCGCTTTTAATCTGGTTGCGGACTAACCCCATGGGGCTTGATACCTCAACCATTGATTCCCATCTCCAAAACCTCCAATCCGAGGTTGTCACCTGGGTCCAATCCCATGCCCAGACTTTGGTCTTTGGTGCCTTCAACGCCACCTCTTCTGCAATTTCATTGGCCACCGGCTCGGTAATTGCGCTCTTCTGTCTTTTCTTCTTCCTCAAGGACGGGCGTGAGATCTGGGTCTGGTGCGTCCGTCTGCTTCCCAAGGGTGCGCGCGAACCCGTTCACGAGGCCGCAATCCGCGGTTGGGCCTCGATGGGTGGCTATGTGGTTGGACAGATGCAGGTCGCCGCGATTGATGCTTTGAGTATCGGTATTGGTGCTTACTTCCTCGGCGTTCCGTTGGTTATTCCGATTGTCGTTTTGGTCTTCTTCGGGTCTTTTATCCCGATTCTTGGCTCACTGTTCTCGGGCATTATTGCTGTCCTTGTCGCGGTGGTTGATCAAGGATTTACCGTTGGTTTGATCATGCTGGTGATTATTTTGGTCGTCCAGCAAGTCGAAGGGAATCTGCTCCAGCCTCTTCTGATGTCCAATGCGGTGTCATTGCACCCCTTGGTTGTTTTGCTCGGCGTGACGGCGGGGTCGATGGTTGCTGGAATTACCGGTGCGATCTTCTGTATTCCTGTGATTGCCTTCATTAATTCAGTGGTCCTGTACCTGCATGGCCATGATCCTGAGCCATCATTGGCGACGAAGATTGGTCGTCCCGGAGGTGCTCCCGGAACCCTTGATGCGATGATCGCTCATTCCTATGGGGAAGATCTTCCACTCCTTGCAGGGGATGCGGTTGATGCACACACCTATGCTGTGGATGAAGAGCTAAGTGAACGTATGGTTACTGCCGGAAGTGTAGAGCCGGGCGATACTGTAGGGACACGTGTCGCCGAAGAAATTGCAGAGAGCTCTCAGACGCATGAAGAAGAGAACGAATAACGTTATAAGACCTTGCGTGAGCGCGTTGTTCTGATTGAATGCGTAAAACTGTGGGGGCTCCAGAGTTGAACTCTGGAGTCCCCACAGTGCGTTTGGGTTTACTCAACCAACGAAAGGCTTCGCGTCCAAGATCTCAACGGTGATCTCGCGGCCGTTGGGGGCCTCGTAGGTCAGGGTGTCACCCTTGCGGTGTCCGATGACCGCAGCACCCAGGGGAGCCTGCGAGGAGAAGACCTGCACGCCAAGGTCGCCACCGGCGTCACGTGAGCCCAGAAGGAACTTCTGCTCACGGCCGGCAACCATGGCGGTCACAACCATGCCGGGCTCAACAACGCCGTCATCGGCGGGAGTTTCGCCGACCTGCGCATTACGCAGCATCTCTTCCAAGCTCTGAATGCGAGTCTCATTCAAGGACTGTTCGTTGCGCGCAGCGTGGTAACCGCCGTTCTCGCGCAGATCGCCTTCTTGGCGCGCGGCGTCAATGAGACGCGCAATTTCGGGGCGGCGTACCTCGACGCGCTCCGTCAGCTCCGCCTGGAGCTTGTCATACTGGGCTTGGGTCAGCCACTGGGTATCAGCCATTACTTTGCCTCCGACATGTGTCGACAAATATCGACGTGTTCTTTGACTCTACAGATTTGACAGCCTACCAGCCTTAAGGGCGGTGCGGGCGCATTTGCGCTATCTGTGGAAAAAGAATTACAAGACAGCGAGATACACGGCTACGCAGTGGCATGCCCATGCAAGCACAGTGCACAGGTGGAAGATCTCATGGAAGCCAAACCAGCGCGGTGAAAGGTCTGGTTTCTTTGTCGCGTAGACCACTGCGCCGATTGTGTACAGAATTCCGCCTGCAAGAAGCAGCCACACAATCACAGCGCCACCCAAGGCCCAAAACTGCGGTAGATACCAAACCGCGACCCATCCCAGAGCAACGTAGATCAGTGTTGCCAGCCAGCGCGGTGCGGTCGGCCAAAAGAGATTGAGCAAAATCCCCAGGAGTGCTCCTCCCCAGACGATGGACAAGATTGTGACTGCCTGGTCATGGGGGAGGATCGCGATGGAGAGGGGAGTATACGTACCTGCGATCAGAAGGAAGATGTTTGAGTGGTCAAGGCGGTTCCACACAACTTCCCAGCGCGGGGACCAATAAAAGCGGTGGTAGAGCGCAGAGATCCCGAAGAGAATCAACGAGGCCGCAAGGTAGATTGCGGACCCGCCTTTGGTTGCGCCGGTGGGCGCAAGGCAGGTGAGGACAATCGAGGCCGCCAAAGACAGCGGTGCAGCGACAAGGTGAATCCAACCCCGCAGGTGGGGCTTAACCGATATCTTCTGTCCGGGAAACCACTGGGTGGGTTTGAGGGAAGCGATTTTCATGAGTGCCTCCACGAAAGATCAACCTACGCATGCGTAACTTACTACACCGTAGGGTACGCCAATTTAAAGGGAAAGGCAGCAGTCTTCCGCTGATTGTGAACAGTCAAACTGGATGTTTGCATGAGGAACAAATATGCGATGGGCGTCATATTCGCGATACTCTTAACCCATGTTGACGCGCTCACGCGTGGAAGGGTTTAGCAGTGTCACAGTGGAATGTGCTTTATGACATCTATGAAAAGCGCCTTCGTGCGTCTTTGTCAGGGCGTCCTATTCCTCGTCACGTCGGCGTGATTTTGGATGGGAATCGTCGCTGGGCCAAATCGATTGGCTTTACCGCGTCCCAGGGGCACCGTGTTGGTGCCGGGAAGATCACTGAATTCTTGGGTTGGGCCGAAGAAGTCGGCGTTGAGATCGTTACCTTGTGGATGCTCTCGACAGACAATCTTTCTCGTCAAAGCGATGAGCTCTCTGAGCTACTCGGGATTATTTCTCAGGCCGTCTCGGCATTGAGCCAGACCGGTAAGTGGCACCTGCGAATTGTTGGTGACCTTCGACTGCTTCCTGAAGATATCGCCGACTCTCTTCGTCAGGCCGCTCAGGAAAGCCCCGCGAAGAGCGCCCTGAGCGTCAATATTGCGGTTGGCTACGGTGGTCGTCATGAGATTGTCGAGGCCGTGCGTGAGGTCATTCGTGACGCTGGGCAGCGGGGTGAGAGTCTTGAAGAACTTGCTTCGCGTTTGAAGGATTCGGATATTGCCGAACACCTGTATACCGGTGACCAACCCGATCCGGATCTTGTTATTCGAACCTCTGGCGAACAGCGGCTGTCAGGCTTCATGATTTGGCAGTCCGCACATTCTGAGTTTTATTTCTGCGAAACCTATTGGCCAGATTTTAGGAAGATTGATTTCCTTCGCGCGCTCCGTGCCTATGTACAAAGAGAGCGGCGGATGGGGAAGTAGCTTCCCGTAGTTGGGGCTTCAGCTGATACAGCAGGGGGCGCGGATCAGAAGATCCGCGCCCCCTGCGTCTTTCAACGCCTTACGATTGAATCGTCTCAGGCTAAGAACTCAGCGAGTTCAGAAAGCCACGGTGGGTTCGCGCCCGCACGAGAGACCGTGATATCACCAATTGTTGCTGCGCGCTCCAAGATGAAGTCGACCTTTGCGGCATCCAAATCACGAAGAGCAGGACGCGACATGGCACCCACCAGACCGAGTGACCACAGGGCATCGATCAGGCCTCCCATGAAGGAATCGCCTGCACCGACGGTGTCTTCGACCTTGACGTCTCCGGCGGGGATAGAACGGCGAACACCACTCGAGGTGAATGCCGCTGCACCTTCCTTGCCCTTTGTTACAACGATCAGTGAGGGACCTGCGGTGAGCCAATCGCGCACTACATCCTCAATTTCTCGACCGTTGGTCAGCCAAGCGATATCTTCGTCGGAAACCTTGACGACATCAGAAATGCCGATGAACTTATTAACAGTTGCCAATGCTTCCTCAGGTGTTCCCATGAGAGCGGGGCGAGCATTGGGGTCGTAAGTAATGATGGCGTGCTGGCGTGCGGTGACCATTGCGTCCAAAACGGCGTGTGCGCCGGGCTCAATCACTGCAGCAATAGAACCGGAGTGGACGATTCGAGCCTGCGTGGATACGGCGATGGGGCTATTTGGACACCAATCGAGATCAAAGGTGTAGGTTGCAGCACCCTTTTCGTTGAGCTTTGCGAGTGCGGTCGGTGTGTGATCAGCACCGAAGGACTCCTCAGTGATGACAACGTGCGAGGCCGTGAAATGTTCTTCGAGGATGTCTCCGCGTTCATCGTGTGCCAGCCACGTTTGCAGGCCAACGTTACGGCCCAAGCGTCCGAGCGTCATTGCGACGTTTGCCGGTGAGCCCCCGGGGATCTCAACGGCCGCGATAGGGCTGTCTGCGGGGACCACGATATCCATCAGGGCTTCTCCGATGGAGAGGATGTGGGGGTCGGTTGCGAGGTCCATGTTTCCTCCTGTTTCCAGACCACTTCGGCTGGTTTCCTCGAACGATTGACGTTCTCAGTCTAACCAATCTCTGGGGTCCTGGGCGACGGAGAATTAATTTTCTGTTCCCTGTTCCATCCGTTGGGTTGCTGCGTCCAAAATCGAGCGGCAGCGGGTGGCAAGGGCTTCGCCTCGTTCCCACATGGCAAGAGTGTCTTCTAGGGGTGCCTGTCCGCTTTCCAGCGTCTTCACGATGGCGATCAATTCATCGCGTGCTGCTTCATACGACAGGGATTCCGGTGCCGGGAGTGTATTTTCTGCCATGTGATCCTCCAAGTTGGGTGGCTGTTTTGGTGAGAAAGTAGGACGGGTTATTCGTTTGCCTGCGCAGCGTTACTTGTTGCTTGGGTGGAGCCAACGACTTGGGCGACCAAGCGGCCTGAGGCAAGGATGCCTTCGACCAAAGTGCCCTTCGGGACCTGTGAGGCGTCGCGAACCAATTCGCCAGAGGGAAGCTTGAGCATGGAATACCCGCGTTCCAAAGTTGCCTGTGGTGAGAGCGCACGCAGGGTTGCCGAGGCCTGAACGATTCCCTGGCGTTCCTCGCTCAGTCTCCGTTCAATCCGGGAACGCAAATTTGTCACCGCGGAATCGATGAGGACGCGATGGGGCTCCAATGTTGCGGCTGGCGTGAGGAAGATGGGACGCGAAACGATAAGATCCAAATGATGACGTTCTTGTGTCAGTCTGCGCTCGATTGCATTGCGCATTGCTTGAGAAGCACCAGCCAAACCCTCAAGTTCTTGGGCAAGGTCAGGAACAATTCGTCTGGCAGCATCCGTCGGAGTGGACGCGCGGAAATCTGCCACGTAATCCAAAAGTGGCGCATCGCCTTCGTGCCCGATTGCCGACACCAGGGGAGTGGAAGCAGCTGCAGCGGCACGTACCAAGGCCTCGTCAGAGAAGGGAAGAAGATCCTCAACGGAACCGCCGCCTCGGGCAACAACAATGACGTCAACTTCAGGGATTTGATCGAGCTCGGCAATGGCATCGCTGATCTCACGTACCGCGTACTGGCCCTGGACTGCGACCTCGCGGACCTCGAAACGTGCAGCGGGCCAGCGTGCACTTGCATTCACAATGACGTCATCTTTTGCCTTTGCATTTCGCCCGCACACAAGGCCAATAACGCGCGGAAGGAAAGGAAGAGGTTTCTTGCGGCGTTCGTCGAAGAGGCCTTCGGCTGCAAGTTTTTGACGCAGGCGTTCAATTTGAGCCAATAGATCGCCCAGACCTTGAAGGTGAACCTCGGCGGCTTGGAGGTTCAAGCTTCCGCTGCGTTCCCAAAAAACGGGCTTGACGCGCGTGACGACTTTGACGCCTTCTTCAAATCCCGCGCCAACGGCAGAAATGACATTCGGGAAAGCTGTAACGGTCATCGAGGTGTCAGATTCGGTGTCACGCAGGGTGAAAAACGCCATGCGCGAGCCCGGACGCGGGTTGTATTGGACGACCTGACCTTCCACCCAGAGCGAAGACATTCGATCAACGTAAATCTTGATGTTCTGCGTGAGTCTGCGCAGTGGCCACGGGTTTTCGCGCGTCGTATCAGCAGCTTTTGCTGCGGGGGGCATGTTCTCTGGCACGAAATAAGCATGACACAGGCCAGGGGCATTTGCGTCCAGACTGGGAAGGAAAAGCAATTATGGTTCGCAGATGCACATGGCGGCCTGTACGGTTGATCTATGACTCATGACGACACCCTTCGTACTAGCGAAAGCGATTCCCACGTTGAAGGCGGGAAGATCCTGCTTGCGGCGCCTCGTGGATATTGCGCGGGTGTTGATCGCGCGGTTGATGTCGTTGAAAAAGCCTTGGATCTTTACGGTGCGCCCGTCTACGTCCGTAAGGAAATCGTTCACAACAAGTTTGTCGTCGAATCTTTGACGAAGCGTGGCGCGATCTTCGTTCAAGAAACCGATCAGGTTCCCGAAGGCGCACGTGTGGTGTTCTCTGCCCACGGGGTTTCGCCTGAAGTTCATGCGGTTGCAGCCCAGCGTCATCTTGCGACAATCGATGCGACCTGTCCGCTGGTCACGAAGGTGCACCGAGAGGCCGTGCGCTACGCGAAGGACGACTACGACATCATCTTGGTTGGCCACGAAGGTCACGAAGAAGTCGAAGGCACTTTTGGCGAAGCTCCCGAACACATTCAAGTCGTTGGGACTCCTGACGAAGTCGATAACCTGGTCGTTCGTGACCCCGAGCGCGTTGTGTGGATTTCGCAGACGACCCTTTCTGTTGATGAGACGCGTCAAACGGTTGATCGCTTGCGCCAGCGTTTCCCCAAACTTGTTGATCCGCCTTCAGATGACATCTGCTACGCGACGCAAAATCGCCAGGGGGCTGTGAAGGTCATCGCCCCTCAGGTTGATGTCATGGTTGTTGTGGGTTCTGCGAATTCCTCGAACTCGGTACGTCTGGTTGATGTTGCGCTCGAATCGGGTGTTCCCGCTGCGTATCGCATCGATAAGGCCGAAGAGCTTCAGGAAGAATGGTTTGCAGGCGCGAAGACCGTGGGCTTGACCTCGGGCGCGTCGGTACCGGAAATCCTTGTCCGTGATGTGATTGCCTGGCTACAGGAACGTGGTTTCCCAACTGTTGAGGAAGTCCGAACTGAGACGGAAACAACGACCTTTGCTCTTCCCCGAGACCTGCGTTCGGATTTGAAGAAGGCCGGACAGGTCGATGTGCGCCCGCATGCGCGTCGCACTGCCGGGCCTGATCACACCAGCTGAGCGAAATTTCACCCGCTTATGCGCGCACTTTCTAGGCGCGCGGGTAAACGGGAGTGCGGCCTCGTCGGATAGGATAGGGGCGTGTCTTTAACTATTGGTATCGCCGGCCTGCCCAACGTTGGCAAGTCCACTCTGTTTAATGCTCTGACCCGCGCGACTGTTCTGGCTGCGAACTACCCCTTCGCAACCATCGAACCGAATGTGGGCGTCGTTCCGCTTCCCGATGCGCGTTTGAACAAGCTCGCCGAGATCTTTGGTTCTCAGCGCATCATTCCCGCGACCGTTTCTTTCGTTGATATCGCGGGTATTGTGCGTGGTGCGTCTGAGGGTGAGGGCTTGGGTAACCAGTTCCTTGCGAACATTCGCGAGGCCGACGCCATTTGCCAGGTGACGCGTGCCTTCTCCGACCCCGACGTTGTGCACGTTGATGGCAAGGTTGATCCTGAGTCGGATATTGAAACCATTAAGACCGAGCTGATTCTGGCTGACATGCAGACGCTTGAAAAGCAGATCCCGCGTCTGGAAAAGGAAGTTCGCGGCAAGAAGACCGAGGCGATCGTCCTGGAAACTGCGCGCGCGGCAATGGAACTGCTCGAAAAGGGCGAACTGCTCAGCGGCCCCGCGGGTGCGAAGCTCGACCAGGATGCGCTCAAGTCCTTCCAGCTGATGACCTCAAAGCCCTTCATCTTCGTGTTCAACATGGATGCCGAAGAGATGGATAACAAGGAACTGCAGGACGAGTTGCGTTCGCTTGTTGCTCCCGCTGAAGCCATCTTCTTGGATGCGCAGTTCGAGTCTGAGCTTGTTGAGCTGGACGAGGACGATGCGCGAGAAATGCTGGCGGAGTCCGGCCAGAGCGAATCTGGCTTGGATAAGTTGGCGCGCGTTGGCTTTGACACCCTCGGTCTGCAGACCTACCTGACCGCTGGCGAGAAGGAAGCACGCGCCTGGACGATTCACAAGGGCGACACTGCTCCCAAAGCTGCCGGCGTCATCCACACGGACTTCGAAAAGGGCTTCATCAAGGCTGAAATCGTCTCATACGATGATCTAATCGAGGCCGGTTCCATGGCTGCAGCAAAGGCTGCCGGCAAGGTCCGCATGGAAGGCAAGGACTACGTCATGCAGGACGGCGATATCGTGGAGTTCCGCTTCAACGTGTGAGTTCTTTGAAACGTAGTGGTGGCCGGGGCGTATTCGCCCCGGCCACTTTCTTTTGCGGATGTTTTGGCGATGGAAGACTGTAGTTACTAGTACCGCTGTCCCGTGACAGTCTTTGAAACAGATTTCGCGCTTGTGGAACGTGCAAGTCGTACTAAGAGATCAATCTGTTTGGGTGCTGCGCCCAGAGAGGTCACGATGTCATCGTTCAGTTGCTTCCTTAGCTGCGCAACTGCCCATTCGACCTCACAGTCCTTGGATACACTGGCATCCGCTTGAAGCCACAGTTTATTTGGAGAACCAGTGACCCAGACCGTGCATCTTTCGACCCCGGGAAGGGTTTGTGCACGCTCGGAAAGTGCCTGTGAGAGGACATCGGGGGAGAGGGTTGCTAGTAGTTTGCCGTCAGAGCCGCTGAGCCTGAGCGATGCAGCAGCAACCTTCCGCGGGACCTGCATTGCAAGCAAGATCAGGCCGATAAGAAAGGCACATGCGGATACCGCGGTGCTTGTTGGCAGAAGCCAGTGAGCATGAGCAGAGACGGCCGCACCAATTTGGTCGTGCGCGGTAGCCAGATAGTGGGCGGCGGTGGGCCACACTCGGGAAACACCTAGGCCAGAGAGCAATACCCACGCCGATGCGCTTGTGAAAACAAGCCCGCAGATGGCTAGAAGAGTCCTATTTAGGCCACCAGAAACTGAACGCATGATGGTCTCTCTTTCAGTTCGTCTGCCTGATACGCACGCGGCTGCGCGTGATGCCCGAGGGCTGGAAGGTACGCAGTGCCTCATCAGTCTTCTGGGAGACGACTTCATTCAAGGAGGATAGGTCGTCAAGGTCGGTGAAGGCAGTAACGTCAATGCGTGAGTGGTGGACTCTAACTGTCGCTGAGTGGATATTGCCGATCTGCTCGAGCTGATTCTTCACCAAGGTGGCTAGGTCGCGGCGACTCACTGCAGTCTGCCCTGGAAGATCATCCTGGAGGATCGCGACACGATCAAATTTCCCAGGTAGTAAGGCAGCAATGAGCATAGCCAGCCCGCATACAGCTGCCACTCCAGCAATGATGAGTACCCACGTTGAATCGAAGGAAGCACTACTGATTGCTTGGAGTGTCGTCACGGCGCGTTGTGGCCACACTCCGGTTATCAGACGGTATCCCAATAACCAGATACCCAACGAGCCAAGTGCAAGCAGGAGTAGAGCAAGTAGCGCAGCGGGAGCGCTACGGGAAGGGCGATGAATGAGTTTCGGAACGGGTGCTCTCATTTCAAGCTCTTCCTGATCTGACTACTGGGGTTGAGCCACGATATTTCGATGCTCATCTTGCTCACGCTCATCCCGCAGAGTTCTTGTACGCGCTTACTCACGTGTGCGCGCAGCTTCTCAACGGTGGAAGAAAGAGGTGTTGGAAACGCAAGACCAAGGTTCAGGTGAAGGATGGCGCGTTGGCCGTAGAGTTCACACCGGGCTTCGGGACGGGACGCGAAGTTACGGCGGGAGCCAATTCCAAGGACCCCTCCGGCATTAGAACCGACGGTCTCAAATTCGAAAGCAGCTTGGGCAGCGACCTGAGCGACGACTGTTGCAGGAATAGTCGTCGTACCTCGTTGTGCTGAGGAAGAATCCGAATTTTCGATGGAATCTGGCTGCGTGGTTGAGGACTGAGGCGTGGTCGCCATTGCTACTTCCTACGCCAATCCAGAATGTCGTGGACATCGACCCGGCCCTCTAGGTAGAGCCCCACGCCCCATCCGGCAAGGCCACACAGAGCGACCAGAACAAAGTTGGCAAATGAGCCGAAGGCAAGGACTGCTCCAAGGAACAGGCCGACCAAGAGGGCCAGGTGCGTTGTCTTCATATGAACTCCTCAGTTCGAAGTATTGAGACTGATTACTTAAGGTCAGTGCTCTCGGAGTTTGAGGAGGCGTCATCGGGCAGGTGGATGTCAGTGACATCGATGTTGACCTCGACAACCTCCAAACCGGTGGTGCCTTCGACCTGCTGGATGACGTTGTCGCGGATGCTGTTACACACGTCGAGGATGGAGTAGCCGTACTCGACGACGACGGTTACGTCGATAGCGGCTTGGGTCTCTCCCTTGTGGACGCTGATACCGCCGGTGACGTTTGCCTGGCCAGTGGGAATACGGTCGGTTACCGCGCTGAATGCGCGACGCACCGCATTGCCCATGTCGTAGACGCCCGGAACTTGGCGAGCTGCCATGCCAGCGATCTTGGCGACGACATTCTCTTCGATAGTGGTCGTCCCGTGGTCGGTCTGGAGTGGTCCTTCGGGCTTCTTATCGGTTTCGGTGTTTGCGCTGTTTTCGCGCTCGCGGCCGGTCTTGGGGATTGCTGCATCGCTCATTTGATTCCCTTTCGTTGAATCGAGGATTCATACCGACCGTATATGTCGCAGAACACTTTGGCAACAGGTATTTGTAAGTTGCAAAGGATGCTATGTGGAAACAATCCCCGAAGCGTAGTTGGTGCATTGTTCCAGTAGAATCGCACTACCTGTTTTCGATGTGAGTGATAAGAGGCAATATGAGCCAGGAGAAAGAACCTTTGTTCTCCGAAGAAGCCGCGCATGGCTATCAGGAAGATGAACTTCTTGATGCTCCCGTTTTTGAAGGCGAACTCATCGAAGACGATGAAAATGACCCTCTGCTCTCTGAACTCTCAACGGAGGAAGGGCAAGAAGCCTCGGTCTATGCGGTCTTCTTCCTGAAGAAACTCGTGCGCATTCGGGGAGTGCGGATCTCTCGCGAAGATTTCCTGCGCCAAGAGCTTCAGAAAGCTCACTTAAGTGAGTCACAAATCGAAGAGGCTATTGCCAGTGATCCGATCTCAGCGGGAATTCCGCAGAAGCGTTTGGATAAATTGGCCAATGATGCGATTTCTTATGAGACGAAGAAATCGACGGCACTCTCATTTGTCGCAGGTATTCCGGGTGGACTCGCAATGCTGGGAACCGTTCCCGCTGACTTGGGGCAGTACTACGTTCACTCGCTTCGGATCATGCAAAAGCTTGCCTATTTGTATGGATGGAAAGAATTCCTGACTGATCCAGAAGATGTTGATGATGAGACCATTGCACAGATGGGGCTCTTCTTTGGCGTCATGCTGGGAGTTGCCGGAGCTGCTGAGTCGATGCGAGATTTTGCCCGAATGATCGTCGCTCCTGCTATTGAAAAACGAGTTGCGCGCAAGGCCTTGATGAAGGGGACCTGGTATCCGGTCGTCAAGAAATCGCTCAAGGTCATGGGAATTTCCGTGACAAAGCAGGGCTTCACCAAAACAATGTCGAAGATCCTTCCGCTTATTGGCGGAGTGATTTCGGGTGGCATGACTTTCGTTTCGCTTCAGACTCAGGCCAATCGACTCAAGCAACACCTGCGTCAGCTCCCGCCTCCGGCGACCGATGGTGCGGAGTGGAAGCAGGCTAATAACTGAGGCCTTCTACTTCCCTCGAAACACCCTCCACGCCCCGCGAATCAGAGGAATCTGAAGCGGTAGTCGAGCATACGCAAGCGCCTGTGCGCCCGCAGGCTTGCCTTCCTTGCGATAGTCCACGGCCATCTTGATGTTTGCAGGGAAGACCGCGACATACAACGCGCTCGCGGCCAAGCCGGCCAGTCGCCTCGTCAATGGAAGCGCAAGGCCAGCGGCAATTGCCAACTCGGCCGCACCGCTCACCAAAGTGTAGGTTCGGGCGTTCCCGGGGAGACTCCGTGGCACAATCGCGTCGTAAACTTGCGGTGCCTTGAAATGCATAACCCCTGCTCCTGTAAGCAAAAGTGCATGCCAGTGTGCTGTTTTCATTAGGACTCCTGAACCGCGGCATTGCGCCGCAAAATGAACTCGCGGTCAGCGTGATCGCCGACCATGAATGAATACTCACCGACCTTCGTGAAACCGTAGCGGCCGTACAGCCTCTGTGCGCCGTAGTTCTCGCTCCACGCGCCAATCCAAAGCGTTCGCGGCCCGTCTGCCTCGAGCCAATTCAATGCATGTTCAAGCATCCGGGAACCGCGCCCGCCACCTTGGTATTCGCGAAGCAAATAGAGGCGCTGAACTTCCCCGTCACCTTCCTTGACCTCGGGGTGGGGGAGGTGCGCGGGGCAAACCGTCACGTAGCCAATCAACGTGCCTTCCGATCCTTCGTCCACATGCGCGGGGGAGGGGTTAGCGTCAGCGTTCAAGGAAGGTTCCTCGAAAAGCAACCAGGTTGGGCGCTGGGGGTCCGCAAGCTCGCCACGAAGGACTTCGGGGGAGTAGGCCTCGTGAATGAAACGATCAAGGTCGTCGGATGCATAGAGGTGGCCAAAAGTCTGCGTGAAGCACGTGGACGCAAGCGCAGATAGAACCTCTGCGTCTTCGGGTGTTGCGCGGCGCAGCATAATTTCCCTCCTCGAGCTAGCCGATGACCATCAGCACGGCCCCGGCACACATACCAGCGATCCCCAATAGATACCGTCCCGAGACGCCTTCGCGCAACATGAGTGCCGAAAACGCAACTGTCACCAGTATTGAAAGCTTGTCGATGGGGACAACGACGGACGCGGGACCTTCCTGGAGTGCTCGGTAGTAGCACAGCCACGAGGCCGTAGTAGCGATTCCCGAGGCTGCGATCCATGCGTGGTCGCGCAGTGGGATAGTACGGATTTGCGCTGGTTTTGCATGCAGTGCGACAAGGATCCAGGCCATGAGCAAAACAACGGAAGTCCTGATTGATGTTCCTAGATTTGAATCGACCCCTGTGATTCCTACTTTCCCAAGGATCGAGGTGAGGGCAGCGAAGATTGCAGACGCTAGCGCAAAGATTATCCACGAGGCCGTGGGAGCCTTCTGCGCGTCGGGCAGCGGGGCGTTCCTGGGGTACTTTGTGCACTGACTGACAAGACTTTTCAGCACTCCTGGCTCAAGCGTCAAGGTGATTCCAGCTGTCAGAGCAAGCACGCCAATGCAAGCGATGGGGGAGAGCCTTTCGCCTAAGAAAATGACTGCGAAGGCAATGGCGATGATGGTCGAAGACTTATCGATCGGGCTCACCAAAGTCACTGGAGCGCGAGAGAGAGCAGCAAAGAAGCAGAGCCATGATGCGCCGGTTGCAAGTCCTGAGAGTAAAAGAAACAGATAGGTGCGCGGTGTAATGGCGGTGAGTTCAGACGCAAAGTGGCCTTTGATGCTGATAGCCGCCACAATCCAAGCTCCCAGGAAAACGACAGCAGTCCTCAATGCTGTGACAAGTGTTGAATCGTGGCCGTGGATTCCAAGCTTCGCAAGTACGGCTGTGATGCCAGCGAAGAATGCTGAGCCTAAGGCGAAGAGAAGCCACATATTTTCAGGTTAGCGCTAGTCAGAGGTCGTGAGCTTATTGCTTTGGGGGTAGGTGTTGATTTTGTTGAGAATCGCCGCGGAGCTGCTAGAAAGTGCGATCGGATACTCGCCTGAAATTTCCTCAAAAAATTCCCGATACATTTATGAATGCAAACTGTTGCGAGTGCGCTGTTCTGCATTCATACTGACTCTAGAAAGTACGGGTGCAGGTTGATGCAGTAGCCTCAAAACCTCAGTATCCACTCATACTCAGACATGAGGAACCGACGATCGGGGAAGGCCATGCACGTTTACTCTGCGCGCGAAGATCAGGTAGATAAACTCGCTGATCTCGCGGGTGCAGCCTTCGAAAATTACCCTCTTCACACGGCGGTGAAAGGGTTACTTGCTGAACCCGAAAAATTCTCCGACTGGATTCGTGATCTCCACGGCGTCATGATTCGCGTATTCGTGCGTTATCACACGGTTTTGGTCTTAGAAGATCAGGGGAAAATCTTTGGCGTTGCGCTGCTGAACCGCCGCCCGCCAGGGCTGCTTGAGTACTTGCGCTACTGCAGGCCGCTCTTTGGGTACATGCGCTTTGATCGCTTGGTGCGCTTCTTCTCTTTTACCGAGGCCGCCGATTCACTTGTCCGCAAAGCATCGGATTTTCAGTGGTTCCTGACGGTGATCGCAGTTGATCCGGAATTTCAACACCGAGGCATTGGCAGGCTTTTCCTCGAACGTGGGATTGAAGGATATATCCGTTCACATGGAGGAGGCTGCCTCGCATTTATTACCTGTACCCCAAGGAATGCACACTTTTATTCGAGTGCGGGATACAGAATCGTTGGCGAGCACTCGGTGCCATTAGACGGGAACGATGTGCCCGTGTGGTCTTTTGAGAAGGTAATCGAGTAGAGGTCTTCTGGCGCGTTCTTAATGGAGGGAAGAACTCGTTAAAGGTTTCTACGAAGAGGTTGAGGGCTTGGTATCACGTGATACCAAGCCCTCAACCTATCCTTGAGCTCGCTCGCTCGTCATTGCTGTGTGGGTCTCTGTGCCCAGGGATTTGGCTGCTGACCCTGCTGCCATTGCTGTCCTTGACCGGGCTGCTGGCCCTGCTGTGCTTGGCCGGGGCCGTAGGGCTGCTGCGTGGGTTGTCCACCCCACTGCTGTGCCTGCTGAGCGGACTGTCCTTGCTGCCACTGTTGCCACTGCTGGCCTTGCTGCGGTCCGGGGCCGTAGGGCTGCTGTGCGGGTTGCCCGCCCCACTGCTGGCCCTGCTGCGAAGCAGGTCCGTAGGGATTGCGAGAAGGCTGGCCGCCCTGCTGCCATTGCTGCTGAGCTGGTACCTGGCTCTGCGACTGCCATTGCTGGTTCTGCCATGGCTGTTGGCCCTGTGCAGGTTGCTGTCCCCACTGCTGAGGAGCACCGTAAGGGGAGCCCTGAGCTTGGGGCTGCTGGCTTTGTTGCGGAGCCGGTGGAACAATACTTTGACCGCGGAAGCTCATACCTTGCTGTTGTGGCTGTTGCTGTTGTTGGGGAGGAAGCGGCTGTCCCCATTGCTGCGGGGCAGGTTGCTGCTGTTGTGGCCGTTGTCCCCACTGCTGCGGGGCAGGTTGCTGCTGTTGCTGCGGCCGTTGTCCCCACTGCTGTGGTGCTGCAAGAGGAGCACTTTGAGGTGCTTGGGTCTGTCCCCATTGCTGCGGAGCAGGTTGGGGCGCGGGGGACTGAGCAGGCTGAGGCTGCGTCCACTGCTGCTGCGAGCCTTGCCTAGGCTGTGACTGAGCAGCTGGTGCCTGGGTAGGTTGAGCCTGGGTAGCTTGCACAGAAGGAGCCGGTGCGGCTGGCACCTGAGTAGCTTGCGTAGAAGCAGTTGGTGCTGGAGCAACTGGTGCAGGGGTCGAGGCCGCTGCAGCCGCTTGCTCGTCCACGTGGGCCTTTGCCTGTGCGGGTTCAGCTGTCTGTTGTGCGGAAGGTGCCGATTGCTTCGGTGTTTGAGCTTCGGGCTGGGAAACCGCAGAATGACGGGCGGGCGAAGGCTCTGACTTCGGTGCCGGAGGAATGTGCACTGCAGGTGCCTGGGGCTGTTTCTGCGGTGCAGCGGCTTGCGTTGCCGCCGCTTGAGACTGCGTTGCGGGGGCCTGAGTCTGAGGCTGTGCGGCCTGTTGCTGAGCAGGCGGAACGGCAGCCGGGGCAGCAGCGGCTACGGGCTGAGAAGCAGCCTGAGCTGCAGGGGCCGCGGGCTGAGGCGCAGGAGCTGCAGGTTGAGTAGGAGCCTGGAAAGTAGCGGGAGCGGCACTCTGAGGAGCTGTGCCCAGCGGAGCCGAACCCTGAGGAATCGCACCGGGTGCGCTGCTCTGCTGACGAGCTGCCTTAGCTGCTGCCTTTGCACGCTTTCGCTCATCGCGCTCGCGACGCTTATCCTCACGAGTTCGTTCGCGCCTCGACGAAGCTGCTGCCTGTGCCTGTTCGTCTCCCGATGCTTGGTCAGCATCCTTAGACGCGGAAGAAAGGCGGCGAAGAACGAAAATAACGAGTGCTCCAACCACCAAGACACCGGCTACAACGCCACCGATAATCCAGATGAGTGACGATGAGGACGAAGAAGAAGTCGGAGTCGAAGGAGCGGTGCGGTTGCGGTCAGGCGCACTTGGTTCAGGAGCAGGCTCGGGCAGTGGGCTGAGGGTAGGAATATCAGTTCCAAATTGCCCATTCACTGTCGCGGGGCCCTCATAGGACTTCGTCTTTTTACCGTGGACTGCCACCTTTCCGGTGGGCTTTTGCCACGTCACGATCTGGTTAACCGGCGAGTATTCGTCGGTGCCACGCTTTGCGCGGTCTTCATCGTGGAACTGGGCACCTTCGGAGGCAGTATCAAGATCGAATACCAGTGGGCGGACATTGATGAAACCAATATCGCGCTGGCGGCCCAGGAAGTCAGTTTCTTTCATCAGCTGGTCTGCGGAATAGACCAAGGTGAAATCGCCCTGCTCGGTCAGCGAATAGTACTTTCCGACGGCATCTCCGCTTTCGAAGGGAGGGAAGACCGAGCATCGGGTGAAGTTATCACCCTGTGCGAATTCGATGCGGTAGTCGCCGTTCCCATTCGAGAAGGATTTACATTTTCCCTCATCGATTTGCTTGGAACGGTCGTAGATATCGAAGGCCTTGCCGACGCTTCCCTTGTTATAGACGCTCAAAGTCACGGAGACAGTCAGATCTGAATTAGCTGCGTGTGCTGTCGTTGCTGTTGGGAGCACGAGCGCTCCGGCAAGCACAAGTGCGGCTGCCGTCGAGTACAAACGCTTCATTGAGACATCCTTCGAAATTGAATCAAGCTGCTGCAAGCATATCGAATTGTTTTAGTGTGGCAAAAATGCTGAAGCAGAGTGCTTAACTAGTCGGCGGTCCGTAGGGATTTCGCGGTGAATCCCCATGAGCTCCGGGGAATTCAGTGGATGCGGAACCCGGTTTTTCGAAGTGTCCCTGAGCATCGCCTGTTGTATCTGTTTCACCTTCCCAATCCGTTGCGAAAGGATTTGGGGAAGTGCGAGCAGATGGCCCCATCGTGCCTGGGATAGAAGAGGAACTGAAGGGGGACGGAGGTGTGGGAGTCTTCGTTTTGGCCTTGCGCTTCAAACGTCTGTCGAACCATGTACGCAAGATGATGATCACAGATGCCGGAAATAAGATGCCCACCGTCAGCGCCAGAACCAGTCGGGTGAATAATCCGGGGGACGAGGACGATTCTGATTGAGTCGTGGGTGAACTTGTAGCGGTAGCCCGACGCGCATACTGAGCATCTTGAAGATTTGTTGGCATGGGGACTGCAACAACCCCATTGAAGTTTTTACGTTCGATGGTGTGGAAATTCTTCGCTTTTTCTACAATCCCCTCAGCAGCGAAGGTGGGTGTCTGAATATTTAGCCACTCCACGGTACTGAAGTTGGGGTTACTGTCATCCATCTGAGCGCCGCTGCTGGTTTTAATGAAACGCATGTAAAACCCTGAAAGCGTGACACTCTGACGTGAAACGACTGTATTTTCTGGAAGACCCAAAGACAGCTTCTCCAAGGTCAGTGGTGACGTAGCGAATGTTAACTTCCCGTCTTCGTCGATGCCGACATAGGGATTCGCGTATCGGTTAAATTCCGTGGAGATAAAGCAATCGTTCGAATATGTCGCTTGAGTAAAAGACACCGAGGACCAATCCAGCGCAACGGGAGAAGCCTGGCAAGCCTCTTCAGTCAGCGTCTTCGAGAAATCATGCACCGTTACTTGATAGCTGACCGAATTTGGTTCCCGAATTGTGAAGACTTCGTTAATTTTTACTTCGTTTTCTGCGCTGTAACCAGGGGTAGCGGTGAAAAGCGACAGCGCGATGATAGAAGCACACACAGCCGCCCCAGTCTGCAGGCGGTGAAGGTATCGGTGATAGGGGTGCATAAATTTCCTCAAGGTGAGCTTAGATTCAAGGATGTGCGAGCAGTAGTGGTCGATTTAAGCCGAAGGGTTACGCCACTCCGAATCGAAAGGATTGTGGGGTTCTTGAACAGTCGGGGTAGGCGTGGGGGGCGCCGAAGACTGAGCTTGGTAGTCCGAGGAGGCAAGGGTCCCCACCTGAGTCTTATTTCGTTCTAGACCCTTCTTCAGTAGGCACCACATGCACCACGCGAAAAAACCCCCCAGTCCCACGCCGATTACGGGGTTGATGACCCGGTTGATCAGCCACTCAAGACTAAAGGGTGATGGCGAGCTTGCTGTAGACGAAGGAGTGTATGAGCTAGCTGTAGACGAAGGAGTGTATGGCGTCGGCGCAGCAATGGTGCGTGTATGCGGGAAATCTGTCATTTCGGTCGGTACTGGAACAGCCGTAAGCTCGTTGAAATCTTTGCGCTCAATCGGGTGGGAATAAGAAGAAGAACCTTGGATATATCCCTCGGCACCGACAACCGAATCGAAGTCATTAATCCATCTCACGGAATCTTTGATGGGGTTGCTCTCGACAAGTTCCGAGCCTTTCGTGGCCTTTGTGATGGTCAGGTAGCCTCCGGTAAAGTCAACTCGACGTGCTATCACGGAAATGTCTTCGGGAAGCCCAAGGGAAAGGTCTTTGAGCTCCAGTGGAGCCGCAGCAAAGGTCACCTTTCCATCCTGATCGACGCCAACGTACGGATTCGTTGCACGCTTAAAATCCGTAGTAATTTCGCATTGGTTCAAATATGAGTCATCGGTGAAGCGAGTCTGAGACCATTGCTGGACCTTGGGAGACGCGTCGCAAGCGTCTTGGGTGAGCGTCTTTGAATAGTCGATAACTGTAATGGTGTGGCTGACATTGCCGTCCGACAAAATAATGAAAAACTCTCTGATCTCCGCCTGATTGCGAACAGCATGAGTGGGCGTTGCCCCGAATAAGGAACAGGAAATCATGAGCACACAGGCCGTAATGCTGAGCAAAATGCGGTTTCGTCTGGAAGTAGATGTCCTCATGAGTAATTCCTTAGTTTTTCTTGATGTTTTGCTGCTGTGACCCCGTGCATCCGGGGTCATTCCTCCGGTGGCGCAAAACGATTGCGTCCCTCTGAGGCTTTGCTTGATGAAGTTCCGCCCTGCGCGGAAGGAGAATACCCGAAAGGATCATCCGCAGCCTCGGCTGCCGATGCTGCCTCGGGAATCGAAGGAATGTCCGGGGTGCTGGACACAGACTCTAAGGAGAAGGGATTGTGTCCAAGCGGGGTAGGGGATGGGGAGGGCTCGGGATGGGGGAGCGCTGTGGAGGCCTCGGCCTCGGCCTCGGTAACAGGCTGAGAACTCACATCAAAAAGATTCTCTGAGCTTGCCTGGGCAGGCGGTCGAGCTGGCTCGTAGTACTGGGGAATACTGAGTGGCGACGGCTCTGCTTTCTTTTGCTTCTTCTTCTTTTTCTTTTTGAGCGAGTCAAAGCCCCAGACAATCGCGATAAAGATGATGGCTGCCGGAAGGCCACCGTATTTTTGAAGCGAACTCAAGACGGTGTCGAAAAAAGAAACGACGTCAGGCGTGGAGCTTGAATTCTGAGAACGTGTTGTACTCCGCGGTGTGGCTTTGGTGGGAGCCGAGGTCGCTTGATTGACGGTCGTGAGGTCGCTAGGTACATCAACTGGTGAAATATCCCCGAGCTTCATGCGGCTAATCGGGTGGAAATTTGAGGGCACCTTGAGCGTGCCAATAGCTGCGACGGGAGCATTTACTGCATCGCCGCTCCACTTAACAATAACCCAGTGATTAAAACCACCGTCAATATTACCCCCTGATGAAAGCTGGGTAACTGCGGCGTTCGGTGCGCTGAAAGTGATCGAACGCATGCCCTTGAAATCTGTATCTGCGGGGAAAGAAAGATGGAGGTCCTCAGGGGCTACCGGGCGTGCGGCAAAGGTGAAATCGCCCTGTTTATTGATCGCTAGGTAGGGGTTATCACCCACGATCGTTGCGCTAATCCTGCAATATGACAGGTTTTTGTCGTTTGAGAAGGTTGTTTCTGCGCTGGCTTTCGACTGGGGTAGAGAACGGCATGCCTCTTCGGTCATGGTTTGAGAAGAATCAATAATGTTGAGCTCATATTTGATGAATCCGGTGTCTCCGAAGATG
Organism: Trueperella pyogenes; assembly: GCA_963534475.1. Lineage (GTDB taxonomy): Bacteria > Actinomycetota > Actinomycetes > Actinomycetales > Actinomycetaceae > Pauljensenia > Pauljensenia pyogenes_B. Next base: position 54,496 of record CAUSSZ010000004.1, on the reverse strand, counting down.
ACGCTCTCGCCAATGGTGACATAGGCGCTGTCAGCGAGTGCAGGTGTCGCCATCAGCGTGGAGGCGCTACCAGCAACTAGGAACGTGCAGGCTGACATGCCCAGCAGGCGCGCCACGCGTCGCATCAGAGTGGATCGCATATGAGTCCTTTCAAGATCATTGCCGAGGCTGTGGCCAGTCTAGTGGGAGCGGTCCCTGCTGTGTGGGGTGAGGTAGGTGAGCACTCCCGCTGTGTTAGTAGCATTCGCTTAGTTCTTCGGCGGCTCAAATGGGTTGCGCCAGCCAGTTGAAGAGGGCGAAGGTGGTTGCGTGCCAGCGGAGGGCGAAGCCTGGTAGGGCGAAGTGGGTGCTGATCCTGCCTGTGGGCCCATACCGGTCGGTGCATAGGGGCCTCCGGGCGCCGCTGAGCCATATGGTTGGGGGATCGACACTCCGGCTTGGTATGAGGTGAAACCGCTTTGGTAGTAGGCGGTCTTCTTTTTATTCCTGCGTGAAATCAAAACTGCAGAAATAAGCACGAGAACGACGATGATGAATAAAGAGGAGAAGAGAACCAAACTCATTCCCGGAGTTCCAAAGAATGTGCGCCCTAGTGAGCCGCTTCCTGTGTCGCTGGACGGGGTCGTGACTGTGGGCGCTTGAAGATCAGTGGGCACTTCAACAGCGCTAATGCCGTTAAAGTCCTCGCGTTCTTGAGCATGGAAACGGTCGTCAATTTCCACCGTTCCTTCGGCAGCGACCACTGCTTCAGAAACCTCATCCCAGTGAACGGTGTCGCCAGAATCGTCGCGACGCACCGAGGCGCCTTCGCTCACACGTGATGTATTCAGGTTCCTCCCCGTCAAAGAAAAGCGATGCGAAGAAACAACGGTATTGCTGGGAAGACCGAGGTTGAGGTCTTCAATTTTCACTGGTTTTGCAGCGAAAGTGAGGTGCCCACTTGAGTCAACCGCTACATAGGGATTCTTGTGCCGGTTGAAATCGGTTTCGATGCGGCAATAGTTGTAAGAAGAATTGGCTTCGAATTCGACAACCGACCACTGTTGAGCCAAGGGGACTGCCTCGCAGGCAGCTTCGGTCATAGTTTGAGTGCGGTCAAAGATCGATAGCTCGTATTGGGAGCGTCCGTTATTGCGTGCGTAAACGCTTTCGCTAATCGAGACCTCTTGCTCTTCAGCATGAGTAGGGGCGGGCAAACCAATCGTGACAAGGAATCCACACGCGAAAGCGCAGGCAAGGAAAGAGCGCGCTGTGGGCCTCGGGAAAGAAGAAGGCATCAGATACTCCTAGAGGGAATTTCGCCAGTCGGTCGAGTACGGGTCTGGTGCTGAATCGGCGGCTTCCGCGGGACTTGCTGCTGGAGGCAGGGAAGAAGCGGGATCAGGGGACGGCGCGTAGGGGTTGTACGGCTCCGAGGAGGTAGCAGGCGGGGGCGAAGTCGGAGTTTGCGAGGCCGAGGCCGGCTGTGGCTCGCTGGGTGCGGGGCGGGGATCGGCGGGCACAGCGCCGTGCGGCGTGCTTGTTGAGGGGGCCGGCGATCCTGTTGAGAACCCGCTGACAGAGGCATCCTTCCCGCTCGCGCTGAAGGGGCTTGGCGTCTGTGAGGAAGCTCCCGGCATGCTGTGGGAGGGAAGCGGTGTAGGAACGCGTACTGGGAATCCGCCGCTCTGGTATTTGTTCTTGCGGCGCCGGCGGGCGGAATACCTTGTTATCAACGTCGCGCCGCCAAATACGACGATCGCTGGGAGCAAGCGAATGATGAATTGCATGAGGCCGGACATCATTCCCGAGGAGCCTGAGCTTGAACGTGCTGACGTCGAAGAAGGGGATGGGCTGTTAGAGCTGCTTGAGTTTGCTTTGACAGTAGAGGAAGCGTCTTGAAAATCGCCGGGCATATCAACGGCTTCGATACCTTGATAGGTCTTGCGTTCTTGAGTGTGGAAATCGTTGTCGACGTCGATAGTCCCCTCAGCGGCGACGATATCCTTTCCGATATTCCTCCAGGAGACGCTATCGCCTGTGCTGTCCTGGCGGGTTTCTGCCCCCGCGTTGACCTTCGTTGCGTGGAACCCTCTTCCTGAAAGGCTCACGGACTGGTAGGTGAGAGTCGCATCCTCGGGAAGTTCAAGACCGAGGTCTTCAAGTGCGATGGGGCGAGCGGCAAAGGTTACTGTTCGATTCTGATCGACAGCTGCATAGGGATTTACATGGCGATTGAAATCGGTTTCGATGGTGCATCGAGTTGAGGTTGGTGAGGCACCGTAGGTGACGCGAGACCACTCCAATGCCACGGGGAGAGACTCGCAGGCTTCCTTACTGATGAAGTTGGACTGCTCGATGAGTGAAAACTGGTGAGTGACACGTCCGTCAACTCGGATCCAGAAAGTCTGAGAAATACCGAAACGATGGCCTGCCGCATGAGCTGATGGAGCATTGATCACTGGCACAACCATCGCCAAAGCGCACATACCGGCGAAAGAGAGGGTCGCAACTTGCTTTTTCAAAAGCAAAGACATGTCATGCTCCTGTGAGGGGTTAACTGTCGTCGGGGCGACCGCGGCTGCGCGCGGTCGCCCCGAAAAGTATTCAGAACTGAGAGCGTGCGCTGCTCAGGCTTGTGGGTATTGTCCCGGCTGCTGGCCTTGCTCAGGGTACTGTCCCGGCTGCTGGGGTGCCTGCGGGTACTGAGTCGCCTGTGGGTACTGTCCCTGCTCGGGGTACTGGCCGGGCTGAGGCTGTCCCGTCGGCGCTGGGTACTGGCCGGGCTGGGGTGCCTGCGGGTACTGTCCGGGTGCGGGGTACTGGCCGCCCATGGGCTGGCCGGGGAACTGGCCCTGTGGGTATTGGCCGCCTTGGGTCTGGGCCTTCTTGCGGTTGCTCATGACAAAGAATGCGCCAATGCCACCGATGACGATGACTGCCAGGACAAGCAGGAAGATCCACCTCGAGCCGGAAGAAGAGGAAAAAGAGGTGGACTCAGGTGTCGAGGATGCTTTGCTGGTGGAGTCGGAGTCTGCTGAGGCGCTGCTTGTCGAGCCGCTCTTCGCTGTTGGGCTCGCTGATGAAGAAGCAGCTGCCTTGCCGTTCGTGCTGCCTTCGACCTTGAGCGAAGTCGTCACGTCGGTCCAGGTAACCGTACCTGCAGCTTTATCGATGGTGCCACCATTGTCAGCAGAGGTTGGAACCAAGCCTCCAGCGAACTTGGCGGTTACTTTTTGGATCTTATCGATCGCCATGGTCTTTGATAGTTTCTCGAGTGCATCGCCACTTTGGGACGTGAAAGTAAATGTGCTCCCCGAAGTTGTGAGAAGTTCTTTAACGTTGCTACCTGAAATCTTCTGGGTCACGTCGCAGATCGTCGATGAACCTTCAGTGCGGAAGGAAGGAGTCACAGTTCCTCGTCGAGCCTTATCGCATGTCTCTTTGGTGATACGAACTCCATCGACATCGATAGTGCTTATTGTGTAGCTGGCTTCCGTCGGAGAAGAGAAATCGTAGACCTCTTCTACGGCGATCTCTGGGTCGGCGAAAGCAGGGCCTGCTGCCAACGCAAAAGAGCTTGCAATGGCAAGGATGCCGATAGCTCCAATTGAGCGTCGTTTCATGGGAGTTCCTTTGTTTAGGGGGAATGTATTCAACAGAATAAATGCATTTGTGAATACAGACGAATTGGATGACGTTTAAATTCTGAAAATGCCGTGGTTTGAAGAAAGCTGCGAATGTGAATGGGTGGTGTGCAAGCTGTGCACTCCACCCATTTCGATTATTGGCCTATAACTGCTCAGGCTTGGGGGTATTGGCCCGGCTGCTGGCCTTGCTCAGGGTATTGGCCCGCTTGGGGCTGTTCGGGTGCCTGCGGGTACTGAGTTGCCTGCGGGTACTGTCCCTGCTCGGGGTATTGACCGGGCTGGGGTGCTTGCGGGTATTGACCGGGTGCGGGGTATTGGCCGTCCATGGGCTGGACGGGGTACTGGCCCTGTGGGTATTGGCCGCCTTGGGGCTGGGCCTTCTTACGGTTTCTCATGACAACGAATGCGCCAATTCCGCCGATGACAATGACTGCCAGAACCAGCAGGAGGAGCCAGCTCGAGGCGGAGGAGGAGGAAGAAGCAGCTGCCTCGCCGTTTGTACTGCCCTTTACTTTGACATTAATCTTGACATTGGACCATGTGACTGTGCCCGTCGACTTATCGATCGTGCCGCCATTGTCGGCAGAACTGGGAACCAAGCCGCCAGCGAACTTCGCAGTCACCTTCCCAACGCTGTCAAATTTGTCGTTGGGGAACTCTTTAGACAGGGACTTCAACACGCCATCAGACTCGGAAGTGAAGGTGAAGTTGTTTCCAGAGACCTCCAAGAACTCATTGATATCAGTTTCGTTGACCTCGGTGATTACATCACAGACGTTCACTGAGCCTTCTGTGTGGAACTTGGTTTTGAGGTCCGAGTTAGTGCTTGAAATGTAGCTGCATGTTTGCTCTGTAATCAAAGTCTTCGAGCTGTCCCTGTAATGCTGGGTGTAGCTCAAGTGAGTTGCAGAGGTGAAATCGTAGGTCTCATCCACGCCGAAACGCGGCTCGTCAGCGAAAGCTGGTCCTGTCGCCAACACAAGGCTGGCTGTGAGTGCCAGGGCGCCTGCTGCCCCGATCGTGCGTCGCTTCATGAGAGTTCCTTTGTCTAGAGGGAAGCTTGCTCACAGAATAAGCAGTAATTAAGGGCTGTGACGAATTGAGTATCGTTTGAATAACGAAAGGCTTTAAAGAAGCTGAATTGAGTGCAAAAGTGTGGTGGGTGGCGCGTATATAACACGCCACCCACCGTATGTATCACGAGTATTGCTCAGGCTTGGGGGTACTGACCTGGCTGCTCTCCTTGCTCAGGAACTTGGCCCTGCTCAGGTTGCTGCGGAGCCTGTGGGTATTGATCCTGCGAGGGGGAAACACCTGACTGGGGCTGTTCGGTCGGCGCTGGGTACTGAGTGGGCTGAGGCTGTCCAGCTGTGGCCGGGTACTGCTCGGGGTATTGCCCGGGTACGGGGGGCTGGCCCTGTTGCGGGGACAGGCCTCCGAGAGGTGGGGCGGGGAATTGGTCGGTTTGCGGCTGGGCTTTCTTCTTGCGGTTGCTCATGACAACAAACGCACCAATGCCGCCAATAACAACAACTCCAAGGATCAGCAGGAGGATCCACTTTGTCGAGGATGACGAAGATGAATAGATCTTGCCTTCGGTATGTACATCCGTTGACACATTGATCCAGGTAACCGAATCGCCGGTTGGGGCAACCTGTGTGTCGCCACCGTCTGGAACAACTGCAGACTCGATCCTGTATCCCTTGGGGAAGGTCGCAATCACCTTCATGTTTTCAATGCCCATGCGGGAACCGATGCTGGTTAAAACAGTGTGACTCTGTGATTCGAATGTGAAAGTATCGTCGCTGACCTTCAGGATTTTTGCGACTTCGTCAGAAGGAGCGTCTTGAAAAATTGCGCAGGTAGTGCTGGAATTCACCTGCTTAAAAACTGTATTTGCACCAGCGTATCGCGCCTTTTCGCACGACTCCTTCGTGACCACGGTGCCCGAAGAATCGCTCATCCTCAAGGTGTAGGTCATCTTTGTCGCAGAAGAGAAGTTGTACTCCTCTTCAAGGCTGATGGTGGAATCAGCACTGGCGGTACCTGCAGACAGAGCCAATGCCCCGGTGAGTGCAATTGCTCCAAGAGATCCAAAAATACGGCGCTTCATGAATCGCCCCCTCTGTGTGTGATGTTTAAAGCGAAGACAATATACAGGACCAGCGTCAGGTGATCCAGTTTTGTATCGATGTGAGAGTTCTTGAAGTGGGTAAAAGGCCTTAGCTAGCGCTGTTGGTGCTGGGCAGGGCGATAATCCTTCCCCTTACGCAGCCTTACGGTCCAAGCGGCAATGGCTGAAAGGAAGCAGACTCCAATAGCGACGTACTTTGCTGGCACCCCTTGACTTCCGTTTTGGGAAGAAGACTGATCATCATTGGTCGATGCCGAAGGAGCCGCTTGTTGTGCAGTGTCGACCTCTCCAGTCGCACTGACTATGGAAGGTGCATTAATCCAATGCACTGCTCGCTTGGCTGGGTCAACTTCTCCTGAACTATCGGCGGATGTTGGTACGTATCCCTCGGGGAATTGGGCGTTGATGTTGACTGTTGGGCTGTTGTCGCTTGTATTAGCTCCGTCGGTGATGCCCGCCAAGATTATTGATGTTTGGGATGAGAAAGAAAAACCTCCCTCGCTGATGGTCAGGAACTGCGAGAGTGATGATCCCTCATAATCTGCTGAAATCCTGCAAGTATGAGCTGATCCATTGGACTCAAAAACGGGGGTCTCTCCACCGAGTTGGAGCTTGCTGCACATGTCTTCCGTGAGGATTGCCCCTGATGCGTCAGTGATAGATGCTGTGTAGCTCATGTGTGAAGGCGTGGTGAAGTCATAGCCTTCGTCGACGCTGAGGGTAGGAGCTGCGTAACTTGCGCTGCCAATGCAGAGCGCTGAAAGAGACAGACTGCATACCCATAACATCTTCGGAAGGTTTGGCCTCATAATTATTCCAATCATGCAGTTGCGGGATCGATCTGTTCTTCTCAAGGATACTGTCCCGTTTGGGGTTACTGGTTGAATATGTCGGCGAAGTAACACGGATATAAATTCCCTCACAATCATGTCCAAAAGGTAAACAGTTTGGAAAAAATGGGTCATTAGATGGCACACTAATTGAACCAGAGTCGGCGGCGTCCGGCCGCGGACCGATAAACCAAAGGAGAGTGCGGCATGGAAACGCCGAACCCCAGTGCAATGGAAGTGAACCTTGAGACTGACCAGCAGGTCCAGTCCAAGGACAAGCCCCAGCGCACGGAACTCAAGCGTGGTTTATCGGCACGTCACATGCAGATGATCGCAATCGGCGGCGCGATTGGTACCGGCCTCTTCGTCGCCTCGGGCGCAACAATCTCAACGGCTGGCCCCGGTGGCGCTTTGGCTGCCTACGCCGTCATTGGCCTCATGGTGCTTCTGCTCATGCAATCTCTTGGTGAGATGAGCGCACACATGCCCGTCGCGGGATCTTTCCAAACCTATGCGACGCGTTTCGTCAGCCCGTCATTCGGTTTTGCAATGGGCTGGAACTACTGGTTCAACTGGGCGATTACCGTCGCAGCTGAGCTTGTGGCATCTGGATTGGTGATGTCTTACTGGCTGCCTGATGTCCCCTCGTGGGTTTGGGCAATTTCCTTCCTTGTCTTACTGACTGTTCTTAATGCCTTGAGCGCCCGTGTCTATGGTGAGGCAGAATTCTGGTTCGCCCTGATCAAGGTCATCACCGTCATCATCTTCCTGATTTCTGGCACCCTGATGATCTTCGGAATCTTCAATGACTCTCCGGGAGTGCAGAACTGGACGACCGGTGACGCTCCATTCCACGGCGGATTCTTGGCCATCATCTCAGTCTTCATGATCGCAGGTTTCTCCTTCCAAGGAACCGAGCTTGTGGGTGTCGCCGCAGGTGAATCATCGAATCCTCGCCGGGACGTCCCTCGCGCAATCAAGACCGTGTTCTGGCGCATCATGTTCTTCTACATTGGCGCAATCGCCATCATCGGTACCTTGATTCCTTTCACCGATCCGAACTTGCTGCGCGATTCTGCCTCGGATATTGCATACTCGCCCTTTACCCTGGTCTTCGAGCGTATGGGTGTTGCTGCCGCGGCAGCCGTCATGAACGCCGTCATTTTGACCGCGATTCTCTCCGCAGGAAACTCTGGACTCTACGCATCCACTCGCATGCTTCACTCGATGGCACTGAGCGGCCAGGCTCCTCGCTTCTTTGGAAAGGTCACCAGCCACGGCGTGCCGATCTACGCAATGCTCGCGACCTCGGCTGTTGGCGCACTGGGATTCGTTGCGGCTTTGATCAGCGAAGATACCGCCTACACGTGGTTGCTCAACGTTTCAGGCCTCTCCGGATTCATTGTCTGGCTGGGTATTGCGGCATGCCACTGGCGTTTCCGCCGGGCATACGTCAAGCAGGGACACTCTCTTGACGAGCTTCCCTACAAGGCGCCCTTCTTCCCCTTCGGTCCGATCTTGGCCTTCACTATGTGCTTGATCGTTCTGCTGGGCCAGAATTACGAGGCCGTCTTCCGTGGCCAGCTCCTGCAGGTTGCCTCCTCGTACATCGGCCTTCCGATCTTCTTGCTCATCTGGTTGGGCTACCACCTGGTGAAGAAGGATCGTACAGTCAGCTTGGATGAAATGGACGTTGAGGGCGTGACCATCACGCCTGAAGAGGCATGAGTCGTTAGCTGTTAAACGCAATTTGGGGGAGGCAGAAACTGCCTCCCCCGAATTATTTGTTCCAGCATTGGAGCCGCTCTCAGTAGAGGAATGAAAGCGCGCTATGAGACCGCGCAGCTCTTTCATTCACAAAACGCCCGCAGCGTGCTGCAGTGTATGAGTGTTTACCTCGGCGGTTCGATGCTTACTTGCGCGGGCATATTGAGGATTCCCACGGGGCAGCTCACTCCATTTGGCCCGTGATTGCAATAGCCATCAGGGTTCTTTTCTAAGTAGGCCTGGTGGTAGTCCTCGGCAAGGTAGAAAGGGCCACCTGACTGGGCAAAGCAAGCCCCGGCCTCGCCAATCGTTGTATAGCAGCGGGCTCCCGGCACCGCGCGCTCCAACTCAGCCACCCAGGCACTTCGCAGAAGCGATGCCACCTCAGCCTGCCTCGGCGTCGTCACCCAAATTGCACTGCGGTACTGAGTGCCCACGTCGTTCCCATGACGGTTGGGGAGGGTGGAATCGTGGTTTTCAAAGAAGGTCTTGATCAGGCTCGCCCCTCCTTCGCCGGTTACGGAAGGGTCGTAGACAACAGCAACGGTCTCGGCGTGGCCTGTGCGTCCCGTGCAGACCTCTCGGTAGGTGGGGTTTGCATTTCCGCCACCCATGTAGCCAACGGCCGTTGCCCACACGCCTTTTTGGCGCCAGAAGATACGTTCAACACCCCAGAAGCAGCCCGCTGCAAGGTAGAGCACCTCGAAGCCGGTGGGGACCGGATCAGTCGCGCGCGTTCCGTTTACCGGGTGAAGTTCGAGCGCGTCCAAGATTGGGTGCCTGCCTCCCGGAATATCTGCGGGAAGAGTGCCCGCAGTAGGGGAGTCTAGGTAGCGTTCGGCGTCCTCTGATAGACGAGGCCAGTCTTGGTGTGGTCCTGCAGCGTAGCGCTGAGAAGTGGGTGAAGGATTAGTGGTCATCTTTGGCTCCTTCAATGTGAGGCGGGCGAGGTGCAAGCTGCCACGGAGAGATTGGTGTATCTGCCTCGTATTTTATGGCGATATCCAAGCTTCGGCAGATAAAGATACTTAAGCCCTGGTTGATAAAAATGTGGCCCCTGCAGTTTCCTGCAAGGGCCACATCAAGCGATTAAATCAGCCGAGCGACTGGACGCGACGGGCAAGCTTGGACTTGCGGTTCGCGGCCTGGTTGCGGTGAATAACGCCCTTCGAGACGGCCTTGTCGAGCTTACGCGATGCGACGCGCAGAGCTTCGATAGCTGCTTCCTTGTCGCCAGCCTCGACGGCTTCGCGAGTCTTGCGCACCAGGGTCTTCAGTTCAGACTTGACTGCCAGGTTGCGCTGACGGCGCTTCTCGTTGGTGCGGATCCGCTTGATCTGAGACTTAATGTTCGCCACAGTCGGATTACTCCTTGGTCTTTCGTTCGTACAGGTCGGTGAGGGCTGTGTCAGTGTCGGGACTGGGGCATGGGGACACCCGCAAACGACTCTAACCAGACCCCCTGCCCGACCAGGCTGGGAGTCCGAAGGACAACTCTAGCAGAAATCGAAGCGCAGAACGACCTCCGATATCCCCATAAAAGCCCGATAAATGGTGAGAACGCACACCCTATCGGCGTGGAATTGGCACCCCGGTGCTTACTAATGGGACGATAGACCAGACGTCACAACCCTTCCGGAGGTCTTGCTTGTCCCCGATTCCTACTCCTGAGCAGCTCGCGCAGATCCAACCCGCGGCCACTCCGCAGGAGCGTATCCGTAATTTCTGCATCATCGCTCACATCGATCACGGCAAGTCCACTCTGGCTGACCGCATGCTCCAACTCACCGGTGTGGTCGCCAGTCGAGATATGCGCGATCAGTACTTGGATCGTATGGATATTGAGCGCGAACGCGGAATCACCATTAAAAGTCAGGCCGTGCGTATGCCGTGGGCTTATGAGGGTGAACCTTTTGCACTGAATATGATCGACACCCCCGGACACGTCGACTTCACCTACGAGGTTTCGCGATCCTTGGCCGCATGTGAAGGAGCGGTCCTTCTTGTTGATGCCGCGCAGGGAATTGAGGCCCAGACTCTGGCAAACCTCTACCTGGCCATGGAAAATGACCTCACGATCATCCCAGTGTTGAACAAGATCGACCTTCCCGGAGCTCAGCCCGAAAAGTACGCCCAGGAAATTGGCCAGCTCATTGGCGTCGACCCCGACGAAGTTCTGCGAGTTTCAGGCAAAACGGGTGAAGGTGTTCCCGCCCTTCTTGATGAGATCGTCCGACAGATTCCCTCGCCTTCGGGCAACCCCGACGCCCCGACCCGAGCGATGATTTTCGACTCTGTCTACGACACCTATCGAGGCGTTGTTACCTATGTCCGAGTTGTCGATGGCATGCTCTCCACCCGCGAGCGCGTCCGAATGATGTCGACGGGTGCGACCCACGAGCTTCTTGAGATTGGTGTTATTTCACCAGAACCAACGCCCTCGCAAGGGATTGGTGCAGGTGAAGTTGGCTACCTCATTACCGGCGTGAAAGACGTTCGCCAATCCCGTGTTGGTGACACCATGACTTCCGCAGTTCGCGGCGCCGAGAAACCACTGGCCGGTTACCGTGATCCACGGCCCATGGTTTTCTCGGGCATCTACCCGGTCGATGGATCGGATTTCCCGGATCTGCGAGACGCACTTGAGCGCCTTCAGCTCAATGACGCGGCGCTCACCTTCGAACCCGAATCCAGTGCGGCACTGGGCTTTGGCTTCCGATGCGGCTTCCTGGGCCTTCTTCACCTCGAAATCGTCCGCGAACGCTTGGAGCGTGAATTCAAGCTGGACCTGATTGCCACAGCACCGAACGTTGTCTACAAGGTCGTTGCTGAAGACGGGACCGAAATTCAGGTCGATAACCCCTCAGAATTCCCCGAGGGGAAGATCTCTGAGGTTCGCGAGCCAGTTGTTAACGCAACGATCCTGACTCCGACTGAATTCACGGGCACCATCATGGAACTGTGCCAAGATCGCCGTGGAACCATGCGAGGAATGGACTACCTCTCTGAGGACCGTGTCGAGCTGCACTATCAGCTGCCCCTGGCAGAGATCGTCTTCGATTTCTTCGATCACTTAAAGTCGCGCACTCGTGGTTATGCCTCGCTGGATTACCACGAAAGCGGCGAGCAGGTCGCCGACCTGGTGAAGGTCGATATCCTGCTCAACGGTGACCGCGTGGATGCCTTCAGTGCGATTGTCCACAAGGACCAGGCCTATGCCTACGGTCTGCGGATGACGAAGCGCTTGAAGGAACTGATCCCTCGTCAACAGTTCGAAATCCCTGTCCAAGCTGCAGTGGGTGCGCGCGTTATTGCCCGCGAGAACATTAAGGCTCTTCGCAAGGACATGCTTGCCAAGTGCTACGGCGGCGATATCACCCGTAAGCGCAAGCTGCTGGAGAAGCAGAAGGAAGGTAAGAAGCGTATGAAGTCGATCGGGCGCGTGGACGTGCCCCAAGAGGCCTTCATCGCTGCGCTGACTTCTGACGTGCCCACCGGAAAGAAATGATCGTGGCAGAGGATAATGAGGCCGTGGGCGGGGGAGCAGCACAGGCTGCTGATGTCGCCCAGTCCGCCGGCGCCAACCTGCGCAATGGTCGCCGACCGGGAGATGTGCCCGAGGGGACCGTCTTCATGAGCCGGACCAAATCCTTCACCAGGCGCAGTCGTGAACTTCCCCCAAACCTTGCACGGACGTGGGATGCTCACGCTGAACGCTATGTCATCGAGCCTCGCCGAGGCATTGGCTACACGACCGTTGCCGAGGATTTTCGACTTAACCCCGTGGAGCTATTTGGCCGTCGCGCACCGCTGACTTTGGAGATCGGCTCGGGAACGGGCGAACAGATCGTTGCTGCAGCTGCTGCTCATCCCGATCGTGATTATCTTGCGCTTGAAGTGTGGGTTCCCGGGATTGCGAAGTTGGTTTCGAAGGCTGTAGAAGCCGGCGTCGACAATATTCGTGTTCTCGAGGCCGACGCTGCCCAAGCCCTTCCCTTCCTTTTAGTGGATGCAAGCCTCGATGAGGTCTGGACTTTCTTCCCCGACCCGTGGCGAAAGGCGCGTCACCACAAGCGGCGACTGGTTAGTGATGAGTTCGCCAGAGAAGTTGCCCGTGTCCTTCGTGATGGGGGAGTGTGGCGTCTTGCAACCGACTGGGACAATTACGCATGGCAAATGCGCGATGTCATTGAAGCTTGCCCGCTTTTTGAAAATCCCTATCGCGGGCAAAGGCCTGATCCGGAAGATCCAGAACCCGAGCGCGGTGGATTTGCTCCCCGCTACGAGGGGCGAGTCGTCACCCATTTTGAAACCAGAGGGATTGACGCGGGGCGCAGGGCTCATGACATCGTCGGAGTTCGAGTGCCTCGGCAATGATGACGATCGGCGTCCAAATTGTTGCGTGATCAGCAACCTTTTCTCCCATGTCACAAAGAGATTCGCGTGACATTCTGGGTGTCAATATTTCACGTGGTTGACAAAGTTTTATATGCTGTCTGATGCATTGAGCTTTCACCTTGCGTGAAACGCCGGCTTCCTCTTCGCGATAGGCGGATCTGCGAAGAGTGGAGATGCGTTCTCTCGAGAACGCGCGGGGCGGGGCTTCCTCGATGAACCGAGAATCCCCCGCCTCGGTCCGCAACGTGTGCCCGCTTCCTCGAAAGAGGAAGCGGGCACGGTCGTATTCTTTTCGAGTTGTGCCCACTGTTGCGGAGGAATCTATGCGCTAGGTGATTTCCTCCACGAACTGTGAAAACATTGCTGATGGGTGTGTACGGTCACAACGAAGAAAGAGCTTGCCGTGAAACAGGGTGCTTACGCGCGATTTTTCCAGCGTAGGTTCGTGTGGATCCTCATCATTCTCAGCGCTTTCATCCTCCTTGCCGGATCATTGCGAGGAGGCATCACCGCTCTGCCTCCGATCATTGACGTTGTTCAAAAAGAGCTGGGACTTTCTGCGGCCCAGGCCGGCTTGGTCACTTCTATCCCCGTCTTCTGCTTCGGATTCTTCACCCCGCTGACCTCGATTGTTCTTCGCCACTTTGCGCTTAACCAAGCTGTGTCACTTGGATTAGCAATCGTCATCGCAGGTGCGATCGTGCGCTCTTTGGGATTGAGCTCAACCCTTTTTCTGGGGACCTTCCTGATCGGCCTTGGAACAACGGCGGGAAATCTCGTCATCACCATGCTGATCAGCAGGGACTTTCGCCACCGCGCAGGGATCATGACTGCCATCTATTCCACGATGATCGATGTGATGATCGCGGCCTCCACTGCCTTCACATTTCCACTGGTTGCCTATATCGGTTGGCAAGGCGCTGCGGGAGTATGGGGAGTTGGTCCAGCTCTGCTTGCTCTAGTGGCCTGCTTGATCGTCTATCCCCTCAAACACCCAGGGATTAGGCCGTTTTTGGCACACAAGGCCGGATGGAAGGTCCGCTCAGACGATGCGCTTATCACCGGCGAAGCGGCCACGGCCTCGGAAATCTATCGCTGGCCGATCGCTTGGCTCATGGCGCTTGCATTCGCAATCAATACTTTCTGCTATTTCGGTGTTGCTGCATGGCTGCCGCGAATCTTGGCAGAAATGCTGCAGATGAACAGTACCGATGCCGGATTTGCTGCCTCGATCTACCACGTCATTGGAATCATCGCCCCTCTGACAATGATGGCCGTTCAGCGACTGATCCGCGGTCAAACGTCGACAATCTTGGGGATTGTTTCTTGTGCGTGGCTTCTCATGCCCCTTGGTATGCTCCTGCTTCCCTCCTGGTGGGTTGTGTGGAGCGCCTGTGGGGGACTGGGTCAAGGTGCATTCTTTTCAATTACCTTTACGCTGGTTATTGAACGCACGGCCACCACGGCGCAGACGCGAACGCTTTCGGCGCTCGTCCAAAGTCTTGGTTATGGTCTTGGTGCGTTGGGGCCGTGGGCTATTGGGCGCATGTTCGATCTGACAGCAAGCTGGTTTTGGCCCTTCATCGTATTGACGGTACTGACAGGAAGCCTTGTTGTGATTTCTCAAGTTGTTGCCCGCTCGACCTCTAGGCCGCACTCGCGATGAGCCCAGCACAGCCCGACGGTCAGCCCTGGGATCCACACGGTGTGCTTCTTCCGCAGCTCGCAGAAGCAAGCGCCAATCGCCCATTGTCGATTTATGTCCATGTTCCTTTTTGTCAGGTTCGCTGCGGGTATTGCGACTTCAACACCTACACGGTGGGTTTTGGCCCCGGCGCAGACCGCGTGAGCTATGACTCCAGTGCACTCGCGGAAATGCGCCTAGCCGCGCGGATTCTCAGCGATGCCCAGATGCCTGCGCGCCCGGCCTCGAGCATTTTCTTTGGCGGTGGAACACCCACCCTTCTTGACCCCGCCGCCCTGGCCCGCCTACTTGACGGTATCCGCCAAAACTTTGGGATTGCTCCCAGTGCAGAAGTCACGGTAGAAGCCAATCCCGAAAGCGTTGACGAGGCCGTTCTTGAACGTCTGCGTGAGGCTGGGTTTACCCGCGTGTCATTTGGTATGCAATCTGCTGTTCCGGCGGTTTTACGAACGCTCGATCGTCGCCATGACCCAGCAAAACTTCCCGGACTCGTTCTAGCTGCTCGTCAGCTGGGTTTGGATGTCTCGGTTGATCTCATTTACGGTGCCCCCGGCGAAAGTCTTCAGGATTGGGAAGTTTCTCTTCGCGAGGCCATCGCGATGGAACCCGACCACATCAGCGCCTACGCGCTGGTTATCGAAGAGGGAACCAAGATGGGAGCGCAGGTAGCCCGCGGAGAACTCCCCATGCCGGACCCCGACGACGAGGCCTCGAAATATGAAATTGCCGATCGCCTGCTGGGGGAGGCCGGATACGCCTGGTATGAGATCTCGAATTTTGCCCGGCGAGAATCGGGAGAAGAAGAAGACTGCCCCTCGACTCAGCTTCGTCATGCCTCAAAGCACAACCTTGCCTACTGGCGTGACTGGGATTGGTGGGGCTTCGGCCCCGGAGCGCACTCTCATATCGGTCGCTATCGCTGGTGGAATGTCAAGCATCCCTCCGCCTATGCGCAGCGCGTTACCCAAGGGCTTTCCCCCGCGCAGGCAGGTGAAATTCTTGATGCGCAAACGCGAGAAATGGAGCGTGTTCTGCTTGCGGTGCGCACCAGTGAAGGAGTGGAAGCGCCCACCGCTGGAGCCGAGCGCGACACTTTCCTCCAAGCTCTCCCTGCTTTGGTCTCGGAAGGGCTCATCGAGGCAGCTCCCGCCGCCCAAGGCCGCGCGATCGTGACCCTTCAGGGACGTCTACTGGCGGATTACGTGACTCGGTGCCTTTTGGGCTACTGAATCTATGGGCTACTGAGGCTCTTCGGCTACTCAGTTAGGAGTCGCACAACTTCTCCGCCTCCGAGTGTTGAAGCGCGCCACGGGCATTCGCGCTCATAGTGTGGTGCGGTGACTTCAGATATGTACGGGACAAACATCTTTGAATTCGACCCGCACCGCGATGGACCGGGTGCTCGACGACCGCGCTCGGTGGAGGTGCCCATCGAGTACGGCATGGTGCTTGAGGGTATTTCCAGTGGATGGGTTGGTGCGGTAACTCGCGTCGAAAAATCCGGGGGAGTGCACCTGGTTGAGCTTGAAGACCGTCGAGGCCGGAAGCGTTCATTCCCCCTGGGAGGCGGGTTTTGGCTGGAGGGTAAGCCGATTATTGCGCTTCCTCCGAAGGCTGCTCCCGCTCAAAAAGCTCCTGCGCTCACCACTCCGGGGGGCCGTGCACTGACGAATTCGGGGTCGATCGCGCCCGAGAAGCGCGTGGCTCGGGTTGCCAGGCAATCGCGCATTTGGGTTGAAGGTCGTCATGATGCGGAACTGATCCAGCACGTGTGGGGCGAGGATCTGGCCGATGTCGGCGTTGCCGTCCAGTTGCTGGAAGGTGTGGACCACCTAGAGGAAATCCTTGAGGTTTTTGGGCCCACAAAAACTGTCCGCGCAGGAGTCCTGGTTGATCACCTGGTTCCGGGCTCCAAGGAATCGCGCATTGCCGAGGCCGTATCTATCCGTTGGGAAGACGCGGTGTTGGTCGTCGGGCACCCCTTCGTTGACATTTGGCAAGCTGTGAAGCCGCAGCGACTTGGGCTTCAGGCATGGCCGGACGTTCCCAGAGGAACCGACATTAAGCATGGAACCTTGGAATATTTGGGGTGGCCTCACGCAAACCGGGCGGATATTGCTCAGGGCTGGAAGCGGATCTTGGCTACCGTTCGTAACTACAAAGATCTTGAACCGGCACTTTTGGGTCGGGTTGAAGAGCTTATTGATTTTGTGACGCAGCCGGGGCTGGAATAAGTCGACGGAAAGTGTTGATGAGGGGACGAAAAAGGTAATCCCGCGGTAAACTGGCACTCAGATAGTGTGAGTGCCAAATGAGGGAGGATGAATGAACGACCGTCGTCTGGACGTTCTGCGTGCCATCGTGTCCCAGTATGTCCACACACGTGAACCCGTCGGATCTAAAGCGATCGCGCAATCTCAAGACCTCGGGGTGTCTTCCGCGACTATTCGCAACGATATGGCCGTCCTTGAAGAAGCTGGGTTGATCTACCAACCTCACACCAGTGCGGGACGTGTTCCGACGGATAAGGGCTATCGCGCCTTCGTTGATCAGCTGTCCACTCTCAAGCCGATGAGTCCGGCAGAACGCCAAGCCGTCGAAAAATTCTTGGCACAGGCGCAGGATTTAGACGATGTCGTCATGAATACCGTGCGTTTGCTCGCTCAAGTGACGCATCAGGTGGCGCTCATTGAATACCCCGTTCATGCGCGCTCGACGCTCAGTCGAATTGAATGCGTTGACCTGTCAGATCAGCGATTGTTGGTTGTTGTTATTACCCAGCAGGGCAAGGTTTTTGAACGCCTGCGTGAGATGCCTCAAGACATCACTCAAGATGATCTTTTGGCTGTCCGAGCGGTTCTTAATGCTGCTTACCAAGGAATGAGTGCTGCTCAGGTGCGTGCACATTGCGAGGCGCTCTCTCAGACACTTCCCCCGACGCTGCTTGCATTTGCAACAGAGATGAGTGACACCGTCGCGACCTTGCTTCAGGGAGAGCCCTCCTCGCGCATCGCAATGGCAGGAATGTCGAATCTTGCGCGCAGCGGTGTTGATTTCCACGATATTGCACCGGTCTTGGATGCTTTGGAAGAGCAGGTTGTCCTTCTTCGTCTTTTTGCTGAGATGGATGAAGGTAACGGCGATGTTCATGTCTCCATTGGCTCTGAAAACGGTCACGATGCATTCGTTGAAACCTCTCTTGTCTCCGGAACCTATGCTTCCGGAGAAAACTCGGCGCACCTCGGGGTTCTTGGCCCCACGCGCATGGACTACGCCTCGACAATGTCCACGGTCCGCGCCGTGGCCGCCTACCTCTCTAAATTCCTGAATTCCACACACTGAACGGGTTACAAAAGGACATTTGTGAACGACGATTACTACGCAATCCTTGGAGTCTCTCGCGACGCTGACCAGAGCGAGATTAAGAAGGCCTATCGCAAGAAGGCCCGCGAAACTCACCCCGATTATGGCGGGGATGAGGAAGCTTTCAAGGCCGTGTCGATTGCCTATGAAACCCTCTCCGACCCAGAAAAACGTCGTATGTACGACATCGGTGGCCCCGATGCTTCGCGTGGTGGTGGTTACGGTGGCGAATCCTTCGATTTTGGCGACATTCTGACGACGATGTTCGGCGGCGCCTTTGGCGGTGGCTTTGGTGGAAACCAAGGCCCGGCGTCGCGAACTCGCCAGGGTCGCGACCAGCTGACTCAGGTTGCAATCACTTTGAAGGACGCGGTTTTTGGTGCTCATCAGCAGGTTTCGCTCAATACCTATGTGACCTGCGAAGTCTGCCATGGAGCCATGTGCGAACCGGGAACCGAAGCAGTGACCTGTACGACCTGTAAGGGACAGGGATACTCGATTCAGCAGCAGCGCACCATGCTGGGAACCATGCAAACTCAGGTTCCCTGCCCAAGCTGTCAGGGCTATGGGACTGTCATTGAACACCCCTGTCACGAGTGCTCCGGTCAGGGACGCGTTCGTGCGCATCGCACCTTGACCATTGATATCCCCGCCGGCGCGGGTGATGGAATGCGCCTGCGTCTTGCCGGACAGGGCGAGGCCGGTCCCGGCGGTGGTCCCAATGGCGATCTCTACGTCGACATTGTTGAGAAGCGCGATCCTACTTTCTCGCGTCAGGGGGACGACCTGTACATGACGGTGACCGTTCCCATGACCGCAGCTGCTTTGGGAAGCACGTTTGAGCTTGAGACCTTGGATGGCGCCCAGTCCGTGACCATTCAGCCCGGTACGCAGCCCGGCGATGAAGTTCGCTTAGATGGACTGGGAGTTGGCCATCTCCAACGCCCCGGTCGCGGAGACCTTCACGTCGCAATTAACGTCGAAATCCCGCGCAAACTTGATGACCGCTCACGTGAGCTCCTCGAAGAGCTCTCCCAGGTTCGCGGAGAAGAAAGCGTCCGCCCTGAAAAACGCGGATCCTCCTTCTTCGACAAGCTTCGCGAAACCTTCGGCGCTTAGTAAGGACATCACCTGTATGACGCTTCCGGTTTTCATCGCTCCCGACGCAGACATATTGCGTGCCTGCGCGTGCGGAGATTCCTACGTTTTAGACGGGGATGAAGGTTTTCATGCGGCAACCGTTCGACGGATCGATGTCGGAGCCATGCTTGATGTCGTTGACGGGGCAGGGCTTCGTGCCCGCTGCACGGTTATTGATCGCGCCAAAAAGGCCCTGACGCTGCGCATTGACCACATTGAGCGAGAGGACCAGCTTAAGGTTGAGCTGCTGCTGATCCAAGCCCTCTCAACCGGTGGACGCGATGAAATGGCCATTGAAATGGCAACGGAAGTTGGCGTTGACGCAGTAATGCCGTGGCAGGCAAATCGCAGTGAGGTCCGCTGGAAGGGCGAAAAAGCCGCGAAGGGCATGCGAAAGTGGGAATCCACCTTACGCTCAGCGACGAAACAATCGCGGCGTGCATTTGTCCCGCGCCTTGAAGAAGCCCGTTCATCCGCTGCCTTAGCGGAATGGATTGCGCAGAATACTCAAGATGGCGCTTGGGTTCTGGTCTGTCACGAGAGCGCCGAATTCCGCCTGAGTGAGCTCCTTCCCGAGCTGCGCGGGCTAAGCGCCCGCACCTCCTCGGCCTCGGCCCCCGAGTCCCAGCCTTCTTATCCTCGCAAGATCGCCGTCATCGTTGGCCCTGAAGGTGGAGTTGACCCCGATGAGCTTTCCCTTTTCGAGGCCGCGGGAGCGAAAATCTGCCTGCTGGGAAATACCGTCCTTCGCGCTTCAAGCGCCGGACCCGTTGCACTTTCACTGATCAGCGACGCTATTGGGAGATGGTGACATGGACGCCAAACGAATCGATATTCCCCGCGGCGTTGATCCCGTCGTGCTTTTTGGAACTTCAGACCGCGTTTTACGAGCTCTTGAAAACGGCTTCCCTCAGGTCCGCTTCACCTTACTGGGTCGTACCTTGTCCATGATTGGACCTGAAGGAATTGTCGACATGGCCGCTCAGCTGCTCGAAGAGCTCATTGAACTTGCTCGAGATGGGCATTCTCTTGACGCTGACGGCGTTGAACAGGCAATTGCTCTGCTCATGACGGCTAGCTCTACGGATGAACGCCCCCAAGAAATTCTGCGCTCGCGGGGACGCTCCATTCGACCGCAATCTGCCGGGCAAAAAGCATATGTCGAGGCGATTCAGCGTTCGACCGTCGTCTTTGGACTGGGGCCGGCCGGTACCGGAAAGACCTACCTTGCGATGGCCCAAGCGGTATCGTCTTTGCTTTCCGGACAGGTACGTCGAATTGTTTTGACCCGACCTGCGGTTGAAGCGGGAGAAAACCTGGGCTTCCTTCCGGGCACTCTCACGGACAAGATCGATCCCTATCTGCGTCCCCTCTATGACGCGCTGGGAGACATGATGGATCCGGATGCGCTGCCAAAACTCATGGCCTCCGGTGCGGTCGAGGTTGCCCCCTTGGCATATATGCGTGGACGAACGCTCAATGATTCATTCATCATCTTGGACGAGGCTCAGAACACGACACTTGCACAGATGAAGATGTTCCTGACCCGTCTGGGCTTCAACTCAAAGGTCGTTGTTACCGGTGATGCCTCACAGATTGACCTAGCGGGGGAGCGCTCCAGTGGTCTTCTCGTCATTGAAGATATTCTCAGTGGCATCGATGACATAGAATTTTGTCATCTGACAAGCGCCGATGTTGTGCGTCATCGCCTTGTCGGCCAGATTATTGACGCATACGAACGTTGGGACGAATCCATGGCCAGCCTCAAAGCACGCCGTGACCGTTCCCTGCACACCCGTACCCGACACAATGGACGCTGAGTCATGACTGAAGTTCTTAACGAAACCGACTACCAGATCGACTGTGAAGAGTTCGTGCGCTTGGCCGACTTCGTGCTCAGCGCCATGCATGTCTCCACAGAGGTCGAGCTCAATATCATTTTCATCGACCCCGAACCCATGGAAGAACTCCATGTTCGCTGGCTGGATCTAGAAGGTCCGACCGATGTCATGAGTTTCCCCATGGACGAGCTCCGTCCGGGTACTGCGGATCACCCGACGGAATCGGGAACGCTGGGCGATATTTGCATCTGTCCGCAGGTTGCGGAGCAGCAAGCTCGCCAGGCCGGACATTCCTCGGTTGAAGAAATGCTCTTCTTGGCGACTCACGGCATGCTTCACCTTCTGGGTTATGACCATGCAGAACCCGCTGAAAAAGAAGAAATGTTCACCCTGCAACGCCAGCTCCTCTTGAGCTTCCTCGCACAGCGATGATCGAAGCTGCTATCCCCGTCGCGGGGATGAGTATCCTTGCCGCAATTGCTCTTCTGGGCGCAATGATTCTTGCGGCAAGTGAGTTTTCGATCGCTAAGCTCACGCACGCGGCGGTCGAGGACCTGATCGAGGACGAAAAGAAGAATGCCCGAGCCCTGTTCAAGCTGGTTGATCAGCGTCGCTTAGTTATTTTTGTCCTTCGAGGCGTCCGCACCTTCCTGCAGGTTGTCTTTGCCGTTTCAATGGCGACCATTGCTCTGCATTTTTCACACTACTGGTGGCTGGGAGGGCTGGTTGCAATCGTCATTGTGACGATTGTGCAATTCTTTGCTAACAGCATCATTGCTACGCGCTGGGCACAGCGCAATCCCACCGGTATCGCGCTCTTCTTCACGCCCCTGATGAGCCGTTTGGTCGCAATTGCACATTTCTTCTCGCCTGCTGCTCAGAAGGTCAAGGCCTATCTTCCACAGTCTGAGCGAACTGAAGCTGAGATGCGTGCAGACATGGCAGATGAACTGCGTGAAATGGTTGATCGCGTTGGTGAAACCGAAGGCCTTGAAGAAGAAGACCGAGAGATGTTGCGCTCGGTTTTCGAATTGGGGCATACCTTGGTTCGTGAGGTGATGGTCCCGCGGACCGAAATGCTGACGATCGCATTCGATGTTCCGGCCCGAAAGGCATTACGCCTCTTTGTGCGTTCCGGTTTCTCGCGTCTGCCTGTGATCGGAGAGGACACCGACGATGTTCGCGGAATTTTGTTCTTTAAGGATGTCGTTCAGCGTCTTGAAAACCATGATGGGGAACATGAACTTCGCGCCGATCAGATGATGCGTCCCGCCGAGTTCACCATCGAAATGAAGCCGGTCGATGACCTGCTGCGCCAGATGCAATCCGAACACTTCCACCTGGCCATGGTCGTTGATGAATACGGTGGGATCTCGGGCCTCGTCACCCTCGAAGACATCATCGAAGAAGTCGTTGGTGAACTCACCGACGAACATGACCGCAACACTATCGAGCCCGAAGAAATTTCCCCGGGTGTATGGCGTGTTCCTTCGCGTTTCTCCATTAGCGAGCTCGGAGAGCTGTGGGGATTGGAACTCGAAGATGAAGACGTCGATTCCGTTGGCGGTCTGCTGGCCAAAGCGATCGGCCGTGTTCCGCTTCCGGGGGCAACTGGCGATATGCTCGGTGTGCACATGGTTGCCGAAGAAGCCCGAGGCCGCCGTCGCCAAGTCGGTACGATTGTCTGTTCCTATGTCCCTGAAACCTCGACCGAAGACTCTGAAGATCACCAGGAGTGAGAATGATGCATTTCCCCAGCGATGATGAATTGATGGCCGGTCCGAACGCCTTTGAAGGTGTGGATATCGATGCTCTTGAACTTCCTGATGAGGAATCACTGGATGACGCAGACATTGATGCTGAGCTCGACGAGGCCGACGATGAGCGCGTCCACGACGTTGAGGATTCTGTCCAATCCTTGCGTCAACTCCGCGCAGAAACAAATGCGGGTGCAGATATCATCATTCCCGATTTCCCAGAGGACTTTCGTGCGGGCTTTATTTCTATTGTTGGTCGCCCCAATGTCGGAAAGTCGACGCTGACCAACGCTCTTGTTGGCCATAAGGTCGCCATCACCTCGGGTCGCCCCGAAACGACACGCCACAATATCCGCGGGATCGTCCACGGCGAAAACTACCAGCTGGTATTGGTTGATACACCCGGATACCACCGTCCGCGCACTCTGCTGGGTAAGCGCCTCAATGACATGGTTCGCGAGGCCTTGGCCGAAGTTGATTGCGTGGTCTTCTGCATGCCTGCGGATCAGCGCATCGGACCGGGAGACCAGTTCATTGCTCGCGAGCTGCGCTCTGTGCGACGCCCCGTGATTGCGGTGGCGACAAAGTGCGATAGCGTGCCGCGCGAACGCGTGCTTGAACACCTTCTGGCAATCGAAAAGCTGGGGGAGTGGAGTGCGATTGTTCCCGTCTCTTCCTTCAAGCACGAAGGCATTGATCGCCTGCGTGAAGTTTTAGCGGAAAAGGTTCCGCTCTCGCCGCCCCTGTACCCGCAGGACGACATCTCCGATGAATCACGCGAAACGATGATCGCAGAATTCATTCGCGAGGCCGCGTTGGAGGGAGTCCGTGATGAGCTTCCGCACTCGCTTGCCGTGAAGGTTGAAGAGATTATTGAACGCCCCAAGCGCGAGGGTGATGATCGTCCGCCTCTGCTGGATATCCATGTCAATGTCTATGTCGAACGCGATTCCCAAAAGGCCATCATTATTGGCAAGAAAGGTTCGCGTTTGAAGGAGATCGGAACCCGGGCCCGAGCGCATATCGAAGAATATTTGGGACGTCGCGTGTACCTCGATTTGCATGTGCGTACCGCTAAGGATTGGCAGTCAGACCCGAAGATGCTTCAGCGTTTAGGCTTCTGATACCTGAACGTGGGGGATGCAACAAAAGGATCCTGACCAGGGTCCCGAGCTTTAGCGTCTTCTTCGTGGCATGCTTATCCCGTGAGCGAAAATCCCCAGAACCCTAACGCCTCAGTGCCTTTACCGTTTGGCCAGGACGACGCATCACTGACTGTGCACCGCATGGCTGCACATGATCGTCTGGCCCATCAATCCCGAGTCGTCTTGCGCCTTGGCCAGATGCTTCTTTCTGCCGGCGCGGGCTCGTACCGCGTGAAGGCCTCGATGCGGACCTGTGCCGAGGCCGTTGGCATTGAGAAGCACCATGCTCAGGTGACCTTTACCGAGATCGTTGCGACAGCTTATGCGAATGGTACTTTCCGCACCGAGCTTGCTGAGCAGCGTCTTCTGGGAGTCAATGCGGACAAGATTGACCGCATTACAAACTACTTGGCATCAATTGAAGGCAAGCAGGTGCTTGTTGAGGATGTCGATAAGGCTCTTGACCGGATCGAACGCGTAAAGCCGCTGTATGGCTGGCTAGCGAATGCCCTTGCTTCTGGTTTAGCCTGTGCGGCCTTCTCCTTCCTCAACGCCGGGGGATGGGTTGAGTGCTCTGTCGTGGCAATTGCAGCCTTCTTCGGGCAGTTCCTCCGTCGCCAGATGCTCAAGCGGCACATGAACCACTTTGGTGTGTGGATGCTCTGTGGTGCAGTTGCTTCTGCTGTCTACATTCTGTGCGTCTATCTGGCTCAGAAATACCTAGGCGTTGAACCCACGCACCAAGCAGGCTTCATCTCCGCATTGCTCTTCTTGGTTCCTGGCTTCCCATTGGTGACAGGAATTATTGACCTGGTCCGTCACGACTTTGCGGGTGGTATTCAGCGAATCGTGTATGTTGCAATGCTCGTGGTCTCTGCGGGAGTTGCAGTATGGACCATCTCGGAGGTCTTCAATTGGTCGGTCACTCCGAAATACATCGTTGAGCTCCCGCCAATCATTCACTTCACGCTGCGCTTCTTTACCAGCTTCGTTGCGGCCTATGGCTTCGCGATGCTCTTTAATTCTCCGCCTAAGGTATGTACGGCTGCGGCTCTTATCGGTGCGGTTATTAACACCGGTCGTATCTTCCTTGCGGTTGTCGTGGGGGTTCCGGTCCCCGCGGCAGTTGGGCTTGCAGCGCTAGCGGCGGGTCTTCTTGCGGCAGCAGTTGCAAATCGCACGCGCTTCTCGCGTGTGACACTTTCCGTTCCCGCGGTGGTCATCATGATCCCGGGTGTGCCCCTGTACCGTTCGCTCACCTACTTGAACAATGGGCAGACCATGGACGCATTGGCACAGCTCTTTACGGTCCTCTTCACGATTGTTGCGATTGGTATTGGCCTGGCGATTTCGCGAATGCTTACCGACCGCGCGTGGCTCATGGAGAAACCGGTGAGTGTCCCCAAGCTCGAGGAATACGACGTCGAGTAAGAGCTGGTAGGCCAAGTAAACACTGTCCACCATGTGCACTCAAAGTGCCAGTATCAGCGGGTCTTCATAGACTGAAGGTGTGAAGACTACATCGAATGTTCCTCGTCCTGCAGGTTCTAGAATGCCCACGGTCAAGTACCGAGCATTCCTCGACACGAACCCTGTTGACCTTCCTGACCGACAGTGGCCTTCGAAGCGCATTACCCACGCGCCTCGGTGGCTGTCAACAGATCTACGCGATGGAAACCAAGCTCTGATCGAGCCCATGGATCCGGCGCGTAAGCGCAAGATGTTTGATCTTCTTGTCCGCCTGGGATACAAGGAAATCGAAATCGGATTCCCCTCGGCTTCACAGACTGATTTCGATTTTGTTCGTTCTCTGTTGGAAGATGACGCCCTTCCCGAGGATGTCACCATTTCGGTGCTGACGCAGTCGCGCCCCGAGCTCATTGAGCGCACTGTTGAATCGATTATTGGCTTCCCTCGCGCGACCGTGCACTTGTACAACGCAACCGCTCCGGTTTTTCGTGAAGTTGTCTTCCACGCGGACCGCGAGCAAACCGTTGAACTAGCCCGCTCCGGTACGCGTGAAGTCATTGCACAGGCAGAACGTCAACTGGGCGATGAGACGATCTTCGGTTTTGAGTACTCTCCTGAGATCTTCATCGACACCGAGCGCGATTTCGCACTGGAAGTGTGCGAAGCCGTTATGGATATCTGGCAGCCCCAAGATGGCCGCGAGATCATCCTCAACCTGCCCTCGACCGTTGAGCGCGCGACCCCCAATGTCTTCGCCGACCAGATCGAGTACATGTCGCGCAACCTTTCCCGACGCGAGCACATTGCGCTGTCTGTTCACCCGCACAATGACCGTGGAACCGGCGTAGCCAGTGCCGAACTTGCACTCCTCGCCGGCGCTGACCGCATTGAAGGCTGCCTCTTGGGACAAGGTGAGCGTACCGGCAACGTTGACCTGCTGACCTTGGGCCTGAATCTTTTCAGCCAGGGAATTGATCCGGGCATCGACTTCTCGGACGTTGACGAGATTCGTCGCACTGTGGAGCACTGCACTCAGATGGAGGCTTCGCCGCGCTCTCCCTACGTCGGAGATTTGGTTTACACCAGCTTCTCGGGCTCTCACCAAGACGCCATCAAGAAGGGTTTTGCTGCTCGTAAGACGAAGGTGGACGCCGCAGGGGGCGACGAGAACGCAGTGGTCTGGGAGCTTCCCTACCTGCCCATCGATCCTCACGACGTTGGCCGCTCCTACGAGGCCGTTGTGCGCGTGAATTCCCAGTCCGGTAAGGGCGGGGTTGCCTACCTCATGTCGCGGGCACACAACCTGGAGCTGCCTCGCCGCCTGCAGGTGGAGTTCTCGCGAATTGTTCAGCGCCATACCGACACTTACGGCGGCGAGATCAACGCAGAGACGCTGTGGAAGATCTTTGCAGACGAATATCTGCCGACAAGCGCAGCTCCCGGCCTTCAGCCGTGGGGACGCTTCGAGTTGCGCAAGTCCCAGGTGGGAACGGTCGACGACGAGCATGTTGAATTGCACGCAGAGCTCACGGACAACGGTGTGCTCAGTGCAATTGACGCAAACGGAACCGGCCCGATTGACGCTTTTGTCTCAGCACTGCATCAATTCGATTTGGACGTGCGCGTTCTGGACTACTCTGAGCACGCAATGAGCCAGGGACGAGATGCGAAGGCCGCTTCATACGTCGAAGCAGCTGTTGATGGAAAGATCGTCTGGGGCGTTGGAATCGACTCCTCGATTACCCGCGCATCGTACAAAGCTGTGATCTCAGCAGTGAACCGTGCACTTCGAGATCAGTAAGTAGGTTTTGCAACCAACGCGCACTTTGTGGTGAGTGAATAACTGCCTAGCGCGAGGTGAGGGGGCATCGTGAAGGTGCCCCCTCACCTGTTTTCCCCTCGCTAATGCAGGGGAAAAAGAAGTCTTACACGGAAGCTTAGTTGGCCTCGTTCGAGGGGAAATCGCCACCGGCAATCTCATCAAGAAGCTCAAGGGAAGGAATGAAGAACACCTGACCGAAGAGCACACGCGAGAAGGTCAGCAGGTAGTCTTTCTTCGCGACCATATTCGTGATCATGCCCTTGGTGACGCTCCAACGAGCAGAGTAGCCGATGAAGTAGGTACCGGTGACACCTGCGGCAGGGTCAGAAAAGGGCACGTTCATACGAACGATCTTGTTTTCTTCACCGTCGACGATGAACTTTGAGGAAACATTGTGCGCGTTTGCTGCCTTCGCGTCGTCATCAAGCTCAAGGTCGGTGAACTTCTCGCGCCCGACCGCACGCTCCTGCTCAGCGGTACCCAGCGAACGCCACGCATCCATGTCGTGAATCCACTTTTGAGCAAAAGCGTAGGAACCTCCGGCGAATTGGGGGTCCTCGTCGCCAATCTCTGCCCAGAAGGGGGCATCGGCGTTTGTTGGGTTTTCGGTGCCGTCAATGAAACCGATGATTGCTCGGCCTTCGAGGTAGCGGAAGCCGTGAGTCTCATCAACAACCGTTGCGAAGTCTTTGAAGGACAAGCGGTACTGCTCGGCTACTTCGTAGACCACTGCCTCGCGCTGTGCACGAATATGAAGGAAGAGATCAGCATCTTCGCCGATGCCTTCGGGCATGGTGATGAAAGGATCGTCCTGATTGGTCAGTCCGGTGAATTCCTCAAGTTCCTTTGGCCGGGGTGCACCCGGGAACAGATAGTCCCAGCCCTTACGGCTTACTCCCACTGCAACGCGCAGATCATCGTTTTGGGCCCGGATATTCATCGAACGGTTGATTGCCTGACTACGGTCAGCGAAGTCGCGGAAGGCCTCCAGTTCTGCGGCCTGATCCTTGCGATTGAATCGCAGGTAAACGAAAAGGACGCACTCGCCGGCATCTTTGTACACGTCTTGGGGATGAGTTGACATGATGGCCTCCACTTGCAGTTATTCATTCGTCTTCGATGATAGGCCGCTTGATGTATCGAGGCTGGGTAGATGCAGGAAGGGAAGTTAGTGCAGTGGCGGGGGAGGAGTGGTGGAATAACGTTTCAAGGCGGCAAGAGCGCTTCCACGCATGATGACTTCGATGTTCTCCACCAGGATGTATGGATCGGCACGCATATCTTGGTTCAGCCAATGTAAGACATGTGCGACGACACTCAATGTGAAGTGGTCGATGATGAAATCACGGTATTGGGCGGAAAGAGGTGAAAAAACTGGAGTTGTGGTGCCGTCATCGCCGGTGCGCTCAGGTGCTTCCCCTTCAAGCTCAGTGATAATTGCGGCCATCATTTCGCGGAACGCCTGGTAAAAAAATTCTTCCACCTCTTTACGGCTGAGCGAGGAGACGACCGCGTAGGTCTGTTCATGGTGCTGGCGCATATAGACCAAGAGATCGCATAGTCCATCTGACCATTCCTGGTAGGTCGCATGAGCCATGATGTGTGCGACGATCTCGCGTTCGAAAACCCAGGTTCCCAAGGACATGACATCGGGGAAGTGATAGTAAAAAGCCTGCCTAGTGACACCGGCTCGTTCGGTAAGGCGACGGACCGTCACCTTTGTAATCGGTGTTGAACGCAATTCGTCTTTGAGGGCAGCACCGAGCTTCTCGCGGGTGTTTTCTGCGCTGGTAGACATGATTTCCTTGATGGGATCGATTGCGTTGAGGAGTGCGAGAGCATCACACTCCATTGAGTATTAGACACTTTTGAAATGGTGTCCAATGACTCCTACTGAAGACAACCTTAAAGTTTCCTTATCATCTTGTTTCACAAAGGAGTTGGAGACATGTTCCTCTTTGAGTCAATTCCCTGGTATTCCTGGCTTGCCTGGTTTGGAGTCCTTGCTGCTCTGATCATTGGCAACGAGATCACCCGCCGCTGGAAGTGGGCAGGAATTGCAGTATTTATTGTTCTTCCCATCGTTTTGACAATCTTCGTCTGGCCCACGACAGCGGGACCGGATTCATCAACGGGGACCTGGTTCCACTGGGTCAAGGTCTACTCCGCCCTTGCCGGATGTCTGGGCTTCATGGCAATCCGTTACATTCCCAAGTTGCAGACCAACCGGTGGGCGCTTGCTTTCCCGCCGGCGATCTTGGCCATTAACATCACCGAGGCCTGCATCCGTGACTTCCAAGTCGGTGCCATGGGCGTGCGTGAGATGGTCGACGGAGTTTTCATGGTTTCAGGTCCCTGGAACTACATGAACGGTATCGCCGGTCTGCTTAACCTCCTGACGATCTGTGGGTGGTTTGGAATCTTTATCTCTCGCGATAAAGAAAAGGACATGATCTGGCCCGATATGCTCTGGTTCTGGATTATCGCCTACGATCTGTGGAACTTTGCCTACGTCTACAACTGCGTGGGAGACCACTCCTTCTACGCGGGCGCAGCTCTGCTCATCTCCTGCACCATCCCCGCTTTCTTCATTAAACGAGGCGCGTGGCTCCAGCACCGTGCGCACACCCTTGCTCTGTGGATGATGTTCACTATGGCAGTTCCTTCCTTCGTGACTTCGTCTAAGTTTGCGGTCAACGCATCGCATAACGATGCTGCCCTCATGACTGTTTCTGCGCTGGCGCTCGCGGCGAATGTAGCTGTTGCGCTCTACCAGATCTACGTCATTGTCCGTGGACGTAAGAACCCGCTGCGCGATGAGCTCTACACCGATCTCGAGGCATACAAGAGCGTTCGCGAGGCCAATATCTGAGCATTCGTGATTGAGATCCTTCACGTAGTCCACAGCTATTCGGAGGATGCAGGATCTGAAATCTCGCAGGCATATTGCGCTTGGGGTCCTTTCGGCCCCAAGCGCAATTTTGTGTCGCAGCGGGCCTGCTCTGGCAGTGAATGTGAAAATAAGAAAGTGATCAGGAGTTACAGGGATGAGGCCGTGGTTTTGCGTACGCAAAAACTGGGTGAGGCCGACCGCATCATCTGGCTCCTGACCTCTGAACACGGCCAGATTCGAGCAGTCGCAAAAGGCGTTCGACGAACAACATCGAAGTTCGGAGCGCGACTTGAGCCCTTCTCTGTTGTTGATGTTCAGCTTCACCGTGGGCGGAGCCTCGACACGATCATCCAAGTAGAAACAATTGCCTCGCACGGGGAACTACTCGCAGCGGATTACGAGTTGTACTCGCGTGCCTCGGTCATCGTCGAGACCGCAGATAAGCTTTCGAGCGATGGAGATGATGGAACCCACCAGCAGTATCTTCTGTTGGTCGGAGCTCTCCACGCGCTTTCGCATCGCCGGCACGACCCGGCGCTGATCTTGGCCTCGTACATGCTTCGCGCCTTGGCCATCGCGGGATGGGCGCCATCGTGTTACGACTGCGCAGTGTGCGGCAGCGAAGGACCGCACCTTGGTTTTTCCATTACTGAGGGTGGAGCCGTGTGTGATAACTGTCGTCCGCCTGGCGCCTCGCTTCCCGCTCCCGATTCGATGGAATTGATGGGCGCACTTCTCAGTGGTGATTGGGAAAGCGCAGATAGCGCGCCAACGTGGGCGCGCAGCGAGATGATGGGCCTGGTCTCTAGTTACACTCAATGGCATATCGAACGACGACTGAAATCCCTGCAACTCCTGGAAAGGAGCCCGCACGCATGAGCCCCGAAATTGCGTCACTGACGCCCATGGAACGCGCTCCCAAAGACCCACGTCAGCCGGTTGCGGGACCGGGACAATGGCCTCGGCAAGCACCCGAATTTGCCGCCGGGGAAGTACCCCGTCACGTCGCCATCATCATGGACGGGAACGGGCGCTGGGCAAATGATCGGGGACTTCCGCGCACCGAGGGACACCGAGCCGGTGAGTACGCGCTTCTCGACACCATCGCTGGGGCTATCGATGCCGGTGTGCGGTATCTATCCGTCTACACTTTCTCGACGGAAAACTGGAAGCGCTCGCCAGCAGAGGTTCGCTTCATTATGAGCTACGCCAGTGACGTCTTGGCGAGGCGCACGGAGCTGCTTGATGAGTGGGGAGTGCACGTGCGCTGGAGCGGTCGCGAGCCGAAGCTGTGGAAATCGGTCATTCACGCTTTGGAGCGCGCGGAGGAAAAGACGCGTCAGAACACCACTTTGGATTTGGTGATGTGCGTGAATTACGGGGGCCGCGCAGAAATAGCAGATGCTGCGCGCTCGATCGCGCAAGACGTTGCCGCGGGGCGTTTATCGCCGCGCGGGGTGAACGAGCGGACTTTTGCGCGCCACCTATATCTGCCTGATGTGCCCGACGTTGACTTGATGATTCGAACCTCGGGGGAGCAGAGGCTCTCGAACTATATGCTGTGGCAAATGGCCTATGCAGAGTTCATGTTTAGCCCGAGGCCGTGGCCGACGTTTGACCGCGAAGCTCTGTGGGATTGCCTTCTTGAATACGCTGGACGTGAGAGGCGTTTTGGCGGTGCACAGGACCGCGTGGCTGGTGGGGCGTAGGGCCTCGTGGCCGGCGGTGCTAGGGCGCTCCCTCGTAGCTGGAGTGCTCGCGGCCTCGTGGCTGGTGGGGCTGGCGACTAGTCGAGGCGGGGTTTGTAGCGCTGAACCGTCCGGTTTCTGCTGCCTCATCCGTGCCTCACGCTGCTCCGCGTGTGTTTTGTGCACGCTCCGCGCGCGCTCCACATGAAGTCGGTGAATGTCACAGGTTATGCCCTGTGTCTTTTTCTGACTTTGTGTGTCTTTTGGCGGGCGGTAGGGACGAAGGCTTCGATAACGTGTATCTTTTTCCGACTTCGTGTGTCATTTGGGGAGGAGTCGGAGCAAGACGCAGATGTCGTGTGTTATTCCGCGACTTCCTGTGTCAATTCGGTGCGAAGGTGTTCGTGCCGCTGCCCGCGTCCGCGGCGTCGCTTCATCAGCACAACTGCGGTGATAATCGCTGCGATTGCCGCCAGTCCCAGCCAACCCCACACTGAACCTGCTGCCGCGCGAACGACAGCCATCCACACTGCGAGCATTCCCAAGCCGTACATGATGGACCACGCAATGCAGCCTGGAATCATGGCAAGCGTGTACTTCTTCCACGACATGCGGACGATGCCTGCACCTGCATTGACCGCAGTTTGGACACCAACTGTCAGGAAGCACAGCGGGATGATGATGATTCCCCACTGTTCCAAAAGACGAGCACCCGAACGGGGGACAGGACCCTCAAACCAAGCAGCGATCTTTCCTCGAAGGCCCTTCTTTCCCGAGGCGGTCAATGCTCCTTTAGCTGCGGCTCGACCCAGCCAGTAGGTCAGCTGTGCGCGCTGAAAGACAACGAAAAAGAGGAAGATGAAGAGTGGGAGTCCCGAGGAAGCCCATGAAGGTGTCAACTGTCTGCCTTTCGCGTGCATTCAGAGCAGAGTCCGAATAGCTCGATTGAGTGCTCAATCTGAGTGTATCCGTGCGAGGCGGCCACCGCAGAGATCCATTTTTCAAGCTCGCCCGCCCCAAGGTCTTCAGCGCGCCCGCAGTTACGGCAAACCAGGTGGTGGTGGTGCGTCTGAGTGTCGCACTTTCGGTAGAGCGCCTCGCCTTCGGCGGAGCGCAGAACATCGACTTGGTGGTCTTCAGCCAGCGCCTGGAGGTTGCGATACACGGTTGCCAGACCGATTTGGTGCCCGCGAGCGGTGAGGTCCTCAAATACCTTCTGTGCGCTGCGGAAGTCGCGGTGCTCGCTGAGGTTGTCGAAAACCGCCTGGCGTTGCTTGGTCATTCGCTGCATGGCGTCCCTTTCATTGACGAGGCCTGTGGTGAGTTTTCTTTTCCCTACCCGCGCGCGGCGGTGGCGTCCGAACGATCTCTTGGCGAGGCCTCGGGATGTTCCGCGGGCGCGGATAGTTCACGCATTCGCTGCTTGCGACGGAAGTGATCACGCAGCCCTCGGATTCCGTAGCCAACAGCATAGAGAGCGATTGCGGCCACAACAATCGTTGCACCGGGGGAGAGGTCGATGTAGTAGGTCAGGGCTAGTCCGCCTAGGCAGAGGAGCGCTCCCAAGACCATTGCGTAAGCCATGGTGCGTCGGAAGGAATGGGCCCCCAGTTGTGCGATGGCAACAGGGACAACCATGAGGGCTGAAACGAGAAGCGAACCGACAATTCGCATGGCAACGACAACCGTCAGTGCAGACAAAATTGCGATGAGCATGGTGAGTGCGCGAACAGGAAGCCCTGTTGAGCGTGCGAATTCCTCGTCATTGGTCACCGAGTAGAGTGCTGGAAGCAGACCGATGCCGATTGCGACAATGACCAGTGCGAGCAGGCAAATTGACCAGACGTCACTGCTTGAGACGGTTGAAATTGAGCCGAAAAGATAGGCGTTGAGCTGGGAGGAAGTTCCATTTGCCAAGCCGATCAGGAGTACGCCTCCGGCAATCCCGCCGTAAAAGAGCATGGCTAGCGCGACATCAGAAGAGGTGCGCCCAGACTGGCGGACGAGCTCGATAGTGATCGCACCAAGCAAAGAAACAACCAATGCGCCGGGGATTGCCCATTGATCGTGTGGGGTGACATTTGCGGCGGTTCCGGCAAGCCAGCCCAATGCGACTCCGGTCAAGGAGATGTGGCCGATCCCGTCACCGAGCATTGCGAGGCGCCGGTGGACCAGGTAGGTTCCGACGATCGGAGCGCATAATCCGACCAATAGCGCGGCAAGAAGAGAACGTTGCATCAAGGGGGATGCGAGCATATCGAGGATCATCGGCTCCCCTCCGTTTCGCGGTGGTTGGCCGTATTGCAATGGTCAGAGTGAGGATCGCGCAATTCGCTTCGCGCGGGCCCATCGTAGGTGAAGTGTCCGGAACGGATGTGGAGCTCGCGGTCAAGAACTGGGGCAAGTTCGCCCAGTTCGTGAAGGACCAACAAGATCGTTACGCCATCGTCCTTTGCGGCCTGGCAGATTTCGGCCAGTCTGCTCCGTGAAGAGGCATCGATTCCGGCCATTGGTTCGTCCATGATAAGAAGCTCGGGCTTTCGGACCAATGCGCGCGCGATCAGAACGCGCTGTTGTTGCCCGCCGGAAAGAATGTGGAGTGGGTCCTTCGCGCGATGCGCGAGGCCGACGGAACGCAGTGCTTCCAGTGCCTTCGCTCGGTCGCCGCGAGAGTGCCACCACTTGCGAGTTCCTAGGAGTCCGGAGAGAACGACTTCGATGCATGAAGAGGAGATCGCGCCGCCGGAGGAAGCACGCTGGGGAACGTAGCCAATACGCTGCCACGGGATCGAGGAACGTTTGCGGATCGAATTTCCGAAGAGCGTAATATCGCCCGAGGAGATTGGTGCAGTTCCAAGAATTGCTTTCATGAGCGTGGATTTTCCAGCGCCATTTGGGCCCGTTACTGCCACGCATTGCCCTTGGGGGATTGAAGCGGTAATGCCGTGAAGAATGAGGTCGTGTTCCCAAGCGACGTGGACATGGTCCAGAGCAATCACCGGGTCAGGAGAGATATTGAATGTCGTTCCCATTAGTGTCGAGTGTAGTCGTTGGGGCGGCATGGTTCACTGTGGAATCATGCCGCCCCAACGCGGAGAAATCAGTTGACTTGTGGTGAAGTGCTTACTCGCAGTTCAGCGCTTTTTGGAGTGCAGAGAGGTTCTCGTTCATCACTGCTTCGTAGTCCTTCGAATCATCAGCTTGAGACTCGATGGGATCGAGAACTGCAGTGGTGATTCCCAGGTCCTTGGCCAGGGTTTCAGCAACCTTGGGGCTGAGGAGCTCTTCGGTGAAGATCGTTGTGATTCCCTTGGCCTTGACCGCGTCTGAAATCTGCTTGAGGCGAGCGGGGGAAGGGGTGGAATCGGGATCGAGGCCGGACAAGCCCAACTGGGTCAGGCCGGTGCGGTCCGCAAGGTATCCGAAGGCCTCGTGAGAGGTGACGAACTCCTTGTGCTGGCACTTTGCGGTGCCGTCAACGAGCTTCTTGCTCAGTGCTTCCATCTGAGACTTCGTGGTTGCAGCGTTCTTCTTGTAGGTCTCTGCGTTGGCGGGATCGGCTTGAGCAAGAGCATCCCCAATTTGGGTTGCTGCGCTGGCCATGCGCGTGGGATCCAGCCAGAAGTGCGGGTCGGTCGAGCCGTGGTCATGCTCATGTTCGTGAGCTTCTTCGGTCTTTTCGCCGTCGTCAGCGACATCCAATTCACTTTCGTGCTTTTCGGCGTCAACCAGATCAACACTGCCGGAAACATCGATGACGGTCTTGGGTGCGTTTAGCTCAACGGCCTTGTCGACAGCGGATTGGAAGCCCTTGAGGTAAACGACAGCACCTGCCTGAGAAAGCTGCTGAACCTTTTGGTTCGACAGTTCGAGGTCGTGGGGCTCTGCTCCCGGAGGAGTCAGGGATTCGACGTCAACCAGATCGCCGCCGATCTTCTGGGTGAGGTACTGGAGCGGGTAGAAGCTGGCCATGACCTTCATGGGAGAAGCGGAAGCTTGGGAGCTAGAGGCGCTTGAAGATGACGAGGCCGAAGAGGAGCATGCGCTTAAGGCGAGCGCTGCAGCGGCTGTAAGGGCAAAAACAGTGTGTGAACGCGAAAAACTCATGATAATCATTATCAAAGAAGGTGATAATGATTGTCAAAAGCGAGCGTGTCCCGTAGAGCTGCGCACAACAAGGTCGGGAGTGAAGGCAAAATCTTGATGCTGCTGCGGATTCTGGGACTGAATCGCATCAAAAAGTGACGATACGGCCGAATGTGAAATTGCCTGCACAGGTTGTCGAACCGTCGTCAGCGCGGGGGAGAGGTGAGGTATGAGGAATGAGTCGTCAAAGCCGATCACCGAAATGTCCCCGGGAACGCTGAGGCCTCGAGATTGGATCGTTCTGATTGCTCCCATTGCCTGGAGGTCTGAGCCGGCGATGATGGCCGTGATTCCGGCGTCGATCAGTGCGTGAGTTGCCGAGGCCGCGGCCTCGTAGGTGTAGAAGGTTTCGATGATCGTGGGAGTGGTGATCCCGAATTCTTGGGCCATTACTTGGCGGAAAGCCTCGGCCTTACGTCGTGCGGGGACGACGTGATGGCGTCCACCCAGCATGGCAATCTTCCGGTGCCCCAGTTCCTTGAGGTGTTGGATGGATGCGCGGATTCCAAGTGCGTCTTCCGTTGAAAAGTCTGGTGCTTGTACTTCCTTGCGGGCACCATTGATGGTGACAAAAGGCATGTGGATCTGTGAAAGATTCGCATAGCGGCTCAAGTCTGCTTGAAGGTCTGCGTGTCGGCCGGAGACGAAGATTAATCCTGAAACTCCTCGCGCAAGAAAAGCTTGAGTGTGTTCCTCTTCGCTGGTGGTGCCCGGAGTTTGCGAGGCGATGAAGGCTTGGGCTCCCGCCCTGTCGACCTCGGAATGAAGGGTATGGGCAAAAGTGGCAAAGATGGGGTTTGTAAGTTCTGGGACGATCACTCCGATGATGAGGCGATTGTCGTCAGCCAGCATGCTGGGACGTTCGTAGCCAAGCTCGTCGATTGCGGTCAGAACTCGATATCGAGTGTCGTCTGAGACCTGCCCGACTCCGTTAAATACGCGAGAAACTGTGGCAATGGAAACACCGGCATGTGAGGCGATATCCGCCATGCGGGTGCGGTTCTTCGACATCGAAGTGCCTTTCAGAAGGGGGCAAGTGTGATGGTTGGGATCTGGGGTAAAGATATCATTTCTCTAACAATCCTGAAAACGCTTGCTGAAAATGATTTTCTGCAGCTACAGTGTCCTTAAGTGCGAAGTACAACTGTGTACGAGCAGAACTCAATTGATCAGGAGTTGACATGCGACGAGGCATCGCGATGTTCGGCGTTTTGGCAGTTACAGCAACGCTTGCAGCGTGCTCCAATGGAAGCTCGAGCTCTTCGAGCAGCCAGTCTGCATCCGCAAGTTCCGGTTCTTCCGTTGGTTCCCTGACGGTCTGGGCCGACGACACCCGTTACTCGCAGATTCAGGAACTGGCCAAGGACTTCACCGCAGCCACCAAGGTGGATGTACAGGTTGTTCAGAAGTCTGAAACCAACATGGACCAGGAATTCATTAGCCAGGTTCCGACCGGCAATGGCCCTGACGTGATTGTTATGGCCCATGACAAGCTCGGCCAGATGGTGAAGAACGGCGTTGTTTCCCCCGTTGACTTGGGAGAGGCAAAGTCCAAGTTCTCCGAGGCGGCAGTTCAGGGCGTGACCTACGACGGCAAGACCTACGGCGTGCCCTACGCAGTCGAGTCTGTTGCACTGGTTCGTAACAACAAGCTCACCACTGACACCCCGAAGACCTTCGACGAAATGATTGCATCGGGTAAGAAGGCGGGCTCGGAGTTCCCCTTCGTTGTTCAGATGAGCACCGACGGTGACCCCTACCACCTCTACGCTTTCGAGACTTCCTTCGGTAACGAGGTCTTCAAGCAGTCCGCTGACGGCTCCTACACCTCCGAGCTGACCTTGGGCGGCGAAGGTGCATCTGAGTTCACCCAGTGGCTCAAGGAGCAGGGTGCAGCAAAGACCCTGAACCCGAACATCACCTCCGACATCGCCAAGGATGCTTTCCTCAAGGGCAACGCGGCTTACATGGTGACCGGCCCCTGGAACGTGACCGCTGCCAAGGCGGCTGGACTTGACGTTTCCGTCCTGCCGATTCCTTCCGCTGGCGGTAAGGAAGCCAAGCCCTTCGTTGGTGTTCAGATGTTCTACCAGAGCTCCAAGACCAAGAACCAGGTCCTGGTCAGCAAGTTCTTCCAGTACCTGGAGACCAAGGAAGCACAGTCCAAGCTGCAGGAGCTGGGTGGACGTGTTCCGGCAATGACCGAGGTTGCTAACTCCCTGAGCGATGAGAACCTTAAGCAGTTCGCTTCCATTGCAGGAAATGGCTTCCCCATGCCGGCAATCCCCGCAATGGGTTCCGTCTGGGATTACTGGGGCAAGACTGAGGTTGCCATCGTGAATGGCGCTGATCCCGCCTCGTCGTGGGAGACCATGGTCAACAACATTCAGACTTCCATCAACAAGTAGTGAGGTCTCACGGTTTTGCGGGCGCCAAAACGGGGCGCCCGCAAAACCCATACCTGAGCATCTTGTGCTCATGGTCCCTTAATCGCTGTTCAAGGTAACGAAGGACCACAATGCCTGCAGCTTCTTCCTCGAATACCGTTCCAAAGGACCGTACCTCGCATGCGCGTGACGTCATGCGACCCGGTTTTATTGCAAAACTCATCATTATGATGCTCATTGACGCGCTGGGCATCTATGGAATCATGGCGGCATGGGCCGTCAATTCTCGGATCATCATCGGCGTGATGGCGGTCCTGCTCATCATCATCAACTGGGTGTATTTCTCGAAGAGGGCACTTCCTGCCAAATATCTTCTTCCCGGCATGGTCTTCCTTTTGATCTATCAGCTCTTCGTCATGGGCTACACCGGGTATGTGTCTTTGACTAACTACGGAGATGGCCACAACTCAACAAAGGCAGACGCGATTGAAGTTGCCCTTTCGTCGAATCGCCAGCGTGTTGAAGGAGCCCCGACTGTCCAGACCGCGGTTGTTGAAGATGGAAGCGAACTGGGCCTCGTTGTCGCAGACCCCGCGACCGGTGAACTGAAGATTGGAACGGCAACCAAGCCCCTCCAAAGCGTCCAGGGTACGGTCACTGCAATGGGAATTACCGAGGTTTCGGGCTATGAAGTCCTTGACCTAGCTGCTCTTGCAAGCCGACAGGCGGAAGTTTCTAAACTGACGGTTCCCGTGAGCTCAAACCCCGACGATGGCTACTATGTCACGACGGACGGAACCTCCGGCTACTTGGCGAAGTCGACCTTTAGCTACGATGAAGCGGCCGATACGCTGACGAACACTGAGACGGGCGTCGTTTACACGGCGAATAACCAGAAGGGTGTTTTCGAAGATAGTCAAGGAAACCAGCTGCCCACAGGTTGGCGCGTCTTTGTCGGTGCCTCCAACTACTCACAGATGTTTGCGGGTTCCGGAATTGTCAAGCCCTTCCTGAATGCGCTTGTTTGGTCCTTCGTCTTCGCGATCGGATCCGTCCTGACGACATTCGCGTTCGGGCTTATCCTTGCGCTGATCTTCTCCGATCAGAGGATCCGTGGACGCAAGATCTACCAGTCGCTCATGATCCTTCCTTATGCCTTCCCAGCCTTCTTGGCAACCCTGGTGTGGAGGGGCATGCTCAACGAGGAATTTGGCTTCATTAACAAGGTCTTGCTCGGAGGGGCGGAGATCCCTTGGCTGACCAATGGACTTATGGCAAAGGTCGCGATCCTCGGCGTGAATCTCTGGCTCGGCTTCCCCTATATGTTCCTCGTCTGCTTGGGTGCGCTTCAGTCTCTTCCGGGAGATGTTGAGGAAGCGGCAAAGATGGATGGTGCTTCCGGCCTGCGCACCGTGTGGTCAATTAAGTTGCCGCTGGTTTTGCAGTCCACGACACCGCTGCTCATTGCCTCTTTCGCATTTAACTTCAACAACTTCTCGTTGATTTACATGCTGACGAAGGGTGGCCCGGACTTCTATGGTGCGCCCTTTGGCTTGGGGCAGACCGACATCTTGATCTCTATGGTCTATAAGATCGCATTTGCTGGTGACCAGCACAACTATGGTTTGGCCTCGGCGATGTCGATCTTCATCTTTGCTGTTGTTGGTGTGATTGCCTGGCTTGGATTCCGCAAAACGAAGGCATTGGAGGAACTGTGATGAGCACACAACGCAAAGAAAAGGCACAGTTGACAACGCTCCATGGCTTACGTTGGTGGATGGAAGTTGGCTGGAAGCACATCTTCGGTATCGCTGTCATCATCTACTGCGTTATCCCGTTGCTCTACGTGCTCTCGGTGTCCTTCATTCCGAATGCGACACTGACCACTGATATTAGCTTCTCTGATGGGCTAACCCTTGACCACTTCAAGGCGTTGGGGAGTGACCGGTACAGCATGTACTGGAAGTGGATTCTCAATTCTTTGATCGTCTCGACGGTGACTGCCATCGGAACTGTCCTCATGGGTGCGGCCGCTGCCTACGCCTTCAGCCGCTTCCGTTTCCGAGGCCGTCGTGGAACCTTGACCTTCCTGCTGTTGGTCCAGATGTTCCCACAGATGCTGGCTTTCGTGGCTCTATTCCTGCTCTTGCTGGGAATTAAGGATATCTTCCCGGTTTTAGGCTTGAACTCGAAGCTTGGCCTGATCTGCGTCTACCTTGGTGGTGCGTTGGGTTCGAACACCTTCCTGCTCTTCGGTTTCTTCAACTCCGTTCCTCGTGAACTTGACGAGGCCGCAGAGATCGATGGTGCATCGCATGCCCAGACATTCTGGACCATCATCATGCCGCTGGTTCTGCCGGTTTTGGCAGTTGTTGGTCTGCTGAGCTTCATTTCCAGCTTCGGAGACTTCGTGATTGCCACGGTTGTTATGCAGACCCCCGATCAGTACACGCTGGCGGTTGGTATGTACAACTGGGGATCGAGTGAACTGAATGCGCCGTGGGGTGTCTTCGCTGCGGGCGCTATTATCGCGGCGATTCCGGTGATCTTGCTCTTCCAGTACCTGCAGAAGTACATCGTTTCCGGTCTGACCTCCGGTGCGGTGAAGGGCTGAGCGCCCGCTTTTCGCTGACCTGGCCCCGGCCTCGTTCCTCATTGTGGGGACGAGGCCGGGGTTCTTTTTGTGCGCGAAAGTGGGGAAGTGGGCGGTGCTTCGCAAGAGATTTTGATCGGGGACTTGACAGGTTGGTTGGTTCTATGGTTCATTAGTCATGTAATGAACCATAGAAGCTGAAGGGGGGACTTGCGCATGGCACCCACATTCGTCTCGGGGATCCCGATCTACGTGCAGATCGCTGACGACATCCGCGCGCAGATCCTGCGCGGCGCCCTGCGCGCCGGGGACCAGCTCACCTCCACCACGGAATACTCCGCGACCTACCGCATCAACCCGGCAACCGTCGGCAAGGCATTCTCGATCCTCGTCGACGAGGGTCTTGTCGAAAAGCGACGCGGTATCGGCATGTTCGTCGCCGAAGGCGCACAGCACGCGCTCGTGGTCGACGGGCTTGCGACCTACGTGGAGGAAACCCTGAACCCCGCCGTCGAAGCGGGCCTGGCCCTGGGCCTCGATATCGACGCCATCATCGACCACGTCCGCGCCTACAGCGCCGACACGACCGCCAAGGAACGCTCATGATTACCCTCGACTCCATCAGCCACACATATCCGGGAGAGGCGGCACCAGCCCTGCGCGATGTCTCCCTGACCCTTGGAGACGCCACCGTCACCGCCCTGGTCGGCCCCAACGGCTCGGGCAAGACGACGCTTATGCAGATCCTCGGCGGCGTGATGGTCCCCACCTCGGGGAGCATCTCCATCGACGGTGCCCAGGCCAGTGCCGACGACCTTCTCACCGGCTCGATCATCGCTTCCTCCGCTCGCGACTTCGACAACCTGTCCAGCCAGTCCCTCGTCACCTACGCGCGTCTGCGACCCACCTGGGACGAGCAGCTTTTCGCCCACTACACCCAGCGCTTCGACCTGACAGTCAACCGCAAGTTTGTGCGCAAGCTCTCCGGCGGGCAGGCAGCCATTCTCTCCGGCTCGATCGCCCTGGCGTCGGGCGCGCCCCTCACCCTCCTCGATGAGATCCAGGCACCCTTAGACGTGCCCACGCGCTACGCCTTCTACGAGGAGATCCTCGCCCTGGCAGGAGAGGTCATGGAAGGACAGCGAGCATCGCGCCGATTCATCATCTCCTCGCACATGGTGTCCGAACTCGAAAAGGTCGCCGAAGACGTCGTCATCTTGAAGAAAGGTGCGCTTCTCACCCACGAGAGCATCGACGACTTCACCTG
This sequence comes from Trueperella pyogenes, assembly GCA_963534475.1. Lineage (GTDB taxonomy): Bacteria > Actinomycetota > Actinomycetes > Actinomycetales > Actinomycetaceae > Pauljensenia > Pauljensenia pyogenes_B. The sequence continues at coordinate 12,521 of CAUSSZ010000004.1, read as the reverse complement.
CCGAGTCTGTGCACTGACCGGCCACGCCTCCGACGTTGAGCGCTTCCTCGCCGCCCACCCGGATCTCGCCCTCATCGCGAGCCGCGAACTCGGCCCCACGCGAGAGATCGTCGTGGACCTGCGCGCTAGCGCCGTCGGAGAAGCCGAGCTAGCAACCCACTCCCTGACATCTTCGCCCTGTTCCTTCCAGGACGCCTTCGCCTACCTCATCCAGGAGAACAACCAATGAGCACCGCAACCACCGTCTCCCGCACCCCCAGCGCCTGGCGCCTCGGCATGGTCAGTATCAAGCCTGCAGTCCTTTCCTGCCTCGTCGGCATCGCCGGGCAGTATGCACTCATGGCATTCTTCGCCATCGTCTTCGGTGCAAGCAGCGATAGTGGCCCGGAGAACGTCAATCTGCCAGTCTTTAAGGGAGCTGTCGTTATGGTGGGGGTCTTCCTCGTCATGACAGGGATCAACCAGACGATCACGTACATGCGTGCAGGGTCGCTGAGCGGAGCACCGCGCCGCACCCTGGCGCTCGCGAGCTACGTCATCTCCGTCGTGTGCATTGCCATGTGCAGCATCATCTTGTGGGTGCTCATCTTGATCCAGCCGTACCTGTTTTTCATGCCGAAAACGGTCTACACCCCCGGCGTCGACACCTGGTTGCTCGTCGTGGTCTTTTGGATCGCCTGTGACGCCGCAGGTCGCCTTGGCGCGAACGTGTTCCGGCATCGCGGCGGGGCATGGGGAGTCGGCATTGCGTCTGTCGTGGGCGCCGTTACCGTCGCCGTCCCGGCTGCCTGGCTGTCTCTGCCCCACATTCACCAGGCCGGAGTCACCGGTCCCACGCACCCGTCCTTCTGGCTGTTGGGAATCATTCCCCTCGTCGTTGTGATCGCCAACTGGCGCCTGACCCTCACGGGCAGGATCCGCGGCCTCAACTGAACGTCAGCCCGGCTTTGGGCGCGTGACCCTCACGGGTCGCCTGCGCCGCTTGGGCTGAATCGGAAAGCAAACAATGCACGTGTGGGGAGCAACCAGAGTTGCTCCCCACACTGATATCTACCATGCGACTAGTGACTAGTAGTTACGTTCACAGCGAAGAAGCGTGCTAACTGAATCCACAACTCTGTGCGCGTGCATCGCGAGAGGGGAATTTTTGTTTTGTCCTCCGCAACAGTGAAACTGGGCATTAGCGGTGGGAAAAATGTTGGAATTGAGGAAGACTCAACCAGGTATAGCGCTGAAGGAACAGAGAGCGTACTGATTGTCTGCCGGGCCCGGTACCCATCTGGAGTGCGCTCCCACTGCGTCCACGTGTGATACTCCCACTGGCCCTCTCTGACCTGTCGCAAGAAGGAAGAACGCTTCTTTTCTGAGCTCACATCTTCGTAGAGGATCCTTTGAGCATCTTCCACATCACCGCGATGGACTGCCTCGAGGAAAGTAGAAGAGATTCGCTTCGGTCCGTCAAATCGATTCTTTTGCGAGGGGAAGGGTGACCTCTCGGCGATGAAACGTGGAAGGTCCTGGCTCTTATGACAGAAAACTTCCGCTGTTTCCGAACCGCCTACAGTTTGAACAATTGCGCTCTGCTCAGCGGCGAAGAAATAGCAAAAACTACGAAGAGGACCGGGATGAAACCGAGGCGATAGGGAGAGGTGACTCAGAGGAGCATCGGCCTCGCGGATCACAGCAAGCGCCTCCCTCGCTTGGGCGCGCAACTGGCCATCGGCCTCGTAAATAGTGTCGAGGCCCATCTGGGCTTGCCTCGAAAAGCCTTCCCGCGCGGAATCTTCGGGGCCTGCGAGGGCAATGAACGCGGGAACCGAGGCTGTCGGCAGGGTGAGGGGCGAAAGGAAGAAAGTGCTCATCACGCCACGCTCACCTTCTTGACCATCCGACTAATCTCGTCGAAATATTTGGGAAAGGAGTGGGTTGTGGTCGTTGCCGTAGCGCTCATCGTAACGAATGTTGAGGAATCGAGTTTTTCGACCCACGCCCATTGAATAGCGGTGAAAGAGACGCCTTCATCGGTGTATGTACCCGTGCACATGAGCGACGCTTTCGGCTTGCTTTGAGTGATCTCGTCGAGCGTGAACCACCCCGGAACCTGCCGTGCAATAGCCTCGCTCAAAGTCCCTAAAGGTAGACGTTGCTCGCTGCTGGCAGGAGTTGCGCAGATTGACAGCGTCGGTGGACATAGATGGTGATAGTCCATGGGACCTTGAACGATTAAGACACTGGGGGCAAGGGGAGCGGGGGTTAGGTAACTAGGTGCTTCTTCGACTTGTTGCCACCCAAGGGGAAGAGTCAATCGAGTTGAAAACTCCCTTTTCTGGCCGCCGCTCAATGTGAGTTCTGTACTGGTGCGAAGCGCGCCTCCTCGGGGAAGAAGATTCCCTAATTCGTCAACAAGTCCTTTACGGACGTTGTCGTACCATCTGGGGTCCAGCCAGGTTGGAAAGTTCAGAGGGAGATAGCACAGGGGAATAAGAAGTGCTGAAGCGATTGTGAGCCAGCCAAGGGCAAGAATGATGTCCGTGGTAAAGCCGTGTTGCCGGGCAAAAATTGCCATTCCGGCAAGAAGCGCAGTCAATGCCCATGCGCATAATCGCAGGAAATTTGCCGGGTCTAATTTTTGGACGTTTGTATAGGGCCAAGACCTCAGAGCCAAAGGCGACTTACTGTACGCGACAAAAAGCATGAAAAGAAGGCGCGCGGCAAAAGCCAAAACCCACACGATCACTATCTCGCGTGGGAAGGCGTAGGCCAAGGACGTGATCACCGTGCGCACGTATCGATGCTATGACAGGGAACAAGAGCAAATCAATTCACTGAAATATCACCAATCATTGGCGCGCGTGGCAGTCCCCAAGCTCCCTATGCGTACAGCGGCTAAAATATGCACAGACCACTGCGCCAGCCAGGTGCGGTGAGCCCTAATAAAGGAGTTTTCGTGGCACAGCCATCCACCTCTCGTCTTGATTCGGTTATTTCTCTTGCTAAGCGTCGCGGCTTTGTTTTCCCCTGCGGTGAGATTTACGGCGGTACTCGCTCCGCCTGGGACTACGGCCCGCTGGGTGTGGAACTCAAAGAGAACATCAAACGTCAGTGGTGGAACTACATGGTTCGCCGCCGCGCAGACGTTGTCGGCTTGGACTCCTCGGTAATCCTGCCCCGCGAGGTGTGGGTTGCATCCGGACACGTCAAGGCCTTCACCGACCCGCTTATTGAGTGCCAAAACTGCCACAAGCGTCAACGTGAAGATCAGCTCATCGAAGAACTGGCTGATAAGAAGGGCGTTGACGAATCCTCACTGTCCCTGGAAGACATTGCCTGCCCCAACTGTGGCGTTCGCGGTCAGTGGACCGAGCCCAAGGCATTCTCGGGTCTGCTTAAGACCTTCCTTGGCCCCGTCGACGACGAGGCCGGCCTGCACTACCTGCGCCCCGAAACCGCACAGGGAATCTTCGTCAACTTCGCCAATGTCATGACCGCGGCACGTAAGAAGCCGCCCTTCGGCATCGGCCAGATCGGTAAGTCTTTCCGCAACGAAATTACCCCCGGTAACTTCATCTTCCGTACCCGCGAATTTGAGCAGATGGAACTTGAGTTCTTCTGCGAGCCGGGAACCGATGAAGAGTGGCACCAGTACTGGATCGACTACCGCAAGGCGTGGTACGTCGGCCTGGGTATCGCCGAGGAAAACCTGCGCGAGTACGAGCACCCCAAGGAAAAGCTTTCGCACTACTCCAAGCGCACCGTTGACCTGGAATACCGCTTCGGTTTCCAGAACTCCGAATGGGGCGAACTCGAGGGTATCGCGAACCGCACCGACTACGACCTCGGTGTTCACGCTGAGGCCAGTGGCGCCAAGCTCGACTACTTCGACCAGGCGACCGGCGAGCGCTGGACCCCCTACGTCATCGAGCCTTCCGCCGGCCTGACCCGTTCCCTCATGGCCTTCCTCATCGAGGCCTACCACGAGGACGAGGCCCCCAATGCGAAGGGTGGCGTCGATAAGCGCGTCGTCCTCAAGCTCGACCCGCGTCTGGCCCCCGTCAAGGTTGCTGTCCTGCCTCTGTCGCGCAAGGACGAACTGACCGGACCGGCACAGGAACTGGCTCAGGAGCTGCGCGATCTGTGGAACATCGAGTACGACGATGCCGGTGCTGTTGGCCGTCGTTACCGTCGCCAGGATGAAATTGGTACGCCCTTCTGCATCACCTACGACTTCGATTCCGTTGAGGATCACGCTGTCACCATTCGTGAGCGTGACTCGATGGAGCAGGTCCGTATCCCGCTCGACCAGGTCAAGTCCTACCTGATTGAGCGCTTGGGAGTTTGCTGAGTGACCTCGCAGTCTCATGCTAGTGGCCCAGCCTGCTTGCAGGTTGGGCCACTGCGGCTGTTTACTCCCGTCGTCCTGGCCCCGATGGCCGGAGTGACCGATGCCCCCTTCCGTCGCCTGTGCCGCATGTTCGGTGAAGAGGCCTTGGGTGGACCTTCGCCCCTGACCGGCACGCCCAGCCCGGCTGCTCTTCCCGGCGCAACTGAAAGCACTTTCCCAGCCACGGCCTCGGAAATTGGGAAAGAAAGCGGCGCGGGCGAAGAACTGACGCCCCACGTTGACGCACCAGCGGGTCTGTACGTCATGGAGATGGTGACCTCGCGAGCCCTTGTCGAGGGCAATGCGCGCACGATGGCGATGATTCGCCCAGATCCCGCCGAACGTGTGCACTCCGTGCAGCTCTACGGCGTGAACCCGCAGGTTATGGCGCGCGCAACCCAGATCATGATCGACGGCGAGTACGCCGACCATATCGACCTGAACTTCGGCTGTCCTGTTCCCAAAGTGACGCGCAAGGGCGGCGGAGCGGCCCTTCCCTGGAAACGGGACCTCTACACCGACCTGCTACGCGCCGTTGTGACGCAAGCACGCGTGAGCGGGGATGCACGTGGCCGCGAGATCCCGGTGACGGTAAAAATCCGCATGGGAATCGATAGTGAGCACGAGACCGGCCTCGAGGCCGCGCAGATCGCCCAAGAACTTGGTGCGGCGGCCGTGACGATCCATGCGCGCACCCAGACCCAGCATTACGCGGGCCAAGCTCACTGGGATTATATTGCGCGCGTCAAGGAAGCCCTGGATATTCCGGTCTTCGGTAATGGTGATGTTTTCGAGGCCGCGGATGCGATCGCGATGATGCGCCAGACCGGGTGTGATGGCATTTCCGTCGGTCGAGGCGCGCAGGGGCGGCCGTGGATTTTCCGCGATATCGTCGCTGCTTACCACGGGAGGTCGGCTTTCCCTGCACCTTCACTTCGCGAGGTTGCTGCCATCATCGAAACCCACGCGCGCTGGTGTGTGGAAGAAGAAGGCGACGAGGACCGCGCGATGCGTGAAATGCGCAAGCACATCGGTTGGTACCTGCGTGGTTTCAAGGTGGGTGGGCCGCAGCGCCACGCGCTGGGGATGGTCTCTACTCTCGATGAACTTAGCGAGCGCCTAGCTGACTTGGACCTCGACCAAGATTTTCCCGAGGCCGCGCGTGGGCCTCGTGGGCGCGCCGGGGGAGAAAAGACCCCGCACCTGCCTGACGGCTGGTTGGAACACCGATACTTGACCGACGCTGAGCGCGCGTCGATTCATCATGCAGAAGTTGGCTACTAAGGGTTGCTGAGCAGAGGGGACGTCATGGAACCTGTTGTTATTGGACGCAGTGATTTGGGCGAGGCCTACGGCGCAGCACCTTCGGGTGTGGGCGCGGGATTGCTTGACCCCGCGGGTGCTATTCCTCCTCGAGGCCGAGTGCTTCTGGGCGCCGGGCAGCCGGTGGTCTTCATTGTTCCCCTGATGGCGGGGGACGTACGTGGAGTTGTTGAACAGATCGAGGCCGCCGCATCTGAACCGCACGATATGTTCGAGTGGCGCGTGGACTACTTGGACGTACTTACGGGGCTTTCAGGTGAGGAACTGAGCGACCAGGTCCGTGAAGAGATTTCGAGGTCTGCGGCAGAGATCTTGGGTGCTTCGGATGTACCCGTTTTGGCTACTGTTCGCACAGTTGCTCAGGGCGGAAAGGCTGAAGTTTCAACGCCGCTTTATGGCCAGATCGTTGAGCTACTGGCCGAGTGCGGGCTGGATGTGGTAGACGTGGAAATGGCTCCGGCTGCACCAGCATTGACCGAGAAGGCCCGCGCCGCGGGCGCGAAGGTCGTCATGTCCTTCCACGACTTCGAGGTGACTCCCGAATCCGAGATCATGCGAGAGCTTCTGGAAACCATGGCAGCTTTGGGCGCAGACGTTGCAAAGCTTGCGGTTTTGGCCAATTCGGAGCGCGACGCACTCAATGTTGAATTGGTGCAAAGGTGGGCAGCTGAGTACGTGTCGGTTCCCTCAATCGTTTTAGCGATGGGTGAGTTTGGCCGTCAGACGCGTGCGACTCAACCTGAAGATGGGGGAGTTGCCTCTTTCGTGGCCGTCAGCGGACGTGAGAGTGCACCCGGTCAGTGGGGTGCACGTGAATTGGCGGAGAAGCTCGGGCGCGAATAAAGGCCCTCGCGGGTGCTTTACAGGGGAGAAATACCCCTTGTGGGGTACCTGAGGTTGATGAACAAAACTGGGGCGCCTCCGAAGAGACGCCCCAGTTGAAGTCAGATTCAACTAATCAGTTGAGATCCTTGGTTGCTGCGCGCAGCATCCAGGCCTGCTTCTCCAGGCCGGTTGCAATGCCGGTCAGCAGGTCGTTGGACAGGTGATCGTGCTCGTCAACGGGATCAAGGGTTGCCTTGATGCGCTCGGAGGTTGCCAGCAGGTGCTCTTCGTAGAGGCGAGCAGTCTTATCGGTGGGCAGGAAGCCTGCCTCGAGGGGCTCAACCAGTGAGGTCGCTGCAACGGTCGCTGCACGCGCATCGGGTGAAACCTCGATGGCGGCCATACGTTCAGCAACATCATCAGCGGCAAGGCGAACCTCGTCGATGATTTCATCCAGGTGCAGGTGGAGCGAACGGAAGCCGGGGCCTTCGATGTTCCAGTGGGCCTGCTTGCCCTGAAGTGACAGGGCGGTCAGATCAACAAGAGCCTGCTGCAAAGCTGCGGCAACGACGGGATGTGCTTGAGTCATGATGTTCTCCTAAGCCTATCTGGACATGCGAACCATAAGGGCCGCACCATTGCTATCACTTCTGACAACTCCATTTTTGACGATTACATTCCCTTTCGCACCATAAGGTGAAATATCCGACAAGGGTTGTGACACGACATCGATAAAGCGTCCAGAAGTGCTCAAAAATCGCGGAATTTACTTAAACAGTGTTCCCAAAATTGAACGGGTCAGCGAGCGCGCTGCAGTCGTTCCAACGGACTTGACTGTCGACTCAATCACGCGCTGCGTGGCGCGCGCACGACGCTCCTCAGCCTTTTCGGCCTCGCGACGCTTACGCTCTTCGGCCTTCTCGACCTCGCGCTGCAAGCGCTCAAGTTCCTTCTGGCGCGCTGCTTCTTCCTTCGCTGCCAGCTTCTCGGCTTCCTTCTGTGCCTTCGCTTCTTCAAGCCGACGTTGTGCCTCGGCGGCCTTCTCCTCTGCGGCCTTAGCAGCATCTGCAAGGCGGGCTTGCATCAATTCGAATGCTGATTCGTTATCGACCGCGTCACGGTAACGTGACAGGAGCGGCGAGGAATTGATGATTGAAGAGACAACACCGGGATCAGCCGGGCCCATGACAGCGGCAGGTGCGTCCAGCATGGTCGGAGCAACCGGGGTCGGGCGTCCCTTCTCATCCAGAACCGTCACGACAGCCTGACCGGTACCCAGCGAAGTCAACACCTCAGTCAGATCCAGGGGAGAAGTTGGGAAGGTCGAAACTGCCTTCTTGAGGTTTGCTGCATCGTTTGGAGTATGCGCGCGCAGTGCGTGCTGAACGCGTGAACCAAGCTGAGCCAGAACCTCGTCGGGAACATCGGTGGGGGACTGTGTAACAAAGACAATTCCCACGCCCTTGGAACGAATCAGACGCACTGTCTGCACGACTGCCTGGAGGAACTGCTTCGAGGCATCGGTGAAGAGCAGGTGTGCCTCGTCAAAGAAGAAGACCAACTTCGGCTTATCGGGGTTGCCCACTTCCGGCAAAGTTTCGAAGAGCTCAGCCAAGAGCCACATGAGGAAGGTCGAGAACAAAGCCCCCTGGCTACCCAGGTCGGGAAGTTCCAGCGACGAAATGACGCCGCGACCGTCCATCGACACGCGCATAAGATCAGCGATATTGAAGGCGGGTTCGCCGAAGAAAACATCGCCGCCCGAGGCCTCCAGGGCAGCAAGCTCGCGCAGGATCACGCCTGCAGTTGCCGGGGAAACACCACCGATTCCCTTGAGTTCTTCCTTGCCTTCATCATTGTTAGTCAGGTAGTCGATGACCGAACGCAGGTCCTTGAGGTCGATCAGCGCGAGCTGCTGACCATCGGCCCAGTGGAAGATCAACTGAAGGGCTGAGGCCTGAGTGTCGTTCAAGCCCAGCACACGCGAAAGCAGAAGCGGTCCGAATTCGGTGATGGTTGTACGGATCGGCACGCCTTCGCCGCGGCCGCCCAGGGTAAGCAGTTCCGTGGGGAATGCCTTACCTTCCCAGTGCTGGCCGATGCTTGCGCAACGTGCAAGGAGCTTCTCAGAAGAGGTGCCCGCCTGAGCCAGACCGGTGAGGTCACCCTTGATATCGGTGACGAAAACGGGTACTCCCGCTTCCGAGAGACGCTCGGCCATCAGCTGCAGGGTTCGCGTCTTACCGGTACCGGTTGCGCCCGCAACCAAGCAGTGGCGGTTCATGAGCCCCAGCGGAATTCCGACAGGTGCGCCGGGAACCGGAGTATCGCCATCCAAGAAAGCACCCAGTCGCATTGAAGGCGAGGTGAAGGAGTAGCCCGCACGGACCTGTTCCGCGTAGCCCTGCAGTTCGCCTTCGGTTGCCGAGGCCTGGGCCGGCTCAGCGGGAGCGGCTTGCGCAGGTGCAGCGGGGGCAGTCGGCGCACTTTCCGCAGGCGCAGCTTCCGGGGTTTGGGCGGGAGCGGCTTCGGAAGGAGCTGTCTGCTCAGCCAAAGCGTTATCGAGGGCTGCCTGCGCAGCCTCGGCCTTTTCGGTTGCTGCCTCGGCAGCAGCGGCCTGGGATGCGGCCTCGTTCTGGTCGCCCTGGCCACCTTGAGCGGCAAGAGCGGCATCGAGGGCAGCCTGCGCAGCCTGAGCCTTTGCGGCAGCGGCTTCGGCGGCGGCCTGCGCGGCCTCGGCCTTCAGGCGTGCAATTTCAGCGGAATCGGTCATTGTGGGTCCTCGCAGTGTTGTGGTGGAAGTGGTCGTTAGGCATTCCAGTGCTGACGCAGGGCGTCGCACACGGCATTGTAGGTTGAGTGGTCTACGGTCGCTCCCTCGCGGCGAACATCGCCGGGGGCAACAATGAGTAGGCGGTCCAGGCGCACCTGACTGGGGCGGCCCTGCGGATCCCACGCGCCGGTTCCGATGGGGAACCAGTAGCGTCCCCAATGTGCCTCTTGCTCGGCATCCTTGCGGTGGTCCTTGGACGTCAACTGGGCGACAACAAACCCCTGCTGTACTCGTGAAAGCACGACAACGGGACGATCTTTGCCCTGGGTCGGGTCCTCTTCATAGGAGACCCACGTCCACACGACCTCGCCGGGATCCGCATCCCCATCGGGATTCGGCTCGTATTGGAAAGGAGGAAGTCCGTGTGCGCGAACGTCCCACACCTTGTTTCCCTTCCCCGAGGCCTGGGCGGCGGAGGAAGAAGAGCGTGCAGTGTGTGAACTGCGTGAAGAAGAGGAAGAACGGGAGGATGAGTGCGACGAGGAAGGTTTGCGTCCCTTCGAGGAACCCATTTCCTCTTTCATGCTTTGGCCTGCGGCCTGGATAAAGATCGCGAGAAGTCGCTTAATGAAGTCCACGTGGTCTCCAGGTTTGACGGAACAATACCCTAAGTGTAAAGGGACTGAGGCGCTTATTCCGTGGCAAAAACGCGAGGTCGAACGCGTGCGGTTTCAAACCATGCACACTGCCCGGGCGCAAGCGGGGTATCACTGTTGAGCTGAGTGGATAAAACCCCCGTCGAAACAAGCGGCCGGTGCTCTGAAGGAACAACGACAGTGGAGTCTGAGGCGTTGAAAACAACTAAAACTTGAGCGCTCATATGGACCAAGCAATCAGGTCCAGCCCAGGCGAGGCCTCGTACGTGCGCAAGGGATCCAGTTCCCATTCCGTGCTCGGCGCGGGTACGCAGCGCCTGCTGAATCAGCAACACAAAGGAAGGAGGAATGGCATCACTGGGTGGCGAATCAAAGTAGGTGGCTCCCGGAAGAGCAAGCGCAAACAGAGTTTGCGCACGATGAAGTTCGCTGTCCTCGTAGGGAAGGGCCGGCCATGCGGCCACGTGTCCCAAAGGATCACGGTTCATAAAAGTATTTGCGATCGCATCGCAGAGCTCAGGATTCTTCCACTCAATGTCGAGGAAAGTGTCGTTGCGCAGGTGGTGGAACCAGGACTCTTGAAGAATTTCCTTCAGATCTGCATCATCCATATGCGGCAGGCTGGAGGTAAGAATAGGAAGAGTATCGGTATTAGCCACCTCGGCCATTACTAGGCGAAGTAGATGCATGAACTCTTGGCGCTCAGATGAATTCGGTCCGTAGTGTGTGAGCGGCAAAGTCCCCAGATCAATCCCGTCGGCTTCTGCATCAACGCATGCTCGCACGCGGCCAAGCAGCGTTGTTACCGTTTCATCGCTGGAATGAGGCCCGTTGAAATCGCGGGTATTCCATTCAGTCGCAGCGGGGAGATGGACGATGATCTTGACGCCGACCCTATGGAAATGCCTGACAAGAGCAGCGAGTTCCGGATTGACTCCCCAGATCATTTGGGGAGTTGGGGAAATGAGCAGGGCATCTACGCCCACCCTGGCGAACTGAATCGCTTCCTTGCTCAGTAGCTGAGCAATTTCATGATCAACGCGACTGGGGATGCGGCAAATTGCAGGTGAATGCCACCAAGGGTGTGTGCCTTTCCGGGCAGCATGAACCAACGTCGTTACTACCTGGGTCCCCTTTGTTGCACTCACAGCACTATTCTTGCAGTTTTAGGCATCGAAAGGGTAGTTGAAGCAGTTAGGCTTATCACGTGCACACTCAGTATCCGTATAGTTCCGCAGACCGTGACCGTTACGTTTCAGAGACTCAAAAGTCCTCTGTTCGTACAGATTTTGAACGCGATCGAGCCAGGGTGCTGCATTCCTCAGCACTTCGCCGTTTGGGTGAAAAAACACAGGTCCTGGGGCCAACCTCGGATGATTTCGTGCGCACGCGCCTGACCCATTCCCTTGAAGTTGCACAGGTGGGACGCGAGCTGGGGAAGGAACTGGGGGCCAACCCCGATGTTGTTGATGCCGCGTGTTTATCCCACGATCTCGGCCATCCGCCATTTGGACACAATGGCGAACGCGCACTCAATGAACTGGCGGCTGAAATCGGCGGCTTTGAAGGGAATGCGCAGACACTGCGAATCGTTGCACGCCTTGAACCAAAGGTCATCGCTGAGGAAGGTCCCGCCGGGCTGAATCTCACGCGCGCAACCCTTGATGCGATTTGCAAATACCCCTGGGCGAAGGGCGAAGGTCCCAACCGGGAAAAATCCCTGCGAAAGTATTCGGTCTACGACGATGATCGCCCAACTTTTGAATGGATGCGTGAAGGCGTAACTCCCGGGGCGCGTTGCTTGGAAGCTCAAATCATGGATCTTTCCGATGACATCGCGTACTCGGTGCACGACGTCGAAGATGCGGTTGCAACCGGAAAGATGGATCTTGAGAACTTGCGCAGCGATGCGCACACCCAGGGTGTCATCGACTCGACCATGAAGTGGTACGGGACTTCGGTTTCTGAAGACGATCTGGTTCAGGCGTTTAAGCGCCTGGTGACCATGCCCGAATGGCTCAGTGCCTTCAGTGGCTCATATGCGGATTTAGCCGCCTTAAAGGACCTCACCAGCGAACTGATCGGCCGATTCTGTAACGCAACAGTTGCGGCCACCCGTGAAATTGCAGGAGACGAACCCCTGGGCCGCTATCGCGCGGAGCTCGTTGTTCCGGCGCAAACCCGGGCAGAAATTCAGGTTCTTAAGGGTATGGCTGTCCACTATGTCATGAGCCCGCGCGAAAGTGAACCTGTTTACTATCAGCAGCGCACGCTGCTCAATGACTTGGTTGATGCTCTTATCAACGCAGGCCCCGAATATCTTGAACCTCCCTTTGCCGCTCAATGGCGCGCAACCACGGATGAGGGGAAGCGTTTGCGGGTCGTTATCGACCAAGTCGCCTCGTTGACAGATATTTCCGCCTCGCGCTGGCACGCGAAGCTGTGTGGGATGCTGTCCTCCCAGCTTTAATCAGAGGAACAGTACCGATACACATGCCCCTGCTAAGGAAGTGTCCACTCGCTAAACTGAACTCATGGCCGGCCTGATCCTCAAAGAAGACAT
>CAUSSZ010000003.1:0-215017 GCA_963534475.1 Trueperella pyogenes | reverse complement strand
CAAACACACTATCGAGTTCACAAACAACACCCCCACATTTGCAATTCACCCGAGGATGAATCTCAAAGGGGCTTTCGCGCCTTGCAACGTTTCCGTCGCCCTCAGCGCAACGAGTTATAGATTAGGCCGTTTAGAGGCTCGTCGTCAAATCAAAACACTATGATGACGAGCACACCTTTAAAAACGGCTCATCGGACAGCAACTACAGCCAAATTCCTGCGGCCCTTACGGATCAAAACAAGCCCGCCAGCCAGCAGATCATCTGCACTGAGCACTGCCTCTTCGTCTTCCACCTTGACCTTATTGACGTATGCTCCACCACCCGCAAGGGTACGACGCGCAGCACTACGACCCTTCTCAAGGCCGGTCTCTACAAGAGCGTCAACAAGAGTCGCCCCCAACGGAAGTTCCGCACGCGGAAGGTCACTGGTCGCCGCAGCCAGAGTGGCCTCGTCAATTGACGAAAGATCGCCGGTCCCCCACAGCGCCTCGGTCGCAGCCTGAACTCGCTCAAGTTCGTCTTGACCGTGAACCAATGCAGTGACGCTGGCAGCCAATGCTTTCTGCGCCGCACGCTGATGCGGACGCTCTGCGACCTCAACCTCAAGGGCCTCAATTTCTTCGCGCGAGAGGAAAGTGAAGATCTTCAGAAAACGAACGACGTCGTCATCGGCAACCTGCAACCAGAACTGATAGAAGGCGTAGGGGCTCATCATTTCTGGGTCGAGCCAGATCGCACCACCCTCGGACTTGCCAAACTTTGTTCCGTCGGCCTTAGTAATAATGGGCGTCGTCATCACATGGGTATCGGCGCCTTCGATCTTATGAATCAGGTCGACGCCTCCAACCATATTGCCCCACTGATCATTCCCACCGGTCTCAAGGGTGCAGCCATAGCGACGGAAAAGTTCAAGGTAGTCATTTGCCTGAAGGATCTGGTACGAGAATTCCGTGTAGGAAATACCCTCGTCGGAAGCAATACGACGCGCAACAATATCCTTGTTGAGCATGGTGCCAACACGGAAGTACTTACCGATTCCACGCAAGAGATCGATAGCGCTCATCTCTTGCGTCCAATCGAGGTTGTTCACCATTCGCGCTGCTGCGGGGCCCTCGAAGTCAAGAAAACGAGAGATTTGCGCACGCAAGCGATCCGCCCAGCCCTGAACAACTTCAGTGGGCTGGAGTTGACGCTCACCACTTTGACGCGGATCGCCAATCTGGCCCGTTGCACCACCCACGAGTGCAAGAGGACGGTGTCCTGCAAGTTGCAGGTGACGCATTACGATCAGCTGAACAAGGTGGCCGTGGTGAAGAGAAGGAGCTGTCGGATCATAACCGCAATAGAAAGTGACCGGGCCCTGCGCAAAGTGAGCACGAAGTGCATCAAGATCAGTGTGCTGAGCAATCAGACCACGCCATTGGAGGTCGTCAATAATATCGGTCACGGAAATACCTTCTTCTTGTTGGAATACGTGCGCAATACAGTGTACGGGAAAAGACTCGCCTTAAAGGACGCGTCTTATTTGTGTCTTACGAGGCCGTAGATCGGTCTGCCTCGCCGGCAGCACCTAGCCGACGCGCCGCCTCGTCCCCACGTCGAGGCGGGTGAAAATCGATTGATTCTGCTCGAACCTTCAGCCAGGTAGCAAAAGCAAAGAAAAGAACCCAGTTGCCCTCGGTGAGCAAACGAGACTCGGTGAATGACTGGACAAACATCGCGAGCATAAGAACAGCGGCGAGGACGGGGATCAGATCGCTCTCAAGATCGCGAAGGGCAACACGGAAGATACGAATCATGACCCACAACACCGCAAAGGCCAGGAGCATAAGTCCAACAATGCCAGTCTGGAATAGAGCCTCGATATAGGCGTTATGCGCCTGCATAGTTGGAGTACCGTCTGGACGAACAACAAGAGTCTTGAACAGAGGCAACCACGGGGGCCACATCACAACCCATCCCCAGCCAAGAAGGGGATGCTCGGTCCACAATTGCAAAAGCTTCGCCCAAATAACACCGCGCCCGGTCATATCAGAACTACGACCCAATATCTCGGTTACCTGGTCCTTCATCACAACAGCAACCAGCAGGAAACTGGCCGCAGCGGTCAAAGCCACACGAACAGCGAAACGTCGCTCATAGAAACCGAGATGACGGATGATCAAAAGAAAGACGAGTGCACTGAGGGAAACCAGCATGGCAACAAACACCGTTGCCGAACCAGTGAGAATAAGAATGCCAACGCAGGCACACACCCACAGGAAATTTCGAATGTGCTGATTTCGATCCTGAATCCAGAAGACAAGCACACATAGAAGCAGTAAGAGCGCAATAAACGCTAAAGGATTGCGGTTTCCCACGAAACCTTGAATCGGCCCTCCCCTAAACAGGGAGTCATTGATCCAGTAATAGAGCTCTGGAACTTCTTTCCAATGGCGCATATAGATGGGAGGAATTCGATGGCCAACGAAGAGCGAAACCCACAGCTCAAGCACATACGACAGAACAACGACGATCTTCATCGCGTCCATGAATACTTTCAGCATCTGTCGAAGCGGAAAAGCAATTGCTACAAGTACCCCCGCCGAGCTCGTTGCAAGGGTGATCAGAGCTGAGGCAAAAGTTTCAAGACGGTACTGGCTCCATATCACCGACAGACAGCAGAGCACGATGAAGGATGAAACAGACAGCGAAATCCTTCGCAAGGTCACGCGTCGTCCGGCAAGAAAAAACACGGCCCAGCATGCAAGCAACACCAAAACAGTGATGATGCCAAAACCGAGCCAACCGAAGGTGTTACGAACCCCTTGACCAGCAAAGGCCAAGAAGAAAATCGCGACCCCCGCAATGGGCAGCAGCGACTCGGCTCGAGAGCTAACTGTTGTATTCACGCATGTCCTCAAGACAGAAAGAAATTCTAGTAGGGAGAATAGCGGCAAGAAGCCGTGCCCGCTAGCGACAGGCTAGCGGGCACGGCTGTGTTTGATGAAAATCTAAGAATCGATCGTTCTTAGAGTGTACTCGGGTGGGATCCTCCCCCAGCCAAGGATGTCAGGTAGTCCTGAGCATTAAGGGCGCCCTGAGCACTGGTGCAGATAATCAAGACGGTGTCGTCACCCGCAATCGTTCCAACAACGTCGTCAATGCGTGCAACATCGAGGGCAGAACCTAGAAGGTTCGCTGCTCCAACAAGAGTGCGCAGAACCAATTGATTTCCCACGCATGTTGAGGTGACAAGGAGAGTTTGAAGCCACCGCTGAAGGCGTTCAACACTGGCTTCAGCCTCATGAGACTGCGAACCATCAGCATTGGGAACCGAATAAATCAGCGCACCACTGCGATCACGCATTTTTGTTGCGCGCATTTCCATGAGATCGCGAGAAAGGGTGGCCTGAGTGACTTCAATTCCCTGGCTTCCCAATGCGCTGCGAAGCTGTTCTTGTGAACTAATGGTTTGGGAGACCAAAAGATTTCGAATCGCCGCGTGGCGGCCAGCCTTCGTCTGAGGTGTCGCTTCAGATGACATCAAAACCCCTTAACTACGTCCGTGAATCGACATTGACTCCACTCCCGTTGCACCAGTGTAAGCGAGAAACGGGCCGTGTGCGAAAATCTTCGCGCACACGGCCCGTTTCCTAAGCGATGCAGGAGTCAGTGATACCTCAGTCCTGCTTTAGTTGCTGTGCAATGGAGTCTGCCCACTCATCAATCGCATTCCAATCACGGAAATCGCCTTCAACAGCACCTGCAAGCCGAACAATCGCACGCTCGCGCAGTGACAGAATCGAAGGATCATATCGTCCAGCGAAAGAACGCAGTTCCTTTGCGTCGACACGGGTGAGCACAGGACCGATCCTGCTGGGATCTTGCGGAACATGCTTGGGAACACCATTCATACCGACGGAGAAGGCCCACACGGGTAGCTTGTGAAGCTGCTGAGCAAAACGTTCCATAAAATCGTGAGCTTCAGGCAGCCACTGGGTCATGTACACAGCAGATCCGCAGATCACCGCATCAAAACCATCAAGTGAGTCAACCTCTTCAGGGGACTTGCGGACAACCTCAAAGCCATCGCTGGTCAGACGGCGTGCAATCTCATCCGCAACTTCAATGGTTGCACCGTGATGTGAAGCCGCTGTTACTAAAACCTTCATTAACTACTCCTTCGCGCCAATAACCACATTAATCCTAGCAAGAGGAAACTTGATCATCCGCGCAGCGTTGCCCCAAGAACCTTTCCTGTCTTACTGACGATGTCAGCACGAACTTTCTGCACCTCATCCGGAGTCAAGGTGTGATCACCGGCGCGAAGGCGCACAGAGAAGGCAAGGGAACGGAAACCTTCAGGAACCTGATCGCCCTCGTAAATATCGAAGAGGACCAGATCTTCGATCAACGCGCCCGCGGCCTGGCGAATGACCTGCTCAACACGTGATACGGGAACATTCGTCGGAACAACCAGAGCAAGGTCTTCCTTTGCTGCGGGATATGTCGAGACAGGCTTCACCTGCATGGGTTCATCGCTCATTACGGAGATCAATGCATCAACGTCAAGCTCGAGGGCACAGGCGCGTGCAGGCAATCCAAAAGCCTTACACGCCTTCGGTGAGAGCTCACCAGCGAGGGCAAGTTCGACACAATCTTTACCCTGACGGGCGAAGATGCGAGCAACTCGACCCGGGTGCCAAGGAGCGACCTCAGCGGGATCCGTTGCGGCCTCGGGAAGTCGAGGCCCCTTAAGCGTTGAGGGTTCGGCAAGCCAGGCACGCGTCACCTCGACGCGCACTCCCAGTTGATCGCAGATTGAGCGCGCGATCTCGACCGCATCTGCCCAATCGAAATTACGTTGAGAATCAAGAATTCCCGCGGGACGGGCATTACCAGCAAGCACTGCACCAACATGCCAGGGCTGAGAAGGAGTCCCCGCCTCAAGCGCGGCAAGTTGTTCGTCACTGGGACGATGCTCCGCAGAGATCAAACCGGTGGGAACAACGCCGTCTGGGTGAACAACCTTTGCGATTTCGAAAATCGCAACCGAAGGGATACCGCGAGCCCAGTTACGTGCGGCGGTATCCAGCAAGGTATCCAAAACCGAAGTGCGAAGCAGGGGCGCATCATCAGCAAGAGGATTACGCAGCTTCACAGCGCGACGGCGAGGATCATTCGCACTCAGGCCCTGCTTATCGAAAGAGTCTGAAACGAAGGGATAACTTTCCACCTCGGTAAGCCCAGCGTGGGCCAACCCCTGGGCCACCAAACGACGCGCGCGCTGGGCAGTAGTCAAACCAGTACCTGCGGGGGCCGTCGGCAAAACCGAGGGAATACGGTCATAGCCATCCAAACGGGCGATCTCTTCCACAAAGTGTGCAGAGCCCGTGAGATCAGGCCGCCATGAAGGAGGAGTCACGCGAACGCGCTGTCCATCAATATCCTCAAGGACACATCCGACCTGTTCAAGCAACTCACAAACGCGCTCGGGAGAATAGGAAACGCCAGTCAGACGCTCAGCATCGCTCAACGCAAACTCATAGCTGGTTGGCGCTGGCAAGGTGTTGAGATCAAAAACTGCAGGGTCGGCCTGACCACCACCATATTGAACAAGCAGATCAACAGCGCGCTGCGCAGCAACCGCAGGAAGGAGCGGGTCAGTTCCACGCTCAAAACGCTTCGCTGCCTCAGAGTGCAGCTTGTGACGGCGCGAAGAACGAGCGACCGAAACCGCATCGAAGTGTGCAGCTTCGAGGAGGATATCCGTCGTCGAATCCTCGACCTCGGAATAAGCTCCACCCATCACACCGGCGATACCCAAGAGTCGCGAGCCTTCTTCACCGCTGGGCGAATCAGAAATCACCAAATCTTCGGGATCCAAGGTGCGCGCGACCTCGTCCAAAGTTGTCAGTTCTTCACCTGCGCGAGCACGGCGAACCACAATCGGTGCAGCGAGTGCAGATAGATCATAGGCATGCATAGGCTGCCCCAGATCCAGCATGATGTAGTTTGTAATATCGACCGCCAGAGACAAGGAACGCATCCCTGCCATCTCCAAACGCTCGACCATCCAACGAGGAGTGGGAGCCTTGGGGTTGACACCACGAACAATGCGGGTCACGAAACGGTCCGCACCCACGCTCCCGTGGATGGGAGCATTGTCAGCAACAACCACGGGGAAACCGGCCTCGTTCGCCTCGGGAACAGACTCAACAAGAGTCCCGACAAGACCCGGATCACGGAAGGCTGCACCCGTCGAATGTGAGAACTCGCGAGCGACGCCTCGCATCGAGAAGCAGTACCCACGGTCCGGAGTGACGTTAATTTCCAGAACTTCTTCACCCAAGCCAAGGAAGGAAATTACGCTGTGGCCAACTGCGGGCAGCTCTGCGTCGGGGAAATCCTTCTGCAAGATGATGATGCCGTTATGGTCGTCGCCCAAGCCGAGTTCACGCGCCGAGCACATCATGCCATCAGAAACATGGCCGTAGGTCTTTCGGGCAGCAATTTCAAAGGGGCCGGGAAGAACCGCACCCGGAAGTGAGACAACAACATAGTCGCCGACCTCGAAATTGTGTGCGCCGCAAATAATGCCACGTGATGGGAGATCACTAGGTTCTTTACCCGTGCCGGGAGCGTCATTGTGCTCCCCAACATCGACACGGCAGTAATTCACAAGCTTGCCATTCGAGGCTTCAAACTCATCGCGCGTCAGAACACGTCCGACGACAAGCGGACCGCTGACACGAGCCGGGTGAATAGTCTCTTCCTCAAGCCCGACGCGAACCAGGGCAGCTGCGAGCTCCTCGGTGGTCATTGCCGGATCTGCATCGACATAGTCACGCAGCCAGCTCATTGGAACCATTGGCATGTCAGTTGCCCCTTCCCAGTCCATTAACGCCGAATTGCTCGGAGAAGCGCACATCGCCCTCGACAATGTCATGCATATCTGCGATACCGTCTCGCAGCATCAGGGTTCGTTCGACACCAACACCGAAGGCAATACCCGTGTAAACCTCAGGATCGATACCCGTTGCTCGGAGAACATTCGGGTTGACCATTCCGCAACCACCCCATTCGATCCAGCCGGCTCCACCCTTCTTTTGCGGGAACCATAGGTCCATCTCGGCGCTCGGCTCAGTAAAGGGGAAGAATGACGGACGCAAACGCGTCTTCGCATCAGGGCCGAACATGTGACGCGCAAAGTGGTCAAGAACGCCCTTCAAGTGCGCCATTGTCAGACCGCGATCAATTGCGAGGCCCTCAACCTGATGGAAGACCGGGGTGTGTGTCGCGTCCAACGCATCCGAGCGGAATACCTTACCGGGGCATGCCATGTACAGGGGGACGCCTCGAGAAAGAATCGAACGCGATTGCACGGGCGATGTGTGCGTACGCATCACGAGGTGGCCATCTTCTTCATTTTCACCACCGACGCTGCGTCCATCAATGTAGAGCGTGTCCTGCATCTGGCGCGCGGGGTGATCGATATCGAAATTCAAAGAGTCGAAGTTGAACCACTCGTGTTCAATTTCCGGTCCTTCGGCAATCTGCCATCCCATTCCGACGAAGAAATCCGAAATCTCTTCCATAATCGTTTCCAGGGGATGCCGTGCACCTTGACGCTCACGCGCGGTAGGAATAGTGACATCTACAGCTTCGCTGACAAGGACCTGCTCGTCATGGCGTTCCTGAAGAAGCTCCTGACGTTCGTCCAATGCCTGGGTAATGCGCGAACGGGCACCTCCCAGAAGACGACCAGCAACGCCTCGATCTTTCGGCTCCAATTGCCCAATTCCGCGGTTTGCCTGGACAAGAGCAGCGGAATCTCCCATAAATTCCAGGCGAACTGCCTTCAATTCGTCGAGGGTTTCGGTATGAGCAATAGCTGAAGTCGCTTGGGTAACGAGCTCTTCAATTGCCTGCTCATCCAAGGGATTGAGGCCACCAGCGGTGCCGGTCATGTCCTACTCTCCTATGATTGGTGTCAGCATTTTTCCTCGTCAAAATACGAGGGTTTTCTTCATTGTAGGTCAACAGCTTCTTCTGGCTGGAACGAAGCCGTAGTGCGGACTAGGCTCATAGGGCGACGAAAGGAAAAGAATGACGGGTTACCTTGCTGACGATTCAGCGCCTCGCATGGATGCTTCACCCTCCCCTTCTCCCACTTCCCAAGGCCCTCTTGATAAGAAGCGGATTCGTATCCAGCACCTTCAGGCAGCAAAGGAGCAGGGCGTCAAGATTTCGATGTTGACGGCCTATGACGCACTCACTGCCTCGATTTTTGATCAGGCCGGGATCGATATGATCTTGGTCGGAGATTCACTCGGCAACGTTGTTCTGGGATATTCATCGACGCTACCGGTCACGATTGAGGACATGGAACGCGCCACTTCGTCCGTTGCCCGGGCATCTAAACGCGCTTTCATCGTCGCGGACCTCCCCTTTGGTAGTTACGAGGCCTCCCCCGCCCAGGCGCTCACAAACGCAGTCCGCCTGATGAAGGCAGGTGCACATGCTGTCAAGCTCGAGGGCGGCACGCAGCGCGCTGAAACCGTCAAGCTCTTGACCGAGGCCGGTATTCCAGTCGTCGCACACTTGGGCTACACGCCTCAATCTGAAAACGCTTTGGGCGGGCCTCGCGTTCAAGGCCGCGGTGAAGGTGCACAGGTCCTTGCTCACGATGCCCATGCATTAGCTCACGCAGGCGCTTTCGCAGTGGTCTTTGAAATGGTCCCCGAACCAATCGCTACTCAACTGAGTCAAGAACTTTCGATCATTACGATTGGAATTGGCGCGGGTCCTCACACCGACGGACAAGTTTTGGTCTGGTCGGATATGGCCGGAATGACCTCATGGTCTCCTTCTTTCGCACGCCGTTTCGCGCAGATTGGTCAAGAGCTTCACTCCGCAACTCAAAGCTATATCTCCTGTGTACGCGACGGCTCATTCCCCTCGCCCGAGAACTACCGAACAAACTAAGGACTACACCGCAATGTCGCACTCAACTGGCGCCGAGCGTGCCCCGCTTGGCAATCTCAAACCTGGGAAAATTTCTCCGCGTCGTCCTGTCCCGGCACACATTGATCGTCCGGAATACATGTACCACTCGGGTCCAGAAGTAATTACTGCCTCTGATATCAAGACACCGGAAACCATTGAGAAAATCCGTAAAGCCGGCCAAATCGCAGCACAGGCACTCCAGGCGGTGGGGGAAGCAATTCGTCCTGGGGTAACCACTGACGAGTTGGATCGAATTGGTCACGATTTCATTATTGCGCGCGATGCCTACCCCTCATGCTTGGGCTACATGGGATTTCCAAAGTCCCTGTGCACCTCGATCAACGAAGTAATTTGCCACGGCATCCCCGATGATCGCCCACTTGAAGATGGCGACATTATCAATGTCGACATCACCGCTTACTACGACGGCGTGCACGGAGATACATGCGCAATGTTCGAAGTCGGGACCGTTGATGAGGAATCCCATCTTCTGATCGAACGTACACGTGAAGCCATGATGCGCGGCATCAAGGCTGTTCGCCCTGGTCGAGAGATCAACGTGATTGGCAGGGTTATTGAATCCTACGCGCATCGTTTCAACTACGGTGTTGTTCGTGACTACACCGGACACGGTGTCGGCGAAGCCTTTCACTCAGGTTTGATTGTTCCCCACTACGACACTGCTCCCGCACACAGCGAAGTCATGGAAGAAGGCATGGTTTTCACCATTGAGCCCATGCTGAATCTAGGCGGAGTTGAATGGGAGCAATGGGATGATCAGTGGACAGTCGTGACAAAAGATCGCGGCCGCTCTGCACAGTTCGAACATACAATCGTTGTCACAGAAAACGGCGCTGAAATCCTGACGCTTCCATAATTCTCACGTGAATTTTAACGATCCGATAAAGACGGTTATCCTTAGAGAAACAGCATTCGAAGGAGAACAGCATGACACTTGCATGTGGAATTGATATTGGCGGTTCAGGTGTCAAGGCTGCCCTTGTTGATCTTGAAACAGGCACCTACTCCTGCGAAAGCGTAGTGATCGAAACCCCGACCCCCGCGACTCCCGATTCAGTTGCCCAGGTCTGCGGTGATCTTCTACGTCAGCTCGGCGTCACCGATGATATCCCCGTTGGAATCACCTTCCCCGCACCAATCATTCACGGACGAGTTCCCTTCATGGCGAATCTTGATCCAACATGGGCAGGAATCGATGTTGTCGAACTCATGGATCGTCACTTGGGGCGAACCATTGTTGCTCTGAACGATGCCGATGCCGCTGGACTAGGTGAAGCGATCTACGGCGCTGCTAAAGATGTTCCCGGAGTTGTCATTGTTACCACCCTTGGAACAGGAATCGGATCAGCCATCATCAATGATGGTGTCTTAATTCCGAATTCGGAACTCGGTCACCTTGAGATTGACGGCCACGATGCTGAAACCCAAGCTTCTGCGGGTCAGAAGACCGCTCAGAAACTGGATTGGGTCACATGGGCGGGCCGTCTCCAGCGTTACTACTCACACGTCGAGATGCTCTTCTCCCCGGACCTTTTCGTTATTGGAGGCGGAGTGAGCGCTAATCACGAGAAGTTCCTCCCCTTGCTGAACCTCCGCACTCCCACTGTCCCAGCAAAGCTACGTAATACCGCCGGTATTGTTGGTGCAGCTTACGAGGCCGCGCGTGCAGCTCATAAGTAGACGAATACCATCGACTGACAAATAAACAAAAAGGTGTGGCCGCTCGGGTTAACGAGCGGCCACACCTGCATAACAGCCGGCCTGTACGCCGGGTTCTGTTCTACGTATTCGTAGTGGCGACCATCTATCTAGGACCACCGTTGCCGATGGTCTCAAGCAACCTACCCGCAGACAACGAAGGGGCACCTCTTAACGTCTGCTGCTCGGTCTTGCTCCGGATGGGGTTTACCTAGCCGATACGGTCACCCGTATCGCTGGTGAGCTCTTACCTCACCGTTTCACCCTTACTGCACTATGCAGCGGTTTGTTTTCTGTGGCACTAGCCCGCGAGTCACCTCGGGTGGCTGTTAGCCACCATCCTGCCCTGTGGAGCCCGGACGTTCCTCGAGACAAAAGTCGCGCGGCCGCCCAGCCGACTGACATGCACAGGGAATTTTAGCGCGTTTCCCACTAGTGTGGAGGCGTGGAAATTTGGCTACCCCCATCCGAAGGAAAGAACCCGCCTGAAGAGGGTCCATCTCTTAACCTCTCAGCACTCTCTTTCCCATCTTTGACAGATACGCGTAAAAAGATCATCGAGGCCTGTGCACAGATCACCGATGAAGAACAAGCGCAGCAGATCTTCAATGCCAGTCTTCGTCACTCAGCAGAAATTGAGGCCAACCAAGCCCTGATGTCCCAAGCCTGCGCACCGGCCTCGGCAGTTTTTAACGGCGTACTATTCGACGCCCTTACCTCCCAAGAACCCCGCGCATGGACAGGGGAAGGAAGCGGGCACATCACGATCTTCTCAGGACTATTTGGTGCACTGAAGCCAACTGACCTCATTCCTTTACACCGCCTCGCGATGGGAACAAAGCTGCCCACGCTTGGAAATGTCACCGCCTTGTGGAAGTCAGTCCTGGGAAGCGCCCTCGCAGAAGATTATTCTGAAAAGCTCATTCTTGATTGCCGCTCAAGTGACTACAAGCAGGCCTGTCTGGCGCCGTGGGCACACCTGTGGGAAGTTCGCGTTGAACGCCTACGGAACGGAAAACGTTCCGTTGTCTCTCACAACGCGAAAAAGTGGCGCGGAATGCTTAGCGGGGCACTAGCTTTGCGTTGCAGTGGAATTGAAAACACTAGCGATTTGGAAGATGCTTTGGCCGAAGTGACACCAACGCTACGATCTCACGATGCACGAGGCACCGTAAGCCATGTGAAAGAAATCGAAGTCTCCCCCGCAAAAGCTACCCCTCAGGGAGGCAGTACGCGAACCCTCACACTGGTGACCGTCGAGGGCTGAAGGATCTAGCTCCACTAAAAGATCTAGGCCCGGGTCCTCACAACGATCTGACCGGTTTCCTCGGCAAAGTAGAGTTCATCGGCGGGAGTCAGGCGAATACGCTCAAGTTCCATGGGAGAGAGCTCTGCAAAGCCCATTGGGTTCCCATCACGAACTTCGATCACCGCGAGCGCCCCATTCTTCGAACGTGCGCTCTCATATTCGTCAAGAAGCTCGGGATCAATCTGGCCAGCACGTTCGCGACGCTGGGCAATCACGCCGCGAAGCTCATCATCAAGCTGAGCAACTTCTTCAAGGAAGCGGGCCTTAGTTGCTTCGATATCCGCCTCAATAGCCTGAGCTTCCGCATTCATCTGCTCGCGGGCGGCACGTGCTGATTCCGTGCGCTCTTCAGCAGCGAGTTGCTCTTCTTCTAGACGGGCAATACGTGAATCCATCTGAGCGATTTCATGTTGCATCGAATTAATATCACGCAGGGGAACCTGGTTCATTTCGATACGTTCGTTCTGGCGATCCCGACGAGACTTAACGCGTTGGATCTCATCCTCGATCCGGGCCACCTCACGTTCGCAGTCTGAAATAACGGCTCCTTGCGTAACCGCAGCGCGTTGCAGGTCAGCAAGACGTCCAGCAAGCTCTCGAACTGTCTCATGTGCGGGATGAGCCTGGCGACGGTGGCGCAGGGCAGATTCTTTCTGGTCTAGCTTTTGTAGCTCAAGCAGGACAAGTTGCTGAGGATGAGGCGCTTTCACAGGTAACTTCCCTCCGTATCCAAATGTAGGCTCCAAGGTTCTGTGACAATGGTAGAGACTTTCACCTCGCAGGTGATAGCCAAGCGGCGTGCTTCTTCCCTCAGTTTCTGTGCGAGGACAGGAAGCCACAGGCTTTCCGTTGCCCAATGGCTGGCACAAATCAGACTGCAGCCACCATCTTCAAGGAATTCACTGGCGGGATGATGACGTAGATCAGCGGTGATAAAAACGTCAGCGTCACTGGCACGTACGGCATCAAACATCGAGTCCCCAGCACCGGGACTGACCGCTACACGTTGAACCACACCGTCGAGATCTCCTCCGACCAAGAGGCCCGTTGGCCCTTTTGGCATCACCCGCGCAACCGTATAAGCGAACTCCCGCAAAGGAATTGGCTTGATGGAGCCGATCCTTCCCAAACCGATTGCTTGGCCATCGGCATTCACACCTTCGGGTGAAAGTACTTCGATATCGCTGAGCTCCAGTGCCTGCGCGCAGGCCTGCGCAACGCCATCTTGTGCGACGTCACCATTGGTATGAGCATTAAAAAGCGCAATTTCATGGCGATTCAGTGCGGAAATGATCCGTCCCTTCGAGCTCTCTTGATTGAGGAAGGATGCCCCTCTGAGCAGTAGGGGGTGGTGAGTGATGATCATATTTGCACCCCACTGCAGAGCTTCCTCGACCACTGCCTGGGTGGGATCTAGCGCAAGAAGAATTCGATCAACCTGAGCCTGTGGCGCTCCGGTAATTAATCCGACCTTGTCCCATCCATGAGCACTTTCAGGCGGATACCACTGATTCATCAGCGAACGAACGTCACCAACATTCCACTTCGTCATAGCTTTAGTGTAGCCGGGTGACTGACAGGTCACACCGATAGGACGAATGTCCCACTCACTAACCAAGACACAGGAATTACCCACAACTAAAATTGAGGGGTGCGGATTTTAAACCTCATCCCTAGCGGACTCACCGATTATTCGGCCGTGAATGACTTCCAACATACTCTTCACGACCAAGTGGCCTCAGGACAGGCCGAAGACACTCTGATCGTCGCCGAGTTCGCACCCGCGTGGACTGCGGGACGTCACACAAAACCTGAAGATATCCCGGACTCAACTGTGCCCATCATCCACGTCGACAGGGCAGGATCCGCCACCTGGCATGGCCCCGGACAAGTTGTTATCTACCCGATTGTTCGCTTGCGAGAACCAGTGGACCTCTACGCTTGGATCCGAAGCGTAGAAAATGGTGTTCTTCAAACCCTACGAAAAGAGTGGGGACTTCCCGTCGAACGAATCGAAGGAAGAGCCGGAGTCTGGCTGCGCGGATCTCAAGGTAGAGATCGAAAGATCTGCGCGATCGGCCTCAAAGTTGCACGCGGCGCCACCATGCACGGAATCGCCCTGAACGTGGCGATTGATCCTGCACATGCATTTAGCGGAATCATCCCTTGCGGCTTAACTGATGCCGACGTTGCTTCACTCTCATGGGAAGGGATCTACTCAGATGTGCCTCATGCTGCCCATCTGCTTGTCCCCCATCTGATCCAGTCCATTACCCCTCAATTAGCCACGCGCCCTGAGCCAATTCACTGGGAAGAAGCCCCCGCTGGCGCATTCGCACCGACGGCCTCGTCGGAATCACAGTCGGAAGGACCCACGCAATGAGCACCCTGCCTGATCCCGAAGGACGCAAGCTGCTGCGCGTTGAAGTTCGCAACGCACAAACTCCCATCGAGCACAAGCCTGAATGGATTCGCACAACCGCTCGCGCGGGTGAGAACTACCAAGACATGCGTTCTCTTGCACGCGGCGCAGGGCTGCATACGGTGTGCGCAGAGGCCGGCTGCCCAAATATTTACGAATGCTGGGAAGACCGCGAGGCAACCTTCCTGCTCGGCGGAGCAATCTGCACCCGCCGCTGCGATTTTTGCGATATCGCCACCGGCCGCCCCACAGAATACGACCGCGATGAGCCACGACGTATCGCTGAATCGGTCGCACAGATGGGACTTCGCTATGCAACCATCACCGGCGTCACCCGAGACGACCTTCCCGATGGCGCCGCATGGCTCTACGCAGAGACAACGCGCCAAATCCGCACCAAGAGCCCAGGTACTGGTATTGAGTTGCTCGTCGACGACTTCCGCGGCTCGAACGAGGCCATCGACATGGTCATTGAAGCTGCACCCCAAGTTTTTGCCCACAACCTTGAAACTGTCCCGCGCATCTTTAAGAAAATTCGCCCGGCTTTCCGTTACGAGCGTTCCCTCGCGATGATCCAGCGCGCCCACGATGGTGGAATGGTCACCAAATCGAATCTGATTCTTGGTATGGGTGAGACCCGAGAAGAAATTATCGAGGCCATGTGTGACCTTCATGAATCCGGCTGTGATCTTCTCACGCTCACGCAGTATCTGCGCCCCTCACCCCTGCATCACCCGATCGACCGTTGGGTGCACCCGGAAGAATTCATCGAGCTTTCTGCTGAAGCTGAGGCTATGGGTTTTGCCGGTGTCATGGCTGGCCCCCTGGTTCGTTCCTCCTACCGTGCCGGCTTGTTGTGGGCAAAGGGAATGCGCGCCCGAGGCTTCGAGATCCCCGCGCATCTGGCACACATTGAAAACTCGGGATCGACCCTGCAGGAAGCTGGATCGGTACTCGACCGTTTGAAGAAGCGACAGGAACTCCATCGTTCAATGGCTGCCGCGCAGTCTGCACAATGACAGGGCAAGAAACGAGCGGCGTAAGAACACCGAATCTCTCCCCCGCTCATGCGCTACTTGCTGCCGCGCGTCAACGTCCAGATCGCCCAAGTCTGATCGACGCTTCAAGCGGACGCAGCCTGTCTGTCAAAGAAAGCGCGAGGCTGACCCGCGGACTTGCCTGGTATTTCCATTCCCTAGGGATTGGGGCCGAAGACCGCATCGTTGTGTGCGCGCCAAATAGCATCTGGCACTTTATTGTTCACACAGCAGCGTCGTGGATTCATGCGGTCACTGTTCCCGTCTCGCCTTTGCTCCCGTACAACCAACGGCAAGAAATTTACGAGCTCGTATCCCCCGCACTGATCATCAGCGCCGATGGGCATTCCGTTGACGGTGTTTCGGCACTCCCAGTTTCCCTGATTGAAGAATGCGCATCACAGGCCGTCAATCAAAGCCTCGCCGGGTGGGAGCCTTTCACCTGCTACGAGCAGACTGCCGCTTTGGTTTTTACGTCCGGAACTTCAGGGAAAATGCGTGCCGCTCAGCTCAGCCATGCAAATCTATGGTGGGCATCTCAGTGCTTTAGGGATGGTTTTGAGTACTCCCCTGGCTCTGCAATCTGCGGAGTCGTCGCACCGCTGTCACATATCGGGGGTTTCAACGGAACCTCGATGGATATCTTCACTCACGGTGGGACCGTAGTTGTTTTTCCCGCTTTCCAGCCGCTCTCAGTGGTACGAGGAATTGAAAAGTGGCGGATTTCGATCATGTTTGTCGTCCCCGCTATGTGCCACATGCTGCTCAACGCAGCTCATGAAAATAACGTGGATTTAAGCTCATGGACACACCCCCTGGTAGGCGGCGATGCAATGGGCGAATCACTGTATGCGAAGATGCGCAAGGCCGGGCTTTCCCCTATCCATGTCTGGGGGATGACAGAGCTCGGCGGAGCAGGCACTTTCCTTAGCCCCGAGGCCTGGCAGCGTCATCCCGGAGCAATCGGCTACCCCTTCCCCTACATCGAGTTACGTCTGGTTGATCCGCAAGGAAACCCCATTGACGAGGCTGGGCACAGCGGCTCTATTGAAGTGCGCGGTCCCGGGGTGGCCCCATGCTACTGGGGTGACGAGCCACGCTACACAGATGAGTGGTTTTCAACCTTAGATGTTGGGGTTTTCGATTCGGACATGTGCCTTCACATTCTTGGTCGCGCATCACGGGTTATTAACACCGGCGGCGAGCTTGTCTCCCCCATTCGCGTTGAAGAAGCTCTTCGCACTCTCGAATCAGTTGTTGATTGCTGCGTACTCGGACTGAAAGATGAAATCTGGGGACAGATCGTTGCAGCAGCCTTAATCCCCGCTTCTGATCAGCGCCCGTCATTGCGCGAATTACGTGAAGAGCTCAACGAGGCCTTGGCGCCTTGGCAGCATCCTCGCAGTATTGTTTGGGTCGATGCGCTCCCCCAAACAACAACTGGGAAAGTCGATATTTCCCAGGTATCGCGGTTATTTGAATAAAAGCTACGTGTAGAGAAAATGTGGGGTGCAGACGGATGTCTGCACCCCACAACGCATAAAGCGGCTCTTCAGAGTTGAGTGTGGGTGGAGGCCTAGACGCCTCCACCCACACTCAACTCTGAAGAGCCGGAAATCTACTACCGTAAGCAATAAACTTTCGTAATGAAAGACAAGGGAGCCAGGTGAAGGAAGAAAAACGTGATTTTATTAATTATTAAACGCAGCATCATTGGCATCAAAGCAACCCTCGGAAGGGTGCCTATCGCTTTAAGGCCCAGCCTGGTTTATATAATTCTTGTACTGGTGTCAACGATTCCTATGCGGCTGCTACATTTCCCTGTTAGATCGATAGGAAGCATGATTCAGTTCGGGTTTCCTGTACTTATGTATTTCATCCTAGCCCCGGTACTGGCAGCAATGAGCATCAGACAAGAAGACTTATCAAGGCGGAACCTTCCTGCCTTGATTGTAGCTGGCGTGATACTGTTTTTATGTATTCCAATCAGCCGATTAGCGTACCTCGCCTTTTGGGAGAACCAGTATTTCACTTTTTGGGCCATTTTTGTAACTGTAGTTCCTTTTGTCGTGACTGTTGTGGCGACCTTAACAAAGATTGGCGACCTTAATAAAGATTAAAGTCGCCACAACAAAGGTGCAGTAGTTAGCGGCTAAAGATGAAGCTAGCTAGCGCTTTGCAGCAGGCGGTTATCACGTCTGAATCCGGAGCTTCAGATGCAAGCAGATCACGAAATATTGCCTCACTCCATGTCGTATTATCCTCGAACTCGGTAGCTGCGTTCCCTTCTTGTTTGGCACCTACACTCCATGCGATATCGCAGGAGGCCTAGACGCCTCCACCCACACTCAACTCTGAAGAGCCCATAAAGCGATCACTGGCCGATACTTAGCCCTTGACGCCGCCTGCCTCAACGCCCTTGAAGAAGTACTTCTGTGCAAAGGCAAAGAGAACGATCAAGGGGATCAAAGCAATCATCGTTCCAGCGGCAACGACGCGTTGGTCTGTACCGAATGATGATTGCAGATACTGCATACCAACCGTCAAGGTGTACTTCTCGGGCTCGTTCAAAACAACCAATGGCCATAGGAAGTCATCCCACGCACCGATAAAGGACATGAGCGCCACAACCGATGCCATACCTTTGACATTTGGCCACACGATGTGGCGTAGGCGCTGGTATGTGGTTGCGCCATCAATTGCTGCTGCATCCAGAATCGAATTTGGGATGGCGCGTGCTGCGGTGTACATCAACAACACATTCATCGCCGAAATTGCCCCCGGAAGGAATACCCCGACGAGGCTGTTTGCAGCGCCCAAAGACTTGATGGTTAGGTACTGAGAAGTCAGCGTCACTTCACCGGGAAGCAGCAGGGTTGACAGCATAATTGCAATAAACAGCCCCTTGCCCCTGAACTTCATTTGAGCGAAGGCATAACCGGCAAAGGTCGAAAAGACAACATTTGTCACCACTGTTCCAATACCGACAAGGAGCGAGTGCCAGGCGTAGCTGATGACAGGGACAGTTCGTAAAACTTCTGAGTAATTATCCAGTGTTGGGTTACTCGGGATCAGGCTGGGTGGGAACGCATAGATATCATCCCCTGGCCCTTTGAGGGAGGTCGAGAGTTCCCAAAGGAAGGGGCCAACAGTGATAACGAAACAGAAAAGTAACAGCAGATAACGACCGATAAAACCGGGAAGCGTTGGCTTGTCAAAACCTGCTTCTCCACGTCGCCTCCACGGAAGCTCACGTCTGGGTGTTTCACTTCGAGTATTCACGGTTGCGGTACTCATTGCCTGATCCCCTCCGTGTTTGATGCGCATGCCTCGGCAAGTTCTTCGCGTCCAACGTGAACATTCGTCTCCTTCAGAGATGATTGTTCCTTAAGCCTTAATTCATGAGCCTTCTGTGCCGCCTTGGACTTCTTTCGCAGGCGAAGAGCAGCACGGATTTCAGGTCCCTGATTAATCCACGCAACCAGCAAGAGAGGACCGATAGTGAGGAAGAAGAGAGCTACCGACAGCGCGGAAGCATAGCCGAGATTTCCGCGCAGCCCCTTTCCGGTTGCTTGAATCAACATCACAATTGACTGAGCTTGACCGCCTGGACCACCAGATCCATTGGTCAGCACGTAAATCTCAGAGAAGATTCGCATTGCCGAGACCGTAATGAGCGCCGAGATCAGCAACATTGCTGGCTTGACGGCAGGGACGGTCACGGTCCAGAAACGACGCCATGCACCCGCACCATCCAGTGCGGCAGCCTCGTGTAGTTCCTTATTTACGCCGGCAAGAGCCGCAAGATACACGACCATGTAGTAGCCGAGGCCCTTCCACACTGTCAGCGACGTTGACGACAGAAGAATGAGCCAGCGATCAACGAGGAAGTTAATCGAGTGGTCCGTCATTCCGACGAATTGCAGCGATTGGTTAATAAGCCCCTTCGAGTCAAACAGCCAGGACCAGATGATACCGACCACCACGACCGAGGCGATGACCGGGAAGTAATAGCTTGTCCGGAAAATAGAAATTCCGGGGACCTTCTTCTCAACCAGTAGCGCAAGAAGAAGGGGCAGGAAAGTCAATAGGGGGACACAGACCAGAACGTAAACCAGTGAGGTCGTCAGAGCGTAGCCAAAGCGCTCATCACTGAAGAGAGTGACAAAATTCGTCAGCCCAATAAATTTCGCAGGCTTGAGCGGGCGCGCATCAGTAAATGCAAGAACAACGGTGTTCAAGAAGGGCCAGATGGAAAATACCAAGACCCAAATGACTGCCGGCGCAAGCAGAAGATAGGGAGTTAGCCTCGAATGGGATTTCATGTGTTGTTCCTCCTTATCCCAAAGGAAGTCGGTACACAGTGCCGCTACTGATAACAAGAGCGGCGGGGACGGTGGTGTTGGGAGAAGCTAGCTCCCAACACCACCAAGTGATCAGAGAATCACTTTGCCAGGTTGTCGTTGCAGTACTTGACTGCTTTATCAAGGGCGTCCTTCGAGGAGATTTCACCCTTCACAGCAAGAGCAAGCTGCTGCTTGACGTAGGTACCCATCTCGTCGGTGAACTGCAGCGGAGACTGTTCAACGGTGTTGGGCAGTTCCTTTGCGGCCAGCTCAGTAGCCTTCTTCTGCAAGTCAAGTGAAACAACAGAGGTGAAGGCCTCGGGCTTCTCGTTACCGGCCTTGGTTCCGGGGAAGAAGCCCTGAGCGATCTTGACGAACTCAACCTGGTTCTTCGTATTGGTCACGTACTGCGCGAACTTCACAGCAGCGGCCTGGTTCTTAGAATTCTTCGCAACCGAGATGCCCTGGATGAACACCGGTGCGTGGCCGATGCGCGGGGTAACCTCGGTCTGATCGATCAGAGAAGGAGCATCTGCCTTAAGCGCGGATGCGAAGCCAGCTGAACCGGTGGTCCAGGTGCTCTTGCCCTGCTTGTAGAGTGCTGCATTGCCCTGGTAGTCAGCGTTCAGCGCCTCGGCGGGCATTGCGCCATCCTTGTAGGCCTTCTGGAACTGGTCGATGATCTTGGCAGCCTCATCGGTGTTGAAGACGAACTTTCCGTCCTTGTAGATATCAATACCAGCGGCAGAGAAGGTACCAATATCGGGAACGGAGGAGATCATCTTGACCTCGCCGTTGCTGGCCTTAGCGACATCTGAGGCCATCGAGAAGAGTTCGTCGAGGGTGGTCGGAAGCTTAGAGGTATCGATGCCCACTTCCTTCATCTTGCCAACGTTGTACCAGTTCAGATCGGTGCCCAGGTACCAGGGGTATCCATAGTGGCCCTCGATGCCCGGGAACTGGTAGGACTTCGCAGCACTTTCGACATACTCAGAGACCTTCGCACCTTCAACCTTGTCAAGGTCGACAAGAAGTCCGGTGTCCGCAAGCTTGTATGCAAATCCCGGGGGCAGGTTCAGGACGTCAGGGAGCTCACCGGAGTTAGCTTGCTGGAGGATCTTGTCCTCGTAGCCATCACCGGGCTGATCAATCCACTTGACCTTGATGTCGGGGTTCTCAGCCTCGAAGTCCTTCACCAACTGCTCGAAGTAGGGGGTGAAACGATCGTTCTTCAGTGACCAAGTCTGGAAGGAAATCTCAGTAGTGCCGCCTGCTGAGCTAGAAGCACTGGAGGTGGAGCTTGCGCCGGATCCGCCGGTGCAAGCGGCGAGGCTGAACGCCGCAGCAAGTGCGACACCAGTCACGATAGTGCGCGTCTTACGCATGGTCTTCTCCTTCGAAGGTTTTTTCGATGAACGCTGTGGAATTAGGAATCCCACGTTGAGAGGAAAATATTCTTCTCCTCGTTCTTGCTCTCACCTGGAGAGCGATAACAAGAACGATTCAATTCGATACGCCGGACATCGCCCGCTAATGCGAGTTCCATCCAGCGATCGAAATATTCGTGCCGAGCGTCGGTGTCGACGCGCGTCCACTCCTGTGCAGTCAGGGGGAGGGACGAACGTTGCTCACCATGAGCTCGCACATCCGCCCAACGCTGAGCAGCACGATGGAAGGCCTCTCCAATGGGTTTTGGATTGCCATCCTGTCCCAGCAGTCCCAAGGAATGCTCGAGTGCCGGGAAATCCGAAAGGTCGCGGGAGACATCGTGGGAGCACCACCAGGTGACTCCTTCGAGGCCGGGCGATACTCCGCCGCCTCGCTGTCCCATGAGAATTTCTACGGTATCTGTGAGGAACTGCGGAGCCTCTTCTGGATCCACATAGTTCTCAGGTGCACCGATTTCTTGAAGCCATACTCCACGCGAGGGGTCCTCGGCCCACGCAGCTGCGAGTTCGCACAGGTAACGGGCAAACCACACGAGCTGCGGGGCACGAGCACCAAGACGCGGACCAACCCGACCAAAAATCCATGAATGGACAGTGGTGAGATCTCCCAATGACGTGGCCATTTGGGGGGAAAAAGGCTGGTCGTTTTCAAACCATAGATCGTCATCATGACTGTGGGTGTGAACACCTTCTGGCCATTCTTCGCGGGCAGTACCGAGCATTTGCTCCAACCAGCGTCCTGCCTCTTCCTCACTTACTTTGTGAGGGAAAGGATGACGCGATGCGGCAAATTGGAAGAACTCATTGCCAATCGACAAGCCACTGGCGGCGGGGATACCACGCAGAGCCTGAGCCATCTCCCTGACCAGATTGCGTTCTGCTTGAACGACATCCGGGTCAGTAAAGAGATTGCGTCGATGCCAAGAGGTGACCCACGAAGGCAGGAAGTCAAAAGATGAGAGGTGTCCCTGAAGGACGTCCACAGTCACCTGAAGACCGCACTCCCCCGCAATTTCAACCACGGTTGCAACATCTTCAATTGCCTTTGGGCGAATGAGAGTGCGATTGGGTTGAAGTAGCGGCCACAGCGGGAAAATCCTCACGTGGTCAGCACCGATAGCGCGGATCGCGTGGAAATCATCCCGCACGGCCTCGGAGTCAAAATCCAACCACGAATGGAACCATCCCTGCCGGGGAGTGTAGTTCACACCGAACTTCATGACGACTCACCTATTCACTTCGCGAAGGAAACCCGCAGCGTAGTGATCTGGAAGGCAGACAGATCGAAGCTCCACTCCCCCTGGCCACCGCAGAGCTCGGGTTCACTTTCGCTCGGACGGTAACGCAGATCGCAAGCGGTGACAGAGCCGGCCTTGGGGGCACGGAAGGTGACGCGTGAGGGCCCACCTTCGGCCTCGTACAGGCGGATCACAAGGTCACCACTGCGGTCAGGAGCCAAGGCAACAGACTCAACGACCGCACCATCGACGCTGAAAGGAGCATCGACGGGGGCACCGCTGACCTCTCGCTCACCCAGGTTAATCTGCTGACCGGCAGCGACTGCCTCGAGAACCGAGGCATCGGGAACGATCCTGAAATTCCATTGGTGCTGTCCCTGATCCTGATCGGGATCGGGGAATCGGGCCGACTTCACCAAGGTGGCACGCACCTGAGACCAGGTACCGCGCCTGTCATTTTGGTGACGCGTGACGTCCCACCCATAGGTGGCATCGTTTGCGATCGCCCACGAACGCGAGGCATTTTCCAAGCGGACCCAGCGGTGAGCAGAAACCTCGAAACGGTAGGCATCCCACGAGGTATTCTCATGGGTCGGACGGGTAATGTACCCCATCTGCGTTTCGTACTGGGCGTGATCGGTGTGGAGTTCAACCGGGATCGAAAGCTTGAGAAGCTTTTCGTGTTCGTGCCAATCGGCCTCAACGTGGAGGTCAATTGCTTTGCTTCCCGAGGTGAAAATCCAAACCAGCTCCATGCTGGAAGAATCAATCCGTGCGGTGGAATGAATCTCTACTCGATCGTGTTCAACGACGACATTGGACACCGAACGGTCGGTGACAACACGCAGCGAATTGCGGTAGAAGGGATCCAAATCCCAAGCGTCCCACATATTCGGGAAGTCCTGATGAATATGGAATTCTCCGGCCTTTTGACCGGCGGGAATCCACTCACGATCAGATTCAATTTCTCGCAGCGAGGTCAGTTCGCCGCTTGCAGAAACACGCGCCTTGAAGAAGGCATTCGTAATTTCATAGCCGTCGTCAACCTGGAGCAGGTGAACACCCTGGGAGTCCTTTTCTTCCACAGGAGCGGCAACCGACAGAGCTGCAGTTCCATGAAGCGGGAAGGAAGAGGCGTTGGCAAGCAGTTCCCCGGTCTGACCGTCCTTGCTTGACGCAGTAAGAAGCGTGAGCGCCTTCTGAATGAGCGCTTCACAGCCTTCACGAATCTGCTTATGAAGCTCACGAACTTCGCGGTAGACCCAAGCGATAGATGTTCCGGGAAGGATGTCGTGGAACTGGCACAGCAAGAGGGTGCGCCAGTAGGAACGAAGCTCCTCATAGGGGTAATCCATCAAGCCTTGAATTGCCGCGTAGGAACACCACAGTTCAGTCTCGCGCAGGATCGATTCGCCGCGGCGGTTCCCTTGCTTCGCATCGATCTGCGAGGTGAAGGTACCGCGGTGCAGCTCAAGGTAGAGCTCACCGACCCACACCGGAATCTGGTCGGCATCTTCCAGCGCCCGATCAAAGAACTGCTTGGGAGTTTCCATCACGACTTCAGGCGCGCCGCGTAGTGAGCGGAAA
Organism: Trueperella pyogenes; assembly: GCA_963534475.1. GTDB lineage: Bacteria > Actinomycetota > Actinomycetes > Actinomycetales > Actinomycetaceae > Pauljensenia > Pauljensenia pyogenes_B. Next base: position 190,919 of record CAUSSZ010000003.1, on the reverse strand, counting down.
CGGTCAATGCGCTCAAGCATTTCACGGGTGGGGCCGCCACCTCCGTCACCGTAGCCGAAGGGCATCAGGGAAACACTTGCATGTCCCTTGTCCTTGAAGTTCTCGACGGCATGAGTGAGGTTTTGACCGGTTACTTCCGCACCGTAGGTGTCCATCGGCGGGAAGTGCGTAAAGATTCGCGATCCATCAATGCCTTCCCACAACAGGGTGTGGTGCGGGAAAGTATTGACCTGGTTCCATGAAATCTTCTGCGTCAGGAAGCGTTCGATTCCAGCTTCTCGGGCAATTTGAGGAAGTGCGGCAGAGTAGCCGAAGGAGTCGGGAAGCCAGATTTCTTGGCACGAGGCGCCAAGTTCGTTTTCGAAGAAGTCCAGGCCCTCAACCAGCTGGCGGCACATTGCCTCGCCACCGGGAAGAACAGCATCCGGTTCGACCCACATTCCGCCTACGGGAACGATCCGCCCCTTTGCAACAAGCTCGCGAACGCGTTCGAAAAGTTCAGGGTCATCTTCCTTAAGCCAGGCCACATGCTGAGCAGCGGGAAGGGCGAAGATCAAGGAAGAACCGTCCTCGATAAGACGAACGACGTTGGCAAGAGTCCTGTTGACCTTGCGACGTGTTTCGCGCAGCGGCCACAACCATGCAGAGTCGATGTGTGCATGGCCAACAGCGCTGATTCGGTGTGCTCCGGGGTAAGCAGCAGCCTGCATAAAAGGCTTAAGAACTTCACGTGCTGCGCCGGCAGTTGCAACCACATCGTCAAGATCAAGGCAATCAAGCGCACGATTGAGCCCCAGCAGGACATCCCATTCATGATCGCCAAAGTGAGGCGCCGCCTCGATCATCTCGTGCAGAACTTGAATATCAAGTGCCAGCCCGTAGACATCTTCATTCACGACGACAAGGTCTGCTTGGCGGAAATGGTACAGCTCTTGGTGCGAGGCCGTGAGCTTGTCACCATCGTGAGTGGGCTGGAAGGGAGGAATACCCAAGAGCAAGGGATTAGCCGCTGCCTCAATGACATAGTCGATGTCACTTCCGGCCTTTTGCGCGACAGGAAGCCACCGGCTTCGAGGGTTCAGGGCTTTGACAGTCTTCCCCGACAGATCCCTTACCAGCGCCTCGGCGTGAAAACCTACAGAGTGTTCTTCGAATCCCAGATCGATTCGAAGCTCAAGACGCTGACCTTGCGAAAGTTCCAAGTCGCTGGGGACTTGCCCGTGGAGCTTGAACCACGTTGTCTGCCATGCTCCACCCCATGTCTGCCCCAATTCAAAAGGAGTGAAGTCAGCATTCATGGCCTGCGCAAAACGAACTGGCTCCGAGATGACACCATCTTCTAAGGGCTGGCGCCACTGAGTGACATGCAGTGAAGAAATCTTCGTGTACTCACGCGGAAGGATTCGTTCCTTCAATGTGCGTGTCACACGCTGCATGAGGATTTCTTTATTATCGTGCATCACGTCTCCGTCTTCTGCAGTGCTTCTACTTCGAGGCACTGCGTTCAGAATAACAACTAATCCGGTTTAGTACGAGGTAAACTTGTAACAATCCGATTACGACCAGAGAAGGTGTCGCAATGGCGCGTCCAACAATCCGTGATATTGCGCGAGAAGCAGGCGTCTCCCGCGCAGCCGTATCATTCGCCCTCAACGATCGTCCCGGCGTTTCGCCTACCACGCGAGCAAGAATAATCGATATCGCGGCCAAGATGGGATGGCGCCCAAATGCGACAGCACGTGCACTTTCTTCCTCACGCTCCAACGCAATTGGCTTGGTCTTGCAACGTCCACGTGTCAATAATTCTTCCGAGCGCTTCTTCTTCGAATTCATTACCGGCATCCAGGACGCTTTAGACAACAGCGGTATCGATCTTCTCCTCCACCTTTCCCACTCAATGGATGAAGAACTCAAGGCATACGAAAATTGGTGGGCTCAAGGACGCGTCGACGGGACGATTGTGGTTGACCCTCGCGATGATGATCCCCGTCCGTCAAAACTCAATGAATACGGGCTTCCAACCGTCGTTATTGGGCAAAAGTTTGATGAATGCGGCGCTGTTATTGGTGATGATGTACAAATGGTGCGCCTTCTTGCACTGCACTTGGCCGAGCAGGGGTGCCAACACATCGCATTCGTCTGCGGCTCTTCATCCTTCACACACATCCAGCAACGCATTGCGACCCTGCATAATTTTGGCCAGGAGCACGGAATCTCAATCACTATCGCGGCAGATAGCGAGTTTTCCGAGGCCTCGGCACTTCAGGCGACACGAGCACTATTAACGACAAGCAACCTGCCTGACGGGATCATTTTCGCTAACGAAATCTTGACTTTGGGCGGCCTGCAGGCCATTGCTCACGCCGGACTGAAAACCGGTGAGGATATTAAGGTCTGTTCCTGCGAAGACTCCCCCATGCTAAGAATGTTCTCTCCCGCTGTCACTGCTATATCTCGAAATCCCGCAACGCTTGGGTTTGCGGGGGCACAACTCCTTCTGGAGCAACTACAAGGCGAAAGCCCACGCACAGTTTCCGATCAAGAACCCACGCTTATCGCTCGATCTTCAACCGCGTCAACCCAATAAGCTACTCATCCTCTAATTGGAGATGAGTGAAAACACATACGTATACCTTTGATGACAATAGGGATTTTAGTAAGCTTTGCCTTATCTAATTAAGGAAGGTATATGCCTCGTCATCGTATTGTCATCATTGGTTCCGGCTTTGCAGGATTGACTGCCGCATGTCGCCTCAAGCATGCAAACGCCGACATCACCATTCTTGCCCGTACATCACACCATCTTTTCCAGCCCCTCCTCTACCAGGTTGCGACTGGAATTCTCTCTGAGGGTGATATCGCGCCAACTACGCGCGAAATCTTACGCAAGCAGAAGAACGTCGAGGTCTTCCAGGCACTCGTCGAAGATATTGACGTCGAAAATAAAATTGTCAAGTGGCGTAACCACAACGAATACGCCGAGACTCCCTATGACACCCTGCTTGTCGCAGCAGGCGCAGGTCAGTCCTACTTCGGCAACGATCACTTCGCAGTCTTTGCACCGGGCATGAAGACCATCGATGATGCGCTCGAGCTTCGAGCACGAATCTTTAGCGCTTTCGAGCAGGCTGAAATTGCCAGCGACCCCGAAGACATCCGACGTCTTCTGACCTTTGTCGTCGTTGGTGCGGGCCCCACTGGTGTTGAGATGGCGGGGCAGATCCGAGAGCTGGCTTCTAAGACACTCAAGGGAGAATTCCGTCGTATCGATCCCACTCAGGCGCGAGTCATTTTGGTCGATGGCGCTTCCTACCCACTGCCGCCTTTCGGCGAGAAGCTTGGCCACAAGACTTGGGCAGAACTGGAAAAGTTGGGCGTTGAGCTCAAGATGGACGCTTTTGTCACCAATGTTGACGCTGAAGGTGTCACCCTGAAGTACAAATCAGGTGAAGAAGAAACCATCGAATGTGTCTGCAAGGTATGGGCAGCAGGCGTTTCAGCCAGCCCCCTTGGAGCACAGATCGCGAAGGCCACGGGTGCTGAGGTCGATCGAGCCGGCCGCGTCTTGGTCAATAAGGATCTGACCCTTCCCGGTCACCCAGAAATCTTTGTTCTCGGTGACATGATGTCCTTCCCGGGTGTCCCTGGAGTAGCGCAAGGCGCAATCCAGTCCGCGCGTTTTGCGGCAGATACGGTTCTGGCCCGTTTAAACAACCACTCCCCCAAGCGAAGTGAATTCTCATACTTCGACAAGGGATCCATGGCGACCATTGCCCGGTTCAAGGCTGTCGTGCAGATGGGCAAGATGGAACTGACTGGTTTCATGGCATGGGTTTCGTGGTGTTTCCTCCACCTGCTCTACATCGTTGGCTTTAAGTCGCAGGTGGGAACGCTGGTGAACTGGTTCTTCAGCTTCATTTCCGGCGCTCGTTCCCAGCGCACGACCACAAACCAGCAATTGGTTGCGCGTTTAGCGATGGAGCAGCTGGGTAGCGGAGTTTCCGGCAAGCTTGTCGCCGGAGAAGACGTCGTCGAAGAGATCGTTCAGGCAGCTCAAGAAGAAGCTCACGAGGCCGAGGAATCGCAGCCAGATAACGCTGAGTAGTCGCCTCGCAGGTCAGCAAAAAAGATTGGGGTCGGAAGCTTAAGGCTTCCGACCCCAATTCTGTGGGCCCTACCGGGCTCGAACCGATGACCTTCTGGGTGTAAACCAGATGCTCTAGCCAACTGAGCTAAAGGCCCAAAGCACGTCCTGTAATGAACGCACCAGTACAGCATAGAGTACAAGCAGCAATTACTTGGAATCAGACGCTGTGAGATGCATTGCGCACGCCGCAAAACAGCCAGCGCAGCACCGTCACGCAAGACTAAATTGCGCGAAAACTCAGTGCTTTCTCGAACGTGCGGTTAGACGAATACCAGCCCATTCAGGAGCCAGTGCACTCGCCGAAGTCGCGTGGAGCCCGGCAGTGTGAGCAGCCTCTTCAACATCAGAAACCGGTACAGTTCCGGGACGTCCGGGCTTGGGAATCAAGACCCAGATCAGACCACCATCGTCAAGGTTTGACATGGCATCGACCAACAGGTCCGCCAGATCTTCCTCTTCGGCGTCATCTGCACGCCACCATACGATCGCTCCATCGACGACATCTTCGTAGTCGGGATCGACAAGCTGATTACCGCTCTCTTCTTCAGCGAGTTGGCGCAGCGCTTGATCCGCATCATCGTCAACGTAGAACTCTTGAATAATCTGGCCCTTCGTGAACCCTAGCTTGACACTCACCGGAGTTCCCCTTCGAGCCACGACACAGACAGTGTTACATCGCTTTTCACGGCTTCAATCGTAATGCACGCAGCGCAATTATTTTTTGTTTCTTTCGATTCCTGTGATTTTCTCAGCAAAGCACCATCTTTGGCCTTGACAAATGAGGCGCGAATCATGGGCCTGAAGTCCCATTTTCACTCGCATTTTCCACTCGCAGGTACCAAAATAGACCTGTAAGCACGAGGGCGTGCCCCACCAGGCGCTTCCGCTAAGTTAATCAGAGGAGTTCGAGATCCAGTGAGCGAGAACCACCCCGTCGTCAACGGGTTACTCAGCCAGGTACCCGACAATGACCCCGCAGAAACCTCAGAATGGGTCGAGTCACTGAGTGGCCTGATCGAAGAAAAGGGCGGCCCACGTGCACGCTACATCTTGCTGCACATGCTCGATGAGGCACGCCGCAAGGGAATCCAACTTCCTCAGGAATACACGACCCCCTACGTCAACACGATTCCTGTCGATCAAGAACCTTATTTCCCCGGCGACGAGGCCATGGAACGCCAGTACCGCCGCTGGATCCGCTGGAACGCAGCGGTGCAGGTGACCAGGGCTCAGCGCCCGGGCATCAAGGTCGGTGGACATATTTCCTCCTACGCCTCGGTTTCAACGCTCTACGAGGTAGGCCTCAACCACTTCTTCCGCGGTAAGGATCACCCGGGCGGCGGCGACCACGTCTTCTTCCAAGGTCACGCCTCTCCCGGACCTTACGCGCGCGCTTTCATTGAAGGGCGTCTCTCTGAAGAAGAGATGGACGGATTCCGCCAGCAGGTTTCCACTCCTCACGGACTCCCCTCTTACCCCCACCCTCGCCAGCTCCCCGAGTTCTGGGAATTCCCGACGGTGTCGCTGGGTCTTGGCCCTGCCGAGGCCATCTACCAGGCTTGGTTTGATAAGTACCTGCACCTGCGTGGCATTAAAGACACCTCACTGCAGCGCACATGGGCCTTCTTGGGCGATGGCGAAATGGATGAGCCCGAATCTCGTGGCATGCTTCAGCTTGCCGCGCAGCAGGGCCTGGACAACCTGACTTTCGTTGTGAACTGTAACCTGCAGCGCCTTGATGGCCCGGTTCGCGGCAATGGCAAGATCATCCAGGAACTCGAAGCCTTCTTCAAGGGTGCGGGTTGGAACGTCATTAAGGTCATCTGGGGTCGCGGTTGGGACCAGCTCCTGGCCTCGGATAAGGATGACGCGCTTGTTCACCTGATGAACGAAACTCTGGATGGCGACTACCAGACCTTCGGCGCAAATGATGGTGCATACATTCGTGAGCACTTCTTTGGCCGAGATCCGCGGACCAAGGCAATGGTTCAGAACTGGACCGACGATCAGATTTGGGCATTGCAGCGCGGCGGCCACGACTACCGAAAGGTTTACGCCGCATACAAGGCTGCAACCGAGCACACCGGTCAACCGACTGTGATCTTGGCTCACACTATTAAGGGCTATGCGCTGGGTAGCCACTTCGCTGGTCGTAACTCGACGCACCAGATGAAGAAGCTCACTGTGGAAGACGCGAAGCTTCTGCGCGATCGTCTGCAGCTTCCCATCACCGATGAAGAGCTCGAACGCGATCCCTACATGCCTCCTTACTACATGCCGCCGGCAGATCACCCTGCTCTGCTGTACATGAAGGAACTGCGTGAGAAGCTGGGCGGTTGGGTTCCCGAGCGCCGCGATCATCAGCCGAAGCTTCCTGAGCTTCCCTCGAAGCCTTTCGAGGCCCTTTCCAAGGGATCCGGCAAGCTCGAAGTTGCGACCACCATGGCTTTGGTGCGCCTGATCAAGGACCTCATCAAGGACAAGAACGTCGGCAAGTACTTCGTTCCGATCATTCCCGATGAGGCGCGCACCTTCGGTCTGGATGCAATCTTCCCCTCGGCGAAGATCTTCAACACGACGGGCCAGGCCTACACTCCGGTTGACGCAGATATGATGCTGTCCTACCGCGAGTCCGAACAAGGCCAGGTTCTGCACACCGGTATTACCGAGGCCGGTAGCGCGGCAGCATTTCAAGCGGTCGGTACCGCTTATGCCACGCACAACCTGCCGATGGTTCCCTTCTACATCTTCTATTCGATGTTCGGGTTCCAGCGCACGGGCGATCAGTTCTGGGCTGCCGGCGATCAGCTTTCAAAGGGCTTCGTTATCGGTGCAACCGCTGGGCGTACAACCCTTACCGGTGAAGGCCTGCAGCACATGGATGGCAACTCCCCCGTTTTGGCATCTACGAACCATGCCTTTGTCACATACGATCCCGCTTACGCATACGAATTGCGCTACATCATGGCCGACGGCCTTGAGCGCATGTACGGTGATGCGGGTGGACGCGACCCGAATGTCATGTACTACCTGACGGTGTACAACGAGCCCATTCACCAGCCCGCAGAGCCTGAAAACCTTGATGTCAACGGACTTATTAAGGGCATCTACAAGGTCGACGATCACGCGAACTTCGGAGGCCCGAAGGCTCAGCTGCTCGCATCCGGTGTCGGAGTGCCGTGGGCACGCGAGGCACGAGAGCTGCTTGCACGTGATTGGGGTGTTGATGCAGCGGTATGGTCAGTCACCTCGTGGACCGAGCTGCGCCGCGAGGCACTGGACGTGGAAGAGTTCAACTTCCTCCACCCGAACGAGCCTCAGCGCACGCCCTTCGTTTCCAGCCAGCTGCAGGGAACCGAAGGACCCTTCGTGGCGTCTTCTGACTTTGACCGTCTTCTGCCCGACCAGATTCGTCAGTGGGTGCCCGGCGACTACTACGTCTTGGGTGCTGATGGCTTCGGCTTCTCTGATACTCGTCGCGCGGCTCGCCGTTGGTTCCACATCGATGCCGAGTCGATGACGGTTCGTGTTCTGAAGGCCCTGGCTGACCGCGGTCAGATTGATCCTTCGCTTGTCCAGCAGGCAATCGACCGCTATCAGCTCTTCAACTACGCGATTTCCGGAGCAGATCACGCCGGCGAAGAGTAAACACTTCTAAGCCTGCGTAACAACAAGCGCAAGCAAAGCTCAGTGGGTGGTGAGGTTCTCGAAACCTCACCACCCACTTTTGATTGCTCTATTAATGCAACACATATTTAAAAGCAGGAGCCTGAAAGTCGAAACTGCTTGCAGGCTTTTAGTCTCCGGCGTAGTGTCTGTTGTGTAGGCAGCGATGCACCGTGTCAGTGGCGATGTGGAGGCAAGTAGAGTGTTACCTGAATCTGCAGTAATTACCCCCCTCGCTACCGCTGTGTTGGGGTTCCTCAATCGAGCTACAACGGGATTGAGACAATCTCATGGGATTTCACGACAAATGTTGATGCAATGTTCGCTGCCGACAGCCTATTCCAAACTTTGATTGATAACCTTACCAACGCTGCGAAAGACGCTTATGCTGCCAGACGTATCATGGGCGGTCAGGCAGCAGCGTGCGTTCCACTGGCGCGAGGAGATTTAAGTCGTATTGAAAACTCGGCATTAGATATCGCAACACTCGTTAAGAGCTTGCGGAGCACACTATCTACCTATGCGTGGAGTATGAAAAAAATCCGCGACGACTTCCGATCGATAACCTCTGACGCGCGAAAGGCTTCTCTTACCGTCAGTACATACAGTCACGCGCTGTCCTCTTAGGGAAAATTATGGATTCAAACATTCTTTTTACTGCTTTAGGTCTTCCTTTTGGCTGTTTGGGACTGTACGTCTGGTACGTGGAGACATATACGGATACCCCATTGGCTCAGTTTTGGCGGGCATACAGCAAGGCGAATGTGCCACGGCGCGTCAACGAAATTGCGATTCCGTTGTGGATGCTTAGCCTGATCTCAGGTTCTCTCTTGCTGTTTTCTGTAAAGATCGCTCTGCCACAGTACATCCAATCGGTTATTGCTGGAAGTATTCCTTTCTTCCTCGTGCTCAGCATCGTCTTTTTATTGCCGATTCCAATTCCGCACCTGGTGGACCAACAATGGCAGTGGCATAAACGCCACGGTTTCATCGATGAAAACGGCAAAATTATCACATCAACACCACATCAGACCAACACGCAGACGTACCCCATTGGACAGCAAACCATGACCATCAAAACAAGCATGGAACTCTCCGAGACATGGCGCGCAGTCGATCTCAATAACCCCAATTCCCCCCTCATCCCTCATCTCCCCCATACATCAACGACACTCAACACCCTCAAAAACTCACTTTTCATCGCTGTTAGTGCCCCCGAAAGAAGCACAGGGTTCCGGTCTAACCTCATCATCACAATGGATCCGACCAACCAAAAACCTATCCCGCTGGAAGAGGCAATCCCAGGATGGCTAACAATCGAAGAAGTTCCATTCCCCATCCGCAGTCCAGACGCAACCATGTCAAGCGGAATCTACATAGATGACCACCAGTCCTATACCGCTATCCAATGGACATGGACACAAAGAATTGCAGAACATAATATCCGCGTCTATGCCACACTGACCTCGACAACAACCAACATCAACCACATCGCCAATGACTTACCAGACATGATCAGTAGCCTAGAAATCACACAATGAACACCAAGACACCGAATCCCAATCGCCCTGCGATCGTCATCCCCACAACCTTCGCTCGATCTTTCATCAGTGTGGCCATCAACCCCCGTAAGGGTTTTGAAGAATGGCAACACGTGGAAACACGCGCCGGGCGCCACTTATCGGAAGTATCGACGGGTAGCTCCCTAACGCCCACTGCGCAGGCGCTTCTCGCGCCAATTACCGCATGCTCCGGACCAATTACCGGCTATTCGTGCTCCCCCGCATATACAGCTGATACCACACGCAAGTTATGTGTATTCCAAGCAATCGACCACTCAACAGTCCTTCGTAGCGTTGGCGACACAACTCACATATATCTCATTGATACCGAGGAAGTTCCTCATGTGGTCCTAGCAAATAGCCCTTTACACACCCGAGAAGGGGACAATGACGCCCCGAACTATATTTTTGATGAAGCAATTCGCGCAATGAGCCACGCAAATTTCAAGCAAGCACAAAGGCTCCTTGCTGATTCTGCCACTCAAGATAGGTACCGCAATTTCGCGTCATATATACAAAATGGGCTGTGGGAATACACAGCGTGGACACGATGGAGGCGAACAGCCACGACCTATGCGCCTACTTCAAGCGTAACTTCACTTTCCACGCCAGCATCAAGTTATCAGTTTGAAACACTGGTAGTCCCTGAGAGCTATCTATCCGCTACTACCTCATTACCGTCAAAGGCAAAGAACAGACCGTATGCTCCCCTAGAGCCATGCTACGAAACACTGCTCTGGTGCGAACTGGCGAACTACTTCAACTTCACGCCACACACTTAAACACTAGGAGCCGTTAAATGTATGACTTTATCGAATGGAACCCCGAACAGGTAGCCGAGTGCGCAAAAAAGTGTGATGCCGCAGGTGAGATCTTCTCAAAAAGCAAGCTCACCTCTATTTCTACCGGTGCCCAACACCAACAGGCCCTCGATGAACTTATTCAAGATATTAATCGGTCGAGAGCGCAGTAGCAATGAGCAGCGAACTTGGTGTAGTTATCCCAGGATTGATTCTCTTTCTCATCGGATTATTCATCTGGTGTTCAGAAACATACAGCGATGCGCCAATTGCTGGTTTCTGGAGAGATATGTCCAGTGATTTCTATTCAAAACGAGGAGCGAGCATACGCCGCCTCGCATGGACGTTAGCTGCAATTTCCAGCGGCACAGGTGTACTTCTAAACAGCGCTGGTGCACCGCACTCACTCGTTCTTATCACTGTTATCTTCACGTTCTTTTTTCTTCTCATTGCTGTCCTCTATTTCCTTCCGCTCCCAGTCCCTCGCTGCCTAGACGCGCAGTGGCAATGGCACAAGCGCCACGGGCTTATTGACGAAAACGGGAAGATCATCCCCCCGACCCCTCACCAAACCAATTATTGCTCGTACACCCTTGGAGGTGAAACCGTGACCATCAAAACAAGCATGGAACTCCCCGACACGTGGAGGGCGTTATCTCTCCCGAATCCGAAAGCGATACTCACTCCACAGATTCCACCAATAGTTAACGCGACCTCCACGCACCCCCGTTCCCCGTTAGATGATGCTCTCTTTGTTGCAGTCGGAATTCCGGAAAAGACAACAGGCTTCCGACCAAATTTCATCGTAACCATCGATTTAATGGGGAAAAGCCCGATACCCCTCGATGAAATTATTCCCGGCTGGATGACTATCGAACAGACAGGATTTTCGATCCCAAGTGATGACACACTGATGACTACTGGCCTTTACGTTGACGAAGGACTCTCCTACACAGCGATCCAGTGGACCTGGACTCAGGCAGTGAGTAACAGAACTGTCCGCCTCTATGCGACAGCAACCGCAACAACGACTTCAATTAATTCAATCGCTGATCAACTTCCCCGAATGCTCGAGACTTTGCAGGTGATTTCATGAATACTAAAGGTCGCCCCACAATTTCAATTCCGACTTTCCTCACAGAAGCGTTTCGCACTGCGGCTCTCACATCAGAGAATGGCGAAAGGGTATGGTTAGAAGCTGAAAAAGCGGCTGGACAGCACGTTGAATCCGTTTTTTCTGCAGGCTGCCTGACCGAGGACGCACTGAATCTGTTTGCCCCTATCCAGAAGAGCACTCATCCGATCACTATTTATTCGCTCTCACCTCATTACACACCCAGCGTAATACGTCAGCTCTGTATTTTTCAGGCCCCGGTTTCGACAACAGTTTTGCGCTCCGTCGGAGAAGAAAGTCATATCTATCTGATCGATACAGAAGAAACCCCCCACGTTTTACTGGCAAACTCACCGATCTTCACTCGTGAGAACGATTTCGACGCTCCAAGATACATTCAGTCGCAGGCAGTTGACGCACTCAGTAGAGGTGATATCGAAGAAGCAAAAGGACTGCTCATAGATCGGACGACTCGATATATGAATCCAAGGTTTCACCGGGAAATTGAGGAAGATAACTGGGAATATTCGGCGTGGACTCGATGGAAGCGCGTTGCCAGCCGCTATGAGCCAATTTCCAGCATCGCAGCGCTATCAATGCCTTCGGCAAGCTACAAGATCGCAACCTCACGTGTGCCATCCAGCTACCTCGCTCCGCCCTGCATGGTTCGTAAACAACGTTCAGATCCGGCACGAGTTGGGCTCGAGGGCTACTACCAAACGATGCTCTGGTGCGAGCTCGCCAACTACTTCAACCTCTAGGAGCTAAGGTGTCTCAGGATATCGAATGGCATCCAGAATACGTGGCTCAAGCTGCGAAAAAAGCTGATGACTCTGGAGAAAGCGCGGCAAAAACACGACTCTCATCTATCCCAGCTGCTGGCAGCAGCCAGGAAATACTCGATTCATTGATTGGTGAAATGAACAATCTAGCCGATCAGATAGCATTCGCTGCTGCAGGTATATCGCATGCGGTGACAGAGGTAAATCAAGCATTTATCCGCGTTGAAGCAGACAATCAGGACATAGCCAAATCGGCAATTCTTTCATCCTGAAATAACCACTAATTTGCGAGCCCACCTAGTTTAGGTCGAGAGAGAATAGCCCCCCCGCCCCAAACCAAACAAGAAGATCAATCGACCTGTGCGCCTCGGTAATGAGGGTTTGCAAGGTTTTCAGGCGACAAAATCGCCTCGACCTCTTCATCCGAAAGCAATCCCATTTCGGCAATCACTTCGCGAACGGTCTTCCCCTCTGCAGCAGCGCGCTTACCCACAACATCGCCGAGGTGGTGCCCGATCACATCATTGAAGTACGTAACGATACCAATCGAGTTCTCAACGTAGGAGCGGCAGACCTCGGCATTTGCCGTGATTCCGTTGACGCAGCGCTCACGAAGAGTGTCGCAGGCATTCACAAGAAGATCGATGGATTCGAAGGTTGCTTGCGCAATAACCGGTTCCATGACATTCAGCTGAAGCTGCCCGGCTTCAGCAGCCATTGTCACAGTCTGATCATTTCCAATGACCTTAAAGCAGACCTGGTTGACAACCTCGGGAATAATCGGGTTCACCTTCGCAGGCATGATCGATGAACCTGCTGCCATCTCAGGAAGATTAATTTCATTCAAACCCGCGCGCGGTCCCGAAGCAAGCAAACGAAGATCATTACAAATCTTCGACAGTTTCACTGCCGTACGCTTAATTGCTGCATGCATTGACACATACGCACCAGTATCGGAAGTCGCCTCAACCAAGTGGGTTGCGGCCTTAACTCGAGAGCCGGTAATACGACGCAGGTGACGAACAACTACGTCCTGATAACCAGTAGGGGTATTTAAGCCCGTACCGATCGCCGTTGCGCCCAAGTTCGTTTCCAGGAGAAGCTCTGCATTCACCTCAAGACGCGGATCTTCCTCACGAAGCGTAACTGCAAAGGCCGACATTTCCTGCCCGAGCGTCATCGGAACCGCATCCTGTAGCTGGGTACGGCCCATGGTCAGCACGTCACGGAATTCATCGCCCTTCGCTGCAAAAGCATCAGCAAGATCCTCTACAGCCCTGCGAAGCCTCTCGATCTTTCCGTGAAGCGCCAAGCGGAACGCAGTCGGATACGCGTCGTTCGTTGACTGCGAGTGATTCACATGGTCATTGGGGTTGATCACGTCATAATCACCGCGAGGAAGGCCAAGCATCTCCAGTGCGCGATTCGCAATGACCTCATTGGCATTCATATTGACGCTGGTACCTGCTCCACCCTGGAATTGATCAATCGGAAATTGATCCATGCAGGTTCCATTAGTCAAGATATCGTCGCAAGCCGCAACAATAGCCTCTGCGGTCTTAGCGCTGATCACATGGAGTTCGCGATTTGCCAGGGCGCAGGCCTTTTTTACCTGGACGATTGCGCGGATCATCTCAGGAACTTGGTTGATTGTCCGACCACTGATTTGATAGTTCTCAAGGGCGCGAAGCGTGTGGATTCCCCAGTATGCCTCATCAGGAACTTCTCGCGTACCCAGCAGATCTTCTTCGATTCGTGCCACCTGTGATTCTCCTTGAGTTGGTGTGGTCGCAGACAATAACACCATTCTAGGTCAGAAGTTTGACGCTACTGCGCCAGCTCACCGACACTGCTCGCAATATCTCCAATGGCCACCCATTGGGTTACCACGGCATCCGGGATGGTGATTGCCAGTTCATGTTCGATGGCCGAAACGGCGGCATATAGAGATAAAGTGTCCAGATCAAGGGCGCTCAATAAACACGCATCATCGATATTCTCCGGCACTACTGAAGCGTTTGAAACAAGCGCATCCTGTACAACCTGACGCACATGCTCAGCGCGTTCCTCTGCCCTTTGCTCACGTGCCCCTTCAATTGCCTCAACGGGTGCAGCATCAGAATTCGAGGCTAAGGCCTGTCCCAGCGCATCGCCTAAAAGGTCACCGATAGTACCCATAGATTATTAGCCTACGCGGTTGAGCCAGCGAACAGGCGCGCCTGCTCCTGCGTGACGGAAGGGCTCCAGCTCATCATCCCAAGCCTGGCCCAAAGCCAGATCGAGTCCTTCACGCAGCTCTTCATATGAGCTTGCCTTTTCGATAGCTGCACGCACGCGGTCTTCGGGAACGACAACATTGCCGACGCTGTCCATCTGCGCATGGAAAATACCCAATGACGGCGTATGCGACCAGCGTCCTGCATCGCAAGAGGGGCTGGCTTCTTCAGTGACCTCGTAGCGCAGGTGCTCCCATCCGCGCAGTGCCGAGGCCAAGCGAGCTCCCGTACCGGCGCTTCCTACCCAGGAGTATTCGCAGCGGAGCATTCCCGGGGCAGCCTCTTGAGGGGTCCACTGAAGGTGAACTTCACTTCCCAAGGCAGCACCGACAGCCCACTCGATGTGCGGACATAGAGCGGGCGGCGTTGAGTGTACGAAAAGTACACCGCGGGTATAGGACCCTCGCATTGTGGCCTCCTGTGTTTGAGGATCGTCTTCCCCTACGCCCTCAATCCAATGCCACAGCAAACGGTGTACGCCCATTCTAACGCAAAAACTGCGGCGGATCGCGTGGGATCCGCCGCAGTTACGCAAAGATCAGTTCGACATCTGTCTTTTAATAGTTTGCCTCGCGAATTTCACGCAGAGCGCGTTTACGCGTCTTGCGATCCAGACGGTCGATATAGAGCATGCCATCAAGGTGATCGCACTCGTGCTGAATACAACGAGCCATCAGTTCTTCACCCTCGATGACTACTGGCTTTCCATCCAAGTCAATACCTTCGCAGCGGGCGTACCACGCGCGCTCCGTGGGGAACCAGAGCTGAGGAACAGACAGACAGCCTTCGTCACCGTCCTGATACTCGTCTTTGCTGAGCTCAACGATCTTCGGGTTCAGAACGTAGCCGATCTCCCCATCAATGTTGTACGAGAATGCACGCAACCCCACACCGATTTGGTTTGCAGCAAGACCTGCACGTCCATCCATATCGACGGTCTCAAGCAAGTCTTCGACCAATGCCTTCACAGAAGCATCGATTTCAGTAATGGGATCACAGGGGGTTCGAAGGACCGGATCACCGATCACACGGATCTCACGCAGAGCCATTTACTTACCCTCCCCCAGCAGCTCACGATGAAGCTGCTCGATACGCTCAACAGCAGATTCAACCGGGACCTCGAAAGACTCACCGCTTGCACGGAGACGAATCTCGACCTTTCCATCTGCCAATCCGCGACCAATAACAACTGCAATCGGAAGACCGACCAGTTCTGCATCGGCAAACTTCACACCGGCAGACACCTTGCGACGATCATCGAAGAGAACATCGAAGCCATCACGGTCCAATGCCGATGAGATCGACTCAGCAGCATCGAAAATCTCATCCGTCTTACCCGTAGCAAGAACGTGGACATCAAATGGTGCGATATTTGCAGGCCATGCCAAACCGCGCTCATCGCTATTGGACTCAGCAAGTGCCGCCAGAACACGCGAAACACCAATGCCGTATGAGCCCATGGTGACAACCTGGCTCTTTCCGTTTTGGTCCAGAACAGTCAGGCCCAGAGACTTTGCGTACTTGCGGCCAAGCTGGAAGATATGACCAACTTCGATGCCGCGTTCCAAGTGAAGCGGACCAGAGCCATCTGGAGCCTGATCGCCCTCGCGGACCTCTGCGGCCTCGATGGTTCCATCGGCAGTGAAATCACGCCCCATCGTCAGCCAGTACACGTGCTTTCCGGGAGTATTTGCGCCAGCGATCCACGTGGTTCCATCAACCACGCGAGGATCAACCAAGAAGCGAATACCACCCACAGGATTACCATCCTCATCGAGGTGGCGAGCAGGCGAATTCGGTCCTGCAGCCATCGGACCGATGTAACCGGGAACCAGCTCGGGGTGCTTTGCCAGATCTTCCGGACCAGCCATTTCAACTTCTGCTGGCGCAACTGAAGCCTCAAGACGCTTCATATCGACATCGCGGTCACCGGGCACACCCAAAAGAACGACCTCACGCTCACCGTCGGGGTGCGTGAGCGTGACAACGAAGCTCTTCAATGTATCCGAAGCCTGCCACGGGCGATCATCACGGGGGTAAAGCTCATTGGAGCGCTCAACCAAGGCCTCGATAGTCGGGGCATTGGGAGTTTCGCGCATCTCAAATTCGGGAATACCATCGAAAGGCAGCGGCTCGGGAGCAGGCGTCACCACGGCCTCGGCGTTGGCAGCGTAGCCTCCTGGAGAACGCACAAAAGTATCCTCGCCAATCGGGCTGGGGTGAAGGAATTCCTCGGAACGAGAGCCACCCATGGCACCCGACATCGCGGAAACAATCACGTACTCCAAGCCCAGACGCTTGAAGATGCGCTCGTAGGCATCGCGCTCATTCTGGTAGGCAACATCCAGACCAGCATCATCAATATCGAAGGAATATGCGTCCTTCATGACGAACTCACGGCCTCGAATCAGACCCGCGCGCGGACGAGCTTCATCACGATACTTCGTCTGGATCTGGTAGATCGTCAGAGGCAGGTCCTTGTAAGAGGAGTACTGATCCTTCACCAAGAGGGTGAACATCTCCTCGTGGGTAGGAGCCAAGAGATAGTCCCCACCCTTACGGTCTTGCAGCTTGAACAGGGTCGGACCATATTCATCCCAGCGGTCGGTCGCCTTGTAAGGCTCCGCGGGAAGAAGCGCAGGAAGGTGAACTTCCTGAGCGCCGATACGGTCCATCTCCTCACGAACAATTGCCTCTACCTTGCGCAACAGACGCAGGCCAAGAGGAAGCCACGTGTAGATACCGGGGGCAGTACGACGAATGTAGCCCGCACGGACAAGGAGCTTATGGGAAACAACTTCGGCATCAGCCGGATCTTCGCGCAGAGTGCGCAGGAAGAAAGAGGAAAGAGTTCTTAACACACCTCAATCCTAAAGCACGGCGGGCACAGGCACGAAGCCTGCACCCGCCGTGGACTATTGTTCAGCTCACAAAGCCTCTGCTGCTTCCTTCAAATCACGCAGCATCGACATGGTCGAGTAGGACTCGGCACACACGCCGGCCCAGAGGCGCCAGACGGGAGTCGACTCGGTAGCCTGGTGGCGCTCACGCAGGTGAAGGCGGGTACGTCCATTGGCCTCGGGAAGAAGAGCAAAAGTGCAGGTACCGGTGTACTCATCCACTTCGTCTTCCCACTCCAGATTGCGTCCCGGGGCGGGAACGCGGATCACCAGGCAATCGCCCTCCTGACGGATCAGGACGCGACCGTCCTCATCCTCTTCAAAAGCAGCATCGATCACTTCCCACACGCGAGTCGGCAGTGCATCAATCTCTACCGCACGATCAACGACGACATCAGCATTGGGAAGCTCAAGATCACCGGGAAGGGAGACCGAGGCCTCGGAACGAGTCAGCCCAATACGGCGCGGAAAGCCCGTCGCGTAAATTGCGCCAGCACAGCCCAGGATTCCCAGAGCAGCTACGGTACGAATCTTCATAACAAATCCCCTTTGATCAGGCTGTTACACTCAATGTTCTTATACGGAAGGATACGTGAATTCTTCGCGATTGTTGCCCTTATCGGATAACCGGAAGAACTTCGACGGATCCTTCACCTTCTTCAAGTCCCATTTCTTCAGCAAGCAGGTTCGCATGCTTAATGAGGGTTGGGACAATGTCATCTTCGGGAACGGTTTCGACGACCTCCCCGCGGATGAAGATCTGTCCCTTTCCATTGCCCGAGGCCACACCGAGGTCAGCCTCACGAGCCTCACCCGGGCCATTCACCACGCAGCCCATGACGGCAACACGAAGGGGAACAGTCAGATCCTTGAGGCCTTCAGTGACATTTTCTGCCAGCGTCCAGACATCAACCTGGGCACGCCCACAGGAAGGACAGGAAACAATCTCGAGGGTCTTCTCACGCAGGCCCATGAACTCCAAGAGCTTCGTGCCAACCTTGACCTCTTCAACAGGAGGTGCAGAGAGGGAAACGCGGATCGTATCGCCAATACCATCGGCCAAAAGCACGCCGAAAGCTGCGCAGGACTTAATGGTTCCCTGGAAGGCTGGCCCGGCCTCGGTCACGCCGAGGTGAAGCGGCCAATCGCCCTTTTCAGAGAGCAAGCGGTAGGCCTGAATCATGGTCAAAACGTCGTGGTGTTTGACCGAAATCTTGAAATCATGGAAGTCGTTCTCTTCAAAGAGCGATGCTTCCCAGACCGCTGATTCGACAAGGGCTTCAGGGGTTGCGCGACCGTACTTCTTGAGAAGACGCGGATCCAAAGAACCCGCATTTACGCCAATGCGAAGCGAAGTTCCATGATCGGAAGCTGCGCGGCAAATTTCCTTCACCTGATCGTCGAACTTACGAATATTTCCGGGGTTCACGCGAACCGCACCGCAACCGGCCTCAATCGCTGCAAAAACATACTTCGGGTTGAAGTGAATATCAGCAATGACGGGAATACGCGATTGCTTGACGATAATCGGCAGAGCCTCAGCATCCTTATCAGTCGGGCAGGCGACACGAACAATGTCGCAGCCCGCTGCGGTGAGCTCTGCAATCTGCTGCAGTGTCGCACCGATATCGTGGGTTTTCGTTGTGGTCATCGACTGAACAGAAACGGGAGCACCCCCACCAACAGGCACATCCCCCACCATGATTTGACGAGTCTTGCGACGCGGAAAAGGAGCTTCGTGGACGCTGGGCATCCCTAAGTTAATTTCAGTCACCTTGTCATTATCTCCCACTTGTATGCAGCTGGCACCCGGGCCAGCCAGAGGCTGATGAAACCGATGAAAGCTCGCAGTGCTGTGAACGACCTATTGCAGGCTGATTGGCACGACGATATCTGCAATCATCAGCAGAACCGTCATCGCAACCAAGATGGCGCCCATTGTGTATGTCAGAGGCATAAGCCGCGCAGTATCAACCGGTGGCGGTACTTCCCTTCCGCGTACCCGAGCAAGGCCTCGCCGAATCCATTCATAGATTGCCGGAACGATATGTCCTCCATCGAGCGGCGGGAAAGGAAGAAGATTAAACACAAAGAGCGCCATATTCAGGGAAGCCAGGATCGACAGCAATAGTGCAGCCGAACGCATCCAGCCACCGCTGCTCGCCGTGACATCAGACGAGGTCGCATCTGCAGCAATCCTGCCAATACCAACAACCGACATGACTCCACCCGAATCTCGGGGTGCACCGGTGAAAATCGAACGGCCAACATCCCACAGAGCGATTGGTAGACGGGCAACAACGCTCACAGTGCCGGTAAAGGTCTCCCCTACGGCTGAGGCGACAGTTCCTACGCTGGCGGATTGATATTCAGTCCCCGCAATGACACCGATACTGACGTTATCTCCCGATCGCAGCGGATCGACATTTACGTGGAAAAGTTGGCCATTTCGCAGGTAGTCAATATCGATGGTGCCCTGTGAGCTTGCAATGCTCTGACGCATCTGCTCCCAGGAGGTCACGGCGCTACCGTTGACTCCCGTGATTCTATCCCCCGCTCGAATACCTGCGGCGTATGCCGGCGCATCGACAGTGACTCCCTGAGTAGTCAGCTGCTGGGGAACCTCACTCAGCGTCAAAGAAGCTTTGGGAATTCCAATCCCAACCAGAGCAATCGATAGGAAGAGAATCGAAAGGAAGAGATTGACCAATGGACCGCTGATCATGACGATGATCTTCTGTGCGGGATGAAGAAGATAAAATGCGCGAGAGCCGTAGCCTTCAGGAATTTCTTCCATGCTGGCCTCACGAGCCTCTTGGGCAAGGGTCGGCTTTCCACGTCGATTCGTCGTTTTCACCCCGTCACGAGCCGGGGCAAACATCCCGACCAAGCGAACATAGCCACCCAAAAGAATCGCGCGAAGGGAATAGGTCGTCTCCCCCTTCTTAACGCCAAAAATCTGAGGTCCAAAACCGACCGCAAATTCAGGAACGTAGACGCCGAATTTCTTTGCAGGAATCATGTGGCCACATTCGTGAAGTGCGACTGAGATCAACAACCCCACGACGATAACAAGAACACCAATAATTCCCACGAAGATCCTTTATCTTTCCTCTCACATGATGTGAGAACGAGCAGAAGCCTTGGCCCACTCTTGGGCGCCAAGAATATCGTCTAGCGTAGGCTCATCGATGCCCTGGTGCTCGGCCAGAACTTCCTCAAGAAGATCCACGATTGACAGATACGCAAGCTGCCCACGCAGAAATGCATCGACGAAAACTTCGTTCGCAGCGTTGTACACGGCGGGATGGGTCGGCGATTCAGTAACAGCCGCTCGTGCCAGATTGATTGCCGGGAAAGTCTGCGAATCGACCGGCTCAAAAGTCCATTCTTGCCGCTGAAGGAAATCCACCGGTTTTTCGATATCTGGAAGTCGCTTGGGCCACGTCAATCCCAACGCGATAGGAAGTTTCATATCGGGGGGCGATGCTTGCGCAATCGTCGCCCCATCTTTCCACGTCACCATGGAGTGGATGATAGACTGAGGATGCACCACCGGGACAATATCCGAGGCCGGAACATCGAACAGAAGATGCGCCTCGATGAGTTCTAGGCCTTTATTAACCAGAGTGGATGAGTTAATGGTGACAACGGGCCCCATATTCCACGTCGGGTGGGCCAGCGCCTGCTGCGGGGTTACTTCCGCCAGATCAGCGCGTTTCTTTCCCCTAAAAGGCCCTCCCGAGGCCGTGAGAACCAATTGCGCAAGCTCGCTCTTGCCGGTGACGCGCTGCGCGGTCAAACCTTTTTCGTGAACTCCGCTGGCAAGACATTGGGCAATGGCCGAGTGTTCTGAATCAACGGGGACGATTTGCCCATCGCGCTTCATTGCACGCCGAACTAGAGGCCCACCAACAACCAGGGATTCTTTATTTGCCAAGGCAAGGGTCGATCCGGCCTCGAGGGCCGCAAGGGTGGGGCCAAGCCCAACACCGCCGGTAATACCGTTGAGGACAACTGCCTGAGGGAAGGATCCAGCAATTTGCGTTGAGGCGTCCGGTCCGACCAAAATCTCTGGAATTTCACCAGAAGCCGAGGCAATCAGAGACTCAAGCCTGCGCGCATCGCCATCGTGGATTCCAACGACCCGAGGTCGATAACGAACACATTGCTCTGCCAAAAGCTCAAGAGAGCGACCACCGGCGCTGAGAGCGACGACCTCGAATTCTTCGTGGTGCTGGTCAATAACCTCAAGCGCCTGTGTGCCGATTGATCCCGTAGAACCAAGCAGAACAACCTGTGTACTCATGTGTCAGTTCACTGAAAGAAGGATTTCAACGGCGCGCCCAAGATAGGCATCGACCGGACCCATTGCATAGGCTTTTTTACCGCGCGCGGCCTTGAAAAGCGTATGCCGGACATCGTCAGCAGCCAGATCCTCACGATCATCAAAGAAAGCTGCAATCTGATCCAGAAGGTCATCAACCTGTTCAGCGTTGTAGCCAATTCCCGAACGGGGATGTGAAAAACGCTGTCCGTAGGGGCGGAGCAGACGCGGATACAGTGTCGTCGCGCGGTCGGCTACCTTTTCGTACCAGGCGCCTTCACCATTAACAGCGATGTGGTCGGCGCGGTCGCGCTGGACAAAAGCAGCTTCAAGTCGACTCATTGCCGCATCCACCGCTTGGGTGTCATAGCCATTGCGTTGCCTTGGGAAGGACGCTTGACGAACCTGTTCAGCACTGAACTGTTCAGCCGGAAGCCCTCCTTCATATGCATGACGAGCATCGATGAAGAACTCATCTACGGCATCCTTACCGTAACCGCGCCGGAAAATTCCCGTAGTCGGGAAAGCGTCGCCCATCACTTCTCCTCTTTGTGTGCACTATTTTCACGTGCACTCTGACGTGCACGCTCACGGTTATTAACAGCCGTTGCGAGCTGACCGCAAGCCCCGTCGATATCGGAACCACGTGTGTCTCGAATCGTTGTCGAGATTCCATTGTCTCGCAGCGTCTTCACAAATGCATCCTGCGCCCGACGGGTGGATGCAGTCCAGATCGAACCAGGGGTGGGATTCAAAGGAATGGGATTGACGTGTGCCCATCCCCTGCCCCTCTTATTGAGCTCATCTGCCAACAATTGGGCACGCCAAACCTGATCGTTCATGTCTTTAATCAGCGCATATTCAATAGAAACTCGCCGACCAGTAGCCACAAAGTATCTGCGCGCGGCGTCCAGAAGCTCTCCTACTTTCCACCTGGAATTGATGGGGATGAGCTCATCGCGAAGGTCATCATCCGGGGTGTGCAGTGAGACCGCAAGAGTGACCGGAAGACCTTCTTGGGAGAGACGATCAATTGCTGGAACCAAACCAACCGTTGAAACCGTTACGTTCCGTGCAGACATCCCAAAACCGGCAGGTGCGGGATCGATGATGCGGTGAAGAGCTGCGACTACCGCCTTGTAGTTCGCTAAAGGCTCTCCCATTCCCATAAAGACCACATTTGACAGGTGTGTTGGAGAGCCCCCAACCAGCCCTTCTTCACAAGCCTGGTGGGCAGCGCGAACTTGGTCAATGATCTCTGCGGTTGAAAGATTTCGGGTGAGCCCCATCTGACCCGTAGCGCAGAAAGGGCAGCCCATACCGCATCCAGCCTGGGAAGAGATGCAGAGCGTCGTACGGTCGCTGTAGCGCATCAAAACAGATTCGACGCGGGCACCATCATAAAGTTCCCATAGGTGCTTGAGTGTTTCCCCGCCATCAGCTTCCAGAACAGCAACCTCTCGGACAAGAGGTGGAAGGAGAGTCGATTCAATGAGATCGTGAGCACTCTTTGGCATGTCCGTCATCAAGGCAGGGGCGCTGATATGACGCTCAAAGTAGTGGCGCGACAACTGATCAGCACGGAAGGAAGGAAGCCCGGCCTCGGAGACAAACTCCTTGCGTTCCTTCTGATCAAAATCTGCAAGGTGGCGAGGAGCCTTACCGCGCCGACGCGCTGTAAAAGTAACTCGAGGCTTTGCATCAGGCGAGGTTGCGCCTTCAGGTAACTGGTCGGTCGGGCGAACTTCTCGTCTTGCTCGATTGGTTGTGCTCATTCGTTGCTCCTCCTCTCCCCGTGCATAGCCTAGTCGCATGCACCCTCATGTGCTTTCATTCAGATGCGAACTTAACGCAAAGCGAAAATAAAGATCACATAGAAAACCGGGGCAGTCATCACCAGAGAATCGACACGATCAAGCACACCGCCGTGTCCTGGGATCAATGCTGACATGTCTTTGAGCCCAACCTCACGCTTAATCAAAGATTCGGTGAGGTCCCCGATCGTCGCACATACGCAGCCACAGATGCCAGCAATGACGCCCCACCACCACGTTGCGCCCAGCAGCATAAAACCGCCGATTCCAGTGAGGATGCAGAAAAACAAAGAACCGATGAAGCCTTCCCATGACTTCTTCGGAGAGAGTCGTGGTGCCATGGGGTGCTTACCAAACATAATCCCTGCAAGCCATCCACCGATGTCATTGAAGCAGGTGACAAGGACATAAACACCGATCACCGCGGGCGAGCGAAAGTCTCGCAGCAAGAGAACAACGAAGCAAGCCAAGAAAGGAACGTAGACGGCGCTGAAAACACTCGCAATGATGTCAGTGATTCTGGAAGGAGTTGGCGCATCAACCAATCTCCACGCGACAACAGCAAAAACCGTCAAGTACAGCGCCATTGTGACGGCCTCGGGTCCCAAGAACCACGCGCACACGATCATCCCAATTGCGCCAAGATACAGCGGCGCCATGGCAAGACGTGTCCCCACGCGAGCAAAGGCTCCACCCAGCTCCCATAAACCGAGGAGTGCAATGCAGCATACAAAGGCAACAAAAATACCTTGAACAACAAGCAGTGAAGCAACAAGAAGGGCAATCAGTACGACAGCAGAGGAAACCGCTGCCGGAAGGTTCCTTCCCGCTCGCCCGGTGGGTGCAAGTGGCTGAGTGTTTTCGCGCGGCTCCGGAGAGAAGACGCGCGAAAACACTGAGGGACGCGGTTGCTGGGATGAAGCCGACATCAGATTGTCAGGAGTTCGCTTTCCTTCGTAGCCAAAAGCTTGTCGATCAACTCAACGCGTGCCTTCGTGGCGGATTCGAGTGCCTTTTCTGCGCGTTCGACCTCATCCTCACCTGCATCGCCGTCCTTCTTCAGGCGATCAAGAGCTTCCTTAGCCTTACGGCGGATAGAGCGAACAGAAACGCGAGCGTCCTCGGCCTTGTTCTTCGCCTGCTTCACGTATTCCTTACGACGCTCTTCAGTCAGCGCAGGCAGAACCACGCGGACAACATTGCCGTCATCGGTGGGGTTGACGCCCAGATCCGACTCACGCAGGGTCTTAATGATTTCCTGAGTCGCAGTGCGGTCGAAAGGAGAAATCAGAACCGTGCGGGCCTCGGGAATCTGGAAAGAAGCGAGTTGCTGCATGGGCGTAGGAGCACCATAGTAGTCCACCAAGAGCTGTTCAAACATGCCGGCATTCGCACGGCCAGTACGGATATTTCCGAACTCATGGCGGGCAGCCTCGACCGTCTTATCCATCTTGTCTTCTGCTTCGAGCAGGATGTCATCAATCACGGAAGTGTTCCTTTCAGTGTGATTCGCTGAGCACAAGCGTACCGATTTTTTCGCCTCGTAGCGCTGCAGTAACGTTACCAGCTTCGGACATGCCAAAGACGCGCATCGTGAGACCGTTTTCCTGCCCAAGAGCAAACGCTGCCGCATCGACAACCTTCAGGCCTCGACTCAAGGCATCCTGGTAGGTGACAAAGTCAAGTTTCTTCGCATCGGGATTGATACGGGGATCGTCATCATAGACGCCGTCTACGCCATTCTTTGCGACAAGCAGTTCATCGCAATGAGTTTCCAAGGCTCGCTGCGCAGAAACGGTATCGGTAGAGAAATATGGAAGGCCCGCGCCAGCACCAAAAAGAACGACACGGCCTTTCTCCAAGTGACGGATTGCTCGCAGAGGAATGTAAGGTTCTGCAACCTGCTGCATGGCAATAGCACTCTGAACACGCGCGGGAACACCAGATTGTTCAATAAAGTCTTGAAGCGCCAGCGCATTCATGACGGTTCCAAGCATTCCCATGTAGTCTGCGCGGGAGCGGTCAAGCCCCTGCCGAGAGAGCTCAGCACCGCGGAAAAAGTTACCGCCACCAACGACGACTGCAACCTGGATCCCTGCGTGAACGGCGTCTGCGATCTGTTCTGCAATTGAACGGACTACTGTGGGATCGAGGCCGACGGAACCTCCGCCGAAAGCCTCACCTGAGAGTTTGAGCAGGACACGACGAGCAGCTGGCATGGATTCTTCTCCTTTGAATATGTGCTGAGTCGAAAGAGATAGGGCGATGGCCCCGCCAGAAGCGGGGCCATCACACGAAATCAGGCGCCGACGTGGACGCGCACGAACTGGGTGACCTTTGCACCAGCCTCGCGCAGGACCTGTCCGACAGACTTTGAAGGATCGCGGGCAAATGCCTGATCGACCAAGCAGTTGTCCTTGTAGAACGCTTCGAGGCGTCCCTGAACGATCTTCGGAACGATGTGCTCGGGCTTGCCTTCCTCGAGGGTGATCTTCTCGAGGGTTGCGCGCTCCTTGTCGAGGACATCGGCCGGAATCGAGTCGCGATCAAGGTAGGCAGGCATGTAAGCGGCGACGTGCATCGCGATATCGTGGGCAACGCCTGCACCTGCTGCGTCGGTGACGACGAAGACACCAACCTGCGGAGGCAGGTCAGGGCTGGTCTGGTGCAGGTAGAGATCAACGTTCTCGCCCTCAACGCGAATCACGCGGCGGATCTCAAGCTTTTCGCCGATGACAGCGGCCATCGCATCAAGCTGATCCTTAACGGTGGAGTCGCCCATGGGGGCTGCGAGCAGTGAGTCAACATCAGATGCACCGGAAGCAACTGCGGCTTCGAGCACCGACTTGGCGAAGTCAATGAACTTCTGGTTCTTTGCGACGAAGTCGGTCTCGGAGTTGACCTCAACCATAACGCCCACGCCATCCTGAACCGAAGCGGCAAGCAGACCTGCAGAGGCCTGACGACCTTCACGCTTGGACAGAGACTTCAGACCCTTGAGGCGAATGATCTCGAGAGCCTTCTCGGCATCGCCTTCGGCTTCCTGGAGCGCCTTCTTGACGTCCATCATGCCTGCGCCGGTCTTCTCGCGCAGAGCCTTCACATCAGCGGCAGTGAAATTAGCCATTACTGAATTCCTTTCTCAGCTCAGTCCTGTGCAGGCTTTTCGGACTCTTCGGCAACGGCTGCTGCTGCGGACTCGTCAGCTGCAACTTCACCTTCGAGGAGTTCGCGCTCCCACTCAGCCAGAGGCTCGACTGCAGAGGAATCCTCAGAAGCATTCTTACGGCCGGCGCTGCGTGCAAGCAGGCCTTCAGCAACTGCGTCTGCAATCACGCGGGTCAGCAGTGCAACTGCGCGAATTGCATCGTCGTTACCGGGAATGCGGTAGTCGACCTCGTCCGGATCAGCATTGGTGTCCAGGATGGCAACGATCGGGATGTTGAGCTTGCGAGCTTCAGAAACAGCGAGGTGTTCCTTCTTGGGGTCAACGATCCACACTGCGGAGGGAACCTTGGCCATATCGCGGATACCACCGAGGGTGCGAGCGAGCTTGTCCTTCTCGCGGCGCATCATGAGCAGTTCCTTCTTGGTGCGGCCCGAAGATGCCACATCGTCGAAGTCGATCTGCTCGAGTTCCTTCAGGCGCTGGAGGCGCTTGGAAACGGTGGAGAAGTTGGTGAGCATACCACCGAGCCAGCGGTGGTTCACATAGGGCATGCCAACGCGCTGTGCCTGCTCGGCGACAGCTTCCTGTGCCTGCTTCTTGGTGCCGACGAAGAGGATGGTTCCGCCGTGTGCAACGGTTTCCTTGACGAAGTCGAAGGCAATATCGATATCGGCAATGGTCTGCTCGAGGTCGATGATGTAGATGCCGTTACGCTCGGTCAGAATGAAGCGCTTCATCTTCGGGTTCCAACGACGGGTCTGGTGCCCGAAGTGAACGCCAGATTCCAGAAGCTGGCGCATGGTGACGATTGCCATTGCATCGTCCTTTCCCCGCTGAGCGGGATCATGGGGTTTCCCCCGGTTTTCTCGGTTAATGTGCCTTTCGGCCCTGGTGCCATGACGTTGCGACCCATTGGACCGTGACGCAACTGCCCCGGCACTTTCACTTCCGTGAGGTGCTCGGAAAATGGCACGCGAAGTCATCCGCATAGCGAATGCTGTTCAATCCTACCGTATTCGTGAAGGAGATTCGGCCTTCAGAAGGTGCGCAATGACGAAATTCAGCTTGTGATTGCTCACTTTTTATCCACAGGGTATACGCCCTCTCCGTGTTTTCCACAGATTCAAGCATGCTCATGCATACAGATGTCTTTTAAAGAGATTGTGGTCTATGACGATATTCCCTGATCTTCGAAAAAATCTGACACACATAGGAGTGGCAACACTCGTTGCCTGCGCATTTCTAGGCTTACCGGCATACGGTGTCACTCCGCCCCATTCCGCTTCGCAGTGGCACCAGCCTTTTAGAGGCGGCTTCACCCTGGTTAAAGCTTTTAACCCACCGGATAGACCCTGGCTGAGTGGTTCTCGAGGCGTATGGCTCAACCTCCATAACCCCCAAGGCGCAATCGAATCACCATGCGACGGCAGGGTGATCTACAGCGCCGAGCTCGCTGGCCGAAAGGTTCTTTCAATTGACTGCGGCGGGATCCATTCGACTTTCGAACCGGTGGTTACCACGCTGCGCACCGGCCAAAGTGTGAAACGAGGAGAGCAAATTGCCTCAGTTCCTCCCTTGGGGAGCGAATGGACAAGCAAATCTATCCGAGAAGGACAGATTCATTGGGGCGCAAAAATCTCGCGCACTCGATATATCAACCCATTGCGAATGCTCACTGGGCACCCCAGGCTTAAAACCCTTTGAACACACTAGGCACGCGGGTGCGCTTGTCGATAGATCGCACTTAGACGCTGGGCGTCAACATGCGTATATCTCTGCGTCGTTTGAAGCGAGGAATGCCCAAGCATTTCTTGTACCGCCCGAAGATCGGCTCCCCCGCCCAAAATATGTGTTGCCGCGGTGTGCCGAAGGGCGTGAGGTGCAATATCTCGAACCCCCGCACGTGCGCACATCCGGTGGAGCATTCCTCGGATTACGCGCGGATCGATGCGTTTGCCTTTGTCACCAACAAAGAGCGCCTTCCCTGCTTCGGGCTGGGCCAATTCTTGTCTTGGCCCATTGAGCCAACGCTGAAGGGCATTGAGACAAGTTCGAGTAAAGGGAACAACGCGTTCCTTGTTTCCTTTACCGATCACACGAATGGTCATTCCCTGTTGGTCAACCGAAGTCGTATCCAAGGAGCAGACTTCGCTCACACGCATTCCAGTCGCGTAAATGGTTTCCAGAATTGCCCAATCTCGTACTGTTGCTGGCGAGGGATCATCACTGGCTTGGAGCGCAGCGCATGCAAGGAGGCGTTCAGTGTCAGAAACTGTTTGGACCTGAGGAAGCTTCTGATCACCGCGAGCGCTGGTCACAAGCAGCCCAGGATCAGTAGCGAGATAACCCCGACGGTGTGCCCACGCCGTAAATGAGCGTATCGAGGCAGTCTTTCGTGACACGGTTGAGCGTGAGTTTCCCTTGCGAAGTTCATCTGCAAGCCACATGCGAATTGCGCGCAAGGTAACGACGTCATTGACGTTTTCTACTGTGAGCTCTTCAGTATCGGTATCTTCGAGAAATGAGTGTAAGTCTCCGATATAGGCACGCAGGGTATGCGGAGAAACTGCAGCATTAGCGCGCAGGTAGGTCTCCCACGCTTCCAACAGTCTCTCTTCCATACCGTGCAGTTTAGCGATGTGGGGATTTACTTCGGTGCCAGCCGCGCTCATCGTTTGCGACATAACCTTCTAATTGGAGTCGGACTAGCGCGATCTTCACGCTCTCTTCATCCAGACCAGAAGCAACCGCCGCTCTTTCAATTGTCATTGAACGCCTCTGTGGAAGCGCCTCAAATACTCTGCGCATCATCGGCTGAAGCGCATCAATCCCCTCATCGGGGGCTGTTGGGTCCCCAAATAGTGGCATTTGGTTTTCTTCAGGGAGCTTCTCTCCGATCATGTCGACGATATCTGCCCAATCACGAACGAGTATTCCTCCGTTACGTAGCAGTTCATGGACACCGCGTGAAGCCTCGGAATAGACCGAACCGGGAACTCCGCCAACGGGGGTCCCCATCTCTAGTGCCCAACGTGCAGTTGCTAGCGCACCCGAGCGTGGAGAAGCCTCGACGACAACAACCCCAGCGGCAGCTGCGGCTATCAGGCGGTTCCTTCCTAAGAAGCGCCACTTAGCGGGCCGGAAAGTGCAGGGGACTTCTGATACTAACGCCCCTCCACTCCTCAAAATGGCACGAAAGAGATCGCTATTGCTGGCTGGGTACAGGTTTCCCAATCCGCCAGCCATGTAGGCACAGGTCTGGCCGCGAACATTAACGCTTCCCTGGTGCACCGCCGTGTCTATTCCTATTGCCCCGCCAGAGATCGTGCAATATCCGCGATGAGACAGCTCTGAAGCCAGTTCACTTGCTACTTCGTTTCCATAGTGCGATGAGGCTCGAGCGCCAACGATTGCGATAGCGGGTGACTTCGGCATTTCTCCGATGACCCAGAGCAACCGAGGTCGCCCCTCCCCTAGTTTTTCAAAGCCACCTGGCCAGTCAGGATCGCTCGGAAGAACAAGACGCCCACCAATTTTATTCAAGATTTCCAATTCAACGTGTGGATTCGCAGCCAAAGCGCGCGGTCTCCAGCGCTTCCAGCAGGAACGAAATACTTCTTCCTCACTTCTTAAGCACTGAGGGATTACCAGCGTCGAGGCTAAAATCCAAGATTTTGCTTCTTCATCTCCCAAACGCAGTCGTAAAAGATCAAGGTGCGCATCCGATGGTTCGCTCACGCTATTCCACCAGATTTCGTCGAGTAGTTCGGGGCTCTCATCCGATGCCATAGTTTTCCCCTCCTTGCCTGAGCTGGAGAGCAGCAGAGAACTCATCCAGTCCAATCGAGTTTTTTCCCGAATAATCCGCGCACGTCCACATGAGTCGCAGTAAGCGATCCGCTCCCCTCATTGAGAGCTGACCTTGATCAACCGAGTGATCTATCATGCTCAGGATCTGATCTGAAGGTGGGTGAAGCGATCGAATCCACGAGCCCGCAACATCCCGATTCAGACGCCACTCAGTACCTTTAAGTCGATGGGCAGCTCGTTCACGCGCTTCGCAGACCTTGTCTTTGAGTGCATGCGAGGTGAAGTGAGATGCACAAGCAAGATCCGCCTGACTGGGAACACGCATCGACAGCGTGATGTCGATGCGATCAATCAGAGGTCCTGAAAGACGTGCCAGGTAACGCCTCCTTTGGATGGAAGAGCAGGAACACGAACGAATCCGTCCACCCAGGTGCCCACACGGACATGGATTTGTCGCCATCACCAATTGGAAAGAAGCCGGGTAACGTGCCGTATGGCCTGAACGCTGGATACGCACCCAACCTGACTCCAGTGGCTGTCGAAGAGAATCCAGAACCGCCGGCGCAAATTCTGTCGCTTCATCAAGAAACAGAATTCCGGCGTGTGCCAATGAGGCGGCACCTGGGCGGATGACACCGCTGCCTCCACCAACCATTGCGGGGATCGACATCGAGTGATGTGGAGCTTGAAATGGAGGTTCTGTAAGCAATTGCCCGCTACTCAAGTCCCCGGCAATCGAATGAATAGCGCTAGCGGTTAAGGCATCACTTTGGCCGAGTTCTGGAAGGATTGAAGGAAGTCTGGAAGCCATCATTGTCTTCCCGCTTCCGGGTTCCCCGATCATCATCAGATGATGGCCGCCCGAGGCCGCGATGGCGACAGCCTCGATTGCCGAGTTATGTCCGCGTACTTCAGAGAAGTCTCCTGCTCCCCCACTTCGCGTTCTTTCTTCCTCAGCGTTTTTAGGCACCGATTCTTGAGCGACTACCCCAAGTACTCGTGCTCGTTTTGCCTGCCCACCGAATGCCTGGACAAAGTCCGCGAGGTGCGCGAATGCGCACACTTCTATCCCTGGAACAAGAAGGGCTTCGCTGCGTGCCTCAAGAGGAACGAATACTCTGGTAATACCTGATCGTCGCGCCGAAATTACCGCGGGCAGAATTCCCGGAAGAGTATGCAGACTACCATCCAACGCAAGTTCGCCAATGAAGACTTCACCTGCAACTCCTGCGCTTTGGATCTTCGACGTCGCCAGAAGTATCGAGGCAGCAATGGAGAAATCAAATCCCGAGCCCGATTTTGGAAGCCCGGCGGGAGAAAGTCCGACCGTAACGTGTCGGTCGAGAACCTCCAATTCACAGGCCTGGAGCGCTGAGCGAACGCGATCGCGCGCTTCTCTTAAGGATGCATCCGGAAGCCCAACAAGGGTGAAATTCACCAGCCCGCGGCCGACATGCGTTTCAACGTCAACGATATTTCCGTCTAAGCCCACCAGAGCAATTGCGCGAGTACGTGCAAGTGAAGAAGTCACGCGATCCCCCTGAGCCATTCAATCTTCGGGGGATATCGCAAGAAATCTACAGTTCCGCCTTCTCGCAGTTCTTGT
Source organism: Trueperella pyogenes (assembly GCA_963534475.1). Classification (GTDB taxonomy): domain Bacteria; phylum Actinomycetota; class Actinomycetes; order Actinomycetales; family Actinomycetaceae; genus Pauljensenia; species Pauljensenia pyogenes_B. The sequence goes on along the minus strand of CAUSSZ010000003.1, from coordinate 158,946 downwards.
CCGCAGGCTCTGGGCACCGTCAACGCAATAATGTCTATACGCAGTTTTGAGAAGAGCCTGCGCTGGCGAGCCCACTGGGCCGCGAGGCGGCGCAGTTTCAGTACCTTCCGAGTATCAATTGATTCGAGTGCACTGCCATAGCCGATACCGACGCGAGTACGCACCTCGACAACGACTGCGGTATTTCCCTCGCGAGCCAGAATGTCGAGCTCTCCGCGGTTTGAGTCGCGCCAATTGCGTTCAAGAACTTCTAATCCTTGTTCTTCAATGAAACGACACGCATATTCTTCCCCCGCTTGACCGAGGTATTTTCTGTAGTCCACCACAGCTCCTTCCCACTGAAGGAAGGATGACAAAACAGGGATCTCCGGGAACTGCTCACAAGAAATTCTGTGGAAAACACCGATGAGGTGTCAGCCCTGTGGACAATACGCCTGCCGAAACAACGAGATGCGCAAACAGACAGAGAAGCACGCATCGGATTACCCGATACGTGCTTTCGAATAGCAACACGAACTTATGCGAGAGGTAGCTCTGGCTTGTTGAGTTCCTCGACGTTGACATCCTTATAGGTGACAACTCGCACTGAGTGTACGAATCGTGAGGAACGGTAAATATCCCAGACCCATGCATCGGTCAGGGTCAATTCAAAAAAGATATCCCCGCCAACGGGACGGGCCTGCACATCGACGTGGTTACACAGGTAGAAGCGACGTTCAGTTTCGACGACGTACTTGAACAAACCAATGACATCGCGATATTCGCGAAACAGTTCAAGTTCGAGGTTGTTTTCATACGATTCGATATCGCCAGCCATGATCGCCTCCTGTGTTGCTCCAAGTATCTTAGAGCGCGACCGAGTAATTCAGCCTTCGACACCCGGAAGCCGCCATGAGCGCCGGTGAAGCTCCGAGGGGCCCAAACGCTTCAAAGCATCGATATGTGCGGCCGAGGAATAGCCTTTGTTCGACTCCCATCCATATCCGGGGTCCTCGTATTCTTCCATCAAGCGGTCGCGAAAAACTTTCGCCGCAACTGAAGCAGCAGACACCGTCGCACACGATGCATCTGCCTTAACACGAGTAAGAACTTTTGGGGTAGAGACCGTGGGATAAAGCGGACCATCAAGATCCTCAAAAAGGTCCGGAGAATCGCTGAGCCAGTCGTGGCATCCGTCCAAAATGACAAGATCTGCTTGAAAACCTCGATCGGATGCGGCCTTTAACGCACGCCGTCCGGCAAGTCGAAGCGCGGCGATAATTCCATAACGATCGATCTCATCATTGCTTGCCTGACCAATTTCAATGCAGGGACTCCACTGAAAAACAGGCTCGTATAAGGCCTCGCGGGCGCGAAGACTGAGCATCTTCGAATCAGCGAGCCCCGGAAGAACTGGAATCCCGGCAGGAGGAGCAAAAGCCACACCAACGCATACCGGACCGGCAAGCGATCCGCGTCCGACCTCGTCCATGCCGGCGACCACGCCAAAACTACCTTGGAGCTCCTCTTCCCACTCACGAGTGGGAGTAATTTTGGACGAGCGCTTCGGTGCATTTCCGCGGCACGAGGAAGTCTGCTTGGATTCGTTCATTTGGCATTGGGGACATCAGCGAAAACCGAGCGATCCCCCAACCAGCTGAGGCGGTTGCTCGGCCAGATCACTGCGAATGCACGCCCGACTACTGCGCTTTCGGGCACATATGGGGTTTGTCCGTTCCCCATGTGATAACGAGAATCCGCAGAATTTGAACGATTGTCTCCCATCACCCACAGGGATCCTTCAGGAACAGTAACGTCAAACGTTATTGACGAGGCCGCACCGTTGTTGGCAATGTAGGGCTCGGTGATCGTAACGCCGTTAACCTGAAGCTTGCCATCCGCCGTACAGCAAGTCACGTGATCGCCGCCCAGGCCAATAACTCGCTTCACTAGGGTTTGTTCTCCGCCCGCAGGAAGCAATCCGGTAAATTCAGCGGCTTTTCGCAAAGGCGAAGAGGTACCTGTTTCGTTCTTGGCAAGCCATCCCAAAGTGTCATCAAAAACGACAACGTCTCCACGCTTAATGTCCCCAGTGAAGTGGGAAACGCGAGATACAGCGATGCGGTCTTTTTCAACCAGAGTATTACGCATCGACGCAGAGGGGATCCAAAAGACCTGCACAAGGAAGGCGCGTAGAAGCGAGGAGATCACCAGGGCACAGATGATGATAACGGCAAGCTCACGCAGCCAATTAAAGGGGTTTTTCCGTGCCCGGCGTTCTTCGCGCTCGATATCCTTAATCGAAGGGCCGTGAGCGACCGGCATTCGGACGGTTCTCCCACGTGCGCCTGATCGACTCATAAACAGATCCCTTTCCTATGTCTACCGTAAATTCTCACACGTATGCGAAAACCCGGCATCCTTTAAGGATACCGGGCTTATATCGCGAGCGAGTGTCACTCGGCAGATCCGGAGCGGTGCTCCTTGATCTTTGCGGCCTTACCGTGGCGCTCACGCAGGTAGTAGAGCTTTGCGCGGCGCACGTCGCCCTTGGTCACGACCTCGATCTTGTCGATCGTGGGTGCGTGCAGGGGGAAGGTACGCTCAACACCGACACCGAAGGAAACCTTTCGGACGGTGAAAGTTTCGGAAACACCGTGGCCACGGCGTGCGATAACAACGCCCTGGAAAACCTGGATACGCGAGCGGTTACCTTCGATAACCTTCACGTGAACCTTAACGGTATCGCCTGCACGGAAAGCAGGGATGTCTTCGCGCAGCGATGCTGCATCGACGGCGTCCAGCTTTTGCATTTTCACTCCTTGACGCTTCTGCCGCAGGTCAGTCACGTCTTTTCGGCAGGTCAAGCCTGCGTTTCTTCGTGTATCTGCATGATCCGGCGGCCCCCCACGGCAGGCTACGCCACACACAGACCGTATAATTTTGCCACAGCCCAGGTACTAAAGAACACCCCGAAAGCCCAGAAATGTGAGCACGCAGCGGTGATTTCGCTAACTTTGCGCGGGGCGAATCATAACAACGTCGGTGGCCTCGGTATTGGCACTCAAACGGAAACGACGCCTTCCTGCCTTTTTAAAACCGTGCTTGCGATAGAAACGCTGTGCGCGCTCGTTATAGATGTGTGTTCCTAAAACGATTTGGCTTGCGCCTTCTTCTCTGGCAATGCGAATCGTCTGCTCCAAAATCGCTCCGGCAATACCGCTGCCGTGAACCTCTTCACGCGCGTAGCACTTCGAAAGGTAGGCAGCGTGATCATCCAAGGGATACTTGCCATTTCCACGCGGCATTTCCTTCGGACTATTCAGGAAAATCAAAGTGTAGGCAATCAGCTGGCCTTCACTCTCTGCAAGGAAACAGCGAGCATTGGGATCAGCAAGATATTCCTCAAAAATCTGAGGATTCAATCCATCAGAAATAAAAGCCTGGACATCGTCCTCAGAAATAAAGTCCGGGGGTGCCATGGGGAAAGTGAGGCTGGCGAGCTCACTGATGCGCTCGGCCTCGTCGGGGCGCGCGGCGCGAATCTCGACGGGGGCAACGCGACCCTCGCGCATCAGCACACCGTTTTCCGCCAGCACTTCCCTGTCCCGGGTACTCAGTTGATCAGCCGAAGAGCGCGCTATACGGGCGACGATATCCGGGCGTCGTTGCGCTGTTCGTTCAAGACTACGATCTAGACGCCAACGATCGATCTTTGCGTGGTCACCGGACATCAACACATCGGGAACCTGGTGCTCGCGCCACTCTTGCGGCTTTGTGTAAACCGGGTATTCCAAGAGGCCAATACCGCTGTGGGATTCTTCAACCAGAGAGTCGGGGTTCCCAATCACTCCGTCGATCAATCGGCCAACAGCTTCAACCAAGACCAAGGCTGCCACTTCCCCACCGTTGAGGACGTAATCCCCGATGGAGAATTCTTCAACCACGATGCCACGGTCTCGGTAGTGATCAGCAACGCGCTGATCGATGCCTTCGTATCGTCCGCATGCAACGATGATTCGATCGAAATGCGAAAGTTCCTCAGCTTTTTTCTGGTTAAAAGGGATTCCCGAAGGTGTGGGGATTGCTAAAACACACTTTCCGGGCTCTGCTCCGATGACGGTATCCAGCGCCTCTCCCCAGACATCAGGCCTCATGACCATACCCGCACCCCCACCGTACGGAGTGTCATCAACCGTTCGGTGACGATCATGAGTCCACGAACGTAGGTCGTGGACGTGGATGTCCAACTGGCCGCTTTGACGCGCCTTCCCCATAAGAGAGAGGTCAAGCGCAGCAAAGTACTGCGGGAAAATACTCAGCAGATCGATACGCATAGGCTTCCTCTTCCTCAGCGGGCCTCAATGGCTTGATCGTCGAAAAGCCCGGGGAGCGGCTCGATCGTCACAATACCGTTTGGGATATCAACAGTGGGAACAAGTTGGTGGACGAAGGGAACCATGACAGTGCCTGCGGAGGTCTTTACTAATAGGAGATCCTGAGCGGCCCCCATTTGGAGCCCTTGAACCACGCCCAGTTCATTTCCCTGAGGATCAACTGCGCGCAGGCCCTTGAGCTGGTGCGGGTACCACGCGTCTTCTTCTTCCCTCTCATCGACAAGCAGACGAGCACCGCGCAATGCTTCGGCGTCCTCGCGGCTTGAAACCTCATCAAAAAGGGCGATCACACGATCTTTTTGCTGACGAATTGAAGAAAGCGTGAGCGTGGGGAAGTCCGCATTCGAGGTCGAGAAGCTTTCTCCAGGGGTAAAAAGCTGCGGATCGTCGCTTCGAATATCCACAATGACTTCCCCACGCAGTCCGTGTGCGGGTCCGATCTGTGCTGCCGTCATGAGCATGGGATGAATCCTTTTCGGGGGTATGCCAAACGGGGACCTGTTTAAGCCAGGTCCCCGTTTGAGATTACTAAGTTGTCACTCGCGGTCGGTGTCAACGACATCAACGCGGACGTTTCCCCGGGGAGAAAGCGCGTTGATTACCGTGCGCAGCGCACGGGCCGTACGACCTCCGCGGCCGATGACACGCCCCAGATCCTCAGGGTTCACACGAACCTCAAGCATCTGCCCGCGACGCATATTGCGAGAAGAAACCCGCACGTCTTCGGGGTGATCAACGATTCCGCTGACCAGGTGTTCGAGTGCATCAGCGAGCATGATCAGGCTTCCTCGCCGGCTTCTTCAGCCTTGGGCTCTTCTGCAGCTTCTTCAGCGGCAGCAGCCTGTGCGGCTTCCTCTTCAGCCTTGCGAGCAGCTTCTTCCTCAGCCTTCTTGGCGGAGGCGTCTGCCTTGCGCTTCTCAGCAGCGGCTTCGGCGTCCTTGATCGCCTGAGCAGCAGCGGCTGCCTTATCGGCATCTGCGTACTGCACGCGGGACACTGCGTCTGCCTTGCCATTGAAGCGAGCGATGTCACCGGTCAGGACCAGCAGGTTACGAACCTGGTCCGAAGGCTGTGCGCCAACGCCGAGCCAGTACTGAACGCGGTCAGACTTGATCTCGATGGTCGAGGGGTTCGGGGTCGGATCGTACAGACCGACCTCTTCGATGACGCGTCCGTCACGCTTCTTGCGCGAGTCAACGACAACGACACGGTAAACGGGTGCATGGATCTTGCCCATGCGCTTCAAACGAATGCGAACTGCCACTGTTGTGGTCACTCCTGTTTCAAATCGGTGTGGAATAGACATGCGTCAGGTAGGGAAACACAGACGATGATTATCCCGGGACGCGACGAACTCAGATGAGAGGGCTCTTCGCACGTCGAGTACAGCGATTAATTATGCCAGTTTTAGCCGGTGTTTCCAAGCCAATCGGCGCCAGACTCAGCCAAATCGCGGTGGTCTTGGTCACCGCTCAGGCGAAGACGCCAAAGAAGGTGCAACAAGCTCTCCGCCTCGACACAGCCAAAGGGGTGCGAGAAGCGCATCAATGTCGTCGGGACAGGCTGAGTACCCAACAAGGTCAGCGCTTCCTCCAATTAGCCCTTCGTCAACCCCCAAATAGCGGCGCGTTTCCAGCGTTGCCCTTTGAAGAATTTCTCGAGGCCTCAACCCAAGTTCGCCCCAGGCGCGCAGTTCCGCAAGGATACTTCCGGGTTGTTGGTAGCCGCCCGTATCGCTTGCGGGTAAGACCGTAATTCCAGAGTCAAAGAGCTCTTGAGCCTGCTCGTATCTGCGTTGCCACAGCGTATTCATTGTTGCTGAATACCGCGGATATTTGCGTGCCGCCTGCTCAGAAAATTCCTTGAACAATTCGCGCTGGAGCATGGTGACAGATACCGCGATCCCACGTTTTTTCGCTTCGCGGATCTGATCTTTATCCATACCACTGGCATGTTCAATATCGTCAACGCCTGCTTCAATGAGGTCATCAATAACGCGTGAGGAAAAGGCATGGACCGCCACGCGACCTCCGGCCTCGTGGACCCCGGCGACGGCCTCGATAAGGATTTCGCGAGGCCACAGGGGCTCAAGGTCAGCCTCTACTCCCCCGCTACGGTCGATCCAATCGCCAACGATCTTCACCCAGCCGTTGCCGCGCGCACACTCTTCACGCGCGATATCTGGCAGCTCACGAACATCACTGAGCTCACGCGCAAGACCTCGGATATACCTCATTGGCCGAGCGATGTGACGACCACACCGGATGAGAGTCGGATAGCGGGGCTCGTCATTTACCCACGAAGTGTCAACGGGAGATCCACAATCGCGCAGAAGAGTGACACCGGCGCGAAGCATGGCATCAAGTTGTTCACGTTGTTGAGCGCGGCCAAGAGACGCTGCAGCTGCGCCAACACCGATGTGACAGTGAACATCTGCGAAAGCGGGCGCAGCCCACCCACTCAGAACCTGCGAATAGGCAGGAATCTCATCAACGGGCGAGATAACTGGAGTTAAATTCCACTGACCACTGACCCATCCTGAATCAGTAAAAAGATGCCCGTCGAAATACATCAGCCTCGGCCGAGCATGCGTCGGATATCTTCGGGAAGATCATCCAAGGTCGGGCGCGGCGCATTGGGAGCCTGCGTGGGTGTTTCTGGGACGCCAAAGGCGGAGCCCGCCGGGGCTGAAGGACGCTGTTCGCGAGGAAGCATCGCCTCCAATTCCTGCTGACGACGCTTCGCCGGGTTACCACTTCGCGCCTTCTTCGCAACGCGTGCACGCTGAGCACGATCCTTACGAGCCTGGGCCTTTTGCTTCGCCTTACCACCGCTGCCGGGCATCGAACCAAATCCGGGCATTCCTCCCGGACCCATCTGTCCCATCTGCCCCATCATCGTCTTTGCGGCTTCAAAACGCTTGACTAGGTTATTGACCTCAGCAACCGTCACTCCTGAACCACGGGCGATGCGCGAGCGACGAGAGCCATTCAGAATCGAGACATCGGCACGCTCAGCGGGAGTCATTGAACGGACAATCGCTTCGACGCGATTAACCTCGCGCTCATCGAAGTTCTCAAGCTGATCACGCATCTGAGCCATTCCGGGGATCATCCCCAGAACCTTCTTCATCGACCCGAGCTTGCGGACCTGCTGAAGCTGGCTGAGGAAGTCGTCAAGCGTGAGCTCACCAGACATGGCCTTCTTGGCCATCTTCTCAGCTTCTTCAGCATCCAAGCGCTTTTCGGCCTGCTCGATGAGCGTCATGATATCGCCCATATCGAGGATTCGAGACGCCATACGGTCGGCATGGAAACGCTCGAAGTCGTCCAAACCTTCACCCGTCGAGGCAAAGAGGATCGGCGCACCCGTCACGCCACGCACGGAAAGGGCGGCACCGCCTCGGGAATCACCATCAAGCTTGGAGAGCACGACACCGGTGAAGCCAACACCGTCACGGAATGCGGTTGCGGTATTGACCGCATCCTGACCGATCATGGCGTCAAGAACAAACATGACTTCGTGCGGATTGACGGCCTGGCGAATAGCGATCGCCTGATCCATCATCTCTTGATCGACACCCAAACGGCCCGCGGTATCGACAATCACAACATCGATGCCATGAGTGATCGCATAATCCAAACCGGAACGAGCCACTTGAACCGGATCGCCAACACCGTTACCCGGTTCGGGTGCCCACACCTGAACGCCCGCGCGCTCACCGACAATTTGAAGCTGGCCGACGGCATTGGGTCGCTGAAGGTCAGAGGCAACAAGCAGAACGCTCTTTCCCTCTTCACGCAGCCACTTACCAAGCTTTCCGGCCAAAGTCGTCTTACCTGCACCCTGCAGACCTGCGAGCATGAAAACTGTCGGGCCTCGCTGAGCAAAATGCAGCTCTCGGGTTTCGCCACCCAGGATCTCAACAAGTTCATCATGAACAATGCGGACAACCTGCTGACCGGGGTTGAGCGCGCGGGAGCGAGCCGCTCCGTATGCCTTCTCGCGAACCTGAGTGGTGAACTGGCGAACGACAGGAAGGGCAACGTCGGCATCGATCAGGGCACGACGAATCTCGCTAATAGTCTGATCGACATCAGATTCCGTCAAAACTCCGCGCGAACGGAGCCTCTTAAAGGACGCGGTCAAACGATCAGAAAGATCCGAGAAAGCCACTGTGACTACTCCTCACGAGCACAATTTCTAAATAACTAAATGTCAAGGGTAGTGGGTTCTAGCCCACGATTGCATCAACAAAGGACTCGGGATCGAAGGGGGCAAGGTCATCCGGCCCCTCTCCAAGTCCCACAAACTTGACGGGGACACCCAATGCTCGCTGGACTGAAACCACGATTCCGCCCTTAGCGGAGCCATCCAGCTTGGACAGCACAATACCTGTTACTCCAGCGACCTCAGCGAAGACTTCGGCCTGTCGAAGACCGTTTTGACCGGTCGTCGCGTCCAGAACCAGAAGGACTTCACTGACTGGAGCGTGCTTTTCCATCACGCGCTTGACCTTACCCAGCTCGTCCATGAGAGCAGACTTTGTCTGAAGACGGCCCGCGGTATCGACCATGACAACATCACAGCCTCGTCGAATGCCTTCTTCAACCGATTCAAATGCAACGGACGCCGGATCGGCACCTTCGCGATCAGAACGGACGACATCAACGCCAACGCGACTTCCCCACGTTTCAAGCTGTTCAGCGGCAGCTGCGCGGAAAGTATCCGCGGCCCCCAGCAGAACCTCGTGTCCTTCGGCGCGGAAGATACGAGCCATCTTTCCGGTGGTTGTCGTCTTACCAGTTCCGTTAACGCCCACCATCAAGATCGTTGCCGGGATCTGAACGCCGTCAACATCTCGAACTGCTAGGTTCACGGAGCGATCCATATCGGGATCAACGAGCTTGAGCAGTTCTTCGCGCAAAAGTGCACGCACAACCTGCGGATCTGAAGTGTTCTCAACCTTCACTCGCGTGTGAAGGGCTTCCATCAATTCATCGGTTGCTTCCAAGCCCAAATCTGCGACAAGAAGAGAATCTTCCATCTCTTCCCAATCCGCTGCTGATAGATCGCCACGAGAGAGCAAAGAAAGAAGGGATTTGCCCAAAGCTCCCGAACGTGCCAAGCGTGCACGAAGACGTCCCATTCGTGAAGGAATGGATTCGGGGACCTCAATAGAGGCGCTTTCCGTGCGTTCTTCTTCAATTCCCGAGGCCGGGGTTTCCTCCGGCGTAGAGACTTGCCCGGAAGAAGGGGCAGCGTGGTCAGCAGTTTGCGCTGCAGGACCATCTCGGGAACGCTGGGCTCCTTCGACTTCACTTTCCTGGGCTTGCGGAAGCGAAGCCTCGGGGACAACGGAGGTCGATGGCGGCACTTCATTTTGTGTGCGTGACGACTTGAGCGAACGCACGACAAACGAAACAGCCGCGACAAGAACAACAATGATACCCGCCAAAATGATGGGGGCCACGGGGTTATGAATAAAGTCCATGACAGCCTGCATAGGTCAATCTTCCCTCAGTGCGCTTCTCTTATGCATCTTTCGAGGTATCGGCCTCGGTTGGGGCGGGCTTCGCGTGTGCCCCGCGCCTGGTCGCGATATCTTCAATGCGCTCGGTCATTGCTTCAACGGCTTCGAAACCTGGAAGGCCATCTGCCACCATGTACCCACGAGAGCCCCTTGAGGACTCAAGGACAGCGTTCATGTTCTCTTCACGAACACTAATTTGCGGGATCTGGGAGGGGATCTCTTGCCCGGACTGATTCCGAAGATGGTCTCTCCACTGATCAGCGCTTCGCCGGTGCAATGCAAAACCTAAAATGACGGCCGAGGCGATGGCAAGCATGACGATCATCGTGACAATGTAGACCGCAATTCCTTCAATCATGCCTTAACTTTCCCATCCCACACGCGGCTGTGCCAAGTGGACACGGTTTATTCGTTTCAATCATTGAGGCGCTGTGAAACCACACGCGTCACGCCATCTCTCATCGTCACGCCATAGAGTGCATCCGCAATCTCCATTGTGCGTTTTTGGTGAGTGATGACAATCAGCTGCGAAGTCGCGCGAAGTTCTTTAAATATTTCCAGCAGACGCGACAAATTGATGTCATCCAAAGCCGCTTCGACCTCATCCATCACGTAGAAGGGGGAAGGACGAGCTTTAAAGATTGCAACCAAGAATGCCAAAGCCGCCAGGGATCGCTCTCCGCCCGAAAGCAAAGAAAGTCGCTTGACTTTCTTCCCCGCAGGTCGCGCCTCAATCTCGATCCCCGTATCGAGCATGGAATCGGGATCGGTCAAAACCAGACGCCCCTCTCCCCCGGGGAAAAGAACACTAAAAACATGTTCAAAGTGGCGCGCGGTATCAACCCATGCTTCCTCGAATGCTTCCTGAACCAAGCGATCGACGTCTTCGATGATCGTCAGCAGATCTGACTTGGATTTCTTCAGGTCCTGTACCTGGGCAACCAAGAACTCATGGCGTTTGGCAAGCGCTGCATGTTCTTCCAAGGCCAGCGGGTTCACACGTCCAAGTTTTTCAAGCTCTTTCAGTGCTTGATCAAGTGTGCGAACCTGCTCTTCACGAACATAAGGACGAGCGGGGACTTCAGCATCGTCTTCTGCCTCGACATCTGATTCTGGAGATTCTTCGCTCAAAACAGGAACAAGATTGTGCGGACCGTAGTGCTCAATCAGTTCATCGCCCTCTAAAGAGAGCTCCTCCATAGCACGCGTCTCAAGTTGTTCAACCCGCATGCGCAATTCGGCACGCAGGATCTCAGCCTGCTGCGAGGCTAAAGTAAGCTGCGAAATTTGCGAACGCACATCATCAAGTTCCCGGCGTACGGCAGTAAGTTTCTCTGAATCAGCCTTTCGAGATTCTTCAATCGCATCACGGCGAGCCTTTGCGGAGGCAACCGCACTCTGAGCGCGAGCATAACCCTTCTGCGCTTCCTCCAAGACTCTTTGAGCACGCGCCAGTTCACGCCGACGGCGTTCTTCCCGCCGTTGATAAGCAATGCGTTCTTCACGACTTCGCGCGGCGGCTTGGCGAAGGTTTCGCGCTCTGGACGCGGCGCCTCGTGACTCTTCTTCTGCAGCTCGTAAAGCCAAGCGAGCCTGGGTTTCTTCGTCGCGGGCTGCACGTGCGGCTGCCGCACACTCTTCTGCGTGACGGCTGGCGGCCTCGAGATCAACATCGGGCGCCTCCAGGGCCGCGTTTTTCAGGCGCTGCTGAGCATTTTGATGAGATTCGCGCGCCTGTTCTAACTGTTCTTGTGCTCGTTTGAGGGTTTCCTCGGCGCGAGTAGTCTCAGCACGGGCAGCTCGAAGAGCACTGTGAACGCGCGCGGCTTCCTGAGCAATCTTTGCTTGACGCGCATCTTCTTCACGAAGGGTCTTCAGAGCCTGATTCGCGCCGCGAACTGCTAGGTCAAGTGCTGCGTTGGCACGTGTCAGTTCTTCTTGTACTCGGCGCTCTTCCTCCATAGCTTCGCTTGCGGCAGCCGCTGCTTCCTCATATTGCGCACGAAGCGCAAGTGGTGAGGCGCTTTCTTCACCTGCGACCAACATGGACGTACGCGAGAGAACATCTCCCTGAGTCGTTGCAACGCGTTCGATTTCTGGGTGCGTCAAAGCTTGACGAGCTTCCTCCAAAGTCTCACACACCCACGAACCCGCAAGAAGAGTATCGACAAGCCCATCGAATGCTGTCGAAGTGACGAGGTCCTTTGCCCATGCACCTGCAAGTCCATCAAGTTTCGGCGCTTGTTGAGAATTCGATGCGTCGTCGACAAGAAGACGCACGCGGCCCTGAGCTTTTTGACGTGCATCGGCAGCGGTCTGCCAGGCATGTTCTGGGGTATCGATGACCAGGGCATCGGCAAAAGGAGAAAGCAATTGTGCAATTGCGTTTTCATAGCCCGCGCGGATGTGGAGTGCGCTGGGTAGATCACCCTTTGCACCGGGGGCATTCATATACGAGGCGGTGCCGTCACTGGGAGTCAGCGTTTGGGCGAGCGCATCGCGGCGCGCTTCCCAACGTGCGCGTTCTGCCCGAGCATCGCGCTCTCGCGCCAGAAGTTCATCGACCTTTTCGCGTGCTTCCTCTCGCTTTGCTTGCGCGATATTCAGGGCTTTCGAGGCAGTTGAATCATTTTGGGGATCGTTTTCCGAATAGGCTTCGGCCTCGCGCGCAGCTTGAGCCTCGCGCTCTCGCGCCGCATCCAGTTGATGCGCCGCACGTTGTGCTTCCGATTGCGCGGCATCAAGACGTGACGCAGCCGAGGCCACCCCAGCACTCAGTCGCGCGCTTGCTTCGCGATAATCGGCAAGCAGACGATTTGCCTGCGCAAGGGCACGCTGGGCCTCGTCATCACGTTTTTCAGCCTCACCGCGCTGTCTTAGCGCCTGATCGACGCGCTCTGAAGCACTTTGCACACGCTGAAGGATCTGCGCATCCTCATGGCTTGCTGCCTGCGCACGTTCATCCAAAGAAGCTGGGTCTTCGCTTTGCGGTGCCAACTCTGGCTGAGAATGCGTCAATACTCGTTCGCGAGCAATCGTCATTGTTGCATTGAGGCGTTCAGCGATTGCGGTGAGAGCTTGCCATTCTTCCATTGCCTGCGCGGCATGCGGATGACGCTCGGCTTCCTCTGCTTCCAATTCACGGATACGCGCCTGTGCACGTGCTTCTTCCTCTTGAAGGGAGGTCAAGCGTTCATGCTGTGTGCCCGCGTCCTCGGAACCTCGACGAAGCTTGTCGCGAGCAATGACCAAATCATCAGCAAGCAATCGTGCCTTCGCATCACGTACCCGTGCTTGAATGATCGACGCACGCCGGGCAATCTTTGCCTGACGGGCAAGCGGACGTAATTGACGTTCAATCTCACTGGTTAAATCAAGAACGCGAACCAGGTTCTGATCCATATCTGAGAGTTTTCGAAGCGCACGCTCTTTCCGCCTGCGGTGCTTGAGCACTCCTGCTGCTTCTTCAATGAAGCCACGTCGTTCCTCGGGAGTCGAGGACAAGATCGTATCCAGTTGGCCTTGGCCGACAATGACATGCATCTGTCGCCCCATGCCGGTATCCGAAAGAAGCTCTTGAATATCTAAGAGCCTAGCGGGCGTTCCATTGATGGCGTATTCGCTTCCACCCCCTCGAAAAAGAGTGCGCGAAATGGTGACCTCGGAATAGTCAATGGGGAGAAGACCATCTGAATTGTCAATGGTGAGATCGACTTGAGCACGCCCTAATGCGGCCCGGCCAGATGTGCCGGCGAAGATCACGTCCGCCATATTGGCACCACGAAGAGTTTTTGCCCCCTGCTCCCCCATCACCCAGGCAAGAGCATCAACGACATTAGATTTGCCGGAGCCATTCGGACCGACGACACAGGTAATCCCCGGTTCAAGGCGAAGAGTCGTTGCGCTAGCGAAGGATTTGAATCCTCTCAGGGACAGGGTTTTCAGGTGCACGAGACCCAGCCTAAAGCTTCCTGAAGGTTTTCAGCGGATTATTGCTCAATGCGTGCCGCCCTCGAGCATATCGCGGGCGAGTTCCAACGCTTTGTCGCAATCAGGTCCCTGAGCGCGAACATGGACGTGCTCACCATGGCGCACTCCCAAGGACATAATTTCAAGGACAGACGAGGCATCAACATCGTTGATCCATACCTGGACGTCCAAGGATGCGAGTGCACGAACGAGAAGAGCGGCCGGACGTGCATGTAAGCCTGCAGGATCAGTAACAACCATATCGGCTTCGCGAAGCTTCTTCGATGCATCAAGGGATGAAAGAACATTCGAATTCGCGTCAAGGCTCACGCTAGTGATCTGCCCAAGTTCACTGCGCGCTCTGCCCGCCATATCGATGACGCTCTGATAGGCAGCTGCAGCAACTTGGCGAAGTCCCATTCCGCCCCGCGCAGCAACCGCGGCAGCAATTGTGCCTTCGACAAGAGGCACATTGATGCACATACAGTCTTTTGGATCGCCCCGGAGTTCGAGGACTGTCTGGGCCACCATGGTTGCCGAGCCAAGGTCACACATCAAAAGAACGCCCCTGCAGCATTCTTCATCGCCGGGTTTATGGACCTGCGCTAAAGCGCGGTCGAGCGCGTTTTCTACTTTGTGCATGGATGTACCCAAAGCACCAGTGTCATCTCCAGCCGCGATCTCAAAGTGAACATCGGGGGCCATCTGCGTCGCGAGGTCAACGACTCCCTTTGCCAGTTCGTGGCTGTGAGAAATGATCACAAAAGAAACACGCGCCATTGGGGTGTCCTATTCTTCAGCGGCAGCGCGCGCTGCCTGCATGATGATGATTGCGGATGAAACGGCACCCGGGTCTAGATGCCCAACGGAACGTTCACCCAGGTAGGATGCGCGCCCCTTCAGAGCCTTCATTCCTTCGGTGAGGGTAGCGCCGCGCTGCGCAGCTTGGGCAGCACAAGAGAGAACCTCATCAACAGAGGCGTCTTTCTCACACGCATCGCGAGCGGCATGAGCGGCGGGAAGCCACGCGTCAAGCATGGTCTTATCCCCGGCCTCGGCATTCCCTCGGTGGGCAATACCTTCCGCGATGGCCTCGTACAGGAGCGCGATTGTTTCGCTAGCGCCAAGATCGGGGTGCTCTGCAATGGCGCGGCCTCCGCGAAGGAAGCCGGTTCCATACAGGGGACCCGAGGCCCCGCCAACGTGAGCAAGCAAGGTCTTAGCGACCAGGGTGAGCCCTTCGCAGAGGGAGGCAGGAGTTTGTTCTTCGATGAGGCGGCGAACCTCAGAGAAGCCACGCGTGATATTGATGCCGTGGTCACCGTCACCAATCTGTCGGTCAAGTTCAGTCAGTCGTTCTTCATCTCGAAGCAAAGCGGTGGCGCAAAGGTCCATCCATTGCTCGAGCCATTGTGTGTTGATGGTGGTCATTATTCACTCCATGAGGGGGCAAGTGTCGGAGCATCGTAAAGGCTAAGGATATCGGGATTTGCGCGCATAAGTGTGATTGACAGCCCGTCCATGTCCGCACTGGTGACGAATCGTCCAACTTTGGTACGTGCAATAGTTATACCTGCGTTTTCTGCGTGTTTATTGACGCTCAGAAGCGCGCTTTCAATGTCATTTGGGTCTGCCTGTCCAAGATCGTTGACCAGAACGATCAAAGGATCATCTGCAGGGGCGAGTTGGGAAAAAACTTCATCGACGCAGTGTTCAATCACTTCACTGCGCTGTGAGAAGGTACGACGATCTACTCCCCTCTCGCCGTGGATCCCCACTCCCAGCTCGGCCTGCCCTGCGGGGATATCGTAAACGGGACTTCCCTGTTCGTCTGAGGGAGCACGGAATGCGACGCCGTAGCTGACAATGGATTCGCTGATTTGATTGGCAAGCGAGACGAGCTCTTCACTGGGTAGTCCCAGCCAGGCTGCAGCGCCCAGAATTTTCTCATAGAGCAGGGTCCCCGCAATCCCGCGAGCGCCTTGAGATACCTCTCGAGTCGCGCAATCGTCACAGACGCGAATGAGCGTGCATTCAATCCCTGAAGCCGCTGCCAGTTCCGCAGCCAACTCAAAATTCAATACATCGCCGGTGTAGTTCTTCACCAACGCAAGAACCCTATTGACGCCCAGCTCAGTTGTTACTTCTTCCATCAACTGGGCGATGTCAGGTGCTGAGGGTGATGTAAAACGAGGCCCCGTCACGCAGGCGTGAAGCATTCCAGGAGCAACAAACCCGGAGTCAAGAGGCTCGTGTCCGCCACCGCCACCGGAAATGAACGCGAGGGCAGGGCGCGAATCTGAGCGGACGGTGATCACAACTTGCGATTCAGTCAACCGTATCCACCCCTTTGATCAGGTCCTTCGCTTCATAATACCCGCGTACATCCTGAAAATACTAGGGTACCCGAGTAGGCAACTCAGGTGTTCAGGGGCGAATATCCATTAATCGCAAAACCTCGCCGGCCAACAAAACCGAACCGAAGACGACAACACCCGTCGCAGGTGCACTTTCGTCTCCAGATTCACCAAGGTTCACTGCGGTCGCAATTGCTTCGAGGATGTCTTCTTGAACATCCACGCGGTCGGAGCCAAAAACTTCGCGTGCGATCTGTGCAATTTCTTCTGCAGGCTTGGCGCGAGTCCCCGGCATCTGCGTGATAACGATGGAATCCAGATAGGGTTCGACCTCACCGAGAACTCCCTCGATATCCTTATCCCCCATTGCCGAGTACACGCCAACGACTCGCTCGAAGTCAAAGGCCTCGGAAATCGACTCACCCAGAGTGTGCGCACCCGCGGGGTTGTGCGCGGCGTCAACGATAATCGTCGGCGAGTGGCGCACGACCTGAAGACGCCCCGGCGATGTGGCGCTCAGCATTCCAGCCTCGACAACCTTGGCGTCTAGCGCACGACCTCCCATAAAGGCCTCAACCGCTGCGATGGCAGCTGCCGCATTGCTTGCCTGGTAATCACCAAAGAGAGGGACAAATACGTCCTCGTAGACCGCGGCGGGCGTGCGTACGGTGATCATCTGGCCGCCGACTCCAAGCTGACGATCCAGGACTTCATAGTCCCTGCCTTCAAGGCGGACAATCGCATCGACCTGGACGGCATGCTCTTCAATGACGCGGAGGGCTTCTTCTTGTTGCTTGGCAACAATCACGATCTGTCCAGGCTTGATGATCCCTGCTTTTTCTTCCGCAATTTCACGAATTGTCGAGCCCAGCCATTTTTCGTGATCGATAGCGATGGGCATGATGACACCAACACCAGCATCGATCACATTCGTTGCGTCCCAGCGACCACCCATACCAACTTCGACGACGGCAGCATCGACGGGGTGATCAGCGAATGCCGCGAAGGCCATGACAGTAAAGACCTCGAAGAAAGACAGTTTCGTCCCATCAGTTTCGGCGTGGGCACGGTCAACCATCTCAATGTAGGGTGCAATATCTTCCCACGTGCGAACGAATTCATCGGGAGAAATTGAGTCACCTTCGATTGTGATTCGCTCACGAACATCAACCAGATGCGGCGAGGTAAAGCGACCAGTACGCACGCCAAAGGCACCCAGGAGCGCATCGATCATGCGGGTCGTGGAGGTCTTCCCATTCGTTCCGGTGATGTGAACGCTGGGGTAGCTATTTTGAGGATCACCCAAGATGTCCAGGGTTTCGATCACGCGGTCAAGAGTGGGCTGAACCTGATGCTCAGGAACGCGAGCGATGATCTGTTGGTAGATTTCTTCAACTCGCTCGAGGACTGCTGCTGTGTGTGCGGCATCGTCAAGGGCCTCGCGGTGCGCATCTTCTGCACGGCGTTCAGCAAGCTCTTCCTCCCAGTCCTCACCCCACTGCGAGTAATCGCCTTCGAGCTCAGCAACAATGGAAGGATCCGGCCCCAAGAGCATGGAATTCAAAGCCAAAGCTTCCAAGGCAAGATCGCGTTCGCTCACTTCTTCTTGCTGATCGTCACTGACTAAGTCTTCATCATCGACGCGATCGGCTTCTTCAAGGTAGGGAATGAGATCTGCGGGAATCGTGCCGTGAAGCTGGGTATCGTCTTCCGCACGCGCTGCGCGTGTTTCCTCGTTTGGATCGTGCGTGAAGAATGATTCGCCCGCCATGAGTCCTCCTTGGTTAGCCCTTTCGCGTGGTCGGTGAGTGGTCGCGTTGGGCTTCGTTTGCAGCTGAGTAAGCTGCGCCTATTCTATCGACGAGGCCGCACAGGCGCTGCGCGGTCAGGCCGCGGTTCGCTGCTGGCGTTCACATTTCATTCGCGCTTCCCACACACAGTAATTCACCGCGCTAACAAAGGCGCTTCTGGGCGCATGCGAAAGGGGAACTTTTTACAGACGATGATTTAAAACATAAACTTCGACAACGTTGGCAATTAACAGAGCAGATCGATAAGGACGACATGTCTCAATTCACTCCAAACTCCGCTTCTCCCGCTCCTCAAGGCTTTCCTGTCCCCGCAGGACAGTACCAAGCACCCGGGGCTCCACAGACACCTAAGAAAAGAGGCGGCGCTGGAATATGGATTGCTGTTGCTATCGTCTTAGCCATCATCTGCGGATTCTTCTTGATGCGAGCGCTTGCAGGCAGTGGTTCATCGAACTCCACATCTGATCCTTCGTCATCGGTATCAAGTACTCCGACTCCTACTTCGTCTTACCTTGACGAGGGGATCACTGTTGAGATCACGACGGAAAACCGAAAGGCGTGTCGAAAAGCGGTAGACGAATCCGGAAAGATGGATGCCACCACCATCATCAAGACGCGCTCCGTTAGGAACCAGGGCAAAACCGAGAGTGGAGACTTGAAATATACGTATAGTGCTTCCCTCACGGGTACCGCTAAGGGAGCAACCTCTGAGAGCACCTATGAGGTCACCTGTAACGTTGTTAATCCCCACGACACGAATAAATATTTTGTCGACGGGGATCCGATCATAACTCCCGACCCCGCTTCATCCCACTGATCCTTCACAAGAAGATCTGCGAATGATACGAGCCTGACTACTGACCTAACGTGCTTCTTCGCTAAGCGGATAGGAATGCGTCAGAACCTTCACGGCCTCACGCCCCGGAACTAAACCTCCCTCAGACACATATCCTTCTTCGCGTCCTTCAAGTTCCGCAATCAGATAGTTTCTTCCACGAAGAAGCGCATCGCCGACTTCGCCGCTTCGCGCATCAGCGGAAAGTTTGCACAGATCGACCAATTCCTCGGGGTCTTCATCGATGTTGAAGAGCTGTTCGACTCCCCAACCGGAGAACCACACGTACTTGTAGGATCCGAAACGAATCCACTGAATCGACTGGTCAAACAAGTAATGCTCGCCGTGAAGGTACTCTCTCCACGGAACTTCACCATCGGCCTCGGCAATCAAGGGAAGGACAGAGCGCCCCTCAACTTCCTCAGGAATCTCCACGCCAGCAACGTCGAGCAGGGTGGGCATCACGTCACGGATCTCAACCACACTGTCCACGCGCGCTCCGGGGGCGATCCCCGCACCGTACAAGATAAAGGGAACATGCGAGGAGGCCTCGTAAGGGTAACCTTTTCGCCACAGACCATGGTCGCCCATCATATCTCCGTGATCGGAGACGAAAGCGATCACCGTATTTTCGGCCAGACCAAACTCCCCTAGCGTCTGGATAAACCTGGAAATCTGGGAATCAATGTGCGTCATGTGCCCGTAGTAGCCGGCGCGCGCAAGCCTCACGTCCCGCTCACGATAGTGAGCAGCGAGGGCGGTTGGATCCCAATCCCTTCTCTCTTCGCTCATCAATTCATCCGACCAATTGTCCTCGCCCGGAAGAGTCAGTTCATCCTGGTCGTAGCTATCGAAAGCCCAATGCGGCGGGTCAAGCGGAGCGTGCGGACGGTGGAAGGACAGGTAGAGGAAGAAGGGACAGGTGGGGTCACGCCGATACAGCCACTGTGTTGCCTCGGTGACAACCCAATTCGTGGGGTGCAGTTTTTCCGCTTTATCCCAGGGACGCGCAACCATCGAATTACATTCGAGGCCATTATCGATGTAGTCCTCAGCGGCACCCGCGCCTTCTTGCTCACGAAGCCACGTCAGGTAGTCGTCGTACATACGCGAATCGCGCTCGCGGTGACGCGAGTAGTGAAGATAGCCATCGTGCAAAATGACATCATCAAAACCAATACGACCGCGCTCTGGCCAGTAGTGCATTTTGCCGATCGCCTGAGTCTGGTACCCGGCATCGCGAAGTGCTCCGGGGAGCGTAACCGGCATGTCGAAAGTAATTCCGTCCTGATAGCCGATTCGACGGTGCGTCGTTGGGGCGGTCCCGGTCATGAGCCCCATCCGAGAAGGAACACAGGTGGGGCACGCCGCATAGGCCTGCGTCATCTGAGCTCCTCCCCCAGCTAGCTGATCAAGATAGGGGGTGCGCACGTCGGGATGTCCAAGAATCGACAGGCAATCCCCCCTCCATTGATCAACGGCAATGAGGACGATATTCGGATGGTTCTCACTCACGGTTACTCCTACTTGATACCCGTCATCGCGATGCCCTGAACGATGTGCTTCTGCGTGAGGACGAAGAGCAAGCACACGGGAATGAACAGCATGAGAGATCCCATTGCCGTCAGGTTCCAAGCGGTGAAAGATTCACTCTTAAAGATTGATAGTCCAATAGTAATTGTTCGCATCTCCAGCGAGCTGGTCGCAATCAAGGGCCACAGGAATTCATTCATCTGGAAAACGAAGGTGAACAATCCCAGGACCGTCAGTGCGGGTTTGCACTGCGGGAGAACAATCGAACGGTAGATCCTTAGCTCATTGGCCCCGTCCACGCGGGCCGCCTCGATCAAAGAGTCGGGCACGCCCGCAATGAACTGGCGCATGAGGAAGATCGAGAAAGCACTCATAAGGAATGGCATGACCAGACCCTGATAGGTATCAAGCCATCCGATCTGCGAGAACCACACATAGAGCGGGATCATACGCACGAAGAGCGGGATCATCATGGTCGACAAGATCGCAATGAAGAAGACCTGTTTACCCGGGAAATCAAACTTTGCGAAAACGTATCCGACCAGCGGAGCGAAAACGATGTGCGAGCAGGTAATCAGTCCCGCGACCAGGATCGAGTTAACGAGGAAACGACCAAAGGGTGCCGCCGCAAAGAGCCTCCCAATGTTCTCCCATTGCCATTTCGCAGGGATCAACACCGCTGATCCACCGGAAACTTCCGCGTCGGATTGAAAAGCCAAAGAAATCATGTACAGCAGCGGGGCAACAGCGATCGCGGCAGCAATCCAGATGAAGATCAGTGAAACCAGGCGTGCACCCGGGAAGAGCTCTTCGTCAGCGATGCTCTTCTTCTTTTTGATGACTGCCGAGGCCGGGGGTGGGGTTGGTGCGCACATCATAGTGCCTCTTTCCTTCGTCCCGTCCGAATCTGGATCAGGGACAAAACCATAATGACTGCCAAGAAGGCGAAGCTCATGGCAGAGGCGTAGCCCAAGTTTCCACTCTGGAAGGTCTCACGGTAGACCTGGTAGACGTACAAGCTCGTGGCATTTCCTGGCCCGCCATTGGTCACCAAGTACGGGAGGCCAAATTGCTGGAGCGTTGAAATCATTCCGACCAGACCGACGAAGAGCGTCGTCGGGGCAAGGAGTGGAAGGGTCAAGGACCAGAAGCGCTTCCAGGGGGATGCACCATCGAGGCGCGCGGCCTCGTAAATCTGAGGATCGATGCCCTGCAAGCCAGCCAAGAAAAGCAGCATGAAGTAGCCGGCTTCTTGCCACACCGTAATCCCGACAAGGGTTGCCAAGGGCGCGGTGGTCAGCCACTGCTGGGTGGGAAGGTGCAGGCTGGAGAGCACCGAGTTCAAGATACCCGTCGTCGGGTCCAAGATATTGCGCCACATCAAGCCAACGATGGCCACCGAGGTCATGTAGGGGGTCAGGATCATCGTGCGTGCAAGGGTGCGCCCACGGAATTTCTGGTTGAGGATGAGAGCCAGGAGCAAGCCCACGCAGGCACCCAAAATCAGTGCGGAGGCCGCGTAGATCAGGGTGATTCCGAAGGCGTGTTGGACCTCTGGGTCACGGATGATCGAGGAATAGTTCTTCCATCCCACGGGTCGCAGCGTTGTAAAGCCGCGCGTGAAGGACAGCTGAAATTCCTGGATCAGCGGCCAGAACATGAAGAGAACGAAGTAGATGACCGCGGGGGTCAGGAAGAGATACGCGGTACGTGCTTGGCGTGCGCGCATCCCTCCCCGACGCCCTCGGTTCCGAGTCGAGACGGACATGAGTTACTGCTTCAGAAGTCCAGCAACCGTGGTCTCGTAGGTCTGGACCTGAGCAGCCGGGTCCTTTCCGTTGAGGATGATCTCTTCGTACATCACCTTGCGAGCGTCCGAGATCTTCGCGGCGTTTTCGTTACCCCAGAATGCCTTGTCGGGGGTCGAGGCGTATTCACGCGACTTGGCAACGACGGAGAGAATCGGATCGTTCTTCACAACGTCAGAGTTCGCCCACGACTTACGCGACATTGCCATTCCGGTCTCAGCGGTGACAGCTTCTTGGACCTTGAGGCTGGTCATGTCCTTGATGAGCTGCCATGCGAGCTCTGCGTTCTGCGACTTCGAGGGGATCATCATGCCCGAGCCAGCCAGGTAGGTCTTCTGGACATCACCCTTGAGGGGTTCACCGACAGTCAGCGGGAAGTTCGGGTCTTCCTTGCGCACTGCTGCAATATCCCAGGGACCGGTGAGGATGAAGCCGGCTCGCTTGGAGGTGAAAACCTTACGCGGTGCGGCGTAGTCGTTCGAGGCGACGGGAACCGGGGCCAGCTTGTCCTTGTAGATCAGGTCGTACTGGAACTGCATGGCTTCGGTTGCCTTGGCTGCGGGAGTCATGGGCTCGTTGCCATCCTTGGTGAAGGTGACTCCGGCCTGCATGAGGAAGGGAACGGTGTAGGAAGCGTCGTTGTTGAGTGCTAGACCGTATTCAACGCCGGATTCCTGAATCTTCTTGGAGGCTTCGCGCAGTTCATTCCAGGTCTTGGGCATTGTGACGCCGGCCTTATCCATCATTTCCTTGTTTCCGAAGACGAGGCCGCCCATGGTCACGTGGAGAGGAATGCCGTAGGTCTTGCCGTCGGCCTGACGGTTTGCAAGGCCTGATTCGACAAAGTCATCGAGGAATCCGGGTTCCTTTTGGAGGAAGGGATCCAGGGACATGATGTTGCCGTCTGCACCCCAGCGAGTGGACCACCAGCCGCCGTTTTCTTCGACGAGGTCAGGAGTCTGGCCGGAGAGGAAGTCGGCGGTGAGCTTTTGCTGCAGGTCGCCCCACTGGTAGTACTGCACGTTGATCTTGACGTTGTGTTCCTTCTCAAAAGCCGCGAAGGTGTCGGTGTAAGCCTTGTAATCGCGGCCTGCCGACATGTAGATCAGGATTTCTTTACCGGTGCGATCGCCCTGAATTCCCAGCGACTGCGAGGAATCACTCGAGGAACCAGAGGACTGTTGTCCAACTCCACCAGGAGTTGAACACGCGGCAAGAGAAGCGGCCATGGCAAAAGCCGCGCATACCGACAGAGTGCGGCTGAGCCGCTTAGAAGAGCTGTGTCGCATCGTTGCGCTCCTTATGTTCTTTCTCGTTTAGTGCGTCGTCCCTCGGGGCATGTAGTGCCAACGAAGGGTCAGCGTTGTCGACTCCGGTTCTTCACCGCTGAGTGTGGACAGTAAGGTGACCGCGCTATCCAGGTCTTGGTTGTCGAGGCCAATTGTGGACAGTGCGGGGTGAAGGTCGCCGCCATCGACGGAGGCGCCTGTGCCGATGATTTGGAGGTCATCGGGAATTGCAATTCCGCATTGAGTCGCTGCAAGGACTGCGCCAATGGCAACTCGGTCAGAATCGCAATACACCGCATCGGGGAGGTCTTCCCGACCGGTGAAAATCGTGGTGACGCACTGGAAAGCAGAGGGAATGCTCCCCTCTGTGTACGCCAAAACTTCGGGGGCACCCAGCCGCGAATCACTGAGGAATTTCGTGTACGCGTGCCAGCGCGGTTCGTTTTCAAGTTCTTCGGCATTACGACGCTGGGTGAGGTAGGCGATCTTCTTCGCTCCCCCATTGACGAGGCCGCTGAGAGCTTGCGTGATCCCCGCGGTTTCGTCAATGGTGACCCCGATGTAGGAGGGCGCTGGAGGAAGGGTGCCAAAGATCATGGTGGGAATAGGTGGCGTGGGCAGCAAGTCCATGAGCGCCTTGGCGCTGGTGGGATTACAGGCAAGGCATGCGCTGTCGTAGAGCCCGCACGACAGAGCGTTGACGATCTGTTGTTCTTCGCCGATGCGCACCGGGATCGATACCAGGTGGAGATTTTCTTCTTCGAGACGTGCATTCGCATGCAGTTGGAATCTCTCGACGAAGCGGTCCATGGGAGGAGTATAGAAAAAGCAGATTGTGCGCGTGGCGCCGGACTTCAGGGAGGAGCCAAGGATTGAACGAGTGTAGCCAAGGCTTCGAGCGGCCTCGTGAACCTTCTTTTGGGTCGCAGAAGTAAACGCGTCTGCTCGACTACCGCTGAGGATGAGTGAAGCGGTAGTCGGTGAAACTCCAGCGTTTCGCGCAACGTCGACAAGTCGGACCCGTGAGGCCATGTCGATACTGTAGCGTGCGACGCAAGGGGAATTAAAACGTTTTTCTAAAACGTTATAAATCTGTTACTTGGCGCACAGTTAGGCCTTTTCCTCGCGGATACAGATTGATAGAATTCCCCATATCTCAAAGGCAAAGCCCAAAGGAGGGCACTCATGGGTATCTGGATTGGGGATGCACGCAAGTTCGAAGAGCTGCGCGAAGAAAATGAGCGCTTGAAGGAGCGAGTTGCACATCTCGAACGACTCTTAAAAGCCTCCGGAGAAGCCATCGATCTAGCACTGAGTCCATCTGAACGCGCACTGGTGCTAGATGGACGCAAGCTCGAGGCCGTCAAGGCCTACAGAGATCGCACCGGCGTCGGCCTAAAGACAGCGAAAGAAGCTGTCGACGCGGTTCAATAACGCACCTGTAATGAGGCGCACTATCGCTTGGCGCTGAGCACCACTCACGATTACAACGCAAAGAGGCGGGCCACACATCTGTGTGGCCCGCCTCTGCGATCTTCAGCGCTTGAAAGCGCTCAGACTCAGTGCTTGGAGACGCTCACAGCGAGCTTCTCCCCTGCCTCAACCGACACGGACAATGCCAGAGTCTCGGAGGCAATCATGTCCTTCCAGGTCTCGACATCGCTCACGTGATCGGAGGGAACCGTCAGCGTCAGATCGATACGGTCTGCGATGTGCAGGCCGGCGTTCTTACGCTCGTCCTGAACAGCGCGAACGACGTCGCGGGCGTAGCCCTCGGCCTCGAGCTCGGGGGTCAGCTCCGTATCGAGAACCACGAAGGTGCCCGACGGCAAAACATCTGCAACCTGTCCCTCAGCGGCGTCCACGGAGGTGGACACGGAGAACATGTCGCCCGTGAGCACCAGCGGCGCCCCATCCAGCTCGACGGAGGGGAAATGGCACTCGCCGTCCACGACCTCCCACTCACCGGACTTTTGAGCCTTGAACAGCTGGCTCGTCAGCTTACGAACCGAGGGATCGAAAGCACGCGGGTTGAGCGCAAGCTCAGTGCGCACGCTCAGGCCCGATGTCTGCGGAGAAGTGAAAACAACGGACTTGACGTTGACCTCGGAAGCAATGAGATCCGCGAAGGGTTCCAGTTCCTTGTAATGCTCTGAAACGACCTGCAGGGACTCAAGAGGCTGACGCACGCGAAGCTGGTGAGTCTTACGCAGGGCGTGAGCAGCGGAGACGACGGAACGAACCTCATCCATGGCCTCGACAAGCGCAGAGTCAGCCACGACCTCGGAAATCACGGGGAAGTCCACCAAGTGCACAGACTCCCCGCCCGTCAGACCGCGCCAAATCTCCTCGGAAAGCAACGGCAGCAAGGGGGCTGCCAGCTCCATGAGGGTCACCAAAGCGGTGTAGAGGGCATCGAATGCTGTGCTGTCCTCATCCCAGAAACGCTGGCGCTGGGTACGCACGTACCAGTTCGTCAGCACATCCAGGTAGTCGCGGATCCCGTCACAGGCACCGGCAACGTCATAGGCGTCCAATGCGCCTCGAACGTCCTCAGCCAAGGAGCGCGTGTGAGCGAGCAGGTAGCGATCCATCTGAGGCAGAGCATCGACAACTGCCTGATCCGATAGGTCAAGGCGCTTGGCCTCGTAGCCCGCTCCCCCGTTGCACGCACCGGCGTACAGGGTAAAGAAGTAGTAGGTGTTCCAGATCGGCAGGAGCACCTGGCGAACCGTATCGCGGATCGACTCTTCCTTGACCATGAGGTTTCCGCCACGCACAACCGGGCTGGACATGAGGAACCAACGCATGGCGTCGGAACCGTACTTGTTGAACACCTCGGCCACGTCCGGGTAGTTACGCAGCGACTTACTCATCTTCAGGCCGTCGTCACCCAGCACGATGCCGTGGGAGACGCACGAGCGGAACGCGGGGCGATCGAAGAGCGCCGTCGCCAGGACGTGCAGCGTGTAGAACCAGCCGCGCGTCTGACCGATGTACTCGACGATGAAGTCGCCCGGGTAGTGGTTCTCGAACCACTCCTGGTTCTCGAAGGGGTAGTGCACCTGCGCGAAGGGCATCGAGCCGGACTCGAACCAGCAGTCGAAGACATCGGAAATACGGCGCATCGTCGACTTGCCCGTCGGATCATCCGGGTTCGGGCGGGTGAGCTGATCAATGAAGGGACGGTGGAAGTCCGTGACCTTCACGCCGAAATCAGCTTCCAGCTCTGCAACCGAGCCGTAAACATCGGTACGCGGGTATTGCGGATCGTCCGATACCCACACGGGGATCGGCGCACCCCAGAAGCGGTTACGCGAAATCGACCAGTCGCGAGCGCCCTCCAGCCACTTGCCGAAGATGCCGTCCTTGATGTGCGCGGGAGTCCAGGTGATCTCTTGGTTGAGCTCGACCATGCGATCACGGATCTCGGTCACGCGAACGAACCAGGAAGACACAGCCTTGTACATAAGCGGCTTGCGGCAGCGCCAGCAGTGCGGGTAAGAGTGCACGTAGGACTTTTCGCGAACCAGCACGGCGCGAATTTCAGGCGCGCGACGCGCGATCGGTCCGCCCTGCTCGCGCAGGTCTGCCACGACGTAGCGGTTCGCATCAAAAATCTGCATGCCCTCGTAATCGGGGACCTCGGAGGTGAAAACACCGCCCTCGTCGATGGGCAGAACCACACCGATTCCGTATTCCATGCAGGTCCACATATCGTCTTCACCGAATGCGGGAGCCTGGTGGACCAGACCGGTACCATCCGTGGTCGTCACGTAGTCGGCAGCGATGATCGACCAACCGTTGGGGCCGGGCGCTGCGCCTTCGGCACGATTTTCCGGAGTATCAAAGAAATCGTAGATCGGGTGGTAGTGAAGCCCCACCAGCTCATGTCCCTTGTAGGTGGCGACAACCTGCGGGTCCTCACCCAGTTCCTTGGCGTAAGCGGAAACCAGGTCTGCCGCAATCAGCACTCGCTCCCCTGCCAAGTTGCCCGCATGATCAGCAGCAACCTGAACCAGGACGTAGTCGATCTGCGGACCAACAGCGATGGCCTCGTTCGAGGGAAGGGTCCACGGCGTAGTCGTCCAGATCAGTGCCAATTCGGGACGCTCAGAGTCTTCGCGCAGTTTCTTTTCCAAGCGCAGACCGACGGTAACGGTGTTATCAGTACGATCCTGATAAACATCATCGTCCATCTTGAGCTCGTGGTTGCTCAAGGGAGTGCGGTCATGCCAGCAGTAAGGAAGAACGCGGTAACCCTGGTAGGCAAGGCCCTTGTCGTAGAGCTGCTTGAATGCCCACAAGACCGATTCCGTGTAGGACATATCCAAGGTCTTGTAGTCGTTATCGAAGTCCACCCAACGGGCCTGACGAGTAACGTACTCTTCCCATTCCTTGGTGTAGCGAAGCACAGAGGACCGGCAGGCCGCATTGAAGGCCTCGATACCGATTCCGCCGGGACGCGTGATCTCGGTGACGTCTTCGATTCCCAGCTGACGTTGTGCTTCAAGTTCTGCGGGAAGACCGTGGGTATCCCAGCCGAAACGGCGCTCAACGTGGTGTCCGAGCATGGTCTGGTAACGACCGACAACGTCCTTGATGTAGCCGGTCAGCAGGTGACCGTAGTGCGGGAGGCCGTTTGCAAAAGGCGGGCCGTCGTAGAACACGAATTCGTTCTGACCGCCCTTGCCGGCGGGACGGCGAGTAATGGATTTACGGAAGGTGTCATCAGCGGCCCAGAAAGCCAGGGTCTGTCCTTCCATCTGAGGGAAGGACGGGCTTGGATCCACTTGCTCATCGCGATGGCGCGGGTAGAAGCCGTGCTTCGTCATGTTTCGTCCTTGTGTCGCAGGTCCACAGGGACGAGGATCAGCGTTGCCGATTCCCGCGGTACCACCCCGCTTGCTACGCGCTGCGTAGCCGCTCATTAACAGCTGTGACGGGCTTACCCGTTCGGTTCTACTGGGACGCTGTGCAACACCGCGCCCGTTCTTCCGAATGCTCCCCGGTGATTCCTACAAATGTAGCCGGATCAACGCCTGTTCCAGTCTACGCAAGTCATGCACACATGGCATGTTCATCTCACTGTGGACACAAAAATGAGATCAGCATCGCGATAGAGTAAATAGAGTTAATGGCACGCAGCCTGCCACCCAACAAGAAAGAAGGCACATGGACATTTCCCGCCCCTCGACGGCGGTCACAGCACTCGTATGCCTTGCTTTGGTGTGTGCCTATCGCTTTCAAGAGGCATTGACCGCAGCGGGGATCCCAATTTCCCGTATGATTGCAATCTTTTCGGGGATCACGCTTCAGTCTTTACCTTTCTTGGCGATCAGTTCTCTGATTGCTGCCGCGATTGAGGTTTTCCTTTCCCCTCATCAGCTTGCGCGCATTTTCCCACGAGGCCGCGTTGCGGGTTGCTTCCTTGCTTTCGTCTACTCCGCCCTTCTTCCCGTCTGCGATTGCTCAACCGTTCCTCTTGTACGCACCCTGCTCCGCCGAGGCGTTCCTCCGCGCACTGTTTTCATCATTCTTTTTGCGGCGCCATCCATCAACCCGCTTGTCCTGTTTTCAACGTGGTATGCCTTTGGCCCTTCACTGAAAGCGGTATCGCTCCGAGTGGTGGCAGCCGTCATCTGCACCGCATTAATTGCTACTTTGCTCAGCATCCGCATGCCGTCTTTAACAGCCGTTTTACGTCAGAGCGAGTCGGATGACGCCTGTGATTGTTCAGATGGATGCGGCGTTCACGCAGCACAGACTACGCGAGGGCGATTTTCTTCATTTTCTTCCGCGTCTGCCTCGGCCTTCCTACGCGTCGTGCCCTATATGCTGATCGGAGCCGCACTCTCCAGCGCCATCCAGGGGCTTCTCCCTACTGGGTTTATGACGGGACATACTTCCCCATATGTCTCCATCGCCGTAGCGATGCTGATGGCTTTCATTCTCTCTCAGTGTTCATCATCCGATGCGATCGTCGCGCGGAGCATGACAAGTCTGCTTCCCCCAGGAGCACTCATGACCTTCATGCTCATGGGCCCCATGCTTGATGTGAAGAACGTCTTCATGTTGTCAGCGGTGTTCTCGACGCGATTTACTCTTCGCATCTGCACAACCATCACCGCCGTTGTTGCACTGGCAGGTTTTATCTTGACCTGGTGGGGTTTGGGAGGTGCATTGTGAGGACCCGCGCTTTGGTGTTTGTGCTTGCCGTAGCAAGCTTAGTGTTCCTCTTTTTTTCGAGGCGATGGGTCTACTTCTTCCCGCCTCGTTTCCTTCCGCTCATCATTTTCTTGTGTGTTGTCTTCGCCTTGTGGGCCATCGTCGATCTTCTTGCACGCAGGCAGGAAAAACACACTCACAGAACACGCGCGAATGCGGCTTATCTTCTCATTCCAGTCATTGCCTGGTCCCTACCTTTCTCACTGGCCCCTTCAAACTTCCTTGGGTCAACGAACTCAGCGACCACTGTTTCACAGGCGCCTGTCCCTTCATCTTCAGATTCTTCTTCCGGAGCGCAGTTCCACGCCGACCGCGTGATCGACACAAATAATTACTACGAGAGCGTCATCGATATGGTGACTCACCCCGATCAATGGGATGGGAAAACCATCGAGGTTAGCGGTTTCGTCTTGCCAAAAGATAAAGCCTCTTCAGAGGCAGGGATGCCACCTTTTGGTCCGGATGACAGCTTCGGTTTATCCAGAATGACCATGTGGTGCTGTGCAGCTGATGCTTATGCCTTAGGTTTTGCCGTAAATAACACAACCTCATTCGTGCCGCAGGCAGATCAATGGGTTCGCATCCAGGGGACCTTGGAAGTTCGCAATTCGAAAGCCCTCTATCTGAAGGCAACGAACATTACTCCCGTTAATCCGCCCGATACCCCCTTCGTCTACGAAAAGAAGTAGGGGCGCCCAGGCGCCATGGTAGCGTCGAGCACCCCTACCGGGAGTCCCTCATTACTTAGAAGAGGAATCAGAGTTTTGGGAGTCAGAGCTTTGAGAAGAGTTCTCTGCCGCCTTCTTCTTTGCAGTTGAATTCTCGGACCCCTTCTTGGAGGATCCGTTCTGAGAGCCCGGGCCGCCCTGGCCTTGCTGACCGCCGGGGCCACCCTGACCACCGGGCATACCCTGCTGACCATTCTGACCGCCAGGCATACCTTGTCCACCGGGGCCGCCCTGGCCTTGCTGACCGCCGGGGCCACCCTGACCACCAGGCATACCCTGCTGACCATTCTGTCCCTGCTGACCGCCAGGCATGCCCTGGCCACCAGGACCGCCCTGGCCTTGCTGACCGCCGGGGCCACCCTGACCGCCAGGCATACCCTGCTGACCATTCTGACCACCGGGCATACCCTGTCCACCGGGGCCACCCTGGCCTTGCTGACCACCAGGACCACCCTGACCCGGCTGTCCGGGCGCCGCCTGCGATTGCTGCGCGGGAGCGGGAGAGGCAACCGAACTCGTTACCCAACCAGCACCAAAACCTGCAACCAAGAAAGCTGCTGCAGCACCGGCGGCTACTGCCTTCTTCTTCCAGGAGGGCTTTGCTGAGGCCTCGTGAGAGACAACCTCATCAGCGGGAAGCCAAGCACCTTCGTAGGTTCCATCTTCCTTCTGATAGGCGACATTCACATAGGTCGTCTTATCGGCATGGGTATCACGCGCCTGTGCATCCTGGGCCTGTGTATCAATGACTCGAGTCTCGTCTAGGTGATCCTTGTTCATATCTTCTGCACTCATGTGCATTCCTTTCCTCTGGGGCATTTGCCCTGTCGTCTTGGTCTTAAAGGTATGGACCACCTCTATGTCTGTTTTATGTCGCACCTGAGGTTTTCCTGTGAAGAGAAATGCATTTTCTATGACACAGCTCACAGAAATTAATTTTGTCCACGCCAACGCCCAAAATTCACTCAGGGATAGCGTGTAAGTGCCTCAAAGATGAGGCATCACGGATCAATCCGATGAGTTCATTCCTCTCCCCTTTTAGGACGGACCTCATGTCAACCTCACGTACGGCAGTTCCGCTGACCGAAGCCCAACGTCGGGCGCGGAAATACGCCACTTTCCTTGCACTCATTGCAACCTTGGGCCCCTTCTTCTACGGATTCGAAGGAATGGTCCTCAACGCCGCAATTAAAGCGGTCGGCACCACCTTCCACCTCGGCCCATTCCTGCAGGGCGTTGCCGGCGCGGCCGGTGTTATTGGCGGCCTCATCGGCGCACTTGGAGCGGGACGTATTTCCGACAAGATCGGCCGTAAGACAACCCTGATGTGGGTTGGCCCCTTCCTTCTCTTCGAAGCACTCCTTGGACCGATCTCACCGCTTCTGGGAAGCTTCGGATACCCCTTCCTTCTCCTCACCCGCATTGTCGGCGGCATTGGTTTTGGCGCAGCAACCACCGTTGCCCCCGGATACGTTGCAGAAATTGCACCGGCTGATATCCGAGGCCGTTTGATTGGTTTCCGTCAGCTGGCCATCATCCTCGGCCTGTTCTTTGCCGGCCTCATCAATATGGGTGTCGTGCGCCTGACCGGCGGCGCTGCGAAGCCCGCCTTCTGGGGACTGCAGACCTGGCAGGTGCTTTTCGCATGCCTCATCATCCCCGCTCTCCTCTTCGTCATCTTTACGGCACAAATCCCCGAGTCGCCTCGTTACCTGGTTTCGGTCGGAAAGACCGCAGAAGCTGAGGCTGTCCTTGCAAAGGTCAGCGGTGAAGACGATCCGGCAGCTCGCGTCAAGGCAATCGCCGCATCGATGGAAGAAACTGGCGGACGCAAGCTCAGCATTGGAGAAATCTTCTCCTCGAAGTGGCGCGGACTGGTCTTGGTTGGCATGATGATTGCCGCATTCCAGCAGCTCACCGGTATCAACGGCGTCTTCTTCTACTCGAACTCGCTCTTCGCAGCAGTAGGATTCAACGAATCAATGGCACTGCAGCAGACCCTACTCATCACGGGCTTCAAGATCGTCGGCGTTGTCTCCGGCATTCTTCTTGTCGACCATGTGGGACGTAAGCGGATGCTCATCTACGGAGGCACCCTGATCTTTGTCTCCCTGGGAGTCGTTGCAACTGTCTTCACCCTGGCACCCGTCGTCGACGGGAAGCCCGACGTTGCAGACAACCCGGTCTTGGCATTCCTCGCCGTCGCAGCGCTGTGCACCTTCCTTCTGGGCTTCACTTCCTCGTGGGGACCGATCTTCTCGATCGTCATGGGCGAAATGTTCCCCAACTCGATTCGCGGTGGCGCAATGTCCATGGCCTCGGGAGCAGACTTCTTCGTCAACTTCCTTGTCGTTTTGCTCTTCCCATTCCTGATCTCGTGGTCGCCAGCAGGCACCTACTGGATCTACTGTGCATTCGGTGTCCTAGCCGTCATCTTCACCGCAAAGTACCTGAAGGAAACCACTGGTACCGAACTCGAAGACATGGACAAACTCGCTGCTTCCGAGAAGTGAAAGGACCATCATGTCTGACACATACGAACGCTCCAGTGACATCCCGGATAATGTCCGCAATGTCCTGGTGATCATGACGGACCAGCATCGCACGGATACGATCGGCTGCCTAGGCAACCCTCACGCCCAAACCCCCGTCATTGACGAGATGGGACGCAACGGTTTCGCCTTCACCAATTGTTTTACTCCCACTGCGATCTGCACACCTGCACGCGCCTCACTTCTGACAGGAAAGCGACCCGGAAAGCACCTGGTGCTGGCCAACCCCGAATGGAACATCGCCTACCAGACGATGATTCCCCTTGGGACTTGGACCTACACCCAGGCACTTCGCGATGCGGGATACAACGTAGGCATCGTCGGAAAGTACCATTGCGGGGCAAACCTCCCCGACAAGTTCGGTGCCGATGACGACACCTACTGGGGAGCAGAAAACCCTGTTGCCAACGAGAAGTACGTCGCATGGCTCAACGAACACGGGCTTCCACCAGTTCGCGCACATGACTTCTGGCGAGGAAAGCTCCCCGGCGGCCGCGATGGACACATCATTGCAGCACGCCTCGAGCAACCAGAAGAAGCAACCTTCGAGCGTTTCTTGGCAGATCGCGCCATTGAGAAGCTTCGCGAATATGCAGCCGATTGGAAGGAAAACGGACAGCCTTTCAGCTTGGACGTCCACTTCTTTGGCCCGCATCTTCCCTACTTCCTCCCCGATGAGTGGTTCGATTTGATCGATCCGAACGATGTCACCTTGCCGGAAAACTTCGGTGACTCGCTCATCGGTAAGCCGCAGATCCAGCAGAACTACGCGACCTACTGGTCAACATCGTCCTTCGATAACGATCAGTGGAAGAAGCTCATTGCTGTCTACTGGGGATACGTCGCCATGATCGACTTCGAAATCGGCCGAATCATGGACGTGGCACGCGAGCTGGGCATCCTGGATGACACCGCAGTCTTCTTCTGCGCAGACCACGGAGAATTCACCGGCTCCCACCGCCTCAACGACAAGGGACCGATGATGTACGACGATATTTACAACGTCCCCTTCATCGCGCACATCCCCGGTGTTTCTGCGGTCGGCCAATCCGATGCCTTCGTATCTTTGATCGATCTTCCTGCAACCGTCCTCGATATCGCTGGTCTTGACCCAGCATTGGTTGAAGACGGACGCTCGATCGTCGACCTGACGCGAGGTGAGGATGTGCCCGGTTGGCGTGAAGACATTGTCTGTGAATTCCACGGCCACCACTTCCCGCTGCAACAGCGAATGCTGCGCACCAAGGAATTCAAGCTCGTCATCTCACCGGAGTCGATCAATGAGCTCTACGATTTGAGAGTTGATCCCGCAGAGATGAACAATGTATACACGGTGCCCGTCTACGACGACATTCGCCGTGAACTCGCAACGAACCTATACCTCCAACTCCGCGAGCGCGGAGACCACTCCTTCGCAAAGTGGATGGCGGCCATGACGGATTTTGATATTCCGCTGGTCAACACCGCTCGAAGTGATCTCGACGAGGTCATGGGTAAGTAACACACCATCGGTGTGGGCCTTCCGGGGCGTGCGGGAGGCCCACACCACACAACATCGAAGGAGAGGACATGGACTACGATCTTCACGCCGCCGTGCCCTCTTTGGAAGACCAGATCACCAGCTATCTGGGTGAAAATCCCCCTTCCTCGCGCTCACAACTGTGCGAAGCTCTTGATGTTTCGAGAACAACGCTCGGGCGCGCAATCAAAAAACTCATCGATGCTCACGCCGTCATCTCTTTCAAGGGCGATGACCGAACGGGGGCGGGTCGCCCGTCGACTCTTTTCACATCGGCGCGCTTGTGCGCATACTCGGTTGGCATTGTGATCAGCCGAGCCTCTTTCGCTGGAGTTTTACTCAATCGAGGCGGCGATGTCCTCATTGCACAATCAGTACCCGCCTCACGACCCATCAACTATCTTGAGGCACTCGATGCGATGGGAGCACTGCTCCTCGAGCGCGCACAGACGCGCGGCATCATCACTGACTACGTGAGTACCATCGGGATTGGTCTGCCCGTCCCCATGGGTTCGAATATTTCCCACTCGCCCCAGTCCCCCTACCCCAGCCGCGAAAGCGTTATCGATATCATTTCACGCCGCTGGAAAGGGAATATCCTCATTGATACAACTGCCCGCCTTTCTGCCCTGAGTGAGGCACTATGGGGAGCGGGACAGGGGTATCCATCAATCCTCTACGTTCGACTTTCCAACGGTATCGGCGCCAGCCTGGTCATTTCCTATCGCCTCTCTGGTGGAGACTTTGGCTTCACTGGAGAACTGGGACATATGCGCGTTCCGAACGTGCACACCCCATGTACATGCGGGAAAGAGGGGTGTCTAGAACCCCTCGCCTCTATTCCCTCGCTCTGCGCCCAGTGCGATGTCTCTTCTTTGAGCGAATTGGCAACCAAAGTGAACAATCGAGATTCCCGAACACTATCGATCCTCGAACACGCGATGGGTGCAGTCGGCGCCTGTTGCGCAAACGCTGCCCTGCTCATCAACCCTCGAGCGATCATCGTCGCCGGGGAACTTCCCGAGGCGATCCCCCAGGTCTCCGATATGATTGCCCACGGCCTCGAGAGCGAATTAATTCCCGCAATGAAGTGGCACATCGATGTCGTCCGCGCCGAGCTTGGCCCACTTGCTGCTGCTCAGGCCGCGGCCTACGCATCCCAAACCACAGCCTCGTCAATCAAGAAGGAAAGCGAAGGGACCCGATGATGAATTCCCCCGCCCCCACGCTCCCCTTCTCAGTCGTTGCCAAACCAACGGGCGCCGCCTGCAACCTTGACTGCCAGTACTGCTTCTTCCTTTCAAAGGAACTGCTTTACGATCAGAAACGACAGTCGATGAGCGAAGAGACTCTTGAAACTTACGTCAAGAATTTTCTATCAGCCAGCCTCGACGGAGATGTCACCATGCTCTGGCAGGGCGGCGAACCGACTTTGCGCGGCCTCCCTTTCTTTGAACGCCTCATTGAGCTGTGCGAAAAGTATCGTCGCCCCACCCAAGAGGTTCGTCATGCCATCCAAACCAACGGCACCTTGATTACCAAGCAGTGGGCGCATTTCTTCAAAGAGCACAATTTTCTCGTCGGCATCTCCATCGATGGCCCGAAAGACCTCCATGATGCCTACCGTCTCAACCGTGGCGGGCATGGAACTCACTCGATGGTGATTCGTGGGTGGGAACACCTGCGTAACGCCGATGTCGACACTAACATCTTGTGCACAGTCCACGCTGCTAACGAAGACCACGGCCTTGAGGTCTATCGCTATTTCCGCGATGAACTCGGGGCGCAGTACATGCAATTTATCCCCATTGTCGAACGCGTTCCCCGCGAGCACCTGCGTCAAGCCGAACTCGGGTGGAGAAGTGGAAGCTCGGCACTCCTCTACCGCCAAGATGGAGACTGCGTAACCTCACGGTCCACCTCACCGGAAGGGTACGGAAACTTCCTCTGCTCAATTTTTGATGAGTGGGTCTGCTCTGACGTGGGCTCGGTCTTTGTGCAAGACTTTGATTCTTCCATCTCTGCGCTCTTTGGCTCAGCAAGCGTATGTGTCCATGCGCCATCATGCGGAGCGAATATGGCGATGGAGTTTAACGGAGATGTCTACGCCTGCGATCACTGGGTTGAGCCCGAGTGGCTTGTCGGCAACATTGCGAACAGCGATTTCCCGACCCTTGCGACTTCGGAAAAGATGCGTGCTTTTGATACGAAGAAGCAAGATCTGGATGATGAATGCTGGAGCTGTCCATTCTTGCGTTTGTGCTGGGGTGGATGTCCAAAGGACCGTTTCATCACGACCGATTCTGGGCCTTCGCACAACTATCTCTGCCAGGGATATCGGCATTTCTATTCCCACGCTCTGCCCTACTTCAAAGCGATGGCCTTCCTGATCTCGCGCGGCGTGAGCGCTGATCAAATCATGGATCCAGCCATTGCTCATTCACTAGGACTCACACCCCCGATCAAGGAGGATCACGGTGCTCATTGAGGCGGCAATCGTCGGCATTGGCATTGGCATTGTTGTTGGAGCACTGGGAGCCGGTGGCGGAATTCTTTCTGTTCCCGTCTTGGTGTATCTCTTGGGGCAAAATCCGCATCAAGCTGCAACATTGTCGCTCATCATCGTCGGTGCGACCGCATGCGTTTCACTGGTGACCCGCGCGCCCAGCGGCCACGTTGATTGGAAGCACGGAAGCCTTTTTGCCTTCGCGGGGATCGTCGGCACCTGGGGCGGTTCTGCCCTTAATCCTTTGGTCTCAGCGCGCACGCTCATGCTGGAGTTTTGTATTCTTCTGGCCTTTGTCGCGGTATTCATGGTGCACAAACAGTTGCGTGCCCGCACTGACGCTTCCCCTTCGTCGATTGACGAGGCCGCACTTGAGGATTCCCCACGCTCGCTTGTGTCGACGCTCAAGAAGGCAGCCCTTGTGGTTCTTCTCGCAAGCATCACCGGTTTTCTCACCGGTTTCTTTGGTGTCGGTGGGGGTTTCGCTATCGTTCCTGCGCTTCACCTTGTTCTGCGCTACCCAATGAAAAAAGCATCGGCAACATCCCTGTTGATCATGCTCATTACAGCAGTGTTCGGCCTGGCTTCGCGCGCGCTGGGTGGAACCTTGGATATCAGTGCCGAGGCAGGGGCCATGGTTGCCTGCTTCGCTGCGGCCTCGATGTGCGGAGGCATCGTCGGAGCACGACTTACTCGAAGGGTTAGCTCGAGCGCACTAGCCTGGGCATTCATTGTTCTCTTGATCGGAGTTGCAAGCGTGAGCGCTTATGCCACGCTACGCGCATAACCGAGCAAATGTGGGCTAGGCGATCGCGGCTTGCGGCGTCAGTCCTAGGCGCCCGGCACAGTAGTCCGAGCCACAAGAGTATTCGTCGCCTGAGCAACCGGGCGCACGATCATCGAATCGATATTGACGTGAGGTGGCCGCTCCAGGGTCCACACGATCGCCTCGGCGATGTCCTCGGCGATAAGCGGCTGAGCCACCCCCTCGTAGACGCGGTCGGCAGCTTCTTGAGAACCCAGTCGATTAAGAGAAAATTCTTCAGTCCGCACCAAACCTGGGGCAATTTCAATCACACGCACGGGTTCACCCACCAGTTCCTGGCGCAGGGTATTGGCAATAATGCGTTCAGCGTGCTTAGCTGCAACGTAGCCGCCGCCTCCCGGATAGGTGTCGTGGGCGGCGGTCGACGTCAGAAAGACGAGGTCCCCTCCCCGCTCACGCATAGCCGGCACAAAAGCGCGCGTACAGTGAAGGGCTGTCATGACGTTACGCTCAAACATCGCGCTCCACCTTGCAGGATCTACCTCGGCGACCCGATCAACTCCGATAGCTCCACCGGCGTTATTCACCAGCGCATCAACGGGGCCGCCTTCCAAAACGCGCGCAGCCATCTCTCCCACCTGCGCCTGATCGCGAAGATCAGCTGCCCAAAACTCACAACCAATCTCATCGGCAAGGGCCTCCAGGCGCTCGCGGCGTCGGGCTACGGCGACGACCTGCCATCCATGTTCAGCCAAAAGACGGGCGGTCGCTTCCCCGATTCCACTGGAAGCTCCTGTGACAACGACACGGCGAGAGGTACTCATGGGGTAACAGTAATATCCCCGGGGGCGCATCGTCTGCGCGCCGCCCGGGGATACTCTTTAAATCTCAGCCTTCGGGAAGACCGTAGGCCTTGTGAAGCAGCCAAATCGGGTGAACGACATTCGCACCCGTTGCAGTACGGATCTGCCAGCGGCAGGTTTCGGTATCGCACGCTGCAAGCTCGACATTGACCTGCTTAACGAAGTCAAAGACGGGCTTTCCAACCGCCTGAGCGATCGCGTACTTTTCTTTCTTCATTCCGTAGGTTCCTGCAATACCACAGCAGGGCTGCTGGGATTCCTTCACGGTTACACCGGGGATCAGGCTCATGAGCTCAACGGCGGGCATACCCAGTCCTTGCGACTTGAGCTGGCAGGGTGCGTGGTACGGAATGGTGACATCGATACGCTGCATATCCATGTCAAGCTCCCCGCGATCGTAAAGATCAATAAGGAACTCGCAGATATCCCAGGTACGTGAGGCAACATCGCGGAGCTCAGGGGTGTCCATTCCCAAAATATCGTGGGCTTCGTGACGGAGCATGCCACCACAGGAACCTGAGGAGGAAATGATCGGCGCATCGCGGTTAGCCTTGCGCAAGTCGTTCGTCAGGCGAGAGACATACTTTCGCGATTCGTCGTAGAGGCCATTGGACTGAAGAGCCAGACCACAGCAGCCGTGGTGCGGGACCAGAACTTCGTAGCCCAGGTGTTCCAAAACCAAGACGGAGTGGATGGAGGTTTCAACCTCAAAGTACTGGCCGGCGCATCCGTGGAAGAAGATGACCTGCCCCTTTGTGCCTGATTGAGGAAGCGGAGTGTGCTTCTTGAACCAGCTTTCGAAAGTGCGTCCATATGCACGAGGCATGGGAGCATTACGGTCAACACCGATGACCTTTTCCATCGCGACACGAATCGGCTTCACATCCAGTGCCCAGTTTGCAATGGGTGCAAAAGGAGTCATGACGGAGCCGATCAGGCCGGTACGACCAATCAGCTGGTCACGAAGCGGGATCCCCTGCTTCTTCTTCATGTCGGTTCGCGCATGGTGGATCATCTCAGTGACCTTCACTCCCTGCGGGCATACCAGCGAGCAGGTACCACAGGAGGAGCAGTAGTCAATCGAGTGGTCAACAATGTGGCCATCTTTGCGATAGCGCTCAGATTGCGGTCCAGAGTACTTGGGGCCAGCGAAAAGATCTGTCACGCGCATGACCGGACATTGCGTTTCACAGATGGTGCACTTCACGCAGGCATCCAGGGTTGATCGAAGGCCGAATTCGCCTCCGTTAATCCCCAGAACATCACTTTCTTCGACGCTGGGTGCCATTTCCAGGCTCATTGAAGTTCCTCCACAATCGAATCCGCTGCACGCAGCGCGCTTGCCAGTGCAATTCCGTCACCGGACTTTTCCTTCCAACGGGTTGCACCGCTCAGGTTTCCGCCGGCCGCATACACATTGGTGTACACGGGGCCTGCGCCCGGAACGCACACACGCATGTGCTCATCAACATCGAAGCCAACCTTGAAAAGAGGCTGTTCGCTTCCCCAAAAATCACCATTCAACAAGGTGGTATCAACACCGGTCAGCGGAAGGCCCATCACGGTATCGCTGACGTTGCCGTAAGAATCAATCTCCAGAGCGCCGGACTCAAAACCACCGGCTGCAAGGATGAGAGTCTTTGTTTCAATGGTGCGCGGGTGTCCCGCGGTTGAAATGGTCACGCTGCGCAGTCGGTCGCCATCGGCCTCGTACGAAACCAAAGAGGATCCCAGCATGACGCGGCAGTTTGCCTTCGCGATCTCGGTGAGCTCCTGGTTGAGGCGCATTCCGGGAACCGACGGCGGCTGCAAAATGATCTCGAACACGGGGTGACCGAGCATGTCCTGGATGTCTTTCCAAGCAGTCGGATCATTGAGGCCTAGTACGGCAGGAAGACCAACCGTTTCACCGGGGCGAACGATCTGATTGAGCAGTTCAACCAGGCGAACACGGTTTTCTTTCAGATCAAGCGCACGGGCAAAATTGGTTCCCGTCGTATCGCGTTCTTCACCGCGAACGTCCAAATCGACGTAGGCAGAGCGCGCCGAAATCGGATTGCCGTTTACATCCTTTTGCAAGCGCAGATTCTCTGCCGCCAGTGCCGGGTAGAAATCCTTGAGTCGGTTGAAACCGACGATCAGGAATTCCTGGCCGACCGGAATTCCAGCCTCCATCGAAGGCTGATACAAAGCAGTGGGACGAAGAGCGCCCAGTGCAGTTGGGATGCGAACGTTATGGTCAAGCGATCCGACAAGGCGTTCAGGGCCAAGAAGTTCACGGATCCATTCGAAGGATTGGGCGACCGAATCTACGCCAAGTCGCGCGTAGGGGTGCTCCGGACGTTCATTGGCCAGGTTCTCAATGGCCTCGAGGGGATGCTGAACGAACTCGGGGGCATATCCAAGGGCATCGATTGTTCCCTGTCCCAGTTGGAGTCCGCCAATTCCCTTGGTGACAAGAGTGACCTTCGCTCCGCGCTGTGCCAGTCGGATGCTGGCAGCAAGGCCGGCAAGGCCCGCTCCGATAACGACTGCGTCACGCATGAGTATGACCTTCCTTCTCTTCCACAGCTGTGGGGTTTTCTTCCTCGCCTTCAAGGGCATCCCAGTATTCGCATTCACGCGGAACCGCGTCACGGGCGGTCGGCAAATGCTCGACGTCAAGGGTTCCTTCGTGGATCCAGTTATCCAAGGCAGCCTGGCGTGCCTGCTTTCCAAAGAGGATCGGCCACAAACCAATCCAACGGTTCTTCAGGAACAAACGAAGCAATTCGTTCGCACGAGGAGCATCAATATCGCCGCGCTCATGCGCAATTCCTGCACTGCGCTGCGAGCAGAAGCCACCTTGGCAGGGTCCCATTCCCAAGCGAATTTGACGACGCACGTCGTCAAGCTGGCCTCCGGGAAGCGCATCCATGGTGCGTTCGAGCATCTCACGGGTGACCAACTCACACTCACAGATAATCTCTTCGCTGGAAGGTGACTTTCCGTGGTGTTCAACTTCGTCGAGGCGGTGGCCGATGTAGTAGTTCGACTTTCCTTCTGCCTCGGGAACAGCTTCTTCCGCTGTGCGGCAGGGACGATCCTCGCCCATCTGCTGACACATGATGTCAACGATGCGTTCTGCCATGAGGCGGTAGGTCGTGAGCTTACCGCCAGCAATCGTCAAGATACCGTCAACACCGTCGCGGTTGAGGTGGTCGACAACGTGCATTCCACGTGCCATGTGGCGGGTATCCGACTCGGAGACACGACTGTCCTTAATCAGCGGACGTGCACCTGCCCATGCGTGAAGAGCACGTGATTGGCGGAAGCCTGGAATCAATGCTTCACCGGCATCGAGCATCTGCTGAACTTGGTCGGCAAGAATCGGAAGCTTATCCGGATCTTCAGCCTTAAGGTCCGTCGTACCAATGATGCACACCGGGTGGACCGGAACCAAGATGTCGCCGTCTGCGGGCCAGATACAACGGTTAATGACCGTCTGAGAGAGGCGGTGGTTCATTGCGATCATGATGCCCGCACCGGGGACAACTTCAACGCCGTGGCAGTCAGCAAGAGCAGCAATCTGTCCAGCCCAGGGACCGCCGCAGTTCAAAACGAAGGAGCAATCGATACGGATGTCTTCGCCGGTTCGTTCATCGCGCGCGAAA
The DNA here is from genome assembly GCA_963534475.1 of Trueperella pyogenes. Lineage (GTDB taxonomy): Bacteria > Actinomycetota > Actinomycetes > Actinomycetales > Actinomycetaceae > Pauljensenia > Pauljensenia pyogenes_B. The sequence continues at coordinate 116,620 of CAUSSZ010000003.1, read as the reverse complement.
ACCGCTTCGATGCGATCCTCCGAGCGCTGAATTCCGGTTGCTCGCGTGTAGGTGAGGATCTCAGCACCGTAGGCAATAGCGGAGCGAGCTGCTCCCCATGTCATCCGCCACCCATCAACGGTTCCATCTTCAACCGCAAAGGCCCTCTTGAGGTGGGGATCCAGTCGGGGTTCACGGCGCAGGGCCTCGGCGGGAGAAATCTCTTCGGCGGGAACGTGGGCTGCTCGCGCGCGCTCGAGGAAGAGATCGGCGTATTCCTCATCATCGGCGGATGTCGTGACGAAAAGGCCGCCTGTCCTTTCAACCGCATCGGCATTGATACGCGAGACAATTGCGTTCTCTTCGGCGCATTCGGTCGCTGATTCCGGATCAGATGCGATGTAGCGCCCACCTGAGTGGAGCAGGCCGTGGTAGCGACCCGAGGTTCCTTGAGCCATGTCGGCTCGGTCAAGAAGTATCGCGCGGAATCCGCGCATTGCAACATCGCGGACAACGCCGGCGCCGGTTGAGCCGCCGCCAATGACTACGACATCGGTCTCCATCGTCCTCATAGCGTTCGCTGTTCCTTAATTCTGTTTGAGCTTATGTACCACTTAAATCATTACTCTTTTCGAGTCTCTGCACATCCGCCCACACCGTTTTGCACATATGTGCAAACAGGGGTGTTTACCATGTAATCATTCGCAGGAAACTTAGGTACCCCTAAACATTAGGGGGTGCAATCGCATGTCTGAGCAACGTACAGTGTCCCTATGACTCAGACCCTAAACTACCGTCCCCAAGACGATTTCTACCGCTTCATCAACGGCCAATGGCTTGCCACCCACAAGATCCCTGCAGATCGACCGATGGACGGCATCTTCAACCAGCTCCACGATCAATCTGAGCTATGGGAAAAAGAGATCGCCGAGGACGCGAGCTTAGTCAAGATCCCAGGACACAATGCAGAACTCATTGCCCATCTCTATGGCACCTTCATGGATGAAGAAGCTGTCGAGACCGCAGGCTACTCCCCTATTGCAGGAAAGCTTGAACGCCTACGCAGCGTGAGCACGCACCTCGAACTCGCACGTTTGATGGGGACTTTCCGCTACGAAGGTATTGGGGGCCTCTTCGGGAGCTATGTCGGCACCGATGCCCACAACTCCAGCCAACACCAATTGGATATCTACCAAAGCGGTATTTCACTTCCCGACGAGGCCTACTACCGCGAGGAACAGCATCGCCCGATCCTCGAGGCCTGGGAAACCTACGTTGCTACCCTCTTCACCCTTGTCGGGATTGATGAGAAGCAGGCGAGCGAACATGCACACGCGGTCAAAGAACTCGAGACGCAAATAGCATCCTTCCATCGAGATGCAGTCTCGAACCGCGACCCTCTCTTAGCTGATCACCCCATGACATGGAAGGAACTGTGCAGCTCCTATCCGTCATTCCCCTGGGATGAATGGGCTGCGTCCGCGCATCTTCCTATTAATAAGGTCGATACCCTAAACGTCTCCCAGCCAGACTTCCTGGAACAGGCAACCCAGCTCTGGGCTCAAACGGATCTTGAAACGCTGAAGTTGTGGATGGAGCATTCGCTCATCGACGAATACGCGATGCTGCTGTCGAGCGAGTTTATTGAGGCATCTTTTAACTTCCACGGTCGAGCTCTTTCAGGAACCGAGGAACTTCGCCCTCGCTGGAAGCGTGGACTTTCCCTGGTATCTTCCCTCCTCGGCGAGGCCATGGGTGAAATTTGGGTCTCGCGCCACTTCCCTCCTGAAAACAAGGCCATCATGGACGAGCTTGTCCATTCTCTCCTTGAGGCCTATCACCGGGCTCTGTCCACATGCGACTGGATGGGTGAAGAGACCCGAGCTGCAGCTCTTAAGAAACTCTCCACTTTCACCCCGAAGATTGGCTACCCTGACCGCTGGATCGACTACTCTCCTCTGAAGGTCGAGTCTCTTTCCCTTGTTGATACTGTCGAGACCGCGACTAGGTTCCACGTTCAACGCCGCTGGGATAAGTTGGGCGGCCCCGTCGATCGCAGTGAATGGCATATGACACCTCAGACGGTCAATGCCTACTACGACCCGACGATGAACGAAATTGTTTTCCCCGCGGCTATCCTTCAAGCGCCCTTCTTTGATCCAAAGGCCGACGACGCATCGAATTTCGGCGCAATCGGTGCGATTATCGGTCATGAGATCGGCCATGGCTTCGATGACCAAGGTTCGCGTTTCGATGCAGAGGGAAATCTGGAGAACTGGTGGACTGAGGAGGATCGCGCTCGTTTCGAAGAACGCACAAAGCGCCTGATCGAACAATACAATGCTCTCACCCCACGCGATCTTGAGGGCGAGGAGCCGCCACTCCACGTCAATGGAGCATTAACCCTGGGCGAAAATATCGGAGATCTCGCCGGCCTTTCTATTGCTTGGCAGGCCTACGTCTCTCGTTTGAATAAGAAGGGAGAAACACCGGAAACTGCCCCTGTGATCGACGGATTAACCGCGGCGCAGCGTTTCTTCACTTCTTGGGCACGCGGCTGGAGGACTGCTATCCGGCGCGAATTCGCCAAGCAGCTCTTGAGTATTGACCCACACTCCCCCGCAGAATTCCGTTGCAATCAAGTTGTCGCGAACATGGATTCCTTCGCCGAGGCCTATGATCTGGCTCCCGATGACGCGCTGTGGATCGCCCCCAATGAACGCGTTCGTATTTGGTAGCCCGGACAACTGAGTTTTCATTTCGTCACAACAATGCCACAGATGGCGCGGCAAGGTTCGCACCATCGGCTTAAACATGCAAAAATAAACACGTTTACGCGCAGCATGCGCGTGTGAATCGTCAACACAATTGGAAGGTACGCAATGCCTGGCCTGAACCTGACGCGCGAAGAAGCACAGCAGCGCGCAGCAGTGATCTCAGTTGATCACTACGACGTCGAACTCGACCTTACTCGCGGAGACAGGGACTTCCTTTCTCGCACCACCGTTACCTTCAGCGCTACTGAGGGCGAGGCGACCTTCGCTGATCTAGTCTCGAATAACGTTCATTCGATCGTTCTCAACGGCGAAACTTTGGACCCGGTGATCCACCAGGACAACCGCATTGCCCTTCCTCCCCTTGCGGCCCACAACACCTTGACTGTCGAGGCTGACTGCCAGTACATGCACACCGGCGAAGGTCTTCACCGCTTCGTGGACCCCGCGGATTCACAGGCCTACTGCTACTCGCAGTTCGAGGTTCCCGATGCCCGCCGCGTCTTTACGACTTTCGAGCAGCCCGACCTCAAGGCGACCTTTACTTTCACGGTGACCGTTCCTGCAGGCTGGAAGGTCTTCTCGAACTCGGCTACCCCCGAGCCTGAGGTTCACGAGGATCGCTGGACGTATCGTTTCGAAGAAACCGAGCGCATCTCCACCTACATCACTGCGATTATTGCTGGCCCCTACCAGGGCGTTACCGATTCCCTGGTCTCCAGTGATGGCCGCACGATTCCCCTCGGCGTATGGTGCCGCGCCTCCCTTATCGACTCCTTGGATTCTGATCGCATCCTCGAAATCACCCGCCAGGGATTCTCTTTCTTCGAGGCCGCTTACGGAATTCCTTACCCCTTCAAGACCTACGACCAGATCTTCGTCCCCGAATACAACGCGGGTGCGATGGAGAACGCCGGCTGCGTCACTTTCCGTGACCAGTACATTTTCCGTACCCGCCCCACGACTGCTGACCTGGAAGCTCGTGCCAATACGATCCTCCACGAGCTGGCACACATGTGGTTTGGCGATCTGGTCACCATGAAGTGGTGGAACGATCTATGGCTCAATGAGTCTTTCGCTGAATTCATGAGCCACTTGGCTCTGGCTGAAGCGACCGAGTACACAGAAGGTTGGACCGGTTTCATGCTCCGCAAGGACTGGGGCATGAACCAGGATCAGCTCCCCACCACTCACCCCATTACCGCTGAGATCCGTGATCTTGCCGATGTCGAGGTGAACTTCGACGGCATTACCTATGCAAAGGGAGCATCGGTTCTTCGCCAGCTGGTCAGCTATGTCGGCCGCGAGCACTTCTTCGCAGGCCTGCATGAATACTTGACCAAGCACTCCTACCAGAACGCCACCTTGGCAGATCTTCTTGACGAACTTGAAAAGGCCTCGGGTCGCGATCTCAAGCAGTGGTCACGAGTCTGGCTGGAAGAAGCTGGCATCACTCTGCTTCGCCCCGAGATTGAGGTCGACGAAAACGGGACGATTACCAAGCTTGCTGTGCTTCAGGAGTCCTTCTCTGAGGGGTCTTCTCTGCGCCCTCACCGCTTGATCGTTTCCGGCTACAGCGCAAACGAAGAGGGAACAATCTCTCGCGTTTTCAGCCAAGAACTTGATGTTGACGGCGCCTCGACCGTTGTCGAAGAAGCTCAGGGAATCGCACGCCCCGATCTCATCCTCATCAACGACCAAGATCTGGCCTACGCAAAGGTCCGCCTGGATCCGCAGTCTCTTGATTTCGCAATCCGTAATATCTCCCGCTTCGAGGATTCCTTGACTCGCGGTGTCATCATGGCCTCGGCTTGGGACATGACCCGCGATGGCGAGATGCCCGCACACGACTACCTCACCCTGTTGCTCACCGCGCTGCCTGTTGAGCGCAATGCGACCATGCTGCGTCTCTACCTGCGTCACCTTGACCAAGCACTGGAAACCTACGTTGCCCCCTCAAAGCGTGCTGCTCTACAAGAGCGCGTTGCTTCAGGCTTGCTCATCCTTGCGCGCACCGCGGCTGCACACTCTGACGAACAGCAGCTCTTTGTTCGCCAGCTTGCGCACTGCGCTGTTCTCCCCGAGCACTTCGAGGCCATTCAGGGACTCTACGATGGAACCCAGACCCTGATGGGCTTGGATCTGGACGTTGACCTGCGCTGGGCTCTCCTCATTGCTCTGGTCCGCGGAGGCGTTGCCGGCGAGGCTGAGATCGCAGCCCTTGAGACCGAGGATGACACGATGACGGGCCACCAGAAGGCTGCTGCTGCGCGAGCCGCCGTGCCCGATCAAGGTGTCAAGCAGCAGACGTGGGATGCCGTTCTTCGTGACCTGTCTATTCCCAATGACACCCGTTGGGCAATGGTCTCAGGCTTCTGGGCCCAGGCACGAACGAACCCCGAAATGTATGTCCCGGTGGTTGCCGACTACTTCGATTCTCTTGAGCAGATCTGGAAGGATCACACCTTCCACATCGCTGAAGATATTGTCACCTTGATGTTCCCCAAGGCCCTTGCGGGATACGTCCAGGGCATTGATCCGATCGCCAAGGGAAACGAGTGGATCTCCAACCACCGGAATGCATCAGCTGCTTTGGTTCGCCTACTCCGCGAGCAGATTTCGACCACGGAGCGCATGTTGAACGCTCAGGCTGCAGACCTGAACTGATATAAGAGACATAAGCGGGGGGCTGGTTCACACTGAACTAGCCCCCGCTTTGTTTTATATGAGTTTAGACTTCAAGCTCATCATCGATCATTCCTGTTCCAGCGCCAACAAAGGTCGCTACACCCATGAGCAAACCGGTTACGGACATAGCAATCAATGGAATGGTTTGATTCCCGAGCGACTGGAGCAAAAGACCAAAACCGATCGGCCCAACTGCAGCGATGATATAGCCGATAGGCTGAACCAAGGCCGACAGATCCGCAGTCACAGCAGCGTCGCGAGATCGTGCTGGAATCAGCGCCAAAATCAGCGGGAAGGTAAAACCACCAATTGCTAAGAGCGATACCCAGATCAGTGCGTAACTTCCGGGGAAGGCTGCAAGTCCAATCCACCCGCTGAAGGCGAGAAGACCCAGGAATGCAGCGAGCCATGGAATATGCGTTCCAACGGTGTCAATCATGAAGGGAATCACCAGTCCACCAACAACCGCCCACAAATTCACCAGTGCCGCCATGAGAGAAGCAAAGGAAGCAGAGTACCCAGCATTCATAAGAATTTGAGGAAGGAAGGCAAATTGCACATAGGCGTTGAGTGATTGAAGGCCAAATCCAAGAACCAGAGCAATGGCTGTTCGTGAGCGATAGATTGGCAACCTCGGGGTCAAAGCTCGCTGAGGCGCTTCCCGATTTTGAGATTCATTGTCTGTGGGTACTTCATGAGCGGTGCGCTCAGCTACGCCATCAGGGCGATCCTTACCTGTACGCACAGCAATCCTGATCCAGACCAGACCTGCCAAGAAGGCAAAGACAACCCAAGTTGCCAGAGAATACTGCCAATAACGGCCATCCTTACCAGCAAGCGGAACAGCAAGCGCTGAGCCAAAGGCACCGCCGATCAAAAGGAGGGTCCCATAGGCGGTAACAAGCAGGGTCCCTCTCCCGGCCTCGTGGTACTTAATCCACGCGGGAACCAAGACATTAGCCAGCGCGGGCCCAACAAGAGCAAGAACACTGAGGACACAGAAGAAAGTAAAGTTCCCAGCCCAAGGACGAAGAAGCAAACCAAGTCCGCTGATGAAAGTCCCAAGCGTAAGGATCAGACTCATCCCCCAACGCTTCGACATGGGGACAGCCATCAGGCCGACACCTGCAAAAACCAAACAGGGAAGAGCAGAAAGAACTCCCAGTGCACCCGCGCCCGCGTGATAGGCCTGCGAAATATCTCCAAGCAACGGCCCAATTGAAGTTGCCCCGGAACGCATGGTCATACTCATCACGACAATGCCGAGGAAGGCAAGAGACGTCGAGACTGCGGCTCGGGAATACGATTTTCGCTGATCAGTCATCATCACTGTGTGTTCTTCATTTCATTATCTCCAGCATTTACGAAACTTTCCCAAATTGTGACCATGCATTGAACTTTATTTTCATAAGGAGATTAAACTTGAAATCACTAGTCTGACCGACAGATGACCGCATTAGCGGCCACTCCGTCAGCACACGGAAAGGATTCACGTGTCTACGCCTACAACGAGCACCCGCTCGTCACTGAAGGAATTAACCTTCCGCGGCATTATTATCGGTGGAATTATCACCCTATTGTTTACCGCGGCAAACGTTTACCTCGGATTGAAAGTCGGATTAACCTTCGCAACCTCGATCCCTGCAGCCGTCATCTCGATGGCAATTCTACGGTTTTTTGCCGATCACACCATCCAAGAAAACAACATCGTCCAAACGATTGCATCTGCTGCAGGAACTCTCTCCGCAGTGATCTTCATCCTCCCCGGCTTGGTTATTGTCGGCTGGTGGAGCGGTTTCCCCTACTGGACGACAATGGCCGTCTGCGCAGTCGGTGGCCTTCTGGGCGTTATGTACTCGATCCCGCTGCGTCGCGCGCTGGTGACCGGATCTGATCTTCCCTACCCCGAAGGTGTTGCGGGAGCCGAGATCCTCAAAGTCGGCGATGCACACGAGAAGTCGAATGACAATACTCTTGGCCTGCACGCAATCATTTGGGGCGCAATCTGCTCCGCAGTGATGTCTTTGCTGTCCTACATGAAGGTTGCAGCGTCATCGCTCTCCGCGACATTTAAACTCGGAGCCGGCGCAACCTCAATCGGCACTTCCCTGTCGCTTGCTTTGATCGGCGTTGGACACCTCGTCGGATTGACCGTCGGCATCGCGATGCTCATCGGCATGTTCGTCTCCTACTTCATCCTGATCCCCTACTTCAGTGCAGGTCAGCTTGATGGCTCGGATGTGTCAGACATCGTGAGTACAGTTTTCTCCAGCCAGGTGCGTTACATCGGTGCAGGCGTCATGGCCGTTGCTGCGATCTGGACTCTGGTCAAGATCATTTCCCCCATCATCAAGGGAATCCGCGACGCAATGCGTTCCTCGCACACCCGTCACGATGGCGGCGAAGTTCCTCAGACTGAACGCGACATCCCGATCACGATCGTCGCACTGGTCATCGTCTTGTCGATGATCCCCGTGGGCGGCCTGCTCTGGCTGTTTACAAACGGAACGGAAATCGCGCACAACACAGCAATGCTCATTGCTGTTTCGGTGATCTTCACCCTTCTTGCCGGCCTTCTGGTCGCAGCGGTCTGTGGTTACATGGCCGGCCTCATCGGTTCGTCCAATAGCCCCGTATCTGGCGTGGGCATTTTGGTCGTTGTCCTCACAGCGCTGGCAATTGTTGCCGTTCACGGTCACGGCTCCACTGCCGCTGAGACAACAGCCCTGATTGCCTACACGCTTTTCACCGCCGCGATTGTCTTCTGTATTGCAACGATTTCGAATGATAATCTGCAGGACCTCAAGACCGGTCAGCTGGTGAACGCAACTCCGTGGAAGCAGCAGGTGGCTTTGGTCATCGGTGTTGTTTTTGGCGCGCTTATCATTCCTCCGGTTTTGAACCTCATGCAGAATGCCTTCGGCTTCCAGGGAGCTCCCAATGCTGGTGCTGACGCGCTTGCTGCTCCTCAGGCCTCGCTGATTTCTTCTCTCGCAAAGGGTGTCATCGGTGGAACCCAGGACTGGAGTCTGCTGGGTCTGGGCGCCATCATCGGTGTTGCTGTCATCATCATCGATGAAGTTTTGAACCTCACGACGAAGCGTCGTCTTGCTCTGCCGCCTTTGGCAGTGGGCATGGGCATGTACCTGCCCGCTTCGCTGACCATTCTGATCCCCGTCGGTGGCATCATCGGCTTCTTCTACGATCGCTGGTCTGGCACCCGCAAGGATCCCGAGCGTGCTCGCCGTATGGGTACACTCTTGGCAACCGGCTTGATCGTCGGCGAGAGCCTCTTTGGCGTAATCTACGCAGGCATTGTTGGCGCCACAGGAAGCGAAGAACCACTTGCCGTGGTGGGCGATTCCTTCGCAACACCGGCGACCTTTATTGGCGCAATCTTCTTCATCGGAAGCATTGCCCTCCTCTACCGCTGGATTCGTGGAGTGGTTGCGCGCACGGATAGTGAGCCTACCCTTCCCGAGGCCGGAGCTGAGGAAGCGATCGACGTGCACTGAGCGTCGCTCACCTACAGTTTGAGGGGAGTCGGATTCAATCCGGCTCCCCTCCTGCTTTATTCAGCGACTACTCCCAGTGACGACTTCTTATCGCCGCGCATGAGCGTTTAAACTCTTTTCCCATACAAAAATCCGCTGGATGCTCAAACATCCAGCGAGTAACCTCACCGGACTCACTTGATCTGCGCATGCTTCGTCATGGCGGTATCAGCATTCATATTTCCCGCACTCCTCTCCCCTGCGAAGATCACACGGGAACGTTATTTGAAGCCGAGTTGTCTCATACGTCCGGGCAGGCATCGATCTCCCCGTGCCCCGGCTGTTCAGGCGGTCATAAAGTAGGAAATCTGGGAAGTAACGGCGCAATCACTTTTCCGAATATCTCGGTAGATCGGGCAGGAATTTACACACTGTCAGTCGGATACCTCTCTGAAGATCCTCGCTTTTTCCTGCTACGCGTCAACGACCGCAATATTGTGGTGACACCTCCACGTTCCGGAAAAGGAAATGACGGGCAGCCCAGCGGATGGGAAATCGTCCGAACCGTTGATATCCCAGTCAAACTCCACTCCGGTACAAATACTGTGACCATCTCAGGGAACACCCCGTGGGCTCCTGATATTGATCGAGGGATTGTTCGCTAGCGACGTCTGTGGGTGGAGGAGAAAGCTATAGATCACTTCCACCCACAGTCCGTTTTCACGAGAAAAGATCCCTATTTGACCTCAGGAGGGCTCCCCAGAGTTCCTCCTTCGATGAACTCTCCGGGCACCAGGATCGAGGCGTTGCGCGCCTCGGAACCGGCTAGGCGTTCCTGCGCGAGCAGCACGGTCTGCCTCGCCAATTCACGCACCGGTTGTGCAACCGTCGTCAGGTTCAAAAGCGGCGAAGAATACGGACCGGTCGCGTCAAAGCCCGTCACCGACACTTGCTCCGGGCAGGCAATCCCTCGCGACGCCAAGTGTTCCAAAATTTTCACCGCAATCAGATCACTTCCTGCAATGACCGCAGTACACCCGGCATCAATCGCCCGGTCAATGCCGTCGAAAAGATCCTCACCGTAGTCGCTGTGAGACGTCACGATATGTGGCTGGACGCCGTCGACAACCAGCTGGGTAATGAAGGTTGCGGTACGGGCATGCAGGGTGGCCGCAAGGGGGTGGCTGGTGGCGGTGACAGCAACTTTCCGGTGTCCATAGGCCACAACTTTTTGCGCCAGCATCGCTTCATACGCGGGATCGATGCGCACGGAATCAAATTCAGGGCGGGTTTCCCCACAGCCGATAGTAATGAGCGGGACAAAGGAAGCCGCATACTGCATGGCCTCGTTCGATACTCGACCAGAAGCAACGATAACCACGCCCACCCCGTGTCCCACGAGGTTGTTAATGGCCTGCATCTGGCCTTCTTCGCTGTCACCTCCGGCGGTAATCAGCAGTTCTAACCCGAGTTCGTCGGTGTGCGCTTGGAGTTCTTCTGCAACTTTCCCATAGAAGCTGTGTCCAATGTTGCGCACCAAAAGGCCGACAGTGGTGGTGCTGGAACTGGCGATCCCAGCAGCACCGAGGTTTCGCACATATCCGAGGCGGGCGGCAGCTTGGCGCACAGCGACGCGCGCTTGGGAACTGACGGCGGGATGCCCAGAAAGTGCGCGGCTGGCAGTCGCCTGCGACACTCCCGCTGCTTGAGCCACATCAATGATGCTGGCTCGTTTCTTTCTGGGCATCCTTGAACATCCGTATCTCAGTGAGTGGTGGGTATTCCCCGACGTCAGCGCGGGGTTCCGACCGTCCAAGTATACAGAGGACGGAAGGAAAAAATACCGGCCTCTTGGTCTTGATCGACTTCGACAAGAGCGATCTGTGAGCACTCCATCGAATTGTCGGTTTTCAAAGCGTGAAGAGCATCAGCAAGCGCCCGATCCTCTTCGCTACTCGTCCCCGCAACCGCATAGGCCAGGCTGAAATGAGGGCCGAACGGCGGTTCCGTGAGCGCCTCCCCCAGCCCCGCGTCAACGATGCTGTCACGCACAGCGTCGATCAGCCTCGTAAATGAGGGGTTCTCTGGGGAAATCACTTCCACTGCCCATTCCTGGACGGCCGTCGGAGCGAAGGTCAACGTGAAGGGGTCGATCTGCGCCATGCGGCGATCCATCTGCGAGCGCAGTTTCTCCCATTGGGCGTCACTGATCTCGTCTCGATACAGATCGAGGCGTTGCACCGTCACGTGGATGCACTCCGGCGGTTGGATACCGATCTGTGGGAACGCTGACAGGGGTTTTTCCGCCTCGCGCACCAAGTCCCACAGGGGGGAATCCTCGGGGGGCGCGAGGTAGAAGTGGAGCGCACCATTTCCTCGGCGCCACCGCGTATCCTCACGATCAAAAAAGCGTCGCATGGTTCCGACCTTTATTTCTCCGAGGAATCCGCGGGAATCACCCACAGGGACTCGCGCGAAATCACACAGGTGACCTTCTCTCCGGCAGCATGAAGTTCATTCATGCCGTGAGAACGGCCTTCGAGGGTGCCCGCCTCGGTGTCCAGGACGTAGGTGTTGATCGAGCCGTCGAAGGCTGCGGAGCGCACTGTGGCTTCCAGAACCACGTCGCTGCCCTCCCCTGCCTGCTCGTTCCCGGGTGCATCCAGGCCGACCGCGGTGTTTTCTGCTCGGACGACCAACTCCACGTGATCGCCAACACCAAGTCCGGGGACTCCCGCGGTGTCCAGATCACCCAGCGGGGTGGCCACCAGGTAGCGGTCGCCTCGTACCTCACTGACCGTGCCGGCCACAAAGGATGCAGTTCCCATGAAGGAGGCCACGAAGCGGTTCACCGGGCGATGGTAGATTTCACGCGGCTCCCCGACCTGCTCGATGGTGCCCGCGCTCATCACCACGATCATGTCGGACATGGTGAGAGCCTCGGACTGGTCGTGGGTCACGAAGATCGCGGTAAGTCCCAGACGCTGTTGGAGTGCACGGATTTCGCTGCGCATGCGCAGACGCAGGCGCGCATCCAGGTTCGAGAGGGGTTCGTCGAAGAGGATGATCTTCGGTTCCATGACGAGTGCTCGCGCCAGGGCAACGCGCTGCTGCTGGCCTCCGGACAGCTGATGCGGGTAGCGGTGAGCGTACTGTTCGATCCCCATGAGCGCCAGACCGTCAGCGATCCGCTGCTCACGTTCTGCGGCGGAGAGCTTCTGGTAGTTCAGACCGAATCCCACGTTGTCTTTCACCGTCAGGTGTGGGAAGAGCGCGTAGGACTGGAACACCATCGACATGGGGCGCTTTTCGGGCGGGACAGACACCAGGGACTGGCCGTCCAGGGTGATTTCGCCTTCCGTAACGTCCTCAAATCCGGCGATCATACGCAGGGTCGTGGTCTTCCCACAGCCGGACGGTCGCAGGAAGGTCACGAATTTTCCGGCCTCAATATCGAGGTTTATGCTGTCAACAGCTCGGTGCTGCCCCTGCTTGGCATCGTAGATTTTGGTGACAGAGCGCAGCTGGAGTGCGCCTGCCTGCGTGTGGTGTTCAGTCGTCATTTCACTACCGTCCTGGTGGAGCGATTCAGTCTGTTAACAAGAAGGTTGGCGATCATCAAGATGATGAGCACGAGGCCAATGAGGAGGGTGCAGTAGGCGAAGGCATGGCCGAAACGCCCGGCATCAACCTCGTCCAAGATCTGGGAGGTCATCACCTTGGTTTGAGGCGTCGTAATGAAGATGATCGCGGTGATCATGGTCATGGACTTGGTGATGCCGTAGGTGACGGCGGTGACGATGCCGGAACGCACCAGCGGAAGTGTCACTTTCACCAGGGTGGACACCTGGCTGGCTCCCAGGGATCGCGCGGCTTCTTCCACCTGCGGGTTGATCTGTTTGAGCGCGGAAATACAGGCCTGCTGGCCGGTGGGGATGGCGCGCGCAATGTAGACCAGGATGATGGCGATGGCACCGCTTCCGACGGCCAAGCCACCTGCCAGAGTGGGAAGAATCTGTTTGCCGAACAGCCACGTGGGGTTGGAGTAGGCCAGTGCGAATCCCAGACCGAGGACGGTGCCGGGGATTGCTATACCGAGCATGCCCCAGAAATCCAAGATTTTACCGATCTTCGGGAACTTGCGGACGACCAACCACGCAATAATCAGCGCCATGACGGCTGCGATCGGAGCGGCGACCAGGGTCATCGACAGCGTTGTGACAATTGCGGAGGATCCCAGGCGCTGGACGTACCAGAAGTGTTCCATCGTGAAGGTGTTGTCAACGCCGAGGATCTTGACGAAGCTTCCCACGAAGAGCGTCATGTAGACGACGATGACGAAGACGATCCACCCGTAGACGGGGATGAGCATGGGGATCTTGACGCTGGGCGCAGTGATCTCTTTGAGGGAGCCCACGGGCTTACCGGTCACGGTGATCACAGACTTACGGTTCGACCAGTATTTCTGAACGGCGAACACCGTGAGTGCGGGCAGGAGCAGCACCAGGGCAATTCCTGCGGCACTTGCGATGTCACCGCTTCCTGCGACGGCAAAGTAAATCTGACTGGCCAGGACTCGGAAGTCACCGCCCAGTACCAGGGGGTTTGCCAAGTCAGCGATGCCTTCAACGAAAAGCACAAGGAAGGAGGCCAGCATTGCGGGAACCACCATGGGGATGGTGACTTTCACCAGGGTACTCAGCGGCTGCGCTCCGAGGGTGGCGGATGCTTCAAACAGGGAGTTGTCGAAGTTTTCCATCATGCCGCGGATATTAAGGTAGGCCACGGGCGCGAAGGTCAGGGAGAGCACCATGACCAGACCCACCAGGCCGTAGATGTTGTTCTCGATGCCGAAGATTCCGTAGGTGATGATGCCGCGCTTACCGAACAGGGTGATGATGGCGGTGGCCGTCGCAAAGGGCGGGGAAATCGTTGGCAGGAGGGTCACCCAGTGCAGGAGCTTCTTCCCGGGGAAGGTGAGGAACACTTGGGCGAATGCGGTGACGAATCCGATGAAGGTTCCGACAATTCCGACGCACAGTCCCAGCACCAGGGTGTTCACCAGGGTGTCGACGTTGGCGCCGAAGGATTGGGTGATAGCTGCCAGCCCGCGTTCGGACACGCCGATACCGATGAGTTTGGCAACGGGAATTCCCAGGAGGAGAATCAGCCCGATAACGGTCACCGTGGTGATGAGGGCGACGGGGATGTCGAGCTGCCGACCTTTACGCAGCTGTGGAATGCTCATAGCTTGTCTCCAATGAAAACGGCAGGAGAGACGCACACGGGGTGCGCGAGTTCCTCAGTGGGTTCTCGCGCACCCCGTGGTCTCACTTGGCGGAGCTTGCTCCGGCGATCTGACTTTCGAAGATGCCGATGTAGTTGGCGCGAGAGTCAGCTGCCTTGCGTACATCCCAGTCCACGTGCTTCACGACGTCCTGCTTGGGGACGTTCGGACCGACCTTGGCGTCGGGCAGGGTGGGTGCTGCGAAGGAGGGGACGTCCGCGTAGAGATCCTGAGCCTTGGTGGTCAGCAACCAGTCCATGTAGGCCTTGGCGCCTTCGGGGTTGCGTGCACCCGCGAGGACGGAGACTGCGCCCACTTCGTAGCCGGTGCCTTCCGAGGGGTAGGTGGTGACCAGGTCGGAATATCCGGCCTTGTTGGCCTTTTCGCAGTCGGAGTCGAGGGCGATGGCAACGGCCACTTCACCGCGTCCGGCCTGTTCAGTACCGGTTGCTGCGGACTTGGAGAACTGCATGATGTTGGGAACCAGTTCCTTGAAGTAGGAAACGGTCTTCTCCTGGTCGCCGTTGTTCAGGGTGGCGACGGTGTACATGGCCATGTAGCCAACGCCTGCGGTGGCAGGGTGCGGCATGGCAATGCGCCCCTTGAATTCGGGCTTGAGCAGGTCCTGCCAGGAGGTGGGAGCCTGTGCGCCGATGCGTTCGAGTTCCTTCTTGTTGGAGCAGAACGCGATGGAGTCGGTGTAGAAGCCGGACCAGATGCCTTCGGCGTTGTTGTACTGCGAGGGCAGTGCGGAGGCATTCTTCGAGACGTACTTTTCGATCTTCCCCTTGTCGTTGGCGACGAGGTGGTTTTCAGCCTGGCCGCCGGACCAGACGTCGAATTCACCGGGGTTGGTTTCGAGGCGGGCGAGGACTTCGCCGGCACCCAAGCGAACGTAGGTGGCCTTCTGACCGGTTTCCCTGGTGTAGGCGGAGACGATCGCCTGGCAGAAATCTTCCTGCTGGGAGCAGGCAATATTCAGGGTATCTGCCGAGGCGGAGCCTCCCTGGGTGCTCTGGCCTTCAGGGGCAGAGCATGCGGCGAGAGAGAGTGCCAGGAGTGCGGCGGGGAGAGCAGCGTAGCGTGCGCGCATCATTGAGCCTTCCGTTGCAATATGTTGTCTATGCACAGTTCGGAGTTGTGGATACGTTTCCACACCGGAAAGAGTAGAGCATTTGCGGCAATCTCGTCAACAAATAGGGACTTGTCCCCCAAAACTTCACCAAATCGTAATCTGCATACGTTTTCATACGGGAAGCAGATTTTCTGATGCCCTTTTCCGAAGAACTCTGGATTCATTCAGGACGCGTATATTCACGCGCGTATTCACACGCACATTGCGGCAATAAAAAAGCACCACAATCACTGAGATCCTCAGGATTGTGGCGGAGATTGTGGAGCTAAGGGGATTCGAACCCCTGACCTCTTCCATGCCATGGAAGCGCGCTACCAACTGCGCCATAGCCCCGTAGGTTCCGGCGATCTCTCGCTCGGACCTGTTAAGAATAGCGGACGATACCCGCCAAGGCAAAATTAAGAAGCTGTGCGAGGAAACACATATGTGCTCCCCTACGCGCCAAAGACCTCCGGGCGAGCTCCGACATTGTGTGAAGCCAGACGCCAACGGGCGGCACCCGAAGCACCAGAACCGCCGCCACCGGCAAGGACAAGTTCTGACCAGTGAACATTGTCAACGCCGCGAATGCAATCAAAATGACGCGGATCCAAGCCGATCGTGGACATCACGCCGCGCGCGATTGCGGCGCCATGCGAAACAGCCACCAAAGTACCGCCTTCGGGAACCTTAGCGGCATGCTCAAGCACGGCCTCGCGAACGCGATCGCCCACTACGCCTCCGGGCTCAACACCGGCTCCCGCACTTTCACCCGTCTGACGCCACTCAAGCAGCCACTCGGGGTATTGCTCAGCAATTTGGTCGAAATCCAGACCTTCAAAAACGCCGTAGGAACGCTCGAGAAGGCGCTTATCAACAGCGATCTCCCCCACCTCGACACCTAAGGTCTTCAGTTCCTCAGCCAATGCCTGAGCGGTGTTAAACGCACGCCCCAGGGGTGAGGAGACAAGGCGAACAGCCGTTGCTGAAACATAATCGGCGTTCAGACCGCCAATTCGACCGCCGCCAGCAAGCCTGCGAGCCAGAACCTTACCGCCTTCGACAGCCTGCTCTCGACCAACCGAGTTCAAAGGAATATCAATAATCCCTTGGAAACGATGCTGGACGTTGTAGTCGGTCTGTCCATGCCTGAGAAAAACGATCCGCCGCGCGCCAGCGATCTGGGAGTACCCAGCCACGGCCTCGGCAGAAACGGAAGAAGTATCGATGCTCATTCGCCCATCTCCTCAATAACCTGCGAAGGAGTCATAACGCGACGCACAGCTGCACCGGGCGCCACATCAGGAAGTTCAAGGCGAGTAATTGTCTGATCTGACCACAAGCGCTCAAGAGCGTAAAACTCGCGGTCTTCCTGGCTCATCACGTGAATAACAACGTCGCCGTAGTCAGCCAGCACCCAAGTGCCTTCGCTGCGGCCCTCGATGCGCTGAGGAATGATGTGGTAATCGCGCCCGATCTCGTCCATGATTTCCTCAGCGATTGCGCGCACCTGACGTGACGAAGGGGCAGAGACCAGAAGGAAAGACTCCGCGATCCCCAGGCGCTGAGAAACATCAATCAACACTGGATCTTGCGCGAGTTTATTGGCCGCGCCACGCAGGGCACTGCTGATCAGGTCTTTGCTTTGAACGTCCACATTTTTCCTTTCGCCGTTTTCAGTCTGCCATTTTCTGGGCCATGCGGCTACCGAAGGACACGATGGTCCAGCAACTGAATCACTGCATGAGGGCTACTGATACAGCCTGTATTTGTTGATGTATTGGACAACCCCATCGGGCACCAAGTACCACACTGGCTTTCCGCGTTCGACGCGCTTGCGGCAGTCCGTTGAAGAAATTGCCATTGCGGGCACCTCCAGTAAGGACACCGACGAAGCGGGAAGTTTCTTCGCATCAAGCACGTGTCCTGGACGCGTCACCCCGATAAAGTGCGCAATTTCGAAGAGAAGATCAGCGTCTTTCCATTGAACGATCTGTGTTAGCGCATCCGCTCCGGTGATGAAGTAGAAGTCCGCATCCGGGTAGATTTTTCGCAGATCATGAAGGGTATCGATCGTGTAGGTTGTCCCACCTCGGTCAATATCGACTCGCGAAACTGAAAATCGAGGGTTCGAGGCCGTCGCGATCACCGTCATCAAATAGCGATGTTCCGCAGGAGTCACCTTGCGCCCAGCTTTGAAGGGCTGCATAGCCGTGGGAACGAAAATCACCTGGTCGAGCTGGAAGACATCCATCACTTCAGAGGCCGCGACCAAGTGACCATGGTGGATCGGATCAAAGGTTCCACCCATAATCCCGATCGAGCGACGTAGTTTTCCCGAGGCCGAGTCCAAAGTTGGCACGCTTTCCTCCCCTACTTTCGAACTGCTCCGTCACCTTCGATAACCCACTGGCTGGTTGTCAGCTCAGCCAGCCCCATGGGGCCACGGGCATGCAATTTCTGCGTGGAAATACCGATTTCCGCACCCAATCCAAGCTGACCACCATCAGTAAAGCGTGTCGAGGCGTTGACAGCAATAGCCGCACTATCAATATTTGAGCGGAAATAGTTCGCCGCGCTGATCGAAGCAGTACAAATCGCTTCGGTATGTCCTGAGGAATAGCGGCGAATATGTTCAACCGCTTCCTCAATAGAGTCAACGACCTTCACTGCCAAATCCATTGACAGGTATTCAGTACGCCAATCTTCCTCTGTCGCTTCGCTGATCAGGCTCTGATCAAGGCCGCCCACATGTGCGGCACATTCGCGCACAGCGGCATCGGCATGAATACGTACCCCGGCGTGAGTAAGCTCCTCTAAAGCTTGAGGGAGGAAGCTCGGAACCATATCGCGGTGGACTAGAAGGGTTTCTGCGGCATTACAGACCCCGACCCTTTGAATCTTCGCATTGATAATGATCCGCACCGCCGCATCAACGTCGGCTCCCGAATCAACATAGACGTGGCAGTTTCCCGTTCCCGTCTCGATAACAGGAACGGTCGACTCTTCCACCACTGCACGGATCAGGCCCTCGCCACCGCGTGGAATCAAAACATCAATGCCTCCGCGTGCGCGCATCATGGCACGTGCCCCGTCCCTACCCCAAGGATCAACTGTTTGAACAAGATCAGCTGAAAAACCAAGGGAGTCAATGGCCGCACGAATAACCGCAACAAGAGTCTCATTGGTATTCTGCGCTGCGCTTCCACCACGAAGAATCACTGCGTTTCCGGCTTTCAAGCACAGGATTGAGGCGTCGACAGTAACATTCGGACGAGCCTCATAAATCATCCCAATGACACCCATGGGAACGCGAAGCTGGGTCACACGAAGACCATCGTCCGTACGGCCGCCACGGATCACGGTACCAACCGGGTCCTCAAGAGCAATCACGTCAAGCACCGCACTGGAAATCGCGCGAATACGGGACTCGTCAAGACGGAGGCGGTCAACAAGACCAGCAGCCATACCGCGTTCTTCGGCGCGTTGACAGTCCTGCACATTCGCGTGAAGGATCTGCTCACAGTGGTCGACGAGTGCGCGAGAAATTGCCAAGAGAATACCGTTGCGCTGCGCGGTAGTCGAAGTTGCTAGCGCGCGCTGTGCCCGCTTCGCGCGGTCAGTCAACTCAAAAATATCCAGATCATTACTCATGTTCTACTCCCGAACCAGAAGTGCTAGATCATCGCGATGAACCGCTGGGCGCATGTGTTTATTCGTTTCTGAGCCCTCGTGTGAGTCGATGATGCGCGCCAGTGTATCTGAGTCATAGCGCGAAATTCCGCGCGCAATCAGTCCATTATCGTCTGCAATGTCAACAACATCGCCCGCCGAAAAAACACCCAGGACCTCTTTAATACCCGCGGGAAGAAGGGATTTTTTACCATGGGTGATTGCCCTGCGCGCACCGGCGTCAATCAGCAATTGGCCGCTAGAGGTGGCGACATGGGCAATCCAAAGCGTGCGAGAAGCTGGGCGATGACGCGTGGGTTCAAACCACGTACCAACTGCTTCACCGTTCAGAGCTTCACTCAAACGATCCGCGCTGGTCAAAACAACCCCGATACCGGCATGTTGCGCCATGCTAGCAGCATGTAGCTTCGTTGCCATGCCTCCTGTGCCCACCGAGGAGCCCGCTCCCCTGACGTCAACGTTACTCAGTTCATCGGTCGCGTTGACTTCAGAAATTAAACGCGCATCGGGCTGCGAAGGAGGGGCCGTATAGAGCCCATCGACGTCGGTGAGCAGAATCAAAATATCCGCGCCCACCATTTGTGCGACGTAAGAGGCCAGTCGGTCATTATCACCGAAACGTACCTCACGGGTCGTGACTGCATCATTTTCATTGATGATCGGCACAACACCGTAGGCAAGAAGCTTATCCAGCGCAGACATCGCGTTCGTGTAGTGTTCACGCTGCATCACATCCGCAGCGGTCAGCAGAACCTGCGCAACGTGTAGATGGTGGGCCTGGAAAGCTGAGGACCAGCGGGCCATCAGGTATCCCTGTCCCATCGCCGCAGCGGCCTGCACACTTGCGAGGTCCTTCGGGCGCGAACTCAGTCCAAGAGGTTCCAAACCGGCAGCGACAGCTCCCGAGGAGACAATGAGAATCTCGCAGCCTCGCCTTGCCTTTGCTGAAATCAGCCTGGCAACGGAATCGATTCGATTCAGGTCGAGCCCGCCGTCCTCACGGGTGAGCGACGAGGAGCCGATTTTCACAACGATGCGACGCGCCTGTTGCACCGCACTACCCCTTGGGGACATCTAGCGTTCATCCTCCGGATCGGTCCAGACACCACTGGACCTTTCGGTCCAAAGTTCTTCACGAGCCGCCGACTTTGCATCCATCATGTCGCGATAGCGTTCGCGACGTTCACTTGTTGTGCGGCGTTCATTTCGGTCCAGACGCAGGTCAGTTCCTCGCTGTCCAAGCAGCTCAGGACCGGTCGTCAAGGTAGGCTCCCAATCGAAAATGACGCCGTCGTGAAGGGTTCCAATAACGACGGTATCGCCAGCGTGAGCTCCCGCCTTCATTAGTTCTTCTTCCACACCGGCGCCAGCAAGGCGATCGGCAAGGTAACCCACGGCCTCGTCGTTGGAGAAATCGGTCTGGAGCACCCAGCGCTCGGGTTTGCGCCCACGCACCTGGTAAACGGTCTCCCCTGCGTGTTCGACGACGCGGACACTAATCTCGTCCTTGCTTCCCACCGGACGAGGCCGCAGAACCGTACGCGCCGCTTCGAGCGCGGGCAGTTGTGCTCGGTGTTCATCGACAAGGCGCGCAAGCGCAAATGAGAATTCCTTCAGGCCCTCGTGGCTTACTGCTGAGACCTCAAAAATTGGCCAACCGAAGACCTCAAGCTCGGGCTTGGTAATCTCGGCCAAATCCTTGCCGTCAGGAATATCGATCTTGTTCAACGCAATCACACGAGGACGCTGCATCAGGGGAACGTAGCCCTCAATCTCGCCCAGATCCCCCTCGTACGCGGCGAGTTCTGCCTCAATCGTCCGCAGGTCGGAAACCGGATCTCGATCAACTTCAAAGGTCGCAGTATCCAAGACGTGCACAATAACTGCGCAGCGCTCGATATGGCGCAGAAAATCTAGACCGAGTCCCTTACCTGCAGAAGCACCAGGAATGAGTCCGGGAACATCGGCAACAGTGAAACGTGCTTCTCCAGCTTGGACAACACCTAAGTTTGGAACGAGGGTCGTGAAGGGGTAGTCGGCAATCTTTGGGCGCGCTGCAGACATCGCAGCGATTAAGGATGACTTTCCAGCCGAGGGATATCCAACAAGCGCAACATCTGCAACGGACTTCAACTCCAGAACGACATTGTGTTCCTCGCCGGGTTCACCCAGGAGAGCAAAACCGGGAGCCTTGCGCTTCTTCGAGGCGAGGGCAGCATTTCCCAGACCACCGCGGCCACCTTCGGCTACGACAAATTGAGCTCCAACCCCCGTAAGGTCCGCAAGAAGCTCACCGCGGGTCGATTTCACAACGGTGCCATCCGGGACCGGAAGAATCGTATCCGCACCATTTCTTCCCTGACGGAAATCACCCATGCCCTGGGTTCCATTTTCCGCGCGCTGGTGCGGGTTCCGGTGGTAGGTCAGCAGAGTCGTGACCTGGGGGTCGACTTCAAGGATCACAGAGCCGCCATTGCCACCGTTTCCACCGTCGGGTCCTCCCAGCGGCTTAAACTTTTCGCGTTTCACCGAGGCAACGCCATGGCCGCCGTTGCCTCCCTGGGCGAAAATCGTTACTCGATCGACAAAGCTTGCCACTGTGGTCTCCAGTCTTGGCCAGTGCGCGCCAGCGCGAATAAGGATAGTGAAAAGGGGCATCCGGCCTTGTGCCGGACGCCCCCAATCAGCGGTCGGTCTCAGGCAGAGACCGGCTCAACGATGTTGACAACCCTACGGTCACGACGGGTTGCGAACTCAACCGCACCCGCGCGCAGCGCGAAGAGGGTGTCGTCCTTGCCACGACCAACGCCCTCACCGGGGTGGAAGTGGGTGCCGCGCTGACGAACGATAATTTCGCCGGCGTTTACCAGCTGGCCGCCGTAGCGCTTGACGCCCAGTCGCTGGGCGTTCGAGTCGCGGCCGTTGCGGGAGGAGCCAAGGCCCTTCTTATGTGCCATCTCGACGTCTACTTTCTATATCGAACGGTTCAGGCGATCTCAGTGATCTTGACAACCGAGAGCTTCTGGCGATGACCCTGACGCTTACGGTAACCGGTCTTGTTCTTGTACTTAATAATGGAGATCTTCGGGCCCTTAGCAGAGTCAACAACCTCTGCCTTGACCGTGACCTTCTCCAGTGCGCTGGGCTCGACGGTGATTGCATCGCCATCGACCAGCATCAAAGGCTGGAGTTCGATGCTGGCACCAATTTCTTCTGCCAGCTTGTCGACGACGACGACGTCACCGACGGACACCTTTTCCTGCCGGCCGCCGGCCTTGACGATCGCGTAGACCACGTTGAAGCTCATCTCTTCTCGAAACTTGGACGGGCTAGGCTTCCACGTTCGAACAACGTTCCTCATCAAGAAACACTAAGCCCGTTGGCGCTCGTTGCGCCGACGATCAAATTTAGCTGAAAACCCCGCCTGAAGCAAACCGCTAGAGGGATTTTTTTCGTTTTTTGGGTGTGTGCTTGGGCACTGTCACCCTTCAACCGGGGGCGCTGCGGGTTCGCTGACCGCAACCCTGCGCCGACGAGAGCGCTTAACAGGAGTTGTTTCTTCGCTCCGCGGAGGAACGTTGATCACAATCTCTTGCGTCGTATGGGTTGCGGCAACAGGTGCCGCTGGCTCCGGAAGATCAATATGGACCCGAGCGGGTTCACTTGCCTCACTCACCGCGCGACGCCGACGCGAACGCGCAGGACGCGATGGCTTAGAAGCCTTCTCGGGTGCCGAGGCTTCGTCACGTACCACTGCTGATTGCAGCTGGGTTTGCACGGGTGCAGCGGCAGGGGGGTCCTGAGACTCGGGAGTAGCTTCTCCCCCGCTGACGGCGGGGCCATCTTCTTGGGGACGCGTTACCCTGCGTGAACGACGCTGGCGCTTCACCTCTGCCGAGGCCTCGCGAACAGCCTTTCGCTTCGGCGACGCATCTTGCTGCGAAGATTCGGATTTCTCATCCGAAACTTGCGCTTCGTCATCCTGGTGAGCGGATTGAGCTGACTCCTCACGGTTGCTCGCAGCTGCGATTGCAGTCATCGCCTCGCGAGCTCGCTCATGCTCAGGGCTGTCCTCAACACGCGCACGATTTTGAGACTTCTTCTGGCGCTTCGGGGCTTCCTCAGCCGCACCCTGAATCTCTACCGGGTGATGATGGACAATGAATCCGCGACCCTCACAAGCCTCACAAGTGGTAGAGAAGGCCTCAACCAGCCCCTCACCCACACGCTTACGGGTCATCTGAACCAGACCCAGTGACGTGATTTCAGTGACTTGATGACGCGTGCGATCTCGGCCCAAGCACTCAACCAGGCGACGAAGAACAAGATCTCGGTTTGACTCCAAAACCATGTCAACGAAGTCGATAATGACGATTCCACCGATATCGCGCAGACGAAGCTGGCGGACAATCTCTTCGGCGGCCTCGAGATTATTTCGGGTGACCGTCTCTTCCAAAGTTCCGCCCGCACCGATGAACTTACCGGTGTTCACGTCGATAACAGTCATGGCTTCGGTGCGATCGATGATGAGCGTGCCACCACTGGGCAACCAGACCTTGCGGTCCATTCCCTTGGCAAGCTGCTCATCCACGCGGTATGCGTGGAAAACGTCTTCTGTTCCAACCCACTTGGTCACGCGATCCGAAAGCTCAGGAGAGAGCTCGTCAACGTAAGCCTTGACCGTTTCATAGGTTTCGTTACCTTCAATGATGAGCTCTGCAAAGTCTTCGTTGAAGATGTCGCGGACAACACGAACCGCAAGCTCAGGCTCACCACGCAGCAACACCGGGGCGTTCTTCGTCGTGGAAAGCTTGGATTCGATATCGTCCCACTGCTTACTCAAACGGCGAACATCATCGCGAATTTGCTCTTCCGTTGCCCCCTCAGCTGCGGTACGCACAATGACGCCGGCAGAATCGGGGACAACCTGCTTGAGGATCTTCTTCAAACGGATGCGCTCACGCTCAGGAAGCTTTCGCGAAATGCCCATCATGGAGCCACCGGGGATCAGAACAAGGTAGCGTCCAGCCAAAGTGATCTGACTGGTCAGGCGTGCACCCTTGTGGCCGATCGGGTCCTTCGTGACCTGGACCAGGACCGGGTCACCGGACTTCAGGGCAGATTCGATGCGGCGAGGCTTTCCTTCAAGACCAACCGCATCCCAATTCACCTCACCGGCATAAAGGACAGCATTGCGTCCCTTGCCGATATCGACGAAGGCAGCTTCCATCGAGGGCAGAACGTTTTGAACGCGCCCCATATAGATATTGCCGACTGCCGTCTTTTGAGTACGGCGCGCAACATAGTGCTCGACCAGAAGATCATCTTCGATAATTGCGATCTGATCCAGACCGTCCTGGCCGCGAATCACCATCTTACGGTTCACAGACTCGCGTCGAGCCAGGAATTCAGACTCGGTAATGCGGTGGTGACGACGTCCCTCGCGGCGCCCTTCCTTGCGGCGCTGTTTCTTGGCCTCGAGGCGGGTTGATCCTTTGAGCGCCTGAACCTCGTCACTTCCCTCTTGAGTTTCAGAGGCGCGAACGCGACGACGGCGACGACGGCGAGTCGTCTCTTCACCGCTTTCAGAACTATCCGCACTGTCAGCAGCCTCACTAGCAGGTGCTGCCTGCTCTTTCTCGGCAACCTCGGGCGTTTCTTCGTCCTGTTCCTTACGCCGAGAGCGACGACGCTTTGGCTGCGCGGCCTCGGAGGAGGCATCCTCGTCTGAAGCCTTCTTTCGCGAACGCGCACGCTTCTTCGGCGTTGTTTCTTCTGTCGTTTCCTCTGCCTTTACTTCGCGAGTACGCGAGCGACGGCGGGGCTTTTCTTCCGTCTCACTCTGCGAGGTATTTGCGGGGGCAGAAAAAGTCGGTTCCTGGAATGTCGGAGCCTGGAAAAGCAGAGTTGCTGCTGGAGTTTCAGGCATGGCCTCTTCTTTCACAATGTCAGTATGTTGACCGAGCTCGCACTGCTGGGTCTGTATTACACGCAATGAAGCGGAAGTCTTATCGAAGTTGCAGCTGGCAACCGCAGGCGTTCATCTGTTACAAACAGGCCGCCCTGCGATGGACGGAGAGTGCGCTCCACCCATTTCGTATTCCCCATTCTCTCATAGGGATTGCAGGCATGCCCGGGCACTTTCATGGCGGTTCTTCCAATGTTCACCGCGTCACCATAGAATCACTTTAAATAAAACGACACAGCTGCAGTTTTATTCAGAAAAGCAGCATTAAACACGGTGGGGAACTATATTTGTTGACACAACGTCGTCAAAGTTTTGCCACAGCCGTGACGAACTTATGACACACCCTGAACACAATTTCCCTGAGACAGGACTATGACCATGACCTTTGCTCCAGCAGCACTTGATGCGCTGACACTGGGACGATGGCAATTCGGCATCCTGACCGTTTACCACTTCGTCTTGGTTCCTCTCACCATCGGTCTGTCACTCCTGGTCGCAATTATGCAGACCGTGTGGCACAAGACCGGTAAAGAGGAATGGCTCCAGGCAACTCGATTCTTCGGCAAATTGCTCTTGATCAACTTCGCCCTTGGCGTTGCTACCGGTATCGTGCAGGAATTCCAATTCGGCATGAACTGGTCGGAGTACTCGCGTTACGTCGGCGATATCTTTGGCGCTCCGCTCGCAGTCGAGGCCCTTCTGGCCTTCTTCCTCGAATCGACCTTCCTGGGTCTGTGGATCTTTGGATGGGGCCGCCTTTCCAAGGGATGGCACCTTGCCTGCATCTGGCTCGTTTCCTTCGGCACGATGTTCTCGGCACTGTGGATCTTGGGCGCGAACTCTTGGATGCAGCACCCCGTCGGCGCACGCTTTAACCCCGAAACGGGCCGTGCAGAGCTCGACGGAGTCGCTGGCTTCCTCAAGGTTGTCGCCAACCCGGTCCTCGTGTGGGAGTACTCCCACGTCATCACATCTGCTTGGCTTGTTGCCGGTACCTTCGTTGCCGGTATCGCATTCTGGTGGATGACCCGCGCCAAGCGCCTCGGTGGCGACGAGGGAGCAAAGGAAGCCTCATCTATGTGGCGTCCTATCGCACGCTTCGGCCTGCTGGTGATCCTCATCGGTGGCCTCGGAACCGCAGCAAGCGGCCACTTCCAGGGCCAAGAACTGGTCAAGATCCAGCCCATGAAGATGGCAGCTGCAGAAGGCGTCTGTGTCGATACTCAAGGCGCAGCATTTACCGTTGCTCAATTCGGCGACTGCCCCTTGGGTGATGACGGCAAGCAGCCGACCAAGTTCATTCAGGTTCCCGGTGTCGCTGCTTTCATGTCTCACAACTCCTTCTCTGCAGACGTTAAGGGTGTTGCAGATGAGCAGCAGCGCATGGTTGAGCTCCTCAATTCCAATGAGGATTTCGTCAAGACCTACGGCGACGCGAAGCAATACGATTTCCGTCCCCCGCAGATGGTGACCTTCTGGACATTCCGCCTGATGATCGGTACTGCAGCATTCTCCGCGGCACTCGCGCTGTGGGGCCTGTGGGCAACCCGTAAGGGACAGACTTCCGCATCGAAGGCCCTGGGGATCTTCGCACTCGTTTCAATCCCCATGCCCTTCCTCGGTGCTTCTTTCGGCTGGATCTTCACCGAAATGGGCCGTCAACCCTGGGTTGTTGTTCCCAACCTCGCAGGCCTTGAAAGCGGCGATCCCGTCGGATCGGTCATGATGATGACATCTGCCGGTATCTCCAGCGCTGTTCCCGCCTGGCAGGTCCTGGTGTCGATGAGCGTCTTCTCCATCCTCTACGCAATCCTCGGTGTCGTGTGGTTCATCCTCATGAAGCGCTACGCCGTCGAGGGACTCCACCCCCGCCCCAAGGACGCTACCGATAAGGAAGCAGTCTCTGGCGCACTCTCATTCGGCTACTGAGGAAAGGAAAAACCATGACTTTGAGTATTTTGTGGTTCATCCTCATCGCTGTCTTGTGGACCATGTACCTGGTCCTCGAGGGCTTCGACTACGGAGTGGGAATGCTCCAGGGCTTCCTCGCACGCGATGATCGCGAGCGCACCCAAGCGCTACGCACAATCGGCCCCCACTGGGACGGTAACGAGGTCTGGCTGCTCACCGCAGGTGGCGCGACCTTCGCAGCATTCCCCGAATGGTACGCAACCATGTTCTCGGGAATGTACCTGGCACTCTTCCTCATTCTGCTGGCGCTCATCGTTCGCGTTTGTGCAGTTGAATGGCGCTCGAAGCTCAAGTCTGAGCAGTGGCGCAGTGTCTGGGATCGCGTTCACGCCGTCTCCGCTCTGCTTGTTCCCCTTCTCTTCGGTGTGGCATTCGCCAACCTGGTTCAGGGAATGAAGATTGAGGTCGTCACTCACGGAACGAACGCGGTCGTTGCACCTGCGGATGTCCCCTCCTCACTCAATACCGCAGTTCACCAGCTGACCGGTGGTTTCTTCTCACTGCTCACTCCCTACACCCTCTTGGGTGGTCTTGTCCTGGTTGCCCTCTGCCTTGCTCACGGCGCTCAGTTCTTGGCTCTCAAGACCGAAGGCGACCTGCAGGAGCGCGCGAATGGTTTCGCAGCTCCCGCGACAGTGGTTGCCACTGCTCTGGCTGCGGTGTGGGTAATCTGGGGACAGTTCGCGTACTCAACGAACGTCTTGGCATGGATCCCGCTGCTCATCGCGGCGCTGTGCCTCATCGCCTCGACGGTGTTCTCGCAGGCTGTCTTGCGTAACGAAGCTCTGTCCTTCCTCTTCTCCTGCCTCGCAATGGCCGGAGCAGTTGCATGGATCTTCGCAGCAATGGCACCCAACGTCATGAAGTCGAGCATCGATCCCGCTTATTCGCTGACCATCGCACAGGCCTCGTCGACGACGGGAACTCTGACCGTGATGTCGATCGTTGCTCTCTGCTTGGTCCCCGTGGTTCTTGTCTACACCGCGTGGTCCTACTGGAAGTTCCGTTCTCGCGTTTCTTCCTCGGATGTTTCAACGAATACCGGTTTGATCTTGAACAAGATCCGACTGGATCAGAACTTCCTCGCGGGCTGATCGTCCGCAGTACTGGTGGCCTCGGGAAACCGGGGCCACCAGTTTTTTCACCGAGCAGGACCTTCTCCGAGGACAGAAAATAGAAGAATGCGCCCACTGGACCCCCGTCTTCTCAAGTACGCTTCGAGCGCGCGTCGTCATATCATCCTCATTTCAATCTTGGGGATTGTGACGGCAGTCTTGGTGATTGCACAGACTCTTGCTCTTTCTGCTGCCCTCTCCCCCGCAGTCACATCCGGTGCATCACTTGCCCAAGTACGCACGCCGCTTCTTCTCTTGGTCGCTATCGTTATCGTGCGCGCAGCAGTCATCGGAGTTCGCGAGGCCTTGGGACACCGAGCAGCAGACCGGACAATCCGCGAGTTGCGTGGACGCGTCCTGACACACATCTCAAACCTGGGGCCACGTTGGCGCGCTACTCACGGTTCCGAGGCCTCGACGCTCCTTTCCCGAGGCCTAAGCGACCTTTCCCCCTACTTCGTCGACTACCTTCCCCAGTTGGTGCTCACAGCAACTGTGACTCCCCTAGCCCTGGCGACAATCCTTTTCCTTGATTTCTGGTCAGCTTTTATCGCAGCAATCGTTGTTCCCCTAATCCCAATTTTTATGGCCTTAATTGGGCGTTTCACCCAGAGCGCTTCCGCAGAAAAACTGGAAACAATGCAGAGCCTGGGCGCGCAAATGCTGGATTTGATTGCAGGACTGCCGACCCTTCGCGCTTTGGGCCGTGAAAGTGCTCCTCGAGCGCATTTAGAATCTCTCTCGCGATCCAATACGCGCGCAACAATGTCGACACTGCGCATTGCCTTTCTCTCTGGTGCTGTATTGGAGTTTCTCTCCACGCTCTGCGTTGCCTTGGTGGCCGTCGAAGTCGGCTTCCGAATGGTTTTCGGTCATGTTTCTTTATTCACCGGTCTAGCCGTCATCATGCTTGCACCGGAAGTTTTCGAACCTCTACGTCAGGTCGGAGCTCAGTTCCATGCCTCCGCAAATGGTGTCGCCGCAGCAGAACGAGCCTTCGAGATTTTAGAAACCCCGATTCCTTCAATGGGTGAAGACTCCGAAGACGAAGGCTTTCAGGATGATGACGGTATCGATTGGTCTTCAGCTGCCTTCTCATTGCGCGATCTTTCGATTGAGGCACGCGGCACTTGGGCACCTGCAGGGTTGAACGCGGATATCGCGCCAGGAACGCTGAGCGTCCTTGCAGGCCCCTCAGGTTCAGGAAAAACCAGCACAATTTACGCACTGATGCGACTGCTTCCGATTCAGAGCGGCCATCTCATGGTCTGCACCCGCGAAGGAGAAGAAATTCCCCTTCAGGGCATTCCCAAAGAAACACTGTGGAAAGCCATAACCTGGGTACCACAGCACCCTTCTTTGCTTCCCGGAAGCCTACGCGAGCAGCTTCCACCTTCAACAGAAGAAGAACTCGACGCTGCCGCAGCACTTTGCGGATTCAGCGAAGTTCTGGACACGCTTCCTCAGCGTTGGGATACGCAAATTGGCCAAGATGGCGCCGGTCTTTCCGTTGGCCAACGACAACGTTTTGCCCTGACCCGTGCTTTGCTAGCACGCACTCCCATTGTCATCTTGGATGAACCGACGGCCCACCTGGATGCTGTGAGCGAAGAGATCGTTTTGAAGGCAATGGAGGCTCTGCGCACGAAAGGTCGAACGGTCATCGCGATTGCGCATCGTCAGGCTCTTATCGATGCAGCAGACCAAGTGATCAGCGTTCATTCGCGGGTTAAGGAAAAGGCCGAATTGGCAGAAGTTGGAGGAGAGCAATGAAAATGCGGATTCTCACTTCTGAGGAAGCATCCTCCTTGCGATGGGCGTTGTCACTGCTCCGAGTTGATAAGTGGCGTTTTATCGGCGCACTCCTTCTGGCAAGCCTAGGAATTGGTTCATCGATCGCTCTGGGTGCAACATCTGCTTGGCTCATCGCACGAGCGTCACAGATGCCTCCCGTCTTAGTACTTTCTGTTGCTGCAACATCAGTACGTCTTTTCGGCGTCTCGCGTGCCCTTTTGCGTTATGTTCAACGCCTGATTTCCCACCGCGTTGCGCTCGAGGGCATGGACCATCTGCGACTGAGCCTTTACGACGCCTTAGCATCTTCAGATCTCAGCAGAGTCATCTCACTTCGCCGCGGGGATCTGCTGGCACGTATGGGATCCGATGTCGACGAGGTCGGCGATTTTATTGTGAAGTCTGTCCTTCCCGCAGGTGTCGCAGCGATTGTAGGGTGCGCGACCGTCGGCGCTCTGGCATTTCTTTCTCCCGGCGCCGCAGTCATTTTGGCGCTTTGCTTAATCCTTTCTGGGATCGTTGCCCCCGTTATCACCGCTCGAGCGCAACGCGCAGCTCAAGTCGAAGGAATCCAGGCACGCGCTGCCCTGAGCAGCTCGCTGGTGACCTTGATCGATGGCTACGATGAGCTGGCAATTAACGGACTCATTGACCGTGCGCGCGGCGAATTCGAACGCAGCGAGGACAACATTGAGTCATCTCGACGAGGGGCCGCCCGCGCCTCTGCTTGGGCTCAATTCATCGATCGCGCATCTATGGGACTAGCAGTTGTCGGGGCGCTCCTCGTTGGAGTTCCATCCGTTCAAGCTCAGATCCTCAGCGCCGTCGCTCTCGCGGTCATTACCCTCACTCCCCTGTCTTCTTTCGAGGCCTCGGCTCAGATGAACTCCGCGATGGCGCAACTCGTCCGTAGCGCTCAAGCAGCACTGCGGATCCGCGAACTTATCGGCTCGGAGGCACCGACCACCACGGCCTCGAAGATCACACAGACTCCGCTTCCCGAAGATGCGACGCACCACCCCAATCTTCAAGCAAGTGACCTAGCGATCGGATGGCCCGATGGCCCTCTCTTGGTTGAAAACCTCAGCCTTGATGTAGTCCCCGGTCGCTGCGTCGCAATCGTTGGCCCTTCGGGAATTGGTAAAACAACACTCCTGAATACTCTGGCTGGATTGATCCCCGCACGCGACGGACAACTCACTCTCAACGGGGTTCCTCTTCGGGAAATCTCCCACGAGGAAAGCGCGACCGTCATTCAGGTAACCGCTGAAGATGCCCATATCTTCGCAACCAGCATCTACGAAAATCTTCGCGTCGCACGCGCTGATCTTTCGAAGGAAGAGGCTCAGGAATTTCTGAACACCGTTGGCCTCAAGGACTGGTGTGCTTCTCTTCCTCAGGGAATCGATACCGTAATTGGGGCTGGGGCAACGGGAGTATCTGGTGGCGAACGTCGCAGACTTCTTGCCGCCCGAGCGCTTGCCTCACACGCACCCATCATGCTTTTGGATGAAGCCAGTGAGCACCTAGATCCGCACAGCGCAGATGCTCTGATGAGAACCATCCGAGCACACGCAGTGAATAAAGGCTTGGTGATTGTTACGCACCGCCTGAGCGCTCTTGACATTGCAGATGAGATTATCCTGATGGGGTACCCTCACGATGATCCTCGCTTGCGTCCTGCACGCATCGTTGAACGAGGAACACGTGATGAGCTCATCGCAAGGAGCGAAGCTTTCCGTTGGGCACTCAAGCAGGAGGAAGAATGAGCCCCGAAAGGACCGATTCACGACTTCTTGAAGCTGCTCTTGACGTCACCTCAAGCCTAGATCTTCAACGAGTCCTTGAGAATTTCGTCGAGCGCGCATGCGCATTAACCGGCGCACGCTACGCAGGGCTATCGGTTCTTGATACCTGGGGCGATACGACGATGTTCGTCGAATACGGCGATGCTCCAGCCGGTGAGGCCTCAAATCTTCCCGACGAGTTGATCCAACGCATTACCGATGAGGGATATGCGATTCTCAACGATCCTGCTTCCCTTGACAATGCTGAAGGAATTGAGAACTTCCTAGGAGTTTCTGTCACCTTCAAGGGGCAAATCTATGCACGCCTATACCTGGTCAATCGCCTGGGAGGCTTCGGACTCAGTGCACTTCGCATTGTGCAGACTTTGGCGGCGGCAGCCGGTATTGCCGTTGAAAACGCTCACCTCTATGCAGATGCTCGAAGGCGCGCGCGATGGATTCGAGCCTCGCAGCAGCTGACCACGTCGATGCTCGAAGGCGCAGACGAGGAAGAAGGTTTAACCCTGATCGCTCAAACCGTTCGCGACGTCTCGCAGGCGGATACCGCGATTATCGTCTTGCCCTCAGTGAAAGATACCTGGGCTGCAGAAATTACCGATGGTCATCACGCTGATCGTTTGCTAGGAATTGTCTTCCCCCACGAAGGCCGCGCAATGTCGGTACTTAACGAAGGGACCGGCATGATTGTTGATTCCCTCGCGCGCGCCCAGACCATGCGCATCCCCGAATTTTCCGAATTCGGTCCGGCGCTCTATGCGCCTCTTCGTGGAAGAGGGAAGCCCGCAGGCGTCCTCATCCTGCTCCGTCTTCCCGGAAAACCAGAATTTGACTACTCCGAGTTGGCTTTAGCGGAATCACTGGCCGCTCAAGCTGCGCTTGCACTGGAGCTCGCTTCGGCCCGCCACGCTGAAGACGTCGCTTCCCTCCTTGACGAACGTGATCGAATTGGCCGCGATCTACATGATTTTGCGATCCAGCAGCTCTTTGCGGCGGGTATGCAACTCGATTCGACCAAGCAAAAGATCAGCGAAAAACAGGTGGGCGTCGACGAGGTGATCCACGCTCTTGACCTGTCTCTAGCGTCCATTGACGAGGCCGTGCGTCAGATCCGCGCAATCGTCCATAATCTGCGTGAACCCGATTCTGACGTTGGCTTGGTGGAGCGTATCCGTCGAGAGTCCTCCCTCTCGCGTTCATTTTTAGGCTTTGCGCCTTCGCTCCTCATTTCTGTCGACGGCCAATCGGTCAACGAACAGAAAGAATGCGAAGATCACCGCGTTGAATTGCTCAATTCTCGCGTTGACGATTCGCGAAGCGATGATGCGGTTGCAATCGTTCGAGAGGGACTGTCCAACATTGCCCGTCACGCACACGCGACCGCGGGTGCGGTCAACGTCGAACTGCAGGGAAGCGGGAAAACGGGTAGGCTCACGGTTTCCGTTTCCGATGACGGAGTCGGGATTGACCCCGCACATACACGCAATTCAGGCCTTGCAAATATGGCAGAACGTGCGCGCCTCAACGGCGGCACCTTCACCATTGGTACAGGTCTTGAAGGAAAAGGAACAAAGATTACCTGGAGCGTTCCCCTGGCCTAGCTCAGTTACGCCAAGCGGCAGCGCGCTGTCCGGCTACCCATGCAGCAACCTGAGTGCGTCGTTGAAGCCCCATCTTCGACAGCAAGGACGTGATGTGGTTCTTCACGGTCTTTTCTGCAACGCCCAGTTTTGCGCCAATTTCGCGGTTCGACAGGCCATCACCGATCAGCTCCAAGACCTTACGCTCTGAAGGAGTCAGGTCTGCGGTCGGATCATCATGATCTGCACGCCTGCGGGTTAGAGTTCGCTCATCAAGAAGGATGCGTCCCTGTGCGACTGCCTTAATGACATCGGTAATTTCTGCACCGCGAACAGTCTTGAGCACGTAGGCACGTGCACCCTTTGCAAGGGATTCTGCCAGGGCCTCGTCATCATCAAAAGAAGTCAGGACGATCGGGCGGATCTCGGGGTTTGTCTGCCCCAAAGATTCCATGATGTCGATGCCCGTTCCGTCGGGAAGCTGGAGGTCCACCAAAATCACATCGGGGCTGACCAATTGAGCACGGCGCAGAGCATCTTGAACTGTCCCGGCCTCTGCAACCACCTCAAGGTCATCTGCACGATCGACAATCTCTGCAATCCCGCGACGAACGATCTCATGATCATCAACGATCATGACTCGGATTGGGGTCTGCAAAGGGGTATCGTTTTCAGTCACGTTTTTCTCCTTGTTCATCAACGCGCTTCTCACCGCTGAGGCGAGCAACTGCATCAGCTGCCGCTGCATTTTCTGCGTGTTTCTTCGAAGTACCAACACCTTGGCCAACTTCGGCATCCCTTGAGGCAACAAAGGCATGAGCAGTAAAAACCCTCTGATGGTCTGGGCCTTCGCCCTCAACCTCGTAGGTCACCGCCCCCAAGTCATGGTTGAAGGCAAACTCAGTCAGGGTTGTCTTCCAGTCCTGTTCAGCAGCACGTTCGACTGCATGAACCAGCAAGAAACCTAGATGCCGCAAAATAGTTGCACGCGCGCCTTCGATACCTACGCTCAGATAGGTTGCACCGACCAGAGCTTCGAAAGTATCAGACAAGATGGAGTCTTTGTCTCGACCACCGTGAGTACTTTCCCCACGCCCTAAGTAGATGTACTCCCCCAGCTCAATGTGCCGAGCCGCCTGCGCTAAGGGTTCTTGAGAAACAGTTGCTGCCCGCATCCGCGACAATTCAGATTCGGGGACGTCGCCATGGCGGTGATACAGCTCGTCGGCCACGACAATCGAAAGGACAGAGTCACCCAGGAACTCAAGGCGTTCATTATGGGCAATTCCGCCGGCTTCATTTGCATACGAACGGTGGATTAGTGCCAGTTCCAATAGATCCTGGCGCACGGGAGTTCCCCATGCTTCAAGCAAGGTATCAGTATTGGGGCGCGGGGGTACAGGAAGCTTTGAACGACGAGCCATCAGTTCTCATCCCGCGCGGTGAGCTGATCAAGAAGACCCGAAAGCCCCGCAAGACGCGGATCAATCACCACATGCTCATGATCATCGGGAAGATCTTCCCATTTTTCGCCGCATCCTGGGCAAAGCCCCTGACAATCCGGCTTACACAGAGGCCGGTCTTCCATCAGCGTCACGATGCCGTCACGCACAATTCCTTCAATATCGACAGTGTCGCGCGCCGAGATGGTCGGGAAATCTTCTGCTTCCTCATCTTCTTCACTACGCAAACGCTGCGCAGCCTTCGGCTCGAAGAAAAGTTCATCGACATCGACCGAATGGTGACGCGTGAGTTCATCAAGACAACGCACGCATTCTCCCTCGATATCAACATCGGTATGCGCACGAACCAGAACTCCATCATCAACCGAAGTAATAGTCACGTCGATAGGTAACTCAGTTCCCGGAGCCACTCGCATAACCGAGGTTCCCAGATCATCAGGGACCTGCCAAGTTAGGTGATAGTCGCGCGTCGAACCAGGCGAGCGCGAAAGATCACGAAGAGAAATCTCTAAAGGTTCACTCATGTTCTAAAGTCACATTCGTAATATCGCGGCCATTGCGTTCGGCAATGGCACGCCGACCAGCATCGGTACGGCGTTGAAGTTCTTGAAGAAGTGCAGATAGTTCTGCAAGCGACGAGGCAGCGTATTCATCGGCACCGGTACGCATCTGCTTCTCAGCTGCACGCGCCTGCGCAACAATCTCACGCGCACGCTCTTCAGCCATCTGCTTGATGTTTTCTCCGGATACAAGGCGCTCTGCCTGCGCATTGGCGTCGGCAAGGGTGTTCTCCGCATCCGCCTCGGCCTGTTCACGCACACGCTTCGCGTCTTCTTCGGCCTTTTCACGGGTCTTCTGGGCATGCTCCTCGGCCTCGGCAACCAACTGATCAGCCTTTTCACGGGCCTCGTCGATGGTCGAACGAGCGCGGGCATTAGCCTCGGCGATGGTCGTCTCTGCGGCCGAATCGGCGCGCACAAGCACAGCGTCCGCATCGGCAACAACAGCGTCTGCGGCCTTGAGGTCATCGGGAAGAGCTTCACGAGCCTGATCGAGGAGGTCAAGAACCTCCGCTCGGTTCACCATTACCGAAGCAGAGAGCGGAACTGCGCGCGCAGCCTCAAGGAGGTCTTCAATTCGGTCCAAAGCCGCAATCACAGTCGAGGGACCGTACACGGTCTGATCCTCCCACTGCTGCGAGGATTCCGCGTGCTCATCATGGTTTTCAGCCATTGTCTCCTCCAATTGGGTTCTGCGCGTACACTGCTTCTCTATTTTCTCCCCATATGGCCAAAACTGGGGCTGGAACATACCGAGAGACGTCCATTCCCCACGCAAAAAGTTCGCGAACAAGAGATGAAGAGACGTGTCCCAGTGCGGGATCGGTGGGGATCCACAGTGTTTCCACTCCCCCGATCTCTCGATTTGTCACGGCCTGAGCCATCTCCGATTCCAAGTCACTGTTTCCACGCACTCCTTTGATCACCAGATCCGCATCATGCGCGCGACAAAAATCAACCAAAAGCGTGTTCATCGGCAGGACTTCGACCTTCGGCAGGTGAGCCAGCCCCGCGCGGGTGCTATCCACACGGCAACGGATATCGCTAGCCGAGGCCTTGGCTGAGTTCACCCCGACTGCGACGATCAGGTGGTCAACAAGACGTGACGCTCGAGTAATAAAGTCCAGATGTCCGATGGTGAGTGGATCAAAGCTTCCCGGAATGACGGCTTTCATTCGCTCTCCTTAGCGGTTTGTGGAAGTGGGGGCGCAAGGAAAAGAACGCGAGTCTCCCCCCAATCGCGCTGGTCCTCGCAGATGAGTCCTTCAGGTAGCTCGATATCTGTCGAGCGAGTCGATCGCTCAACGACAACCGAGGCATCTGGGCTTAAATGCGCGCACAGCGCTGTCAGGATCTCGGTGATAGTTGCGCTCTCACATTCATAGGGCGGATCAATAAAAACTAGGTCATATTGGCCGCTCAGCCGTCCAGAAACTGCCGCGAGCGCATCCGCGCCAATAACGATGCTGCCCGGAGCAACAAGAGCGGCATTCTTTTTCAGAGTTCGCAGCGCACCCTGCGCAGAATCAACCAGAGTTAATTGATCTGCACCGCGCGAAAGCGCCTCAAAACCCAGCGCTCCACTTCCCGCATACAGGTCAAGAACGCGGGCTCCTTCGATAACGTCCATGTGTTCAAGGCGCGAAAACATTGCCTCGCGTACGCGCTCAGACGTTGGGCGTGTCCCTGAAGGCGGGACATGTAGGGTCCGACCTTTCAAAGTGCCGGCAATAATTCGTGTCATGCTTTAAGACTACGTTAGCTGCGTTCCATCCACACCAGCTCTTCGCTGGAAGCGTCATTGAGACTTGCCGCTAATTCCGGATACGAGGCCAAAGAAGGATCTGCCGAGATGAGCTCGCCTGCGCTTTCTCGGGCTTCTTCAATGATCGCGCCATCACGGACAACGCTCAGGAAGCGCAGCCTCGATGTTTTTCCTGACTGGGCCGACCCCAAAACGTCACCTTCTCGACGCAAGGCAAGATCGGCCTCGGCAAGGACAAAACCATCGGTTGATGACGCGAAGGCTTCCAAGCGTTGGGCAGAAGTATCGCTGATGACCGAAGGATGAACAGCCATGCAGATGCTTTGTTTCGAGGAGCGTCCCACGCGGCCGCGTAGCTGATGGAGCTGTGATAGCCCAAATTGTTGTGCATCCAAGATGATCATCATGGTTGCCTCGGGGACATCGACGCCGACTTCAATGACAGTTGTCGCAACAAGAATTGGCGCCTGCCCGCTGGAGAAGGCCTTCATCGCGGCGCTTTTTTCTTCGCTATTATCTTTGCCGGTAACGCTCACCGCTTTCACACCCGCTAGCGCAGGAACCCCAGCGAGCATCTCTATGGTTGCTCTCACCGATGCGAGGGGTGCGGTGCTTTCTTCAAGCAACTCATCGGGATGATCGTCTTCGTCGATCCGTGGACAGACGATATAAACGCGCCCGCCTCCGTCGATTTCTTCGCGTGCCCGTTGCCACATGCGTTCCACCCACACGGCATTTCCCGCATCAACAACGAAAGTTGTCACAGGCTTTCGCCCAGAAGGCAGCCCTTTCATCACCGTGACATCCAGATCTCCGAAAATCGTCATCGCAACGCTTCGAGGGATCGGAGTAGCAGTCATCACCAGCTGATGGACAAGCAGGCCATCATTTCGGCTTTCACGTAGAGCATCTCGCTGCTGGACACCAAAACGATGCTGCTCGTCGATCACCGCCAAGGCAAGGTCAGCAAAAAGGTTGCGCGCGTAGAGCAAGGCATGCGTCCCGACCACAATGATCGGCATTCCCGAGGCCAGCAGACGCTCGATTTCGCGTCTGGCTGGGGCGGGTGTCGAGGAAGTAAGTAGACGCAGATCCACTGGGAAACCCGCAGATTCAAGGGGTTTAAGCAGCGCTCGAATTGAGTCTGCATGTTGCCGCGCCAAGACTTCTGTGGGAGCAAGGAGTGCACCTTGATGTCCAGCGGCAATCACCTGAATCAAGGCGGCACACGCGACCACAGTTTTTCCCGATCCCACATCCCCTTCAAGGAGGCGCTGCATGGGATGCGAGGAGGCAATGTCAGCACCGATGGCGCTGATGGCGCTGCGCTGCGAGGGCGTCAGAGTAAAGGGAAGTCCGTCAAAGAAGGCTTGAAGTTCCGGAGGATTTTCTGGGCAGCTTTGCGCACGCAAAGCATCATTTCCAAGTCGCCGTTTTGCCAAGAAAGCTTGCAAGACGAAAGCTTCTCTCCAGCGCATGCTACGTTTCGCGCGTGCGACATCTTGATCCGTATTGCCCTGGTGAAGAAGCCGCAGGGCACGTCCCAGCGGTTCGATGTCGAAACGTGATCGGATCTGCATAGGAACAGGATCTGGGAGCGCGTCCAGGTCCAAAGAATCCAGCACAACGGCAATTGCGCGCGCAATTACCCACGAGGTGACACCACCTCGCGTGGAGTAAATGGGAATGGGACGGTTCGAGCGTTTTTCGATATCAGGGGCTGCCTGTTCATCATCAACGCCTTCAAATTCGGGGTGCACCAATTGCAAATTCCCCCGGTACTCCCCAACTTTTCCAGCAAAAAGAAAACTCTCTCCCGGTTGAAGAAGGCGTTCGTGCACGCTGAGCTTATAGGGACTACTGGCAAAGAAAGTCGCAGTCATTTCCGAGGAACCATCGGTCAGACGAACTTCGAATCTCACCCCTGCACGCGAGCGGTTAGGGATCAGCCGAGCACTGACAACTTCGGCCAAAATAGTGACGTCTTCCCCGGGACGCAGAACGTGCATGGGTGTGAGCGCGCCCCAATGGTAGTAACGACGAGGTGCATCGTAGAGCAGGTCGCCAATGGTCAACAGGCCCGCTTTTTCGAGCTTCTTTGCCAGCTTCGCAGGAAGGCGAAGACTCAAAGGAGTATCAAGTGGATTCACGCGAGCGCCTGCAGAAGAGAACGGGTTTGAGGAGCGGCATCGATCACTTCAAGATCCACACTGGTGGATTCAGGGGTGAGGCTATCGAGGAGCTGACGCAGAACCGCAATCAAGGTTGCCGCATCTTCATTTCCAGCAAGCAAGACCCAGCGCGTCGGCGCGTAGGATGCGAGATCTTGAAGGGCACGAGAAACGTCCTCAACCTGCCACTCAGAGTCAATCTCAGTCGTGTGCTGAGCAAGAAGCGCACTGTGGGCGTTTTCATCGATAAGCGCACGGAGCCGAGTGGCAACGCTGCGTCCTCCGGGTTGGGGTACAAAGAGGGGCGCACAGGTCCGACTAACCGCCAGCGCTTCCAACTCATTTGTGGAAGATGCAATAGAAATATCGAGTTCTTCCTCCCCTATTCGCACATAAGAGGCACTAATCCTTTGAGCGAGCGCTAGGCACTCCCTATCACTGGGAACGATGAGTTCCACCCGAGTCGACGCACAGCGCGCAGGAAGAACAAGAGCCTCGAGATCTTCAAGCTGAGGATCGAGGAAAACTTGGGCACCGCTGAGGGCAAGATCTTCAACCATTCCCGCAACCCGAGTGCAGACAACGACTGCAGCACGTTCCACCCTGCGAATGGGCTGGCGTTCCAAGAGCCTGATACCTCGGTGTGTCACGCCATCGGCAAGGGTATCGATTCCAATTGTTTC
The DNA here is from genome assembly GCA_963534475.1 of Trueperella pyogenes. Taxonomy (GTDB): domain Bacteria; phylum Actinomycetota; class Actinomycetes; order Actinomycetales; family Actinomycetaceae; genus Pauljensenia; species Pauljensenia pyogenes_B. The sequence continues at coordinate 76,716 of CAUSSZ010000003.1, read as the reverse complement.
ATCGGGACGAGCATCAGCGACATAGAAGCGGAGTGTCCGACCGCGTTTGGGATGGACAGATAAAGGCGCGGCAGTATCGATATGGAAGCGCCACTCTCCCAATCCAAAAAGATCGGCATGCCCGGCCCAGGAATAACGCGCTCCTAGTGCATCTAGCTGGCGACGCTGAGCATCAACGTCATCAAGGGTTCCTTGAAGAATGACATCGACTGTGAATGCGCGATCAGGCGTCGGCGCATGTGGACGAACTCGGCTGCTTCCATGCCCCGCCAATTCCGCGAGCATTGCAGCAAGAGATTCGAGCATCCCCAGATCATCGCGGCAGGCAGCATCGAGGGCACTGAACATGAGCGCAACAACCGCTGCACCGGCGTCGATGGCGGTGCTGGAAGATCCCGTGGCCTCGACGAGGCCAAATTGTGCGGCAGCGCAGAACGCCGAGAGTTCTTGGGGGACCTCGGGGAGCGTATCGCCGAGTCCTTCGAGTTCTGAACATGCCTCACGCAGCATGGCATCTGTGGCGCTTCCCTGAGCATGCGCAGCCTTCAGAGCGGAAGGGGTCGCCAAGAGCATGCGACGAAGAACAACCGGGGTGATGGAGGCATCATCAAGCGCTGAATGCCAAGAAGAAAGAATCGACACGAGAAGCACACCGCAGTGTCCCAGAGCTCCGCGAATTCCCGATTGGATTGCGCAGTCAAGGCCAACGGAGAGTGGATCACTGTCGGAAAGCTGTTCGCACCCGTGAGCAAGGGTTTGGAAGGTGACACGTGCATTTGTTCCGGTATCGCAGTCTCCCCCACCGACTCCGTCGAGGTCATCGATGAAAGGAGCGAGCTTTGTCATTTCATCAGCCGCGATCTGGAAGCTACGCGCCAAAACTCCAGAATCTAGTGCCACAACTTGTCCTTATAACGATGTCTCAACCTGATAGTGCTGCAATGTGGGATACCTTCAACATTGTTCCGCCTTCAGGCACATGTGTGCCACCTGACACGCATATTTCCCTCTGTGGACTTGGTTATTCGGGGCGAAATCAGTTAAGGTGTCATAGTTGCCTGCGGTGAGCTGTCACCAATGGCCTCTTGATCGTCATGATCAAGACAACTAATCGTGTAAGAAAAACCGAGGAGAACATCGTGGCTGCCGTTTGTGACGTGTGCGGTAAGGGACCCGGCTTCGGCAAGAGCGTGTCGCACTCGCACGTTCGTACCAACCGCCGGTGGAATCCGAACATTCAGCGCGTTCGCGCCCTGGTCGATGGGACGCCCAAGCGCCTGAACGTGTGCACCAAGTGCCTGAAGTCTGATCGAGTCGTTCGCGCTGCCTGATTCAGACTGAGATCGGCCGAGCTCGCTTTGCGGGTTCGGCCTTTTCTTTTACCCTCGTGCAGCCTTTAGTCCCATGCGGCGAAGTAGCAACCAAAGCAACAAAACTAAGAAAACCGCAGGTCGGAACGCTTTTAACCCCCTAGCACTCGCCTCCTTCAGACTTCTCTCAGTAAATATCCACCTTTTTGGTTGACTCAATATCTGTATCCGACAGAACATTTTATTTTTCCACACGTTATTCTGAATTTGCTCATATCCAATTTGCGAAATCTCGCACCTCGATTGGGGAGACCATTGCAGAATAAGGTTCAACTCATCACCTACGCCGATCGCTTCGGTGGCAGTACTATTTCCACCTTGACCGCTACGCTCCGCAAGCACTTTTCAGGAGTCTACGAAGGCGTTCACATCCTCCCCTTCTTCACCCCTTTCGATGGTGCTGATGCAGGTTTCGACCCTGTCGACCATACAAAGGTTGATCCGCGTCTTGGTTCTTGGGATGACGTCGCCGAGCTCTCAAAGACCCACGAAATCATGGTTGATACCATCGTTAACCACGTCTCATGGGAATCTGAGCAGTTCCAAGACGTCATGAAAAATGGCGAAAATAGTCCTTTCGCTCCAATGTTCCTGACCTTGTCGAGCGTTTTTCCCGAAGGTGTAACCGAAGAAGAGCTCGCAGGCATCTATCGTCCTCGCCCGGGCCTTCCGCTCACCCACTACACCTGGGGCGATAAGACCCGTCTGGTCTGGACGACCTTCACCCCACAGCAGGTCGATATCGATACCGATTCGAAGCAGGGCTGGGATTACCTCATGTCAATCCTTGACCAGCTGGGCGCAAGCCATGTTTCTTCGATCCGCCTTGATGCAGTCGGATATGGAGCTAAGGAAGCACGCACCTCCTGCTTCATGATCCCGAAGACCTTCCGTTTGATTGAACGCATTAAAGAAGAAGGCGCAAAGCGCGGTCTAGAAACTCTGATCGAAGTCCACTCCTACTACAAGAAGCAAATCGACATTGCCAGCAAGGTCGATCGCGTCTATGACTTCGCGCTTCCCCCACTTCTCCTCCACTCAATCTTCTCTGGCAGTGTCGATGCTCTTGAGCACTGGATCAACGTGCGTCCCAATAATGCGGTAACCGTACTGGATACCCACGATGGAATCGGCGTCATCGACATCGGTTCGGACCAACTGGACCGTTCTCTCAAGGGCTTGGTTGCAGATCCCGACGTCGACCGCCTCGTCGAAACAATCCACGCAAATACCCACGGGGAATCGCGCGAAGCAACGGGGGCTGCGGCCTCGAACCTGGATCTCTACCAGGTCAACTCGACCTACTACTCGGCATTGGGTTGCAATGACCAGCATTACCTAGCAACTCGCGCGGTTCAGTTCTTCCTACCAGGGATCCCCCAGGTCTACTACGTGGGTGCTCTCGCGGGCGCAAATGACATGGAGCTGCTCAAGCGCACCAATGTTGGCCGCGACATCAACCGTCACTACTACACCGCACAAGAGGTCGAAGAAAACCTTCAGCGTCCGGTTGTTCAGGCCCTCAACGCACTGTGCGCATTCCGCAATACCCTTCCGGCCTTTGACGGAAACTTCTCTTACCAACGAGATGGCGAAGCGCTCACGCTCACTTGGGAAGCAAAGGATGCCAGCGCACAGCTGACTTTCAATCCTGCTACCCCCACTGAGACCGGCTCTATCGCTTCCCTAACTTGGATCGATAGTGAAGGTCAGCATCGCACTGACGACCTACTTGCCCACCCACCGGTTGCCACCATCTGACAAGCCAAGGAGCCAAGATGAGCAAGGTTTTTCGACAGCCAAGAGAAAAGCGAATCAACCTCATCCGCCTGAGTGTCGGTTTCACCCTCAGTGCGGTTGCCTGCGCGATCCCCTGGGTCGCCTTGACCTCCGTCATTTTGCCGGCGGTGCTTGAAAACATTAACGCAGCCGGCAAGGAATCAATGCTGGGCACAATCAACGCGGTTGGTTCGGTTGTTGCTTTGCTCGCCAACGTTATTTTCGGAACTTTCTCCGATCTCACGCGTTCACGTTTTGGTAAGCGCACTCCCTGGATTATCCTCGGTGGTCTCATTGCTGGTGGCGCGATGGCACTGCTTGCACTGAACCAGAACTCCTTCCCGATGATCCTCCTGCTGTGGTGCACCGCCCAGCTGGGATACAACGTCATGCTTGCGCCCTTTGTGGCAACAATGTCTGACCGTATTCCCGACGAAGTCCGCGGAACAATCTCGGGCTTCTATGGAGCCGGAATCGCAGCGGGTCAAACCATCGGTAACTTGGTGGGAGCCCGCCTTCTCAAGCTGGACAACGGCCTTACTCACGGCTGGCTTCTGGGCGCTGCTGTCTTTGCTGCGATCGGTATTATCACCGTCATCATCTGGCCACGTGAAGGCGATAATCGGGGCGAATCTGATGAGAGCTTCTCAGCAAAGCGCATCCTGGAATCCTTCCGCCCCCCGAAGAACGCTCCTGATTTCTACTACGCGCTTATTGGCCGCACCTTGATGATGGGCGGCTACTGGATGATCAACACCTACCTGCTCTACATTGCGCAGGATTACATCTTCGCTGGTCAGTCGAATGCAACCACGCTTGCAGCAGAGCTTATTGCCTCGATGGCAGTGATTACTCTGGCTGTCTCACTGGTTGCAGCACTGGGCGCTGGACCAATCACCGACCTGATTGGCCGCCGAAAGCTCCCGGTCGCCCTAGCCAGCGTCATGTTCGCGATTGGCTCGGCAATGCCGCTGATCTTCCACTCTGCGCTAGGTATGTACCTCTTTGCGGGAATCGCCGGCCTTGGATACGGCGTGTACAACGCGATCGATCAGGCGCTTAATGTCTCGGTCCTTCCCAACCCCGACGAGGCCGGTAAGGACCTGGGAATTTTGAATCTGGCGAACACTCTATCGATGGTCGTTGGTTCTTTGATGACCTCTGCAATCGTTGTGATCGTCAAGAAGGTCACTCATACAACGACAACGCCAACCTCGGCCTACACGATCGTCTTCGTTGTTGCGATCGTTATCGTCCTGATTGCCGCATGGCTCATCATGCGAATCAAGAAGGTTAAGTAAGCCTTAAACACAATTGCCCGGTGCGTCAGTTGCCTATTGAGCAACCGATGCGCCGGGCTTTTCTTACAGGGCAGTAGCTGAAGAGGGCTCCTACTCCCCCACGCGCGCGTTCTGCGAGGCAAAGAGGCACATCGCAGCGGCGCTTGCAACGTTGAGGGACTCTGCCTGACCGCTCATCGGAATCATCACCAGAGCATCACAGGCAGCCATTTCTTCGTCGCTCATTCCCTGAGCTTCATTTCCAAAGACCCACGCATGTGATTGGACAAGCCATCCACGTCCTTCAAGAGCAGCCTGGGACATCAGTTCGCTCAAACTGTAGGCGCCTTGTACACCAGAAGTCCCCAGAATTACGCAATGCTGATCGCGAAGACGCTGGCAGGCCTCGTCAAAGGAGGAAAGGGAAACGATAGGAAGGTGAAAAACTGAGCCGGCAGAGGAACGAATCACCTTGGGGTTCGAGGCCTCGACACTCCCCTTCACGGCGAGGATCGCACGCGCCCCCATTGCATCGGCGGTACGCATAATTGTTCCCGCGTTGCCGGGGTCCCGGCCCTGAGCAAGAACTACAACGCAGTCTCCTGCATGGATTTCAGGGAGTTCGCTCTGGATCGCACCAGCACGTGCAACTGCGCAAATTCCCTGACTATCGCGGCTCAGTACCTCAGAAACTTCATCGGTGACTTCATGGACCCACCGACACGCTCTGCGCGCATCTTCAATAACGTCCGGGTGTATCTGAGCGGCTTGCGCCGTGTAATAGACGTCTTCAACAAAAGAGGAACGGCATCGGACCAGTTCGCGAACTGCCTGGGGGCCCTCAACAAGGATCTTTCCTTGCTTTGAGCGCGCCGAACGCCCGGCCAATGCCGCGACTTTCTTCACGCGATCTGCGCGAGGATTATCGAGGATGGACGGGCGTTCGGAAAAGCTGCTCACTGAATGCTCAGGCCTTGGGCGCATTCACGTCGGCGGGCAGAGCCTTCTTCGCAACCTCAACAAGAGCGTTGAAGGTAGCGATATCGTTGACGGCCAGCTCGGCGAGCATGCGGCGATCGACCTCAACACCGGCCAGGTTCAGGCCCTGGATGAAACGGTTGTAGGTCATGCCCTGTGCGCGGGAAGCAGCGTTGATGCGCTGGATCCACAGGCGACGGAAATCGCCCTTCTTCGCCTTGCGGTCACGGTAGGAGTACACGAATGAGTGCGTGACCTGTTCCTTGGCCTTGCGGTACATGCGCGAACGCTGGCCACGGTAGCCGGATGCCTGCTCGAGTACGGTGCGACGCTTCTTCTTGGCGTTAACAGAACGCTTAACACGTGCCATTTTCTAAATCTCCTTGTCGAAGGTGCCGGTCACTTGCCCAGCAGGGTACGGACGCGCTTGACGTCGGCGGTGGCCAGAACCTGGTCCGAGGCCAGACGACGGGTCTTGCGGGAGGACTTGTGCTCGAGGAGGTGGCGTGCACCAGCCTGCTCGCGCATGATCTTGCCCTTTCCGGTGAGGCGGAAACGCTTCTTGGAACCGGAATGCGTCTTATTCTTCGGCATTATTTTGATCCTTCTTCTTCCGGACGGGGTTTAACCCCAACCTTCACTTCTTCTGTGCATCTGCCTCTTGCGAGGCCACACGAGCTTGGTCCTTACTGGCGCGTTCTGCGCGCTTACCGCGACGTTCTTCACGTTCGGCTTCGCGACGCTTGCGCTGCTCGTTGACCGCATCGGACTTGCGCTTCGTGGGCGCAAGAACCATGGTCATGTTGCGGCCGTCTTGGCGAGGCATCGATTCGACAGTGGCGAGTTCTCCAACTTCCTCAGCAAGACGCTGCAGGAGTCGGACGCCCGCTTCAGGTCGTGACTGTTCACGACCGCGGAACATAATCATGACCTTGACCTTGTCACCGGCGGAAAGGAAACGCTCAACGTGCCCCTTCTTCACCGAGAAGTCGTGGTCATCAATCTTCAGGCGGAAGCGAATCTCCTTGAGCTGCGTGTTCGCCTGATTACGGCGAGCATCGCGAGCCTTCTGGGCTGCTTCGTACTTGTATTTTCCGTAGTCCATGAGTTTTGCAACCGGCGGCTTAGCGTCGGGGGCAACCTCAACCAGGTCGAGGCCCGCTTCTTCGGCAAGACGCAGCGCGTCTTCCACGCGGACAACACCAACCTGTTCTCCTCCGGGTCCCACGAGACGTACCTCGGGAACTCGAATCCGCTCATTGATGCGAGGCTCGCTAATGAGTGGCTCCTTCCACAGTCGTATCCGTGACACGAAAAAGGCCTTCGTGCCACTGTGCGCACGAAGGCTTATCCCGGCAACAACATCCGTCCGGATGCTACCGTTTAACCCGATCCCCTGGCTCTACGTGGGCAACCCGAAAAATCGGGCGGGAATCAAGGTGGGAGAAACTCCGCTTGCACGATCGGGGCGAAATCCCCGATTGGTCCCTAATATCTTAGCAAATTCATTCCTCAAGGGCGATATTCGATTGATGGCAATGTGATGGAATGACTCACATCCCCACCCATCGAGGAACCCATTGAATCTGGTCGGTAACAGCGCGCAGCCTAGGAAGAGCGCTGAGTCCCTCAATGACACCCTGAACTTTTTCTCGCAGCTCAGAGCGCGTCAGGTCACCCTCATTCCTACGCACCTTCGACGCATCAATTTCAAGAATGATGCGACAGATTTCCTGGCCGGCATATTCCACGTGGAGATCGCTCATTGGCGAGAAATCCCGGCTTGCCTGCTCAAGTAGCAGATTCTTGAGATCCCGATCTTTCCAGGCAGGAAGCCATTGATCTCCCTGAGCCAGAGCCGCGGTCGCACTTCGAGGAATCACGATGTCGACACTCCGAGGATCAAAGACAACGCGCCCTGCACTTTCAACCAAAGCGACCAGTGCAACTCGCTTGAAGGGAAGTCCCATAGGACGCGAGCTTGGATCAAAAATTGAAAGCGATGCAGAAGAGCTAAACGCAGCGATCGCCGGGCCCGCAGAGGTTTCAGTCACGAGAAAACCAGCAGGATCATGCCCCAACTCCCCCGCATGGACTCCAGTTACTCGAGGATCCTCTTCGACACGGATCGGGACAATCACACGCTCATTCTCAAGAGCATGGACCAGCTCTTCGAGTTGTTGCGCACTATCTTTAGGACACTCAAGCGCATGCTGAGTTTTACTCAGAGCCTGCCCGTGATCATCTCGGTTTTGCGTAGCCATCGAAAGACGCTGCGCCAAACGGTTCTTCTGCTCTTCGCCAATCGCCTCGGCCATCAGCGCTTCCTAAACCACGAGAAGGGACCGCGGCGGCCTCCCTTTCCATCCGCTTGAATGGAATCGGGATAGTCGGAGGGAAGAGTTCGGCCAAGCAATAGGTCCTCGGTCGCCTGAGGCATTGCCCCCAGCAACAGCCCAGCCGGAATATCATCCTCACTACTTCCGTTGACGTAGCGCTGCGCAGTGATCTGGCCTGACACACCGGGCTCCACGCCATCGCCCTCAACCAGCCAGGACATAATCGCAACGGCGCCATACTTCGACAGGCGCGAAATCACTGATGCAATCCGATCAACTTCCGGTGGCATCGGACGACGCCCCGTCAGAAGTACATTGAGTTCTTCTTCTTGAGTCGTCTGGGTCTGCACTCGCAACCACACCCCCGTCCACGGCTTCAAACGCACCACGGCCTCGTGAATACCGGAAAGAGCGAGCAGTGAGTGGAGGGCTTCTGCGGAAGGGATCGGCGCAAGTACTAAGGCGACGGAAAGCTTGCCACCCTCAAGGTGAAGCGACTCATCAACAGGTGTATCGAGCGTGTCTCGTGTCGACGACGCGTCCTCCCCCGCGTCTTGTGGCAGATCCCCCTCGAGATCGGACTCCATGTCTGCGACTAGATCACGAAACTGCGCATCCAGATCCCGATTGTTGTCTTCAGACACAAGGGCCTCCACTTCGTGTTGGGTAACAGCGTTTATCGTATCGCGACATAGAGGCGTGTGATAATACAAAGCGAAAAACACGCCCTCAAGCACAGGAGCGCAAATGCCTTCTATCCCCACTATCGAGGTCCGCGGATCGATCCGACTAGGCCAATTCCTCAAGCGCGCTGGTCTGGTTGAGGATGGTGCAGAGGCACGCGACTTGATCCAGAGCGGTGACGTAAGTGTCAATGGCGAAGTTGAAACCCGCCGCGGGCATGCCCTAGAAGACGGCGAGCTCGTCGAGCTTCGCACGCCACAGGGAGTCTTTGCCGCTAAAGTTCGCGTCGTCGACTAGCAGACGAGGCCTACGCCCTCACGTTGCGCCCCGCTTTCCTTCCCGAGGCCACAAAGCCTGCGCGAGTGCGCGTCCTAGTGTGAGGTCAACACTCCATCAGCGCCAACAACTGCCTTTACGTGGCTAAAGAATGGCCCCGATTGGGTGACACGCAGAGAAGAATCCAATTCGACAATTGTCACGCGTCCGGGTTCACGCAGGTGCAAACGCACAGGTGAAGAGCCCGGGAAGGTTTCCAGTACTTCCTTCAACTCACGCAGAAGCTCAGGAGTACAGCGAGAGGCAGCCAATTCCAAGTCAAGGGGGACATTCCCGTCTTCGCGCAGCTCGAGGATGTTCATCGACTGGCCATAAATTGATACCTGCTCATCGCGAGTGTTGACACGACCCTCAATCTGAACAACAAGGTCAGGAGCTAAGAAGGTCTGCACTGTCTCATAGGCGCGCGGGAAGAAGAGTACTTCGACCGAACCACTCAGGTCTTCGATAGTCGCAATTGCCCACGGATTCCCCTGCTTGGTGACCTTGGTCTGCACCGAAGAAACCAATCCTGCAATTTTGACAGTGCGATCAACCATGCTCTCATCGCCGCCAACAATCTGCGCAATTTCAACGTCTTGATGGCGGTCCAAGGCACCTTCAAGCCCGCGCAGGGGGTGGTCCGAAACGTAGAGGCCGAGCATCTCGCGTTCCTCGGCGAGCTTTTGACGACGGTCAAACTCAGGAAGATCTGGGATTTCAATAGCCAGAGAAGACCCTGAGTCCTCCCCCATACCCATTCCACCAAAGAGGTCAAACTGCCCGATCGCTTCATTACGCTTGACGTCGATCACCGCATCTACGGCCTCGTCACAGCGCGACAGAAGAGCGCGGCGCGTGTAACCCAGCGAGTCGAAAGCGCCGGCGCGCACAAGCGACTGGATTGTTCGTTTATTGCAAACTACCTGTGGAACCTTGTCCAAGAAGTCTTGGAAGGTGGTGAACTTGCCTTTCTCGTGACGCGTCTCGACAATCGCGTCGACAACGTTTGCACCAACATTCTGAATAGCGTTCAGACCAAAGCGAATGTCCTTGCCATCAGGGGCAAAGGTGCCCATCGAGGCATTGACATCGGGGGGAAGAACAGTAATTCCCATGTGGCGGCACTCCGCCAAGTAGAGCGCACGCCTGTCCTTATTGTCCTTCGTCGAGGTCAAAAGAGCGGCCATGTACTCGGTGGGATAGTTTGCTTTAAGGTAGGCAGTCCAATACGACACCAAACCATAGGCTGCAGAGTGAGCCTTGTTGAATGCGTAGGCCGAGAAGGGAACGACCACATCCCACAGAGCCTTGATTGATTCTTCGGAATAGCCGTTATCAAGCATGCCCTGCCGGAAGCCCTTGAACTGTTGGTCCAGAACTTCCTTCTTCTTTTTACCCATGGCCTTACGCAAGATATCTGCTTGGCCAAGAGAGTAGCCCGCAAGTTTCTGGGCAATCTGCATAACTTGCTCTTGATAGACAATCAGACCGTAGGTCGTGCCCAGAATGTCCTTCAAAGGCTCTGCGAGTTCGGGGTGGATCGGAGTGATCTCCTGGCGCCCGTTCTTACGCAGAGCGTAGTTTGTGTGCGAGTTTGCACCCATAGGACCGGGGCGATAGAGCGCACCCACAGCGGAGATATCTTCGAAGTTATCCGGTTTCATCAGCTTGAGAAGGTCACGCATACCGCCACCATCAAGCTGGAAAACGCCCAAGGTATCGCCGCGGCCCAGTAACTCATATGTTGCCGGGTCATCTAGCGGCACATGGTCTAGATCGGGATCTTGCTTGCCATTGAGTTTAATGTTTTCAAGAGCATCAGAAATAACCGTCAGGTTACGCAGTCCCAAGAAGTCCATCTTGAGTAGTCCCAGACCTTCACAGGTCGGGTAGTCGAATTGGGTGATGATCGCCCCGTCTTGAGGACGTTTCATGATGGGGATGATGTCCGTCAGCGTGTGCGATGACATGATGACCGCACATGCGTGGACGCCCCATTGACGGGTCAGCCCTTCAAGCCCCAGCGCGTACTGAACAACCTCGTGGACATCGGGGTTCTCTTCGTAGTACTTACGGAACTCTGCAGCTTCGGCGTAGCGTTTATCCTTCTCGTCGAAGATACCCGCGACCGAGATGTCCTTGCCCATGACCGATGGAGGTAGCGCTTTCGTCAGCTGCTCCCCCACCTTGAAGTCGCGTCCCAAGATTCGCGCAGAATCTTTCAGGGCCTGCTTGGTCTTAATTCGACCGTAGGTGACCACCTGTGAAATGCGGTCTTCGCCGTACTTTCGTTTGACGTACTCGATGACCTCATCGCGACGACGTTCGTCAAAGTCAACGTCGAAGTCGGGCATTGAAATACGCTCGGGGTTCAAGAAACGTTCGAAGATCAGTCCGTGGTTGAGCGGATTGAGCTCGGTGATCTTCATGGCGTAGGCGACCATGGATCCAGCACCCGAACCACGACCGGGTCCCACGCGAATCCCCTGGCTCTTTGCCCAGTTGATGTAGTCGGCAACGGTGAGGAAGTAGCCCGGGAAGCCCATCTTGATGATGACGTCTTCCTCGTATTCAGCCTGCTTGCGCACATCATCGGGAATGCCTTTGGGGAAACGCTCCTGAAGGCCCTTTTCAACTTCTTTAATGAACCACGAGGTCTTATCTTCCCCTTCCGGAACCGGGAAGTCAGGCATGTATGAGGCGCCCTCAGCGGTGGTCCTGAAGTGGACATCGCATCGCTCTGCAATTTCCAGCGTTGAATTGCAGGCTTCTGGCAGTTCCTTCCAAATCGAGCGCATCTCTTCGGAAGAACGGATGTAGTAACCGTCTCCATCGAACTTAAAGCGATCCGGATCAGAGATTCGCGAACCCGAGTTGATGCACAGCAACGCGTCCTGAATTCCGCGGTCTTCCTTCTTGACGTAGTGCGCGTCGTTAGTAGCGACCAGCGGTGCGTCCATGAGCTTCGCAAGTTCGAGGAGCTGTTTTTGCGTACGCCTCTCGAATTCAATCCCGTGGTCCATAACTTCCACGTAGAAATTCTCAGGCCCGAAAATGTCGCGCAGCTCTGCGGCCTCAGCCACGGCCTCGTCCCATTGCCCCAAACGCATACGTGTCTGAACCGCACCCGAAGGACAACCGGTGAAAACAATCAGCCCTTTGTGGAAGCGTTCAAGCAGTTCCTTATCGGCGCGAGGCCACTTACCGAATTGCCCGTCGACCGAGGCGTAACTTCCCAAGCGGAAAAGGTTGTGCATTCCCTCTGTTGAGTATGCAAGCAAAGTCAGGTGGTTATAGGAGCCCGAGGCTGATACGTCGTCGCTGCGTTGCCACGGCTCACCCCACGTCACCTTTTGACGATCAAAACGTGAAGTACCCGGAGTGACATAGGCTTCCAAGCCAATAATGGGCTTGATACCAGCCTTTGTCGCAGCGTCGTAAAACTCATAAGCACCGAAGAGGTAGCCGTGATCGGTCAGGCCAATTGCGGGCTGTCCCAGTCTTGCAGCTTCTGCAACCATCGGCTTGATTCGTGCTGCTCCATCGAGCATCGAGTATTCCGAGTGATTGTGCAGATGCACGAAAGAGTCCGCTGGTGCCATGGTGTCAGTCTAGTGTTTCTTGAGCCAGCACACTGGGCGAAGCATGAAGGAAAATGCTTAGGCGTGACGCAAAATCTCCAAAGCGTGATTGAGGTCATCCGGATAAGGGGCCCGTACCGTCACGGGAAGTTGAGTTCGCGGATGCGTAAATCCCAGCTCAACCGCGTGCAACCACTGACGGTCCAAGCCCAATTGTTCTGCTTTCGTGGGGTCGGCCCCATAGAAGACATCACCGACACAGGGATGGCCGATAGCAGCCATATGCACGCGAATCTGGTGAGTACGTCCCGTTTCCAGATGCACATCCAAGAGCGCGGCACCCGGCATGAGCTCGAGGGTATCGTAGTGCGTCACCGCGCGCTTTCCCCCGTCAATCACCGCCATGCGCCATTCCCTCGAGGGGTGGCGTCCAATCGGTGCGTCAATCGTTCCCGAGGCCGGGTCTGGGTGTCCTGCAACCACCGCGTGGTAGATCTTGCGTACAGTCCGTTCCTTGAAGGCGCGCTTCATCACCGAGTACGCGAGTTCAGACTTGGCCACCATCATTGCGCCCGAGGTTCCTACATCCAGTCGATGAACAATTCCTTGACGTTCAACTGGTCCATGAGTAGTGATTCGATATCCCGCTGCCGCGAGGTTGCCAACAACGGTAGGTCCTGTCCATCCTGGACCCGAGTGCGCTGCAACACCAACCGGCTTGTTGACAACGACAATATCGTCATCGTCGTAGAGAATATCCATCCCCACTACTGGAGTTACAGGAGTTTCCGGTTCAGGGATCGTAATTTCTAAGAGATCGTTCTCTCCAAGCCTGTCCGATTTAGATGCGGGAGTACCGTTAATTGTCACATTCTGGTCAAGGATGAGCTCACTACATCGTGAACGCGACAGACCGAGAATGCGCGAAAGCGCTGCGTCGACGCGCTCTCCAATCAAGGCATCGGGCACGGGCATCAAACGAGTATCGGACATATTCAGCGCACCGAGTGTTTGTTACCGGTAAAGCTTGCAATCAGCAGGATCACGACCGCGCAGACAATCCAAATATCGGCAACGTTACCAATGAACCAGTTACCGTATCCGATGAAGTCGACAACGTGGCCACTTCCCCATCGAGGTTCCTGAATAAAACGATCAATCAAGTTACCAGCCGCACCGCCAAGGAGCAGAGCACATCCGAACGCAAGCAGGCGCGAGTCAACGCGCGGAAGATACATGACAATCGCAGTAACAACAACGCAGGCGATACAGGTGAAGATGATTGTCGTCTGCGAGCCCAAGGAAAAGGCTGCACCTGGATTCGCAGTGAGCTCGAGTCGAAGGAAGGATCCAAGGAGCGGGCGTTGCTGCCCATCACTCAGATTCTTCAGTGCCCAAAACTTTGAAGCCTGATCCGTTGCCAATGCGATTAAGGCAATGATGTACGCCCAGATGAGCATGCTGCGATTATTTTTCTTCACATAAAGAATTATGACGGTGGCGCCGCAAAGGCGCCACCGTCATAGAGATCTAGATCCGAAATCAGTTCTGAGTTCCGGCGTTCACTTCCTGGAGCAAACCTTCCAGGTGCTCGCGCAGGTTTGCACGGTACTCCGCCTCGAAGGAACGCAGTTCGTTGATCTTGCCTTCGAGCAGTGCGCGCTCCTGATCCAGCTGAGAAAGAATGTTCTGGTGCTGGTTCTGTGCGTCAGCAATAATTTCGTCGCGCTTTGCGTTTGCGTCGGCGATGATGCGATCGGATTCTTCGCGGCCATCGCGAACGTACTCGTCGTGGACGCGCTGTGCCAGTGCAAGCATCGAAGTTGCAGACTCTGCACTCTCGGGAACAACAGCAACTGCGGGGGCAGCAACAGCGGTCTCGGTGACGGAAGGCTCGGATGCAACGGGCTCTTCAACGACAGGAGCAGCGGTCTCTTCTGCAGGCTTGTAGCTGGGGGCCTCGCCACCGGACAGCTCAGCGACACGACGCTCAGCAGCCTCAAGCTGTTCGCGCAGGTTCTGGTTCTCAGCCTGGAGAGTATAGATCGTGGAAACAACCTCATCGAGGAAGTCGTCAACCTCGACCTGGTCATATCCTTCACGGAACTTCACGATGTTGAAGGTTTTTTCCAACACATCTTCGGTTGTGAGCAGAGCCATTTGTTTACCTCTCGGTACTTGTTGTGTGACGCTCGCATGCTTGCGTCACCGGATCACCGATGAGGATGACCCGAACTACACACTGGAATAATAGCGGAACTAGCGTCACAATAACACCAATTTCCCCATATTTCACTTATTACTCAGGTGACATGCAACCGCGATAGAAGCGAGGTTACTACCAAACGCCAGAGCTAAAAGCCCAAGCTGCGAACGAAAACCCCGAGGTTTTCAACAATGATTGTCGCCAAAAACAGGATCATAAATCCCAGATCGATGGCTACGTTCCCTCCAAGACGCAGCGGCGGAATAATCCCGCGCAGGAAAGAAAGAGGGGGATCAGTCAACGCATAGACCAGATTCGCGATGGGCAGAATGATCCCTGACGGCCTCCACAGTGGAGAGAAGAAGCGAATCCAATCAAAAATCATGCGCGCGATCAACACGAGCATGTACAGACCCGCAAGAAGAGCAATCGCTCCCCCCAACCACTGGGAGATCATGATCAGCGTCCGAAGAGCGAAGTCGCCGAACGGTTCGACCCGGTCACGTCGCCGGTTACCTCAACGCTGTGAGGCGAAAGAAGGAAAACGCGATCGGTGACGCGTTCGAATACGCCCTGAAGGCCATAGGTCAAGCCGACAGCGAAGTCAATGAAACGCTGCGCATCCTTATCTGAGACCTCAGAAAGATTCATGATGACAGGAACACCATCACGGTAGGGCTCGGCGATTGCCGGTGCATCGTTGTAGTTCAACGGACGCACAGTGACGATACGCGAGAGATCCGCCTGCTGAACGCTGCGGCGCTCCTCGCGGTGAATGGGCGTGACATTCGATGCGGGAGTAATGTGAGCCACTTCTGTCTCCTCAACTTCTTCGGGAAGGAAGTCCAAGGTGCTCTCATCGACCTCTTCCGGGGTGTACCAACCCATGAATTGGCGTGCTTTTGCTCCGAAGCCTGACATCATGCTCTCCTCTATGTAACGGGACCTGAGCACAAGGTAATGCGCCGGAGCGATTCACACGCTTAAGCCTGTCGGCATGTCGCAATTACTGATGCGAAACGCCCACAACCTGGGTCTCGACGATAGGAATGATATAAGGGATTTTCCAGTGTGCATTCATTGATCCACGAGGCCTCAATCCCTCGCTCCGCGGCCCATGCCAAGGCCGCACCTGGGAGATCCAGGGCGTCGCTCCCCCATGATGTGCGCGAGGCTATCTCGGGGGCAATAAGCGCACTCTGTTCTTTCATTGGAGTCGGGACTTCATAGCATTGGCCGCAGATAGACGGTCCAATGAGCATCTGAATATCAGCGGTGTCCACACCAACAGAAGCAAAGACCTCACATGTTCGGTCAAGAATCCCTCCAAGGAATCCCACGCGTCCGGCGTGAACTGCGCCGATGACTCCGTTTCCGCTACTCAGCAAGATCGGCATACAGTCTGCCGTCATCACAGCCAAGGCTGGGGGTTGTTCCCACTGACGCGAATCGATCACGACACCATCGCAGTCAAGGGGGCCTATTTCCCCTTGATACTCCTGTGTTGAAAGAAAGGCATTCTCAGGAGTGAGCGCCTCAACCTTCACCGAATGCGTCTGATTCATCCAAACAATGGGATGACCAATCAGCGTGGAAAGCTCACGGCGGCGCTCATGAACATGCTCCGCGTCATCGCCGACATGCGTCCCAAAGTTGTCCCGATATGGGTCGGCGCCCGCGCCGACTTCAGTGAAGTAAACGCGGGCACCGTGCAGGTCAGTGTGCTTCATCAGCGCAAGAAATCAGGAATATCCAAGACATCCGAAGGCTGCTCCTCTTCGAAGACACGAGGCACTTCGAGGGAAGGAACTTCCTTCGACGACTCTTCTTCGCTCTGGCGGGCAATCGGAATCTGGTTGGTGCGCGTTGGCAATTCGGGATCTGCGCGGTGAGCTGCGGTGTGAGCCGAGGCCACCTCGCCGATGCGGCGCTGAGGAGCTGCTGGAGCTTCGGTCTTTTCCTGACGGGCGTGGACCGGGCGAGGGGCCACAACGGGCTCGCTTACCGGAGAAGATTGAGATGCCACCTCGTCAAAGCCCGCCGCGATGACGGTCACGCGAATTTCATCACCAAGGGAGTCATCGATAACAGAACCGAAGATGATGTTGGCCTCGGGGTGCGCGGCCTCGCGAACCAGGAGCGAGGACTGGTAGATCTCCTGCAAGCCAAGGTCGGAACCGCCCTGGAAGAACATGAGGACGCCGTGTGCACCATCGATCGAGGCTTCAAGGAGCGGCGAGGAGATAGCGGACTCGACTGCACGAAGAGCGCGATCTTCGCCGGTTGCCGAGCCAATACCCATGAGGGCGGAACCGGCATCCTTCATTACGGACTTCACATCATTGAAGTCCACGTTGATCAGACCGGGGGTGGTGATCAGTTCGGTGATACCTTGAACGCCGGAAAGCAGAACCTGATCGGCGGCACGGAAAGCTTCGAGTACCGAGATATTGGCATCTGAGATCTGAAGCAGACGATCGTTCGGAATGACGATCAGGGTGTCAACCTCTTCACGGAGCTTCTCAACACCGGCATCAGCCTGGGATGCGCGGCGGTTTCCTTCAAAGGAGAAGGGGCGGGTGACAACACCGACGGTCAGGGCGCCTGCGGTGCGTGCAATCTTCGCAACAACGGGGGCAGCACCGGTTCCGGTACCGCCACCTTCACCTGCGGTCACGAAGACCATATCCGCGCCTTCAAGGGCCTCGGTAATTTCATCAATGTGGTCTTCAGCTGCCTGTCGTCCCACTGCGGGGTCTGCACCGGCGCCGAGGCCATGGGTAAGGTCGCGACCGATGTCCAACTTCGTCTCTGCATCGGACATCAGCAAAGCTTGCGCGTCGGTGTTCACAGCAATGAACTCAACGCCTTTCAAGCCAACTTCAATCATTCGATTGACGGCGTTAACACCGCCGCCACCAACTCCGACGACTTTGATAACCGCCAGATGATTCTGCGGTGCGACCATAACCTTGCCCTCTTTCTGCGCACCAACCTTAAACCTCAAGTAGAAGGTTGATGTTTGACCTGCGTGTAGACGGGAAGAAGGTAGGGGTAAGACCCCAATTCTTCAAGACAATTCGTGGGCGTGTCGCTTCTCCAATTTAAGAAGTGACAGGATGCACGGGCGAGGACACGTCATAGTTCCGTGCCTGACGCTGTGAAATCAAAACAGCCGCAACTTTTGCCTTGAGCTCGTTGTCCTTCGCTACTCCCCAATTGAGGGTTCGAGAATTGGTCAAGGTCATGGAAATGGTTTGGCCATCGTGAGTGATCATCGTGATATTCGAGCGCAGATCATCCCCCATCGCAGTCCAAATCGCCGCGACGTCCGCTGCAGCCTGTGCACGCTGATCACCATCAGGAAGCGTCGTTGGGGCCATTCCCTCGGGAGCTGTTGAGGCAGAAGAAACCGTTACACCTTGGTCGTCGACCAAGGCCCAAGAAGAACCGTCTTTCACCGCCAGAATCGCTTGCCGCGGACGAATCTGAACGGTTAATCCGCGCGGCCAGGAACGCTGGACATTTACCTCACGAACCAGACGCACCTTCGCGATTTGCTCGTCGATCGCAGAAGTCTTCAGGCGTGGAAGCGGAACAGAAGCAAAAGGCTCGATCGCAGCGCGTACCTCGTTTTGAGTAGTCGTATCGTCGCCAAGCCCCTCGATCGACACCCTCGACATATCGAGAGCAAAAAGAGGCGAAAAGAAGACTCCCCACACCAAAGCAGACACCAGAATGACTCCACCACAGGCGGAGGCGACTCGAGTAAGGAGTAGGCGTCGATGCGCATGCGTGCGTTCACGACGCCTCTCATTCAAATCAGCCGTTGCGCTTTCATCGCTTGACCCCAAAATCGCAGCCGCATCCGATTGCCCCAGTGGGCGGTTGAGTAGTTCTCCACTACTGGGTGACTGTGCGCTTGCCTCGCGCCTCGCCCGACGCAATTCGCGATTTCGCTTCCTCCGCGCAGCGCGTTCTGTCTCTTTCTTCTCCTCGGTCGACGAGGCCTGAGCCAAAGAGGGCGCAGGGCGATCCGAAAGCACGGCCTCGCGAGAAGAAGCAACGGTATCGGAAGAGGTACCTTCCCCGGGTGCTTCCTCGGGCGCGGCAAAGCCCTGCGAGGACTCAGAAGAAACCTCTGGCACAGAAGAGGCCTCGGGCGCGGAAGAAAAACGAGAACGACGGGGGCGCGGGGGCTGCTTCACTGGCCGCTCCCCTGCTCCACATGCTCCCATTCATCCAAAACATCGCTACCGGCCTGAGTAATTGAGCCAGCACCCATAGTGACTAAAATTCCGTCCTCGCTGAGCTCGCGGGCAGCCATACGTGCGGCCTCATGCATATCTGGAACGTAGTGTGCTCGAGACAGATGCGAAGTGATGAGCTGAGAAGTCACGCCGGGCACCGGATCCTCACGCGCGCCGTAAATATCGCAGACGTAGACGTGATCCGCATGTGAAAGTGCCTGGGCAAAGCGCTCGGCGAAAGCCTGAGTACGCGAATATAGGTGCGGTTGGAAAACCACGCTTACTTCCCCATCACCGGCTGCAGTACGAGCCTGCTGCAATGCCGCAGCGACCTCGGTGGGATGGTGTGCATAGTCATCAAACAGACGACGAGTTCCAACCTCTCCCTTGAACTCGAAGCGCCGAGAAGTTCCAGCAAATGCGGCCAGAGAGTGAGCCATGGTCTGCGCGTCGGTTCCCAAGCGAACTCCTGCAATCCACGCCGCACAGGCATTGAGAAGATTATGAATTCCAGGAACTGTCAGATGAATTTCGGCCTTCACATCACCCCAGACCAGCAGCGCCGAAGCAGTATGGCCATCAGTATGAGCCTCTTCGATGATGACATCTGCGCTACCGCCCAAGTCTGCGCTCTCATGACCGGAGCGCGCGTAGGTCACGGTATCGATGCCCTGAGTTCGAGCATATCGGGCCAAACGGGCACTTCCACCGTCTTCACCGCAGCACACCAAGGTTCCACCCGGGCGCAGACAGCCAACAAAGTCAACGAAGACCTGCTCAAAAGCTTCGCGCGAACCATAGCGATCCAAGTGATCAGGTTCAACATTGGTGACAATCTCGATCCACGGAGTGTAGTTGAGGAAGGAGCCATCGGATTCATCGGCTTCGGCAACGAAAACATCTCCGCTGCCCAAGTAGGCACCCGAGCCCAGCTGAGGAATCACTGCACCGACTGCAATCGAGGGATCTTCACCAGCATCGCGAAGTGCCATCGAGAGCATCGCTGAAGTCGTTGTCTTCCCGTGCGCGCCCGCAACTGCCACAAAACGCATACCGCTTGCAGCCAGAGCCAGAGCCTGGGAACGGTGAATGACGCTTTGCCCACGTCGACGGGCCTCGGCCAGCTCCGGGTTACTCTCACGTACTGCGGTGGACACAACAACTACAGCGTCAGCAGGAACATGGGCAGCATCATGACCAACAAACACCTCAATTCCTGCATCACGGAGGTGATCAAGAATAGGAGATTCCTTCTGGTCAGAACCCGAAACCTCAAGACCGCGATCCTTGAGAAGCTCAGCAACCACTGACATTCCAGCGCCGCCGATACCGATGAGATGGAAGCGATGGGAAGTACTCACTTCTGGTCCTTCTTCTGAAGAGTCGATTCAATAAGGTCAGCAAGTTGTTGAGCGCCATCGGGGTGCGCAAGCGCGCGAGAGGCGATGGCCATTTCAGAAAGTTTTTCGCTTCCGAGCAAGGGGAAGATCGTGCCTCGAACGTAGTCGGAAGTCAGATCGTGGTCCGCAACAAGAAGTGCTCCACCCTGCGCAACGTGGTCCGCAGCGTTCAGCTTCTGCTCGCCATTGCCAATGGGTAGTGGAACATACACGCAGGGCAGTCCGAGTGCGGTCATTTCGGCAACCGTACCCGCACCCGAGCGGCACACAACCAAATCAGCAACGGCAAGCGCATCTTCCATTGTGGAGAGGTAGTCAATGACGTGCCACCGATCAGCAAGACCAGCTGCCTTCACCGCATCGCGAACCTCTTGGTCCTTCCCCTTGCCGGTGAGGTGGACAACCTGCACCCCTTCGGGCAGCTCAGCGGCGACTTTCACCATCGCACGGTTCACATTGAGAGCCCCCAAGGAGCCGCCGGTGATGAGCAGGGTCTGCATATTGGGGTCGACCCCCAACTTCGAGGCCGCAGTGCGTCGCGCAGATTCACGTCCTTCTTCGGTGGTACGAGCAGCGGCAAGAGCCTGGATGGCGGGACGCAGAGGAAGACCAGTCACCACAGTTACTCCGTGCTTTGCCTTCAGAGGAGTCGAGGGAAAAGTCAATCCCAAGGCCGATGCCCAGCGCGCACCGACTCGGTTAGCGAGTCCAGGACGAGCGTTCTGCTCATGGATGATGATCGGAAGATTCATCTTTCGCGCGGCAAGGTATGCGGGAGTAGAAACATATCCGCCAAAACCAACGAGCGCATCTGCTCCGCTCAGGGCTGAGCGGCACTGCGCGATCGCACGCTTCATACGCCCCGGAAGAGAGACGAACTGCAGAGAAGGTTTACGTGGCAGCGGAACGCGCTCGATAGTCACCAACTCGACACCCGCAGCGGGAACCAGCGTTGTTTCCAGCCCTTGAGAGGTTCCAAGAGCAACGACGTCATACCCGCGTGAACGAAGTTCCAATGCGGTCGACAGCAAGGGGTTCACGTGCCCGGCGGTGCCACCACCTGCAAGAGTAATTTTCTTTGTCATCGTGTTCCTTCCGTAGATCCAGCGCTAGCCTTTCCTGCGCGGCGGCGTCGACGCGAAAGCCGCGGGTCGCGCGAGGATCCCGCCGAAAATTTCAGTCCCATAGTCATACCTGCATTCTCACGCGCGCAAGCAGCAACCAATGCAATGGCCGAAATCGTGAAGAGGTAGGACGAACCACCATAAGACACCAACGGCAGAGGCACACCAATAACCGGACCAAGCCCAGTCACAGACGCAATATTAATAATTGCCTGAATACCGATCCATGCAGCGACGCCACCGCTCACAATTGTTGCGAAGAAGGAGTTCGTTGAGTGGATGAGCCGTACCATCCCCCAAATCATCAAACAGATGCACGCAACGATGGTCAGTGTCCCCAAGAGGCCGAATTCTTCGCCAATAATTGCCAAGATAAAGTCGGTATGCGCTGCCTGGAGATAGTTCCATTTTTCTCGCGATGCGCCAGGGCCAAGACCCGTTAGCCCTCCCGAGCCAAGTGCCCACAGCGCGTGGTCAATCTGTTCGGGGGCCGAAAGGTTACGCGCGGGACGATTCCACGGAAGAACTGCCAGAATTCGCTTCATACGCGTGGGATTTTGGAAAACTAAGAAGACAACAACTGGAATCGCAGAAAGAAAAATAACTGCAAACCACTTGCGAGGAAGACGCGCTACCCAGATAGCACCGAATGCACCTGCAGCCATGACCATCGCGGTGCCCATGTCCTTACCGAGCATGACGTCACCAAGAGCAGCAAGAATGGGGAGCCCTACCGTGACTGCCATCTGCCGCCAGTCATTGCGGCGAGCCCCTTCCCGCGACAAGGAGCGTGCCAAGGCAACGATCAACGCTAGTTTGAGAAACTCCGAGGGCTGGAATGTTCCAAGTCCGGGAAGCGATACCCAGTTGGTGTTTCCGCCCTGTGAGGCCGCCAGCGGCGTCATGACTAGTGCCTGAAAAAACAGGGCTGCAAGATAAATAGCCGGTGCGAGGCGGTACCACACTGCTGAGGGGATTCTTTGGATAAAAATCGCCGCTAGCAGGAAGGAAACACCGATAATGAGCAGCTGACGCAAGAATGCCGCGTAGGGACTGCCACCGCTGGCGATAGTCGTCACTGCGGAAGCTGAAAACCCCATCACCAAACCGAAAACAGTCAAAATGAGCGCGGGAATAATGATCAGATAGTAGGTGGCGACAGGCGAATACACCCGATCTCCACGTTCTTTCGACGCAAATTCGAAACGCGGGATATGCAGGCGCTCCAGTAGGGAGCTCATTGCGCCGCCCAATTCGCTTCAAGACGTTTAACCGCATCGCGGAAAACATCCCCACGTTGCGCATAGGAACGGAACTGATCCCAGGACGCACACGCGGGTGCAAGCACAACAGTATCTCCCGGGCGGGACAACGCCACGGCCTCGTTAACGACAGAGAACATCCAGTCCTCGTGCCCGTCGACCTCAACGAAGGGAACTTGAGGCGCGCGCTGGCGCAGCGCGTTCACAATCGCACTGCGATCCTTGCCAATGACAACAACCCCTCGAAGAAGAGGAGCGACGCGAGTAACCAGGTCGCCAAACTCTTGGCCCTTCGTATCTCCTCCTGCGATCCACACCGCAGTGCCGGGAGTAATTCCAGACAGCGAAGCCACGGCCGCATGAGCATTTGTCGCCTTAGAGTCATCAATCCAGGTGACATCGGCAGCATGTGAAATCACTGCACGGCGGTGATGAGCGGGGGTAAAGCTTCGAAGACCTTCCGCAACTGCTTCTGGTGGAACGCCAAAGGCGCGCGCAAGACCGGCTGCAGCAGTTGCATCCATACGCGCAGCATCCGTAACACCGTCATGGTAGGCAACACGAAGGTCATCGACTTCAGCTAAGAATTGGGCCTGCATATGGCGTTTCTCAACAAAGGCACGCTCAACGAGCGCATCCTCGACCCAACCAACCTGAGAGATTGCGGGGATCCCCAGGGTCAATCCAATTGCCCGGGCTCCCTCGACGACATCGGCCTCGGCGACCATGTTCTCCACGGTGATATCGGATGCGGGATAGAAACAGGCTTTTTGAGTCAGGTGATAGACCTTCGCCTTATCTGCTGCATAGGCCTGTGCACTGCCGTGCCAATCAAGGTGATCGGCGTCGACATTCAAACACACAGAAGCCAGCGGAGAAACAGTCGATACGGTATGCAGCTGGAAGGAAGAGAGCTCGACAGCGAAGACCGTTGCATCGGTATCAACGGCTTCGCAAATGGGAAGGCCAATATTGCCTACTTCGACGGCGTTCTCACCTGCTGCTCGCAGCATCGCTCCCAGCATTCCAACCGTCGTTGTCTTGCCGTTGGTTCCAGTGACGCATAGCCAGGGACGGCCAGCGTGCTCGGAATCTTCTTGAAGACGCCAAGCCAGCTCAACCTCGCCAATCAGTTCGATACCAGCATTTTTTGCCGCAGAAAAAATGGGATGATGAGCGGGGATTCCCGGAGAGACAACAATGCAATCCGGCTTCCAATCGATGACAGCCTGAGCGAGTGCATCAGAATCAGCTTCGCTGACAAAATCGATATTCGCATCGTTTTCAGACTGGCCATCCTCACGGGCTCTCCCGTCGAAGGCACATAGCTGCGCACCGCGTTTTACAAGTGCGTGTGCTGATGCCTTCCCAGACACTCCCCAACCGAGGATTGCAAAGCGGCCCTGCCAATTCACAGTTGCGACACCCATTCCGCGTAGAAGAGACCGGCTCCCATCACTGCGAAAAGCGCTGCGATGAGCCAGAAGCGAATGACGATGGTGATTTCTTTCCAGCCCTTGAGCTCAAAGTGGTGGTGCAAAGGAGCCATTCTGAAAACACGCTTGTGCGTAAGTTTGAAGACGCCGATCTGGATGACATCCGAAAGAGTTGTAATGACGTAGAGCCCGCCGATCAAGATTGCAAGGAACTCAGTGTCGGTCAGGATCGAAACACCGGCGATGGCCGCACCAATGGCCTGAGAGCCGGTATCGCCCATGAAGATCTGAGCGGGCGAGGCATTCCACCACAGGAAGCCTGCCAGGGCCCCGACCAAAGAGGAGCAGAAGATTGCGATGGAAAGAGGATCTCGGGTGTCGTAGCACGCGGCAACATTGACTGTGTCCCCCCAGCAGGACTGAAGCAGCTGGAAGTAGGAAATGAAGGTGTAGGCGACGAAAACAAAAATACCTGCACCGGCTGCCAAGCCATCCAAGCCATCGGTCAAGTTCACGGCGTTGGACCAGGCGGCAACGATGAAGTTCACCCACAAGACAATGAGGATGACGGCCGCAACAATCCCCCACTGGGTGAAGGTCAATCCGAGGGGACGAGCAAGAGAAATATCAAAGATGCCCGGGGTGCGTCCGTGAATATTCGGAATCGTCAAAATCCCCCAGGTGAACAGCGAGGCAATAGCAACTTGACCAACAATCTTTGCCCATGCATGCAGGCCAAGCGAGCGCTGATGCATGATTTTTAGTGCGTCATCAAGCAGTCCGATGAACCCAATTCCCACGAAAAGGAATACCAAAAGGATTCCCGACCACGAGGGAAGTCCGCCGTTAATCAGGGTTCCAATAAACCATGCAACGACAGTGGCAAAAATGATGACAACGCCGCCCATTGTCGGGGTACCGCGCTTCGTCATATGCGAAGTCGGGCCATCTTGACGAATGAACTGTCCGTAATGGTTGTGCACCAAGTAGCGGATAAACAGCGGGGTGAGCGAAATTGAGAGGACTAGACCAACTGCAAAGGCAATAATGAGTCCAATCATAAAGTGCCCTCCTCCACTAGGTGATCGGCGACTTTCCAGGCACCGGAGCCATTCGAGCCCTTGATGAACACAACAGAATTATCTTCCAGTATGCCGTCTAATGCACTAAGTACCTCGTCAACATTCCGCAGGTGACGGTGAGTGTGGTCCTCGCCTCGCTCAGTGAAGTAGTACTGCGAGTCCTCCCCTAGCGCAAGAACGCAATCAGCACCCGCTTGATCGAAGAAGCGCGCAACCTGTTCATGGGTACTTTGCGAGGCTTCACCAAGTTCAAGCATTCCGCCGGCGACAACGACCAGCTGCCGGCCGGCCGCCAAATCTCCAGCGGCTTTGCACCCCGCGCGGAAAGAATCAAGGTTCGCATTGTACGAATCATCGATGAGAGTCACTTTCCTACCCTTGAGGGTAAGTTCATGGATGCTCATTCGGTGTGGGCTGGCTGGCTGGCGCCCCTCAACAGCGGCGCAGGCTTGATCAAGATCAATTCCCAGCGTCCACGCACCGGTAATTGCAGCGAGCGCATTGGCGACATGGTGAATACCAACAAGTCCTAGATGCACCGCGAGCACTCGTCCATCGAGGTGGAGTTCGAAAGAAGCCTTCCCCTGCTCATCCAAGGAAATCGCGTGGGCGCTACTATCGGCCTGGCTATTTCCCGAGGCCGAGAAAGTGACCACTCGCCCGGGTGCGTGAGCGGCCATCTCCATGACGTGCGGATCGTCGAAATTCAAGATCGAGATTCCCGATGGTACAAGGCCCTGAATCAGCTCGGCCTTGGCATCGCGTACACCTTCAACAGAGCCGAAGCCCCCAAGGTGTGCATGCCCGACCATCAGTTCAATTCCGGCGTCAGGTGGAGCAATTCGCGTCAGATATGCGATATGCCCAGGTCCAGAGGCCCCCATTTCCAGAACAAGGTGGCGCGTCGATTCGTCAGCCCGCAGAACCGTCAAAGGAAGCCCGACCTCATTATTAAAAGACAGCTGAGGAGCAACAGTCGGAGCATCGGCGCCCATAATCGCTGCAAGAAGGTCCTTGGTCGTTGTTTTGCCCACCGAACCGGTCATTGCGATCACGTCGAGTTTCTGGTGCGAACGCAAATCTGAAAGGTAAGCCCGGGCCAATTCACCCAGCGCGATGGTCGAATCCTCGACAATGATCTGCGTCAAAGGCGAATCACACAGGTGTTCAACAATCGCCGCCACCGCGCCATTGCGCTCAGCTGCGTCCAGATAGTTGTGGCCATCGCTATTTTCCCCACGCCGAGCCACAAAAAGAGAGCCTTGACGAATTTCGCGTGAATCCGTTTCAACTGTCCCGGTGACCTCGACGTCGTTTCCGTGGAGCTGTGCGCCCAATGCCTGAGCGATCCAGCGACTGGACCTATGCATTCTTCTCCTTAGGGTCTACCCAACGATCTGGACACTAGCCTACTAGGGTGTCGTGGGATACAGCTGGGCACTTTCTGTAGACGCGGGGATCCCCAGGTTGCGAACGGCCTCGGTCGTGACTTCACTCCACAGCGGTGCAGCAGCATCAGAGGACAAACCAGCAACACGCGGGTTGTAAAGGACAACCGAAATAGCCAAGCGCGGCGATTCTGCGGGGACCAGACCAGCAGTGTTCGAAACGACCGCATCCGCACCATTGACTTTAATATCAGCAGTACCTGTCTTGACTGCCACGCGGTAGCCTTCAACCTTTGCGAGCTGACCGGTACCTTGCTTATCCATGACAACGGATTCCATCATGGTAATGAGTTCTTTTGAACGATCCGCGGACATGACTTGCTTAGGTTGCGGCGAGACAGTCTTCTCGGTCCGCCCCTTTGAATCAGTTGTCGAATCGATAATTCGCGGCGCAATCATGACCCCGCGGTTTCCGATCGCTTGAATGAACTGATTCTGCTGGATAGCCGTAATCGCGTAGGACTGTCCGAACATCATGGTGTAGCGGTCACGCCCTCGAATGGCATCAAAATCGCGCATGATGCCCTGGGACTCGCCAGCCAATTCAATTCCAGTGAGCTGGTTCAGGCCCATCTTCGTCATGAAGTCGTAGCGATCGCGGTCCCCCACTTGCTCGCCCACTTCAATGGTTCCAACGTTCGATGATTGGGTAAGAATTCCCGTGGTCGTCATCATTTCGGTCCCGTGTTCGTGGTAGTCCGAAATCGGGCCTCCCGCGTCTGCGGGGCTAATGCTGTAGGGAACAGAGTATGCGGTCGTGGGAGTGGTCGTTCCCTTTTCTAGGGCCGAGGCCACTGTGAGGAGTTTACCCACCGATCCGGGTTCGTAGGGCGCTTGGACTCCCATTACGGATTGAGGCTTCGAGGGGTTCGGTGTCGTAGACCCGGAGTCTGCAAGCACCAAGATTCGACCAGTCGAGACATCGGAAATCACGACGACACCCCAGTCCGCATTGTGCTTACGAACACGAGCATCCAGAGCGTCTTGAACCAAGTGCTGAAGATCTGCGTGGAGGGTCGTACGGACCGAACCACCGTCTTGAGGTTCCTTGGTGACCTTCTTCCCACCGGGCATCACCGCACCGTTGGGAGAGATCTCGTAGGCCTCTTCTCCGGAGGTTCCCTGCAAGAAATTATTGAAATAGGCCTCCAGGCCTGAGACGCCGTCTCCTTCAGCGTTGACGGCACCGACGATCGGTCCGGCTGTATTGCCATTGGGATAGGTCCGGTCAAAGACCGCTTCCCATTCAATACCGGTAATGTCGAGCTTGCGGATTTCGCGATAGGTGACCGCATCGACATTCTTTTTCAGATAGACATAGGTCGAATCCCCGAGCATCATGCCGCCCAGTTCTGCTTGGCTGATACCCAGGAGAGGAGAGAGCTGTTTCGCGGCCTCAGCCGGACCACGGCCGACAACATTGCCGTTGTCATCTTTATGCTCGTAGGTCGTAATCGCTTTCTGATTCACCGCAATGTGGTAGGCCTGAACCGAATCGGCCAGAACAACACCGTTGACGTCAAGAATTTCCCCGCGTTTTGCGCCAATTTCACTGACGGCAGTACGCACTCGCTCACCCTCGGAGGCAAGGGTCGGGCTTTGGAATACCTGAATAACGACGAGCTGGATAACACAGAACGCAAATCCCAAGAACAGAAAACCGGACATCCAGTTCGCACGATGAGGCGAAGTGTCTGGCGCCTTGAAAATGCGTTGCCACCAGCTCATCGCGCGGCTACACCACCCTCAACTTGGCCATCGGCCAAACGGATTGTTCCGAGCTTTCCAGCGTGCACCATTCCCTGTGCCTTCGCCGCCTTCTCAAGCTCGACGGGAGAAGCCTTCTCCTGAAGCTGCGTCTGCAGGGTCCACGATTGCGCCTCCAACTCGTTGAGCTGGATCTGGTATTCGCGAATCTGGTAGGAAGTTTGAGCCATGTGCGTATTGATCAGCATCGGCACAACAATGGCGATAGCAATCATCACCAAGGCAATAAAGGTCATCGGGATGACCGAGCGGCGAGGCTGATGAGACTTCACCACTGTGAGCAGTGGGCGTACGTCTTCACGTACGTATGCCGGACGAGAGGTCGCGCGTGCGCGCGCGGTGGCTCCGCTCATGGTCGTTCCTTCCAGGGGCGTATCATCTGTGCGCCGCGCAGCCGCACAGAAGCGGAACGCGGATTATGGGATTTTTCTGTGTCATCAGCCAGCTGCGCGCCACGTGTCAGTAGACGCAAGCGGGCTTGAAGTTCCTCTGGGATCATGGGCACGCCAGCAGGTGCCTGATCCGTGGCGCCGCGACGGAAGATGTCCTTCACCAGACGATCTTCAAGGGACTGGTAAGACTCGATAACGATTCGACCGCCAACGCGCAGGTGCGCAAGTGCGGCGGGAAGCGCGGCTTCGAGAATGGTCAGTTCGTCGTTGACGGCAATACGCAATGCTTGGAAGGTGCGCTTTGCGGGGTTCCCCCCTGTGCGGCGTGCCGGTGCGGGGATACAATCGCGAACGATCTGAGCCAGCTGCGAAGTACGCGTCAGAGGCTCGCTCTCTCGGGTTGCGACGATACGTCCAGCGATCTTCGAGGCGAACTTTTCTTCCCCGTAAACGCGAAGAATCCGCGTAATTTCCTCTTTCGAGGCCGAGGCCAAAAGTTGCGCCGCACTGATGCCGGTCTGGGGGTTCATTCGCATATCAAGCGGGGCATCATGCGAGTAAGAGAAGCCTCGGTCCTCTTGGTCCAATTGGAGCGAAGAGACACCCAGATCCATGAGGATCCCATCGACCATTCCAGAGGGGGCTTGCGCAGCAACCTCATCCATCTTGTCGTAAGTGGTGTGGAAGGCACGGAAACGCGGGCCAAAAGCCTCAAGGCGCTTCGATGCGAGGGCGATCGCCGAAGGATCTCGGTCGATACCGAAAACGATGAGCTCGGGGAAACGTGTGAGTGCTGCTTCCGTGTGTCCACCCATTCCGAGAGTCGCATCGATGAGAACAGCACCGGGAGCGTCAATTGCAGGCGCAAGCATGTCCAAGCACTCATTGAGGAGAACAGGAACATGCAGCTGCGCGGGATCGCGGTCGACAGACACTTCTGCCCTCCTTCTGTGTGATGGATGCCCGTCCATCCAGGTCCCCCACCGTGCTCTGCCATCGGGGAAGTGACGTCAGAACAACGGGAGGAGACCTGGAAGGGCGGACTAGAACATTCCTGGGATAATTTCGTTTTCAGTTTGCGAGAAGACGTCTTCCTGAACGGATAGGTAGTCATTCCATGCCTTCGAATTCCAGATCTCAGCGCGCGAACCCGCACCAATGACGGTGAGCTCACGATCAAGACCGGCATATTTACGCAGATCCGGTGGAAGGGTAATTCTTCCCTGTTTATCCGGAACTTCCTTATACGCACCCGAGAGCAACACGCGGATATAGTCGCGTGCCTGTTTAGAGGACAGTGGAGCCCGGCGAAGCTCAACCGTCATCTGCTCAAACTCTTGGGCAGGAAAGGCATAGATGCAGTGTTCTTGGCCTCGAGTGAGGACAATCCCACCTTCCATATCCTCTCGGAATCGGGCAGGGAGGATCACACGCCCCTTGTCGTCGAGCTTTGGCTCGTAGGTACCAAGGAACATCATTCACCACCTTCCCCTATGCGACATCTTCCCCCACTTTACTCCACGATTTACCAATTTGGTGCCATTTCGAAAGATACTTCATATGACTTTAGGGCAAAACCTGCTTAATTCCAACGAAAATTTAAGGTGGAGGAAAGTGGGGGAAATTTTCAGCATTTCTCGTTAGGAATCTCAGAAATAGCGATTTTCTGCGGAAAATGAGTCTCCGCTCTGAACGATGGGGGAAAGTGGAGACTCGTCGGAAATCAGAAATGAAGGTTTACCCCGCGTCTTCGGGAGCAACAAAAAAATTCCCGGTGATGGTGTCACCGGGAATCAAAGTAATAAGAATTAGCGATCGTCCGACGAACGTCGATCCCACTGTTCTTGTTGGCGTTCCATAAAGGAGCTGTGCTTTTGGTCCGAACTCGAGGAGGTTCCCTTCGCAGTAAGCGCATACCACGCTCCACCGACCATCAAGAGGAAGCCTGCGACGCCGACAATCAGAGAGATCACCGAATAGCCAAGAGACACAGCAGCAATCAAGACCAGAAGACCAGCAACGATCATCAGTGCGCCAGCGGCGATTTTACGCGGCGACAAACGACCCGTCTGCTGCTCCGCATTGACATTCGGACGTGAATGATCATTGAAAGAGGCTGGCTGAGAGCCAAACTGCGCCTCCATCTCTTCGAGAACTTGCTTCTCATAATCCGAAAGTGCCATAGTCCCATCCTACTTGTTTTCTTCAAGCAGTGATGCAAGCGATATCGCGCCTGCACCATATTTTCCCCGGATTTTATCCATAGCGCGCTCGGCCGCTTGAGGGCGTTCATCCTGATCAAGGGCAACTTCGAATCCCTCATCGCGCGCAATTAAGCCCTCAGCACGAACGCCAAATAGGCGCACTCCCCCGCTTGGAAGAGTTTCCCGTTCAAACAGTTGGTGAGCAGCCACAGCAATTTCTCGACCTAAATCCGTAGGAACTCTCAGACGTTGCTGACGTGTAATGGTCGAAAAATCCGCTCCGCGCATTTTGATTGCGACCTGCTTACAGAGCCAATTTCCCGCACGCAACCTCCTCGCACATTCGTGAGAGGCCTTCGTAATGAACTGATCGAGAAGTGCTCTATCACGAATATCGGTTTCGAAAGTACGTTCCATCCCCACCGATTTTTCTTCACGCGAGACAGTCACCGGCCTCGGGTCAATCCCCCATGCCAGATCATGAAGACTGTGAGCTGCAGCAGCACCGAGCAATCGTGATAACCGAGGCAAGGGGTGCGCCGCCAATTGCCCAATTGTTTCGATTCCCTCACGTTCTAGTACCTGCGCGCTCTTAGCACCAACGCCCCACAGTGCCCCCACAGGAAGGCCATGAAGGAACTCAATCGTGGCCTGGGAAGGAACTAAAAGCACACCATCTGGTTTCGCATTCGACGAAGCAATTTTTGCCACGGATTTTGTCGAAGCAATCCCAACGGAAGCAGGAAGGCCAATCTCTTCTCGAATCTGGCGTCGAATCTCGGCGGCAATATGCATTGGTTTGCCGAAACGCAGCCGCGAACCGCGAACGTCAACGAAGGCCTCGTCAACACTCACCTGCTCAACGAGCGGGCTAAAGCGCCCAATAACTGACATGACACGCTTCGAATACTCACGGTAGAGCTCGAAATGCCCCGGAACGAATACAGCAGTGGGGCACAGCGCACGTGCTCGCGCAGTAGGCATTCCTGCACGCACGCCCAAAGCACGAGCCTCGTAGGTCGCAGAGGTCACGACACCACGATTGCTACTCCCGCCGACGATCACGGCTTTGCCTAGCAACGATGGGTCTTCACGAATCTCCACCTGCGCGAAGAAGGAATCCATATCGATGTGCAAAATGTTCGTCTGGGAATCGTCATCGCCCCAGTAGCGTTTTCCGCGGCGGTCGCGCGGAGCATTCGACATCGCATCCTCCTTCCCACGTACAGTAGCCCTATGACTACTCTAGACTCCCCGTCAATCGAGATCCGCTGGGACGGCCCGCGAGCGACCCTTCTCATTAACGGAGCGGAGTCGTCGTGTATCGATACTTCTGATCCCAGTTACCTAGATTTCGAATACATGCAGCACGCGACCTGCGCGCTGCAAGCAACTTACGCGGCCAATGACCCCATTCGCGTGTTGCATCTGGGTGGTGCAGCTTGTGCGCTCCCCTGGGCCTGGTCCATTCTCTTCCCCGCCTCATGCCACACCGTTGTTGAAATTGACCAAACTATTGCGCAATTCGCTCGAGATCACTTTGATTTACCGCGTTCTCCAATTCTAAAAATCCGCATTGGTGAAGCACGTCAAGTCATCGACTCTCTTCGAGACTCTTCTTTCGACGTTATTGTCCGTGATGCTTTTTCCGCAGAATCTGTCCCCCCGCAATTAAGGACCATCGAGTTCGCAGCTCAGTGTGAAAGGGTCCTTCGAAAGGACGGGATCCTCCTTGAAAATAGTGCGCACGGCGGTGGCGACAACGCGCGTCTGGATTTAGCTGGGATGAGTGAATCCTTCGCAGACGTACAGGCACTGTGCGATCCCAAAGTTGGTCGCGGAGCTCGCCGAGGAAACATCGTCTTCCTTGCACAAACTACTCCCGGCCGCACCGATGAGGTTGAGCTTGACCGCCTCTTGCGCAAGCTTCCCCTTCCCGCTCGTCCACTGCGCGGGAAGGAACTAAGTAAGTGGCGTGCTGGGACCCGTCCTCTCAGTGACGAGGCCGTCGGCTGGACGCAGAGCGCGCTCTAGTCCTGCGGCTTGGTGTCGTCCTCAGAAGCAACCTCGGCTTCAGCCGGCGACTGGGTCGTCTGTTCCTCCCCGGTACCCGATTCCCCAGAGACCTCTGCTGAGGTTGCATCACCGCGGTGACGAGGAGCATGAGGAACGGTGCTGCCTTCGCCTTTCTTTTCACGCTGCGCGATGCGCTCAAGTGCCTGAGCTAATAGCTCCTCGGTTGAGGGCGCTTGAACGGGCGTCTCCGCGGGCTCTTCACTGGTGTCTACGCCGGCAGCCCCATCGGTCACCGAGGCCAGGTAGGCCTCGATCGCATCGGTAATACTGCTCGCATCGCTCTCTTTATCTTGAGGATTTGGGACATTAAACGCTGAGGGAACAGCATTGAGCGGAATTCCCAAGCCATCTCCCGAGAAAGAGTCATAGTGCTCTTCCAATGCCCGAACGGTGTGCTGAACCTCCGGGTTGGCATCGACAAGGGCTGCGAAGGTATCCAAATCCTCTGCTGCTCCCTGCTCCAGATCACCGACAGGTAGGGAAAGCCCCGAGAACTCAGTAAGCTTACGCAAAATCGCTGAGGAGGCTGCAGGATGGGCCGACTCTGACATGTAGTAAGGAACGATCGCCAAGAGAGTCATCCCATCGATCCCCGCTTGTTTGAGCTTCCACTGTAGGAAGGACACAATCGACCCGGGAAATTGCATCGTCGCAGCCATATGCGGCTGAGCAGGAACAAGGGAGGCATCGGTCGTGTGAACATGAACCGGAGTGGGGCGCGTATGCGGTACACCTGAAGGAACACCGGTCATCCCAAACACGACCTCGACGCCGGCATCGCTGACGATCTTGCGAACACGCTCAGCGAACTCTTCCCAGCGATAGTCCGGTTCAGGACCGTGGAGCAAAAGGAAAGATTCTCCCCGATCATCACGCAGAAGATCCAAAGAAATCTTCGGAATCTCAACCTCCTGCGTCACCCAGTTTTTTACCGTGATCACTGGCCGATGTGAACGATAGTTAATGAAGTCTTCTGCTTCAAAGTCAGCAATATGCGTGGTTGGAAGGGCGCGCAACATCTGTTCAGCGGCCATACGACCGGATGCTCCCGCATCCATTGCGCCATCGAAGTACATGACCAAAATTCGCGCACGGGTCGGGGGAGCCTGGTGGTTGTCCCCATAAGTCTGGATTTCGGTCATGTTCCCCTCCTTCGGTTTCCAACCGTCTCAACTGGTATCACTCATTCTAAAGCTACATTGTTGAGCCGCCCTAGGCGCGGCTAATCCCACATTTTGCGCCATTGGCTTAGAGAGTGAAAATGACTGGAAATTAGGGCAAAATAGAACGCCAGACTTTTTCTACCGGAAGGTCCCAATGTCTGACTCCGCTCGCGCTACTACCCCAGTAGCTGAAGAACAAGAATTCGTTGATCGCGCGTACTCGCGATTGGATCAACTGCGTTCTCAATACCGCGAGCAGCGTCAGAAAATCGATGCTAATCACGGGGTCGGTAATGCTCAGGGATGGACGGAGCGTGATGCTCTGGCCACTCACTTTGCCGAGTTGTCTTCCCGACTGGATAACGTTGAAGAACGCTTAGTATTCGGGCGCCTCGATATGAAGGACCACGCGACGCACTACATCGGTCGAATCTCTCTTCTTGATGAACACTCCTCTCCCCTTCTTGTCGACTGGCGAGCTCCCATTTCTGCCCCCTTCTATCAAGCGACAGCCCAAGAGCCTTTGGGGGTCGTTCGCCGCCGCCATATTGCGACTCGTGCACGTACAGTCACTTCGGTTGAAGATGAACTTCTTGATGTTGATCAGGCACAGCATCAAGGACTCACCCTTCAGGGCGAAGGCGCTTTGATGTCTGCCCTTTCTTCGGCGCGTAGTGGCCGACTGGGAGATATCGTTGCAACGATCCAGGGCGAACAGGACCGAGTGATCCGTGCCAGCGATCGAGGAATCCTTGTGGTTCAAGGTGGCCCCGGCACAGGAAAAACCGCCGTTGCCCTACACCGAGCTGCCTATCTTCTCTACACGCAACGCGAGAAACTTGAGCGTTCGGGAGTGCTCATCATTGGTCCCTCTCGCACCTTCCTCCGTTACATTGAGCAGGTTCTTCCATCCCTCGGCGAATCCGGTGTCGTACAGATGACCATCGGCGACATCGTCCCTGGCTTAAGCGCGCAAGACGATGATCCCGTCGATATCGCAGCAATTAAGGGGCGTGCAGCTTTTAGTCGCATTCTGCGAGAAGCGGTCCGCCTGATCCCTCGTCTTCCCGATCGCGATCAGGTTCTACAAGTCTGGAATCGTCGCGTCACTTTGCGAGTGAAGGATATTCAGGAAGCTCTTTCTCGCGCACGCCGAAGCGGCCGACCACACAATGTCGCCCGAGAGTCTTTCGCAATGGGCCTCATGGAGCTTCTTGCTGGACGTTTGATCGTGGAAGCTGGGGATGCCTCCACCACGGCAGATATCGATCCTGATGATTTGAGGACCTGGATGTCTGAGATCCGCGACTCGGTCGATGCCCGTCGAGCAATTAACTTGGCGTGGATGCCCACACAGGCACCTGCCTTCCTTCGCAAGCTTTGGTCGCGCCCTGATCTCTTGGCCCAAGCGAACCGTAAGGCAGGCACTCCCCTGTCGGTCGAAGATCTCAACCTCTTGTATCGCACTCAAGATCAGCCGCTCACCATTTCAGATATTCCGCTGATCGACGAACTCGAAGAGCTCTTGGGGACGCTTGATCTCGCCTCAGCCCAGAAGCGTCGGGCCGAGGAACAGAGAGAAAAAGAGGAGCGAGAGCGCGCGAGCGAGGCATTGAAGGCAACGGGTCTGGGCGGCGGAATTGTCACCGCAGATATGCTGATGCGCCAGACTCAGGAGGCACCCTCGCTCCGGCCGCTTGCTGAACGCGCACGGGCAGACCGTTCCTGGACCTATGGGCACATTGTCATTGACGAGGCCCAAGATCTTTCCCCTATGGCGTGGCGTTGCCTTTTGCGACGCTGCCCAAGTCGTTCAATGACGGTTGTTGGCGATCTTGACCAAAAACGAGGCCATCGACGTCCAAATTCGTGGAAGCAAGCTCTTGGCCCAGCGGCTCGCGCCTTCAGCGAAGAGTTCGTTCTTTCAATTTCATATAGGACTCCTCGGGCCTTAACTCGAATCGCACAGGCTGTTATGGCACAGCACGGTACGCCGGTTCTCTACCCCATGGAAGCTGTTCGGG
Source organism: Trueperella pyogenes (assembly GCA_963534475.1). Classification (GTDB taxonomy): domain Bacteria; phylum Actinomycetota; class Actinomycetes; order Actinomycetales; family Actinomycetaceae; genus Pauljensenia; species Pauljensenia pyogenes_B. The sequence continues at coordinate 40,553 of CAUSSZ010000003.1, read as the reverse complement.
ATGTTCCCGACTGCTATCAGGTTTCACATACGCACAAGGACACGCTCAAGGAATGCGTCTCTCAAGTCGTCTCCACAATGGAAGAACGCCTTGACCACGAAGAGGGCGAGGGAAAGGGACGTATTTGCGTGATCGTTCCTGATGCTCAGGCGCAGCTGTGGCATGCGGATGAATCAGGGGCAAGCGCTTTGGATCAGCGAGTGAGTTATCTGACTGCGGCTGGATCTAAGGGTTTGGAATTTGATTCCGTCGTTGTTGTCGAACCGGGCGCCATTCTTGCTCAAGGTAGCGGCGACCTTTTCGTTGCTCTCACCCGCGCAACTCACGATCTGCATGCCGTCACAACTACACAGCTGCCACGTGGTATGGAAGAGTGGGACGCCTAAAGGCGCGATATCTAAGCTCTTTTAGAGCTGCTTCTGGGAAAATTTTCTTGGAAAAGGCAGGAGTGTTATTCGCTCAGCTGCGGCGCTGACCTATTTGTTCTTCGCAGTCTTTGTTGCCTTTTTAGCCTGAGAACGTTCGCGGAGTGAATCAATCGCATCTGCAAAATCGTCTAGCGAATTAAACGCGTGATAGACGGAGGCAAAGCGTAGGTATGCGATCTCATCAAGATCCTGAAGGAAGGGCAGAATCGCTTTCCCAACCTCATCGCTGGATACAGAAGAGACGCCGGAAGTACGAAGATGCTCTTCAACCTGTTGGGCTAAAAGTGCCAGCTCATCATCGGAAACAGGACGCCCTTGGCATGCTTTCCTTACCCCAGCAACAACCTTATTTCGAGAGAAGGGCTCGATGACACCAGATCGCTTAACAACTTGGAAAGAAGAGGTTTCTAATGTTGTGAAGCGTTTCTTACATGAGGTGCATTCCCTGCGCCGGCGAATCGAGGCGCCATCATCCGCAATACGTGTATCAACCACACGCGAATCAGGGTTATGACAGAAAGGGCAGTGCACCCTCTAAAACTACGGTTGATCGATCAGATTCGCAACTAAGACACCACGGCGACAGGGAGAATAAAACGCAGGTCAGCGAGTCGGGACGCGCACTTCCTGACCAACTTGCAATGCACCCTGAACATCATTGAGCTCTTTGATGTCATTGACGACATCTTTCAGTGGACGGCTGGTCGAGACTCCCTGGGCCAAACTCCACACGCTATCCCCGCTTGCCACAGAAACCACACGGGTCGGACCGTCGTAAGGCTGAGTTTGAAAAGCAAGACCCGCACCAACTGCAATTCCCGTAGCGGCAATGAACGCTAGAGCACCGCTCAGCAAGCGACGAAGCCCCAAAGACGAATGTGTAGCGACGACCGGGCGACGACGCATCGAAGGATCATCATTGCGAAGGAGCTCACGGCGACGTCGAGCCGATGGCGCCTGACGAATGTCATAAACAGAGGCCAGGGATTCCTCGGAGACGAGTTGAAGGTGCGGGCGACGAGCCCCCTCTTGAGACGCTACAACAGTCATTGTGCTCACGATGTTTCCCTTTCAGTCGTACAGATGTTCGTCGAACACTTGTACGATAGCAATTCTTTCGGGAGATGTCGAGCCACTTTCGAACATATGTTTGATTTACTCAATTTCTCCCGTATTCTTAACACAGTGAGTGGACCATTGAGCACGCTCATTTCCGTCCAGTTTCTAGTTCCGAAGGGATAATCGTGAGCAGCGACACAGAATTGACAGGTCGACAAATCGAGATTCTGCGCCTGATCAACACCGAGGTGCGTCGACGCGGCTTCCCTCCTTCGGTACGAGAAATCGCTCAAATCGTCGGTCTTTCTTCACCTTCGACGGTCAAGCACCACCTCGACACACTCGAACGCCTTGGCTACCTTCAAAAGGTTCCCGGGCTTCCCCGAGCACTCGAAGTATCTGAATCTGGACGAACTCTTCTCGGAGAAAAGGACACGAAAACCTCGTCGCCCCAAGAGATCGTGACGGTCGAAATTCCAACCGGCCACGTAGATGAGGACGCCTCAGCAATTCCCCTGGTCGGGCGAATCGCTGCAGGTGCACCGATTACCGCCGAACAGGCAATCGAAGATATCTTCCAACTACCGACACGATTGACCGGTCATGGTGAGCTCTTCATGCTTGAAGTCCACGGTGACTCAATGGTGGACGCCGGCATCCTTGACGGCGATTTCGTTGTGATCCGCAGTCAATCCACTGCCATCAACGGCGAATTTGTTGCTGCAATGATTGACGGAGAAGCAACGGTCAAAGAATTTTCCAGAACTTCTGACCACATCTGGCTCCTCCCCCACAACCAGGACTATGCCCCGATCCCGGGTGATGACGCCACAATCATGGGCAGGGTCGTCACTGTCATTCGTTCGCTGTAGTAAATGACTTTTCACTGAGACTTAATGGGTGTGGCCCCGACGCATTGCGTCGGGGCCACACCCATAAAATCAATCCCTCGAATTTAGAAACCCAAATCTCGGGCGACTTGACGAAGGCGAGTTGCCGATTCGGTCAAGCCATCGCGCTCAGCAAGAGTGAGCGGCGGGTTCAGCACGCGGCCCGCGCCATCGCGGCCAACCAGGGTCGGTGCCGCCATGCAGACATCCGAGATGCCTTCCCAGTCTTCAAGGAGCGTCGAGACAGTCAGCACACGCTGTTCATCACGCAAGACCGCACGTGCGATATTCGACCCAGCCAAGCCGATTGCGTAGTTTGTCGCACCCTTACCTTCAATGATCTTGTAGGCAGAGTTCACGACGTCCTTTGCAATCTGTTCGCGAAGCTCAGTATCAAAGAGTCGGCCTGAAAGCGTCGGTCCCCAGTGGCGCAGAGGAACATTACCGATCTCAGCGGAAGACCACAGGGCAACTTCAGAATCTCCGTGCTCACCGGCGACATACGCGTGAATGTTCTGAGTGGCAACACCTGTTTCGCGAGAAACGAGGTAGCGCAAACGCGAAGTGTCCAAAACCGTACCCGAACCGAAGACCTGGTTACGCGGAAGGCCCGTAATCTTCAGCGCTGCATAGGTCACGACATCGACGGGGTTCGTGATGAACATAAAGCGAGCCTCGGGGGCAACGTTCAACAAATTAGGGAGGATCTTACGCATGAGGTCAACGGTGGAACCAGCAAGCTCCAGTCGCGACTGACCGGGCTTCTGCTTGGCACCGGCAGTGACGATGACCAGGTCTGCTCCACGGACGATCTCGACATCATCCGAGCCCTCAATGGAGCCAGAAGGAGTGAACTGAATGCCATGCGCCATATCCAAGGCCTCGGCTTCCACCTTCGGCTTGTTGATATCGTGCAAGACGATGTCACGCGCATCTCCGCGCATCAAGCAGGCATAGGCAACGGCAGTACCAACAGCGCCTGCGCCAATAATCGCAATCTTCGAAGGACGGCCAGAAGAGCTGGGATACAAACTTTGTGAATGGGTGGGCATGAGCAACCTCCTAAACAAGTGAACAGCCCTATTCTCTCAGATCACCCTTCATCCTGATAGGCCAAAATCCCCTTATTGGACGAAGTGTGCTGCTTCAGTCTTCATGCAGCTCAGCATTGAGTCTTTCCAAAGCACCCGTCACAACATCGAGGTCACAGGTACGCCAAAACTCAGGCATCGACTGAATGATAAAACGCCCGTAGCTGCGGGACTGAAGCCGCGAGTCAAGAACGGCAACAACGCCTCGGTCCTTATGGGATCGCAAAAGACGTCCGGCTCCCTGCGCCATCATGAGCGCAGCCCTGGTTACGCTCACTTGGAAAAAGCCCTTGCCTCCCTGCCGATCAGCATCCTCGGTCAGGGCCTTGACTATCGGATTTTTTGGATGAGGGAACGGAATTTTATCGATGACAACCAAGCGACAAGAGTCCCCGACGACGTCTACTCCCTGCCACAGTGACATCGTCCCAACCAAAACGGAATCACGCTTCGAACGGAAGCGCTTGATCAAAGCTGGTAGAGAGTCCTCTCCCTGGAGCAGCACCTCTGAGACACCCTCATCTCGAAGCTTTTGCGCACCCTGTCGCGCAGCCGCCCACGAGGAATAGAGAACAAGTGCTCCCCCGCCACTAGCCTTGACCAGAGAGACCATTTGTTCCATTGCTGCAGGGCTAGGTTGCCCATTACTCGGTGCGGGAAGCCCTGCTGCGATATATAAGATCCCCTGGCGAGAAGCATCAAATGGTGATCCGACATCCACTCCCCTCCACGGCAGTGGAGCCAAATTTAGCCCCGTACTATACGCAAGCGAATCAAAACTCCCACCCAGACTTAATGTTGCGGAAGTCAGAATTGCCGGCCGCTGACCAAAGGCGTTGTCAGCCAAAGAAGGCGCAACATGCAAGGGCGCGATCATCAGGGAGCACAGGCCTCGGTCTTCATCGCGCTCAACCCAGGTCACGCTTTTCTCAGCGTCTCTCCCCCACGCTTGCAGGACCTGGTCAAGTTCATCACTGAAGGCTCGCACCAGAACTTTCGTAGCGGCCTCAAGTTGAAGGGTGGAAATCTGCGTATCAAGGTCACGTTTAGCCGTGTCCAAGGCGGACATCACTGGTTTCAGGCTTGTCCGGTCAGTCATTAATCCGACTTGTAAGCTTTGTAGGGCGGCATCAAGCTGCGCGGCAACATGATCAAGTGCATCAGTGTCCACAGAGGCCAGAGCCCGAAGCCTGCGCGAAATCCGCGTCAAGGACTTCAAGGACACTGCAACCGAGGCCTGTTCGCGCACTCGCTCAGCAAGCTCATGAGCCTCATCGACCGCGAGCGCGCCAATCGGCCCGAACAGATCGTTATCACTTAAAGCGCTGATCCCCAACAGAGAATGGTTGGTGACGACAACATCCGCTTCTTGCGCGGTTTCACGGGCCGCCTGGGGAAAACAGTCATCAATCATCGGACACTGCTTGCCTAGGCATTCCAAACGTGACACTGAAACTTGCGACCACGCTCGTTCGCTTACCCCGGGATCGAGTTCATCTCGATCCCCCGTTTCCGTTTGCGAGGCCCAGCGACGTAAACGCACAATCTCCGCGCCCAACTCGCTGGCCGGCGCGGCCTCGTCATCATCATCGCGTTGGGTCGGGACATCAAAGAGCGTTCCTTCCAGGGGGTATCCGCCGCCAAGTCGGAAGGTGCACAGATAGTTATTCCATCCTTTGAGGAGTGCGACCCGAGGCCTGCGTCCGTGAACGTCTTCGATTGCCCCGGCTGCGACCGGGGCATCTTTGGTGAGGATTTGGTGCTGGAGGTTCAGCGTTGCGGTAGAGACAAGGACTCTTTCCTCTCTGCTCACCGCAAAATCCATAAGCGGAATCAAGTACCCAAGAGATTTACCCGTACCGGTTCCCGCCTGAACGAGAAGGTGCTCGGGGACCTCAAGGGCGCTGCAAATCTCCTCGAGCATCGTCTCTTGCCCGCTGCGTACTTGGCCGCCCATCTCGCGGACAGCCGCGCCCAGCGCTTGCTTCGCTGTTGCGAGGCTCATTCGAAGTCCTCTGCAGGGGCCGCAACTTCTGGCTCAGCGGTGCCTTCGGAAGCGGCGCCCTGAGCTTCTCCTTGCAATGGAAGAGCAACTGCGCGTACTGCCGCAGCTAATGCTCCGTCTACGCGAGCCCGAATGCGCTCTCCCTCGCCAAGGTACTCTTCCAGAAGGACTTCTCCTTCTTCATGAATGCGATGAATGAGCGCTCCATGAGTATAGGGAACGACACAGTCAACGACCTCGCGGGGGCGCGGGAGCATTGATGCGATGGCTTTTTGAAGCTCGGAAATCCCCTCGCCAGTCACGGCACTGACAAGCACGGCACGGTCACTCAAAGAACGGACAAATGCCCGTTGTTCATCACTGGCAAGATCAGCCTTATTGAAGACAATGAGCTCGGGAATATCGCGCGCTCCCTCGATCGTGTCCAGGACCGAATGAACAGCCTGAATCTGTCCGATTGGATCGGGGTGCGCAGCATCGACAACGTGAAGGATCACATCGGCCTCGCCGACTTCTTCCAATGTCGAGCGGAAGGCTTCAACAAGCTGGGTAGGAAGGCGCGAGACAAAGCCAACGGTGTCTGAAAGCGTGTAGGCACGCCCGTCCTCTGTTTGCGTACGACGGACCGTCGGATCAAGGGTTGCAAAGAGAGCATCTTCAACCAGGACATCCGCGCCCGTCAGGGCATTGAGAAGCGTGGATTTTCCAGCATTCGTGTACCCGGCGATGGCAACGGAAGGAATGGTTGAACGCGAGCGATTCGCGCGCTGCGCTTGCCGAGCCGGTTCCATTCGGCGAATCTGCTCGCGCAGTTTTGCCATGCGGTTTCGAATGCGACGTCGGTCCAGCTCAATCTTCGTTTCACCCGGACCTCGCGAACCAATACCTTCACCCGAGGCAACGCGGCCGCCAGCCTGACGCGACATCGAATCACCCCACCCGCGAAGACGCGGAAGGAGGTATTCCAACTGTGCCAATTCGACTTGAGCTTTACCTTCACGCGATTTGGCGTGCTGCGCGAAGATGTCCAAAATCAACGCGGTTCGGTCAACAACCTTGATCTTGACAACGTCTTCCAAGCCGCGTCTTTGGGAAGGGGCAAGATCACCATCAACAATGATTGTGTCTGCACCATCAGCAGCAACAAGCTCAGCCAATTCACGAGCTTTACCAGACCCCAAATAAGTTGCGGGATCGGGATGCGAGCGCTTCTGAATCACGCCGTCCAAGACTTGCGAACCGGCTGTTTCGGCAAGTGCTGCCAGCTCACGCAAAGAATTCTCTGCTTCTTCTTCAGTTCCAGTGGTACGCAGCCCTACAAGCACAACCTTTTCAAGGCGGACCTGCCGGTACTCGACTTCAGAAATTTCTTCAAGGTCGTTCGAGAGTCCTTGGATACGACGGGTCCCCGCACGTGCCTCTCGTTCAAGTTCACCTGCCTGCGCGCGATGATCTTGCCCTTGAGTTGATTCCAGGGCGGTTCCTGTGCGCGCCAGGATACGCGCGACAACACCTTTTGCCCGCTCAGTGGAATCTTCGGTCATTCAGTATCTCCAAGATGGTGAAAGTTCGTGTGGGATCCGCTTCTTATTTTCCCATGTTTGGACTCTCTATGGGCGCGCCTGTGGAGAAATAGAAGATAGTTTCTCGCCGGGCGTAGCACTTCTCAAGTACCCTTGAAGCGTGGATGAACAGTACTTCACCGATTCTGAGCCCGCGTCAGCTGATGAGCTTCACCTGATTCGCGATCGAGTTCGCGGCTTCGATCTGGAGATGTGGGTGAGCGACCGAGTCTTTTCTGGTTCGCGTATTGATTTGGGGACCCGTCAGCTTCTTGCCGAGGCCCCCGCTCTCCCCGAGCGCGGTAACTTCCTTGATGTGGGCTGCGGTTGGGGTCCTTTGGCCGTCACCATGGGTTTGGAGTCCCCCGAGGCAAGCGTTTGGGCCGTTGACGTCAACTCGCGCGCGCTTGACCTGACCGCGCGCAATGCTTCCTTGAACGAGGCCGAGAACGTCCATACTCTGCATGCCGAAGAGGCACCTGAGAAGCTTCTCTCTCAGGGAGTCACCTTTGACGTGATCTGGTCTAATCCGCCTATCCGCATTGGAAAGAATGCTCTTCATGAGCTGCTGAAGACGTGGCTTTCCATGCTGAGCAAAAACGGTGTCGCCTACCTGGTTGTTCAGAAAAATCTTGGCGCCGACTCTTTAACGCAGTGGCTGTGCCAGCAGGGTTTTCCCGCAGAAAAGATCGCTTCTAAAAAGGGCTATCGGATTATTAAAGTCCGTGCACATTCCTAAATCTGCATCCCGGTAGATACGGGATTGTTTTTGGCATGAATGAGTGGTGGGAGGAAACCCTGGGGTTTCCTCCCACCACTCATTTTCAGATCAACGTTCCGCTACTTCTTTTTCTTGTGGAAGCGCGGACTTGTGCCCAAGTGAACTGGAGAGGAAATATAGTCACCGCCCGGGGAAGCCGCGGAATCATCAAGGCCACGATAGACGTAGTTGGGATCTTCGTGCTCCAGCTCTAATGGGAACTTGATGCCATCAGCGTAATCTGCAACCTCTTGGGGAAGAGGAACTGAGCCACCTTCTGAGGAGCCAAATCCCGAGGCAACAGAACCATCAAGAAGGTGTGGCAGTTTCGACTTATCTGCAAGGGGATTCTCATCTGGAAATTGAGAGGGGTCGGTACTGAGCATTGTCTCAAGATTCGTTGGACCGAATCCCGTTCGCTCGTTCCAGGAGTTTCCAGGATTCGTACCAGATCGGATCAAAAGCTGAAGAAGCTGGTTTGAGGTTGCCTGTGGCCATTTCTCACGCGCCAAGGCAAGAAAACCCGCAGTGATTGCGGGAGCACAGCTCAGGCACTCCACCTTTTCGACATTTTTGTCTGGATATACCCGCGCATTGATGTTGGCACCAACAGAGGCGGTAACCGTCTGTTGACTCCACGAAGAACGCGCCGTGAGCTGCCCATCGGTCGAGATATTCGTAACCCCAACGACACCGGACAACGCTGAATATGAATAATCTGTTGTGTCCTGCGGTTCATCACCAATGCTCGCGACGACCGGAACCCCTCGTGCCATCGCGTGTGCGAAGGCCCACTTGTAGTACTTCTTCATGTCCCCCAAGTAAAGATCTCTGTCGAATCCAAAATCACCGTAGGGAACCGCAAGCACAATAAGTTGTGCGCCATCGTCTACAGCCTGATGAATAAGATTCAGTATCTGGAACTTCGGTAGTCCCTTGTCATCTTCACAGGTACCTGAAACATCATAATGAGATCCCGACAGACCGTAAGTCATCAGCGTCGCTCCTGGGGCAACGCCATACGACTGCGATACCAAGACCGATGCCATGACAGTTGGACGCGTTAGTGTTTGAGCAACAGGATCAAACTTGCACGGACTTTGGTCAATAATTGATGCTCCGGCAAGCTCAGGGGCAGAGGTATCGACCAATCCACCAATAAGAGCGATCTTGACTCCCTTACCGGTGATGCCTTTCGCTTTCACTTGATCCAAGTGATAGTACGAAACATAATCTTGTCCGGTGATGGCATCATCTGCCGCTGCGTCACGAAGCGGGAGGAACGCACCGGCGAGGACCAAAGCACATGCACTTCCTGCACCGATAAGTGCCCGCACTACCTTGCGATGTGAAAAAAGCATCGATTTCATTTCGCTTCTCCCTTGACCTTTCACTTCGCAGCCTGGAAACGACGAACCAGGGGTTCCCCATCCACCTGCTTCGCATCGCTATCAATTGTCAGGGTCCAGACGTATTCTGCCCCGCCATATCCTTTTTCAACCTCGACGGTCCACTCTGAGTAGTATTCACATCCCTGATCCACACAGAGTTCGTAGCCGTCTTCGCCCAAGCGCCAATAGTCCGCGGCTGACATATACAGGTAGGCATAATCGTTCTTATCAGCTTCGACCGTACCGTCGGTTTTAAGCTCGTAGGTCCGCTGATAGGCGATCGGCGGCTCCTTCATCAAGAGTTTGGTTCCGACCATCTTGTTTAAGGCCACTGCCTGTTGTCCGATTGCTGCGCGTTCAGAGGCAGAAGATGCCGCTTCCATCCTGGAAATCAAGGTATTCTTCTGCCCTTCAGGGATATTCTTCATTGCGCGAATATCATCACTGCTCACATTCGATGTCCCCAATAAGGAACATCCGGCAAGGCTTCCCCCAAGAAAAAGGGCACACAGTGCCGCGACGATACGGCAGCCCCTGTTCACAGACATCTCGACTCTCTTTCTTTTTGAACAGAAAACAGAATACGGGAGCCTAAGGAGTAATCTCAAATGTCTCTAGTGAAGTGCTGACAACACAAGCTGACGGGCAGTCTGTAACGCCGCCTCGGCACTGGTGGCGGCACCCTCGCTGCTACGATCAATCCACATGATTCTTGGGTCACGGCGTAACCACTTCACCTGCCTGCGAGCCAACTGACGCGTTGCCAAGGCAACAGAATCAATGGCCTCGGGGATCGTCATATCACCGTCAATAACAGCAAGGGCCTGGGCATAACCAGTTGCTTTGGCGGCAGTCTTTGTATCTCGAAGCCCCAATCGGTCTAGTTCCCGCGTTTCCTCAACGAGCCCCTGGTCAAACATCAAGCGAGTGCGTTGCGCAATGCGTTCATCAAGCTCATCCATTGGCCAACGAAGCGCAAGCATGACGGCTGGCGCAGCGTACACATACTGCGGCATCGACGAAGAATAGGGTTTCCCCGTGAGCTCAATGACTTCAAGCGCTCGAATAATTCTGCGCGCATTGTTGGAATCAATGCGCTGAGCAGAGACTGGATCTAACTCCTCGAGTCGGCGAAAAAGAGCAGCCGCTCCCCCGGGTTGGCCCGACTCTTCCTCAAGACGTTTCCGAAGCTTAGGATCTGTTCCCGGAAAGTCAATCTGATCCAAAAGCGCCCGCTGGTAAAGCCCCGAACCGCCAGCGACAACTGCAAGATTCGAGCGAGCATGAATCTGCGCAATATCGGCGCGCGCGTACTTCTGGTAGGAAGCGACGGAGGCCTCGTCGCTAATCTCCAAGACATCTATTTGATGATGAGGAATTCCGCGACGCTCCTCAAGCGGAGTTTTCGCCGTGCCGATATCCATTCCGCGGTAAAGCTGAAGCGCATCTGCAGAAACCAGCTCCCCAGCGTGCGCCCCCATATCCGCGGGCAGGCTCTGGGCAAGGTCTAGTGCAAGATCGCTTTTCCCCGAGGCCGTAGGCCCCACCACCGCAACGATCAGTTGCGATGGCTGAGCTAGAGGGGGCAAAGATACGGTATCAGGCATTTCCATTCGGGGCCCCGATACGGATGCGAGGCATACCAAGGGAGATCTTCGAATCTTCTTCGTGCGCTTGACGCTTTTGCCAAGCATCTCCCGCACGGGTCCGACGAAGTTCAAAGAGACCGCCATCTTCCAACGCTGAATCAGCAATGAGGTGGTGAGGCGCTCCGTGCGTTACGCGGGCGCGAAGCATGTCACCGGGACGCGGACGATCTGCTTCGCTCATCCCCAGAGGAAGCGCAACGTGAACCAGACGGTTATCGCGCGCTCGTCCAGAAATACGGTGGGTTGCTCCGTCTTTACGACCTTCTCCTGCCGCGACAAGCACCTCAACTTCATTTCCGACGAGTGCGGCATTGTCCTCGGCACAAATGCGTTCCTGCAGAGCCAAGAGGCGCTTGTAACGTTCAAGAGCAACGTCTTGTGGTACCTGATCCTCTCGGTCAGCAGCCGGAGTACCGGGACGCGGAGAGTAGAGGAAAGTAAAGGCAGAACTAAAGCGCGCTTCTTCAACAACTTCAAGAGTCTGTTGGAAGTCTTCTTCGGTCTCTCCCGGGAATCCGACGATAATGTCCGTGGTAATTGCTGCGTCGGGAATTGCAGCGCGAACTCGCGAAAGAATTCCCATGAAACGCTCACGGCGGTAGGAGCGGCGCATTTGACGCAGGACCGCGTCCGAACCCGACTGAAGCGGCATGTGCAAAGAGGGCATGACAGTTGGAGTCTCGGCCATTGCCTCAATCACGTCATCAGTAAAGGCCGCCGGGTGTGGGCTGGTGAAACGAACGCGTTCCAAACCGTCAATCTTGCCTACGGCTCGTAGAAGATCAGCGAAAGCACCGCGCTGACCGAAGCTTACGCCGTAAGAGTTAACGTTTTGTCCCAGAAGGGTAATTTCAATTGCACCTTCATCAACAACAGCTTGCACTTCTTCAAGAATTTCGCCGGGACGGCGATCGCGTTCTTTTCCACGGAGATGAGGAACAATGCAGAAGGTGCAGGTGTTATTACAGCCAACTGAGATTGAGACCCACGCTGCGTATGCACTTTCACGGTGAGTGGGAAGTGTTGAAGGAAAAACCTTCAGGGATTCTTCGATTTCAACAGCCGCTTCGCGATTGTGCTCTGCACGGCGAAGAAGCGCGGGAAGGACATCGATATTGTGAGTACCGAAAACCGCATCGACCCAAGGGGCTTTTTCGATGATCCCGTCACGCATCTGTTGGGCAAGGCAACCGCCCACTGCAATCTGCATTCCTGGACGTTCACGCTTGACCGCCGCAAGCTGTCCAAGGTTTCCAAATAAACGCGTTGCGGCATTCTCACGAACAGAGCAGGTGTTGATAACAATGACGTCTGCACCCATGTCTCCGGCGTCAGTTGCGCGCGCTGCTGCGGCAGGAACGCGATCAACAGGGACCAAGCCCGCCTTCTCTAAGAGGCCCGAAATACGTTCGGAGTCATGCTCATTCATCTGGCACCCAAGGGTGCGCACCGCGTAGGTTCGCGGGAAGTCCATCATTTCAACACTCATCGTCGTTGAATTCTAGCGCGTATGGATATTTGGTGTCGCTTTCAGTACTTCCCTGAATAGTTCAAGTGAAGCGATCACAGCACCTTGCCTGACCTGGTCACGGTCTCCACTTAGATCAAGTCGCTGTACCCGCGAACCACCTTCCCATGCGCAACCCACATAGACCGTTCCAGCGGGATGCCCATCAGCAGGTCCGGGACCAGCGACACCAGTCGTTGACAAACCGAAATCCGCCCCCATGAGTGCTCGAACTCCGTGTGCCATTTGTCGAGCAACTTCATCATCAACGGGCCCCGTCTGTGCAAGGCGTTGATCGCTCACCTTCAAAACGGAATGCTTCGTATCCGTCGCGTAGGTGCACACTCCCCCACGCAGGGCATTTGAGGCACCCGGTACATAAACGAAAGCCGCGCACAAAAGACCACCGGTTAAGGACTCTGCAACAGCAACAGTGAGGCCTGCATTGCTTAAATCAGTAATCAGTTCCTGGCAGATAGTATCTTCAGTACTCATCGCCTCCCCCTTCGCTGATTGCATCAAGCACGCGTATACAAACCTGCGGAGAATATCCCTTGCGCCCGAGCATCGAGAAAATACGTCGACGCGCAACTTGATCATCGCAATTTGGCATCGATCGTATCTTCTTCTGAGCAAGGTTTAAAGCACGCTCAAATTGTTCATCGGCACCGATTTCTGAGAGCACGGTATCGATGATCTCCGGGGAGATCCCTTTCCGATGAAGATCGACGCGAAGTGCAGAACCTGTTTTCCCGCCTGCCTCGAAACGTCCCCGAGAGAAGGCACGCGCAAAGGCAAGGTCATCTACCAACCCCAATTGCGTGAGGCGTTCGATAACAGAGTCAGCCACTTCAGAAGAAAAGCCGCGACTGGTTATTGCGGTTTCTAATTCGCTTCGTGAACGGGCACGAACATCGAGCTGTCGAAGGGCTACCTCACGCGCAGCCTCGAATGCGGCTTGTCCTTCTAGGGCAGCATTGCGCTGGCGCATAAGAGCCTGGCGTTCTGCCGGGCTCTTAGTGCGCGTGCGCGGACGAACATCCTCTTCTGATGTGGTCTCTGGGTCGTAATAGCGGACCATTAACTAGAAGCCAGCATCCTCAAGCGAGTCATCGACATCTGACGCCGTCGGCTCTGTCAGTTCGCCATCTTGCACACCGATTCCCAAAGAAACCAAGATTTTCTGTTCAATTTCATTGGCCAATTCAGGATTATCCGAGAGGAACTGGCGGACATTTTCCTTGCCCTGCCCGAGCTGATCATCACCATAGGTAAACCAAGAGCCAGACTTACGGATGATGCCGGTTTCCACGCCCATGTCGATAATCGAGCCTTCGCGGGAGATGCCCTTACCGTAGACGATATCGAACTCGGCCTGCTTGAAAGGCGGAGCCATCTTGTTCTTGACGATCTTTGCGCGGGTGCGGTTACCGACGGGAGCTCCAGCTTCCTTCAGGGTTTCAATTCGGCGAACATCAATGCGAACGGAGGCGTAGAACTTCAGAGCCTTACCACCGGTCGTGGTTTCGGGATTGCCGAAGAAGACACCGATCTTTTCACGAAGCTGGTTAATGAAGATTGCGGTTGTTCCGGTTGCCGAGAGAGCACCGGTGATTTTACGCAGGGCCTGACTCATCAAACGGGCTTGCAGACCGACATGAGAGTCGCCCATTTCGCCTTCGATTTCGGCTTTGGGAACAAGTGCAGCAACAGAGTCAATGACAATGATGTCAATGCCGCCCGAACGAATCAGCATGTCGGCAATTTCCAGCGCCTGCTCGCCGGTATCAGGTTGGGAGACCAGGAGGTTATCCGTATCAACGCCCAGAGCGCGCGCATAGACGGGGTCGAGTGCGTGTTCAGCGTCGATAAATGCAGCGTTTCCGCCTGCTTTTTGCGCGCTGGCAACTGCGTGAAGCGCAACGGTCGTCTTACCGGATGATTCAGGGCCATAGATCTCAATGACGCGCCCACGCGGCAGACCGCCAATTCCGAGAGCAACATCAAGAGCCAGAGAACCAGTGGGGATCACCTGGACCGGGGGACGCGAATCATCTCCCAGTCGCATGACAGAGCCCTTACCGAACTGCTTATCGATCTGTGAGAGCGCGAGCTCCAAAGCCTTATTTCGGTCCCCATTCGCTGAGGAAGAGGAACCCTTACGAGCTACTGCCATGGTGATACCTTTCGTCGAAGCCTCTCCGGCCGCTGTTCATCTGGTCTATGCAGCAGATGCCCTCTCCGGGGACTACTCAGTGAAGATATGCTCGACCACAGGCATTTGCGAGCAGTTTTCCGTATCTGTGGAAAAACTGTTCACACTTCACTTCTTCCACAGAATAAATGGAACAAATGTTCGATGCATGTCGACACGCCATTAGGAGCGCTTCGAACGACGAATCTTCTCACGCTCTTTCGCATCAAGACGATGAACCCAGCGCACGGCCTCGTCTGCATCACTTTCACGAAGCAACTCAGACCAGACCATATCCGGCGAAACTCCCCTATCGAGGGCCTCAGCGCAGGTTCCCCGCAGCGAAGGCAAATATAGGTCAGCCGTCAATGAGCGCCCAAGGGTAGCCCCAAAGACGTCATCGACGGCATCCCAAAATTCAGAGAGAGTCACGAGATCAGGGTCACCGGAACCAGATTCTCAGGAACCGTGTCCGGAACGACAGTTCCATCCAAGACAGCCATACGCTCAGAAACCTCACGCAGGATGTACCACAGCGGCACTCCAAGGGCCTCACTAATCGCATCAAGAAGTTCAGACGAGGCTTCCTTCTGTCCACGCTCAACCTCGGAAAGATAACCCAAGGAGACCTGAGCCTCGGAAGAAACTTCTCGCAAAGTGCGCCCCTGCTTACGGCGAATCTCACGCAAAACATCGCCAATTTCAGTACGCAGCAAGGGAGCGGCTGCACGTTCATGGGCGGGGCGATTCATAGCTTGACGATAACCTGCCGCCAGCGCCTTCTGCATGGCCAGCTCATTCAGTGGACGCACAGAACTCGGGATATTGTTCTTCTGCTTCTTCATCATGTTCTTCCTAACGTCTGAACGACCCTGCCTATTCCCACAATACACGAGGGATTTAAAAGTTGCGTCTAAGTCACTCAACTTTGCGCTCAAGGCGCAACTGTAATTACGCCTCGTTCTGAGGCTCAGGATCACGAACCTCACGGGCAAGAATGAGGCCCTCACGCACATACGCAATGCCCGACCATAGAGTCGCGGCAAGCGCAGCACCCGCGACACACAAAGCCGACATTAAGGCAACTGACGCCCACCCGCGATTGGCGGGATTGAGGAAGTAGAAATAATCCCAGGGGATCAAGAGTAGGAAAATAGCCAAGACCTGAAGAACGGTCTTAATTTTTCCGGACTGCGAGGCCGAAACCACAATCCCCCGCCGCAGGAAGAATGCGCGCATGACGGTAATCCCCAATTCGCGGATTGCCACAAGGATCGTGAACCACCACGGGAGAACGCCCTGCATGCTCAAAATAATGAATGCGCTAAGGGTGAGAGCCTTATCTGCAATAGGATCGACGACACGACCAAAGTCAGTAACCAAACCGTAGGCGCGCGCAATTTTTCCGTCGAGCTGATCGGTTGCAGCCGCGACACAAAAAACCAGCAGAGCCCACCACTGTGCACTCCACGTGTCCACAAACTTCAAGTAGATGAATACGGGGACTAGGAGCAGGCGAAAAACCGTCAGCGCATTGGGCACATTGATCGTAGAGACCTTCGTATAGCGTTCAACACGCGACACGTGAGTAGCCACGACTTGCCCCTTTGCTTCTTAGCGCCCGGTCAACTGCCAAGCATCTTCATTCTCTTCAGGCTCTTCATCGACCCAGTCGGTCCGACCACCAAAATCATGTCCGGAGTAAGGATCCGAGGAAGCGGTATCTCCATCGTACCCGTTTGAAGGAGCCTTAGACGACTGGTCAGCAAAATTCGACGAAGAAACTTCCTGTTGCTGAGTAGGTGCAGGGGCGGGTTCAGGCGCGCTCTCTCCCCTGAGCATGGCCAAAATTTCAGGGAGTTGTTCGGGAGCTACCAACACCTGGCGCGCCTTCGAACCCTCAGAAGGACCCACAATCTCGCGCGATTCCAAGAGATCCATCAAACGCCCTGCTCGTGCAAAGCCAACACGAAGCTTTCGCTGCAGCATTGAGGTCGAACCCAGCTGAGTTGAAATAACCAGCTCAGCTGCTGCCAAGAGATCATCAAGATCGTCACCGATATCCTCGGCAACCTTCGCGGTCTTTGCGGGAGCAAGAACATCAGGACGGTACTGTGCCTGCATCTGTTCTTTAACGTGAGAAACAATCGAGTGGATTTCGGATTCAGTAACCCAGGCACCTTGAACACGCATAGGCTTACTTGCGCCAGAAGGAAGGTACAAGGCGTCACCTTGACCGATGAGCTTCTCAGCACCGGGCTGATCCAAGATCACTCGAGAGTCAGCCAAAGACGAGGTCGCAAATGCCAAACGCGAAGGAATATTCGCTTTGATCAAGCCAGTGACAACATCAACCGAAGGACGCTGGGTTGCAAGGACGAGGTGAATACCAGCTGCGCGCGCAAGCTGGGTAATACGCTGAACCGAAGCTTCAACATCACGCGGGGCAACCATCATCAGGTCCGCAAGCTCATCGACAACGACCAACAAGTAGGGATAGGGCCGCAATTCACGATTAAGACCCGGAAGAGCCTTCACTTGGCCTGCAGACACAGCCTTGTTGAAATCATCAACATGCTTAAATCCATAGGTCGCAAGATCGTCGTAGCGCGCATCCATTTCCTTCACGACCCACTCAAGCGCTTCAGCGGCCTTCTTTGGATCGGTGATAATCGGGGAAATCAGGTGCGGAATACCTTCGTAGATCGTCAATTCGACTCGTTTGGGATCGACCAGAATCATGCGAACCTGCGAAGGCGTCGCACGCATCATGATCGAGGTAATCATCGAATTCACGAATGAGGACTTACCGGAACCAGTTTGACCAGCAACCAGAAGGTGCGGAGTCTTCGCCAGGTTGGTAACGACGTAGCCACCTTCAACATCCTTACCAACTCCGACAACCAGGGGATGCTGGTTACGCTGAGCAGCACCAGAGCGAAGAACGTCTCCCAGTGCGACAGTTTCTCGGTCAGAGTTTGGAATCTCAATACCGATTGCCGATTTTCCGGGAATCGGTGCAAGAATTCGCACGTCTGCCGAGGCCACGGCGTAGGCAATGTTCTTCGAAAGGTTTGTCAGGCGATCAACCTTCACGCCCGGCCCCAAGGTGACTTCGTAACGTGTCACTGTTGGGCCGCGGGAGAAGCCGGTCACTTGTGCATCGACATTGAATTCCGCGAATACCTGACGCAAGGCCTGCACGACTTGGTCGTTGACCGCCGAGCGAGTCTTATGGGGCGCACCGCGTACAAGAAGTTCGCTTGAAGGAAGCGTGTAGGACAGGTTCTCATCCAGTTCCGCTTGGAATCCACCTGCAGGCTCTTCAGTATGCGCAGGAGGTTCAAGGTCGGCCTGGTCTTCGATATTTTCAGTGACCGAAAGAGCAGGGACCTGCATTGCCTCCGTTGGCGCGTCCATCGCCGAGGCGACTGGCTGTCCCTCGGGGACTTGGGGTGCCGAGGCCGGCATCACCCGGGTACGCTGCGTATCCACCTGCGAAGGAACGTCTTCTTGGGGCTCAGATTCCACGGCGCGGCGGAAGTGTTCATCGCCGTCATAGGAGTCCAAGAAAGGATCATCGCCGGCAGCAAGAGAGCGACGCGCCTCTTCACGCGCTCGCGCTGCCGGATCGCTTTCCTCTGGCCTCGTCCGCTTAGCAAGACGGTCGACACATTCACGGACCAAGCTCGGGACCTGCGCGACCTGCGTGCGCGTCCCCAAAAGGATCGAATAGAGGAAAAGAAGAATCAAGAGTGCCGCTGCGCCCCACGACGACAGCATCAGAACCAGCGGTCGGGCAATAAACCAACCGAGGATTCCACCCGCATTCTCGATCGAGGCGGCAGAGTCAAAAGCGGGGTTACCTTTGCTGACATGAACAAGACCGGTCAAAGAAAGGACAACACCAAGGCTACCTGCGACGCGGTGGGGCAAGGCTGAGTTTCCTGAGCGGACACGAACCAACTCAACAGAGAAGGCGACCAAAATAATGGGCAAAACAACGGAGAAAATCCCGACAAATCCCGCTGCACACAGGTGAATGAAATCTCCCGCTTGCCCCGAAATACCAAACCACTCACGCAGGGCGACCAGGACGGCGACCGCCATGACAATGAAAGCCAGCGCATCGCGTTTCACCTGAGCATCGGTTGCGCGCCACGCTCGAATCATCGCGAGAATGCCGCGTCCGATCCCGGAAAATACGCGCGCGAGAAGCCCCGGGGTCGCAGTGGACTTCCCGGCTCGTGATGAAGATTTCGAAGATGCTGAAGATGGGGATTTTCGTGCCATGGTAGGAAAAACGCTACCGCCGCATGCCCGAGAAAAGGCTTAGGCACGCCGCGAAAGGCCCTTCCTATTGCGTCACACACTCCCGTTCTTCATAACTTCTCGGATCTGCTCCCAGCTTGGAACGGGAAGAGCCGACTCGTGAGAAATCGTGATCGCAGCCGCCGCATTCGCCATTCGTGCTGCTTCAACAAAGTCGTGCCCGAGCAGAAGCGCCGCACACATAGTGGCGATGTGGGTATCCCCCACCCCCGCGGTATCGACCGTCGTGGATTCATACGCGGGGATCGAAATTCTGGGATCGTCAGCATGAAGCTGCAGTTCACAGCCCATAACGCCCAGACGACGAACGAAGACCGCGTCCGGACGCATCACTCCGCGAACTCCAGTTCCATGCTCATAGGGAGCAAGAATGTCAGACAGGGTCGCGGCCTCGCGAATATTCATCGAGACAACGTCGGCGCGCCCCAGCAATCGCGGCCAGACCGAAACCGGGACCTGAGCGACGGCAGGTGAAACAGAAACAACCAGAGTCACGCCTTCGGGAAGGTTCTCGGCCCATCCAGTAAGGATTTCTGCACTTGCTGGATTCGCAAGATCCGAGCCCGATACATGAACCAAATCCCCTTCATGAATCTCCAAGGCATCCAAGGCTTCACGCGAAGGTTCTGATTCGACCCCCGTCGTCACAATCGAGGTCATCGAACCATCCGCTTCGACCAGCTGAATCGCAACGCCAATATCGCCAACGAGTTCGGGAAGAAGAACCTTCACTCCTGCTTCGTGAAGGAGCTGACGAACCATATACGAATTGGGACCGGTCCCCAGAGGCGAAGCGGTCGCGGTATAGACACCAAGCTTTGACACAGCAGACAAAGCCGTGAAACCACCCGCTGGAAGCGAGGTTGCTGCAGCTGCGTGAACGGAGCCTCCCCGTTCTGGCAGCTGATAAATACGCATGGGAAGAGAGAGCACAATCGAATAGGTCGAGATAAAACGCCCGGTCATGCTTCTACCGTACCTTACGCTCGTGCCTCTATCGGCGTACTCAAGTCCCGCCCGCTACTGCAGGACGACAACCGGAACAATCATGGGGCGACGACGCAAATGACGACCTACCCAGCGGCCGATCACGCGACGCATCGCCTGCTGAAGGACGTGCGCATCCACATTTCCGCCAGAAGCGGCCTCTTCGAGGGCTGCGGTGACGTCGGGAAGAATCTCGTCAAAAACTGAGGAGTCTTCCGCCATGCCAATTGCTCGAATTGTTGGCGGCGCAAGAACCATCCCCGACTCGCCCTCAACAACCGCGTAAACGCTGACAAAGCCTTCGGATCCAAGTGTGCGTCGCGTGGCCAATTCATCTTCGGAGATCTCTCCGATAGAGGAACCGTCAACGTAGATATACTCACAGGGAACCGCACCGACGACTCTGGCATGTCCGTCTTCGAGATCAACGACAACGCCATCTTCAGCAAGAACGACGTCTTCGGGCTTCACGCCGGTAAGTACTGCCAATTGACCATTGGCAACCAAGTGGCGAATCTCCCCGTGGATCGGCATCACGTTCTTCGGCTGAACGATGTTGTAGCAGTAGATCAGTTCGCCCGAGGCCGCGTGGCCGGAAACGTGAACCTTAGCGTTCGCCTGGTGAACAACCTTCGCCCCCAAACGCGTGAGGTCGTTAATGACGCGGTACACCGAGTTCTCATTACCCGGAATCAAGGAAGAAGCGAAAATCACCGTATCCCCGGGTTCAATACTGACAAAGCGGTGAGATCCCTGAGAAATTCGAGAAAGGGCGGCCATTGGCTCTCCTTGAGACCCAGTTGCCATGTATACCCTCTGATTCGGGGGAAGCAAGGAAATCTCATTGGAATCAACAATGAGCCCCTCAGGAATTGTGAGGTACCCCTTTTCCTGAGCGATGCGCATATTCCGTTCCATAGAACGGCCGACCAAGGCAACACTGCGACCATGATGTGCAGCAGCGTTGATGACCTGCTGGACGCGGTGAACATGAGAAGCAAAAGAAGCAACGATGATCTGGCCGGTAGCCTCGGCAAAAACTTGATCCAAGACTGGGCCGATCTCACGTTCTGGGGTAACGAAGCCGGGCACTTCGGCATTCGTCGAGTCCACCATGAACAGGTCCACGCCTTCTTCACCAAAACGTGCGAAGGAGCGAAGGTCTGTCAGGCGGTGATCAAGAGGCAGCTGGTCCATCTTGAAGTCACCAGTGATCAGGACTTTACCTGCGGGAGTACGGACGAACACAGCAAGTGCGTCTGGAATCGAGTGGGTAACCGCAACGAACTCGCAATCGAAAGGACCGATCGCTTGGCGGTCCCCTTCTTCGACAACATGAAGATTTTCGGCAGAAAGTCGGTGCTCACGGAGCTTGGGCTCAACGAAAGCTAAAGTGAGGTCGGAACCGTAAATCGGAATATCTTCGCGGAGTTTGAGCAGATATGGAACCGCGCCGATGTGGTCTTCATGCCCATGAGTCAAAACCATGCCGACGATGTCGTCAAGACGGTCTTCAATCCACGAAAAATCGGGCAGAATCAGGTCGACGCCGGGCTGAGACTCTTCGGGGAAAAGAACGCCGCAGTCGACAACCAGGAGTTTGTCACCAAACTCCAAAACATTCATATTGCGGCCGACCTCGCCCAGGCCGCCCAGCGGAACAATCCTGAGATTCCCCTTCTTCAGAGGCGCAGGTTCAGGAAGGTTGTCGTAAAGAGGCATCATGCAATAAGTGTGCCACGTCTAGCCTTGAGAGGCCTGATTTGACCGCTTTAAGAACGCAATGCCCACCACAGGTGTTCATCTCGAGCCGCGGGAATTTCCGGGTCGAAAACAAAGCTACGACGCATCCCCGCAGGAGAAAATCCGCATCCTTGGATGAAGCGAATAGTCAGCGTATCTTCTGGAGCAACCCACAAGCGCATCGACTCCGGATGAAGGGTATCCACAAGAGCTGCTATCAGACGCGATGCATGTCCAATACTCCTAAAACTACGGTGCACGTAGAGGCTGCTAATCTCTTGCCCCGCTGGAATGACGCGCCCCGACGGCTGTTCAAGTTCCAGAGCAGGGGCATGCGAGTACGCGATGAAACCAACGGGAGTCTGTTCTTCAAGAGCAACCAAGGTCTGTCCCTGCGATGGCCTGTTTCCAGCAAGAGTTTCTTCCCACATCTGACGTGTTTGCGTCAGTACTTGCGCACGCAGTGGATGGGCCGCAGGTAGCGAACATGCGTTAAAGACTTCGGTGAAAAATTCTTGGGCCATTGCAGCAATGGCAGCGGCATCACTGGAAGTTGCTGGGCGGACACTTCGTTTAGTCACGCACGATCCTCCGGCACCACTTCAGCAGTGAAGACGCAGCGCTGTGCAAGTTCCTCGGCAAGAGCGCGAACGTCTTCAGCTTGGACCGCCTCGATTCGGGCAAGCGCGGCATCAACAGTAAAGTAACGGCCGCTCAGCTCAGCACGTCCCAAGCGAGACATGCGGGAAAGCGTATCTTCCAACCCGAGTGCCATACCACCACGCAGCTGCCCGCGAACACGAGCAAGCTCGTCTTCACGCGGACCAGTTGCCGCCAGTTTTTCAAGCTCTGCCTGCATGAGCTTTTCGACCTCGGACGCTCGTTCCGGCGCTGTCCCGGCATACATTCCCCAGGCGCCCGTATCCGAATACGGGGAGTCGAAGGCATATGTCGTATAGGCCAGACCACGCTTCTCGCGGATCTCTTGGAAGAGTCGCGAAGACATTGATCCGCCCAGAATAGAAAGCAAAACCGACATTACCGGACGTCGATCGTCACCGGCACGCATCGACGGACCACCAACAATGACATGCGATTGTTCAATATGGCGGTAGCGCGTTGAGCGCACTGGTTCACAGGCTGACGACTGGGATCCCTGCGTCGAACGCCTCGGACGCGGAGCGCGCTGTTCCTCTAATTCGTTTGCCCACGTGGGATGCAAGGAACGCTGCACTTGCTCGACAAGTTCATCATGGTTGACGTCCCCCGCTGCGGCAATAACCAGCGAGGAGGGCGCGTAAACCCGGCGATAGTAGTCCCAGACGTGGTCGCGTTCAACGGCTCGAATCGTTTGGGCGCTTCCACCAACCGGACGTCCCAAAGAGTTATCGCCAAACACGGCCAATTGGAAAGCCTCGTGGACGACCTCAAGAGGATTGTCTTCTGACATCGCGAGCTCATCGAGGATGACCCCGCGTTCGATCTCAAACTCTTCTGGATCAATAAGGGAGGCAGAAATCATGTCTCCCAATACTTCAACGGCCATTGGCGCGTCTTCGCTCAGTACGCGCGCCCAATAGTTTGTGTGTTCTTTTCCGGTTTCCGCATTGGACTCACCGCCAACCGCATCAAATGCTTCGGCGATATCAAAGGCACTTCTTTGCGCAGTTCCTTTGAAGAGGAGGTGTTCAAGGAAGTGGGTCGATCCGGCACTCACCTCATCCTCGTCGCGCGAACCAGCCCCAACCCACCAGCTCAGTGCCAGTGAACGTGTTGCCGGCACCTTCTGAGTAATGATCCGAAGACCATTAGGCAGGACACTTCGTTGAACAAGCGCCCCCGAATCCTCCCATTCTTCAACCCCATGCGTTGTTTCCAGTGAAAGCTGGCGGAAACCCTCAGTTGTCATTAATGTGTCTCTTTTTCCTTTGCCGAGGACGTGCTTGCGTGAGTTCCTTCGCCCCCCTGAGCGGTGGGGGCAGTCTTGCCTGCAGCGGGGGAAGCCGTACCTGCGGAGGCTGAAGTCTTTACTGAGGTAGAAGTTGCGGCCTCGTGAGAAGAAGTGGAGCTTGCCGAAGAAGACTTCTTCTGAGTCGAAGACGAAGCAACTGGATGCGTCGCATGATGCAGAGCACGTGCTTCCTCAGCTGTTCGAGGAATTCCACCGGTCAAGCCAACGATGAGGAGAATAAGGCTGACGATCGCTTGAACAGCGAAGAAACACGCCATCCAGCGCAGGCCAACTTCCATTCCCTGGAAGGAGGACACCATAGCCGTCAGGTAGCTAAATACTCCGGCCACAGCGCTGACAAAAAGGCTCCACGAATAGAAAACGCGAGCGGAAGTGCGGGTCACTAGTCGCGCGACCGCAGCGACCATACAGGTCGCAAGCGCAGGAGCAGCAACGATGATCAAAGCGCTCAAGGAGACCGAGGCAATTCGACCTGGTTCCGAACGATCAAGACTTGAGAATGTGCTGACGATCAGCCACGCCAGAATATCGAGAACCAAAAGCACAGCGCAGACAATTGCGTCTGTCAAACGTCGAAGCATTATTCCTCCTCGCTCGAAGTATTCACAGCTTAATATGTGAACTTTGCACCCGCAGTGTGATTGATCCACAGGATGCACGATACCCGGCGTGTTTCCACAGATTCTGCTCCTTGGGCTGGAAAGAAGGGCGGTTGCGGCACAGTAAAAGCCACAGGAGAGGAGGCTTTTATGGCCACGAGACCGACGATTTCCGACGTCGCCCGTTTAGCTGGAGTATCTGTTGGAACCGTTTCACACGTCCTCAGAGGAAAGGTACGAGTCAGCGAGAACTTAAGCCAGCGAGTTCACGAGGCAGCTGCGGCATTGGGATATGCTGTCGACCCTTCTGCTCAAGCACTCCGCTTGGGCTATCAAAATATCGTTGGTGTCGGGCTTTTAGGTGCACGCAAAGAAGTGGAACAAGCCGCTTGTGCTTTCCTTCTTCCTTTTGCCCGGGAACTCCGCCAATACGGTATGGAAGCATTGGTCCTCTCCCCCGCTCATTCTCCCGTCAAAGACTTGTGCTTGGAAGATTTCACAGAGCTTGTCATGCGCGCGAAACGATGGCACTTGCATTCGCTCCTCATATGTCTCAGCACTGAATTTTCCTCGTGTACATCTATCAACGCTGAAGCATACGTGGCGGAGGCGGATACGGACAAGCACCGACTGTTTCCGATAGTTCAAAGCATCTCAGCGACTCGGGCTCTTCCCATATTCGAGGTTCACCTAAATGCTCATGGCACCCGAACACTCCATGGAGAAGGGAAGACTGCATCACTTAAATGGCGTCCGCTCCGCGTAGGCACTGATTCTGCAGAGGGGCATTGCCTCACCCGTGGAAATATCGCTGACTGCATTGCGGCAGTTATGGATTCAAGGGACGCAACAAGAATGGTGGGTTGAAAGCAGACGCTTTCAACCCACCATTTCAAACGGAGATGCTCCTAGCCTTCTCGGAACATGATCCCGAAACCGCTCCTGGGGTAGTGCCACTTCAGGACACCTTCAGGGGCAATGGCCAAGCAGGTACCGCATTCGAGGCATGCGGCATATTCCACGCCAACGGTCCCGTCCTCTTCTACCGAGTAGACATGAGCCGGGCAGATCCGCTCCAAGAGCTTGCCTGCGCCGGTGGCACGAGCCCGCTCCTGGTCGACCTCGATATGAGATTCTTCCTCGTCAAGGTTGTAAGTGTTACGCGAAAGACGCGCGGGAACACTCTCAATTTTCAATGTGCTCATTGTTCCTCCTGCCTCACAGCGCCTTGATACCGGCCAAGCCGTCACTGATGAGATCACGCAAACGCAGGCCAGAAGCCTTGAACGCATCCATCGCGACCTTCATGATGTGACGACGCGGGCGAAGATCATGGTTGAAGATTCCATAGAAGACCTCTGCAGCAAGGCGACCGTAGTCCTTGTACATACGAGGACGCTCAAGGAAAGCAGGGGCCTTCGCGTAGGTCTGCATGTCCTGCCCGACGAAGGAAGATTTCAACTCGCTGAGGTAGCGATCCATCGCTGCCTGAGAGAAATCACCGGATTCAAGGGCAGCATGAACCGCCGTTGAAGCCGCGAGCGCAGAACCCGCAGCAAGATCCATCCCTCGAATGGTCAAACCAGTGTTAAGAGTGAATCCAGCTGCATCACCAATAATCACCAACCCCGGACGGGTGAGATCGTGGGTCACCATCTGAGGCCCATCTTCAATGGTCAGGTGGCACCCGTACTCAAGCAATTCGCCGTCTTCAAGAAGAGGAGCGATTGCCGGGTGAGCGAGCAGGTGATCATGGATATCCGAAGAGGACAAGCCCGATGCTTCCAAATCATCAAGACGCATGACAACACCAATAGAGACAGAGTCTTTATTGGTGTACATGAAAGCTCCACCTGCAACGCCCTGCGTCGCATCCCCAACCATGGCGTAGGCTGCACCGCAGTTATCGCGAACATTGAAGCGATCTTCAAGGACCTTCTCGGGAAGAGCGATCACCGACTTCACACCCACTGCAAGGTGTTTCTTCGGCTCTTTAGCGCGGATTCCCGCCTGCTGGGCAATGAAAGAGTTCACCCCGTCTGCGGCAACCACAACGTGGGAGCGCAGCTCATCTTCTCCGGCACGAACACCAACAACCTGTCCGTTTTCGATGATGAGGGAGTCAACCTTCACACCCGGCATCACGGTGACACCGGCTTCCTCGCACTTCTCGCTCAGCCACAAATCAAGCTTTGCACGCAACACTGTGACTGCATTGGCGGGCTCAGCAAGACGCTGATCCCAGTAGTCAATGTTGACCGCTGACTTTTCATTGAGCAGGCTGACGATGTTACGCGTGATTCGGCGTTCTACAGGAGCTTCATTGACGAAGTCCGGGAAGACCTGTTCCATTACTCGGCAGTAGAAAACACCACCCGAGAGATTCTTGGAACCGGGTTCCATCGCACGCTCAATGAGAAGGACCTCGTGTCCTTGTCCGGCAAGAGTGTAGGCGGCAACGCAACCGGCTACACCTCCACCGATGACGATGACCTCGAAATCAACCTCTACTTCTTCAGACATACTCTTCCTCAGGAAAGTGCTGCGGTGATCGCAGGCAGGACATCATAGAGGTCGCCCACGATTCCGTAGTCTGCAACCTCAAAGATCGGGGCATTGGCATCACTATTGACGGCAACAACGACCTTCGAATCGGACATGCCCGAGGTGTGCTGAACCTGACCGGAAATGCCGGCGGCAAGGTACAGATCCGGGGCAACATGCATGCCGGAAACACCAACATAGCGATCCTTGGACAGCCAAGCGGTACCTTCAGCCAAAGGACGGGAGCAGGCGAGCTCTGCGCCCAGTGCTGCGGCCAGGTCGCGGGCGATCTGCAGATCTTCCTCGGCCTTGAAGCCACGACCGGCTGCGACGATACGACGCGCTGCAGCAAGGTTGGCGGGGCCAGAACCAGCGGGCTCCACAGCGCTCACGCTGGCCTCGTAGTGATCCTCCGAGCCGGCCTCGGGCGCAACTTCTGCACCTTCGACGGGGGCTCCACCTTCGAGGACGACAACAGCGCCGCTGGGGAAGGAAATGGTCTCCTGCGTCAGGCCACCAAAGCGCGAAACTTCGGCCTCGCCAGCGGAAACGCGGAGCGCACCGTTGATGAGGGGAAGGCCCAGGCGCGCTGCGACAGTGCCGGCAAGGACGCGCTCAACGGGACGGTTCGCGGCGAAGACGATATCTGCGCCAGCACCTTCCAACACAGCGTTCACTGCGGGGGCAAAAGCCTCAAGAGGCGCATTGCTTCCACGACCGATGGCCACAACGCGGTCAACACCAGCGATGCCGGTGGCCTCGTCGCCAAGAGCGATGACGGTTACGGGACCGATCGCACGCGCGGCCTCGACGAGGGACGCAATCTGATTCGATGTCGTAATGATCCATGCGTTAGTCATTGTCCAAGTCCTTTCTCAGAGCACACCAGCGCTACGCAGCGCCTCGACCAGCTTCACAGCGGCGTCGTCACCACTGAGAATTTCCTTCTTACGTTCCTGAGCGACCGGGCGCAGGCGGCCGGTGACCTCAACGGAAATCGGCTCGACACCCAAATCTGCAAGAGCAACGGTGTCCATCGGCTTCTTTCCAGCCTGCAGAACATCCTTCATACCGGGAACCTTGACGGTCGCAGCATCTGTTGTCACGGCAACGACAACGGGGCCATCGACCGTGATCGTTCGGGTGCCAGAGGCGGTGGCCTGAGTGATGGTCCATCCATCTCCATTGGCCTCGACCGCGGAAACCTCCTGGAAGCAGGGCCATCCCAGGTAACCGGCAACCAGAGCAGACATCATCTTGGCGGACTCGTCAATCGACGAGTCACCCGTCAAGAGGATATTTGCGCCTTCGACCTTGCGAACCAGAGCGGCAAGCGCTCCAGCAACTGCAGTGGCATTCAGATCACGAACAGCATCATCGGCGACGACCAACGCACGGTCGAGTCCGCGCGAAAGAGCAGCCTTTTTTGCCATTGAGGAGGACACCTGTGCGTCTCCTACGGAAATGCCAACGAGCTCTTCGCCCTTAGCATCTGCGACAGTGCGTGCCACCTGAATGGCAACGGGGTCGTATTCACTCACCGCGGCCTTCGCACGCGACCAGTCAACGACACCATCAGAACCCACGGTTGTATCCTGCGGGTTTGCAGCGTACTTATACGCGACAACGATACTCATCGTGTCCTTCTCTCTTGAGTGTTGTTTTCGGATAGATACAGGGAAGAGTCCCCAAGTTTTCCCAGCTCCCGAAAAGCGCACGCATTAACCCGCAAGGTGCGAGTAATATGGCGCTTACCAGCAGCTATGAAAGAAAGGTGCAAGTCGTGCCGAATCCTCGACAAGACGCGCCCAAAGTTGGTCGGCCCCGCGATGAAGTGGTCGAAACCAAGATCATCGAAAGCGCCCTGACACTCTACGGAGAGGTCGGCTGGGCCGCTTTCAACCTGACCAAGGTCGCCAGCGCTGCCGGAGTGGGCAAATCCAGCATTTACACACGCTGGGAAACCCGCGATGACCTCCTGAAGGACGCCTTCGCGCGATTGGTTCGTTGCCCTGGCCCACGCGGGAATAGCGCGCGGGAAGTTTTGATGAACGAGGCCGAATTCCGCCTTCGCGAGTACCTTGGCCCGAATCGTCGGGCAGTTCGTCGCCTGTTCGTCGAGGCCGGTGAAACAAACGATCCGACGATCGCGCTGATTCACAACCAGATTTTCATTACCCCCTTGGGTGCGATTCGCACGCGCTTGTGGGAGTTCAAGAGCGCGGGGCAGATTAAGGACACCCTGTCGGTGACCCGCCTGCTTGACGCGGTTGAAGGCTCGGTTCTGATGCGCACCTTCTGCCTGCCCGATGACTACATCGACTGCTTCATGCTGAAGGTTCCGCGCTACCTTGAAGCTTTGATTGACGATCAGCTTCATGGCAGTCTCAATTCGTCATTACGCGCAGTATCCTGAGCCACTTCACGCGGACAAAGAACGCGCGCCCAGTGCGTGAGCTGCGCCTTTTCTGCTGCCAAAGTGGTGGCGGGACCGTGCCCGGGAAGTACGCGGAAATCCTGAGTAAGCTCTACGAGTTTCGCGCAGGAAGAGGCCATAAGCGCCCGGTCTCCCCCGGGGAAATCAGTCCGTCCAATCGTTCCGGCAAATAGCATGTCGCCGCTGAACAGGATCGAGTTGGCACGATCGATCAAACAGATATGTCCCTGAGTGTGTCCCGGGGTATCGATCACCTCAAGGCGATCGCTCCCCCACTCAATGACATCGCCTTCCTTCAAAGGCCGATCAACATGATCCACGACGTAGTCGACACCCTCGGCATCGAATCCAGACAGATGCAAGTCGCGCGTTCCAGCGACATCTGCAGCTCCACAGGCAACCCAGCACCCGTGTTGAGCGACAAGTTCATTGACTGCCCCAATATGGTCGCAATGACAGTGGGTGAGCACGATACCGATAACGTCCAAGTCCTGCGTCCACTGCTGGAGGAAGCTCGCCTGGTCGCCCGGGTCGATAATAATCGTCCCGCCTTCATTCGTTAGCGCGTAGCAATTCGTGCGGTACGCGCTCACAACCACTGAATCAATGCGATACATCGTTTAGCGCCCCTTGAAGTCCGCTGATCCTGTAACGTCCAAGCTCAGTCCCTTGGTTTCTGGGGCCCAAGCGAAGGAAACACCAAATCCAAGAGCTGAAATGAGGGCACCGGCAAGCATGGTCGCAGAGATCCCGTAATCGGCGATAAATGCCGGAAGGACGAACATTGAGTAGACGGTGCCGATTCGGCTCAGAGCCATAGCAACACCCATTGCCGAGGCGCGAATGGAGGTTGGGAAGAGCTCGTTGGGGTAGAGCCACTCGAGGTTGCCCGGACCGCCGGCAAGAAGTGCGTAGGCGATGAAGCAGATGGAAATCAGAACGATTCCCCCCTGCGGGAAGAAACCGATCAGGCCAAGTGCAATCGTCATACCGAAGAAACACCAGATGATGAGCGGGCGACGTCCCACGCGTTCAGCCAAGTACATTGCGGGGAATGTACCGAGCATGAAGAAGGTGCCGATAACAAGTTCACCGATCAGCGAATTGCGTCCCTCTCCGAGGCCAATGGAACCGACGATTGTGGGGCCATAGGTGTAGAGGGCAAACATCGGAATTGCCTGGCAGAGCCAAATCACACCAACGAAGATCACGCGACGCAGATAAACACCGCTGAAGATCTTCTTAAACTCGGTTTTTTCTGCAACCTCTTGCGCAGGAAGGCGGACATTTTCACCGAAGAGTTTCATGACAACGCGATCGGCCTCTTCTTGACGCCCCTTCGATGCCAACCACCTGGGAGACTCGGGGATATCCCAACGTCCAATAAGAATCAATACTGCCGGAATCGCAGACGACGCCAGCATCCACCGCCAGCCGTGAGGGGTTTCGTAAAGGGCGTAGCCAACAAGAGCCGCAACATTGGCGCCAAGGTACCATGCGGCAGCGATCATGCCCATCGACATTGCACGATGCTTGCGGGGTGAAAACTCCGCGATCATCGATGTGGCAATCGGATAATCGGCGCCGATTGCCACACCGATGAGGAAACGCAGAGCCACTAATTGCAGAGGAGACGTAACGACGGCACACAGTGCCGACAAAACGACAATGACAATCAGGTCGAGAATGAACATCTTGTGACGACCAATGAGGTCCGTCAGCCATCCTCCAACCGCAGCTCCCAAGAAAAGACCGACCAAAGCGGCAATTCCCAGCAAGCCCGACATGGAATTACTGATCTCGATATCGGTACCCAGGCGTGAAAGCGCAACGCCAATAATTCCTAGAACATAACCTTCAAGGAACGGACCGCCACTGGAAAATGCGATGATGCGCCAGAGCACACCTGACATATCCAGATCTTCGAGATCTGTTACTTCCTTTTTCACTGCGTGTATCTCCTCAAACACCTCGATAGCAGAGCTGCGGATCATCGTGTGATCACGCATCTATGCTTTCAAGGTTACTTCAGCGGTATTCGATAATCCCCCAGTTCAGGTGCGGCTTCGCACCTGTGACATCAGCATCTTCGTCCACCAGCTGGAAACGGAGCTCGCCTTCTCCGACCTTCCACAGCTTCGTCTTCAGAGTGCTACCGGGCAGAACCGGCGAAGTAATGCGGGTCTTGAAACGGGTGATGCGCTCGGGTTCTCCGGGAACGAAAGCGTTGATTGCATGACGCATTACAACACCCGCGTAAGAGATTGCGTGAAGAATGGGACGAGGCTCACCGTTCTCAGCTGCGTAATCCCAGTCGATGTGCTGCGGGTGGTAATCGCCCGACAGACGGTAGATCAAGGCCTGGTTCTCAGGAATACGCTCAACAACCTCGACGTCAGCCTCACGCTCTGGCATCTCAACGATGTCCTTGGGAGGCTTGGGTCCACCCCAACCGCCGTCGTAAATCAAGCAGTCCCAAGATTCATTCGTGAAAAGCAGGTTGCCGTCCGAATCGTAGGTGTCGCCAATATGCTGAGCGAGCAGGCCACGGCCCTCACCGCGGTCATAGAGGCCTTCAAGGCGAACCATGGTCTCCAGGTGATCGCTCATCTTGGTAATCGGCTGGTGGAAGCGAATATCGAAGCCCCAGTGCAGGGAGCCCGCGTAGTTGTAGCCGTAGTCAATGGTACGAGTGACCTCAGAATCCACGATGAGCATCGCACCAAACATGGGCAGAACCTTGAGCTGAGGATTACGTTCATCGTGCTCGTTGAGGTATTCCAGGCCATCCTTGCCATCGATACCCGCACCGCAGCCAAGAGCAAACAGCTCAAGATCACGGAAAGTGTAGTCACGGACGAAAGGACCGAAGGTCTGTCCGACCATATCCGTATTGATTGCCATGCCTGTTCCTTTCACAGGGTTTTGAGTAATTCTTTGTTGACTTTGCCGTATTCACCACGAGGCAGCTCATCGACGATTCGTACCTCGTTGGGAACTTTGAAGGAGGACAGTCGTTGGCGGCAAAACTCCAACACACTGTCAGGGCTCAGGTCCTTACCCGGGTGGAGGGTAAGGAAGGCATGAATATCTTGCCCGCGAATGGGGTTGCGAACCCCAACGACCGCCGCATCGCTCACTTCCGGGATTTGGCGAAGAAGGTTTTCAATTTCTCCCGAGGCCACCGACTCACCGTTGCGCTTGATGAGATCGTGTCGCCGATCGACGAAGAAGAGCCATCCATCGGAGTCAACGTATCCCCAGTCACCGGTGTGATACCACCCATCGATGACCGCCTCCCCAGTCGCATCGGGGCGCTGCCAGTACCCTTGCATGAGCGAGATTCCCATCTCGCCACGAATGCAGATTTCGCCATTGTGTCCCTGCGCTACTTCTGCTCCGGATTCATCACAAATCTTGAGTTCATAGTCCGGACCAACCTGTCCCACAGAAGGCCACCGCCGCTCCCCCACGGGCGGATCGGTAACAACTCCAACCAGGGTCTCGGTCGAGCCATAGTTATTGAGTAGTGGAATAGCAAAACGCTTTTCAAAGCGTTCCTTATCTTCATCAGACAGCATCAGGAAATAGTGCATCTGACGCACGCAGTGGTTTTGTTCTTCTGGATCCACGGGTTGAGCAAGCATCGTCATGACAATCAGTGCCATTCCCTGGACTAGAGTCGCTCGGGTCTGACACACCGATTTCCAGAAACGATGCGCGCTGTAACGGCTAAGAAGAATCAGCGTCGCTCCAGCGGTGATGACCGGAATGAAGGCTGAGAGCTGGAAGTTCACGTGGCTGGCAACCATAGAAGTCGCGTAGCGATCATCACTGGTCATCGCCAGTTCCCAGTTGACGTATTTTCCTGAAAATACGGCATTGGCATGGGTGATCATGACACCTTTAGGAGAGGCGGTCGTCCCAGAGGTGAACATAATTTCCAGAAGACTCAGCGCTTCAAGCTGTGGATCGTAATCCAGCTGAGGCGAGCACGTCCGGCTGAGAGCAAGTAGAGAAGACTCCTCCTCACCGGCATCGCTTCCCACCAAGAGCACCTGAACCCCCGAGGCCAGCACGGCCTCGTCAAGGGTCAGCGAACAGCCTCGGGTACAAATCACCGCGCGAGCGCCACTGGCATCGATCAGCCCCGCAAGTTCGAAAGAAGTTCCCTTCGTGTCCAGGGGAACGATGACCGCACCGATCTTCGCGATCGCCAAGAAGCATTCGATGAACTCGATGCTATTGGGCAGATAGAGTGCGATGCGGTCACCGCTGCGAAAGCCCAGCTTGAGAAGGGCATTCGCATATCGATTCACTTGTTCATCTGTCTGACGGTAGGAGCGTTCAACGCGCACACCAGCGCACACATCCTCAAAAATGAGGAAGCTGCGTTCTGGGGCTGCATTAACCGCATCCTCCCAGATGTCGCGCAGATTAGTGCGCGAGTGAATCTCATCCCGAATGGTCACGAATCAGTCCTCTTCGGCGAACTTGATGGAACCGGAAGCCTTGAAACGCTCGATATCCTCATCTGAGAAACCGCTGCGGTGAAGGACATCTCGAGTGTCTTCACCCAATGCGGGCATCGGACGCCAGAAACCACCGGGGCGATGAGCAAAACGAGGAACCGTATTCAGGCCCTTGATCGTCTCCCCTTCGCGGTTCTCCCACTCCATGAAGTTTCCGCGTAGCTTGGTGTGTTCTTCGGCCATGAGGTCGTCAAAATCCAAGCACTTCTGAGCCGCGATCTTGTGGGCAACAAAATCTGCCTCGACATCGTCGACGTTCTGGGTGAGCAAGTACTCTTCCAGTTTTTGTTCGATCAACGAGGCCTTGGGGCCGTCAAGCCACAGAGCTGAGGTGTCCTCGGGGTATTCTTCTGTTCCCCACAGATCACCCAGACCAATGACCTCAAGCAGGTACTTGTTCTGAGGAATGCCGTAGCAGCACAGGCCCAGGACACCGTCCTTAGTCTTGTACTGGCCGATCGCACACAGGTTCTGGTGACGAGCACCCGCACGCGGGTAGAGCACGCCCTTGTTCATGTAGTCGATCATGTAGTAGCTGCCAACGCGCAGCATTGTTTCATACATTGCGAGATCAATAGATTCGCCTTCTCCGGTGCGCTGAGCACGGAAGACCGCAGCCAGTGCAGAGGAGATCACCATGAGCGAGTTGAAGTAGTCACCGGTGTAGGGAGCTGCCGTCATGGCTTCCTCAGGCGTACCGTTCTGGTACACGTAACCTGAATAGTCCTGGACGGTCAGGTCATATGCCGCGGAGTGAACCCGCTTGGGATCACCAACATGGCCGAAACCGGAAACGTGCACAATGACCAGACGGGGGTTGACCTCCCACAGGAAGTCATCGGTGATTCCCTTTCGTGCCCACACCGGGCCCTTCGAGGACTCGATGAAGATATCCGCGTCCTTGACCAGCGCGCGAATAATCTCTTTTCCTTCATCCGTGAAAGGATTCATCGAGATGGAGCGCTGATTGCGTCGTTCCATTTCCTTCACGAACTCGGTATCACGCACAGAGTCACCACTGTAGGTGTTCTCGATCCAGGTGATATCGGCACCCCACTCCGACATGATTTCGCATGCGGTAGGAACGGCAATTTCCACTGCCGAATAAACGACCTTCAGGCCGTCGAGGTTGCCGTAGGACGGCTTATCAACGGGTAATGACATCAGATACACCTCCCGCTGATCAGCGGTATTCCTTCAGAGCTGCACGGCCTGCGGTGAGGATCATCATTTCGTCAGTACCACCGCTGACGCGGTCAACGCGCAGGTCGCGGAACATACGCTGGACGCGGTGTTCACCGGTAATACCGACGCCTGCCAGAACCTGCAGGGCATTGTCGACGACCTCGAATGCTGCGTGTGCGCAGTAGTACTTCGCCATCGAGCAGTCACCACGGCCGAGCAGACCGTTATCGTGCTTCCATGCGATTTCGTAGAGCATGTTGCGCATATTGGTGAGCGCAACCTTCATATCCGCGAACTTGAGCTGGATGAGCTGGTGGCGGGCGATAGCCTGTCCACCCTGGACACGCTGGTTGGCGTAGCGCGCTGCGTCTTCAAAGGCGCAGTAGGCCTGGCCGTAGTTGGTCAGAGCGACAAGGAAACGCTCAAGATCGAAGTCGGCGACTCCGCGGCGGAATCCATTTCCTTCGGTTCCGAAGAGGTCTTCTTCGCGAAGTTCGACGTTATCGAAGTAGATATCGCAGCAGGAGTCCATGCGCAGGCCCAGCTTGTGCAGGGGTTCCTTGGTGATGCCCGGCAGGGACATGTCGACAAACCACTCTGTGTAGGTGTCCATGTTGTCGCTATCGCGAGCCATAACAACCAGGTAGGGCACGTACTTCGAGGAAGTAATAAAGGTCTTGTGACCGTTCAGGTAGACCTTGCCGTCCTTACGGGTGTAGGTCGTGCGCATATCATCCCACGAGGATCCTGCACTCGGCTCGGTCATTGCGTAGTTGAGCATCTGCTTACCGGTGCCCACGAAGGAAAGGATCTTTTCCTTCTGTTCCTCGGTACCTTCACGCAAAACGGTATCCCAGCAGGGAAGCTGGTAGAGAACGTAGGTGGGGCCACCGGCGCGGCCGAGGGCCTCGTAAGCGGCGGTAAGCGTTACCCAATCGGCACCCAGACCGCCGTTCTCCTCGGGAAGGAGGATCTGGTCAAAGCCGAGCTCGCAAATTGCCGAAACCCATTCCTGGGGGTATTCGGAGCGTTCATCGCATTCCTGGAAGTACTTCTCCCAGTTACGCGACTCCATCAATTCGGTGAATCCATCGACCATCAATTGCTGGTCTTCGCTCAGTGAAAAGTCCATTTTTACTTCCTATCGTCAGTGATGTGAAATGTGTGAGTTTCTTAGATTTTGTGGCTGCGGAAGAAGTCAGCTGCCCGCCGCATCGCATCCATCGTGTCATCCAACATCCGAGAGTGATGCAGGAATGCGTGGATAACCTTCGGATAGACAACGAATTCGTTATCCACTCCTGCGATATCAAGCAGTTCGTGAAGCGCCTCGGAATCATCTTTGAGAGGATCCAAGCCTGCGGCCACGATGAAACAGGGAGGGACTGCCAAAGATAGATCGTTATCCAAGATATTCACGTAAGGTTCGCGAATCTTTTCAAGATCCCCAAGATAGGCCTTGAGATAGTACTCGTAATCGGCTTCGGTGAGACCATCCCAAGGGCCGCCCAGCAGTCGCATCGATCGAGAGTCACGCAACCCATATGCTCCGTAGAAGAGCAGCATGCTCCGTGCGTTCACAGCTTTGCCGTGATCACGAAGGTAGAGCAGCGCACCGAATGCCATATTTGCACCCGCACTGTCCCCCGAGAAGGAGACATCATGAGGATCAATTCCCCACTCCTGAGCGTGCTGGACGATGTAGTCGGTAACGTCTGAAATTTCTTCGATCGGCTGCGGGTATTGCGCTTCCGGAGAGAGCGTATAGCCCACCGAAACGACGATGGCTCCTGTGAGCGATGCAATCGTGCGCGTGATGCGATCGTGGGTATCGACATCGCCGATCAGCCAGCCGCCACCGTGAACATAAACAATCAGGGGGCGAGCAGATTCGTTATTTTCTTCTCCCGAGGCCTGGGGGACGTAGCGGCGCACCGGGATACTCCCGTGGCGCGTCGGGACCATCCGGTCTTCCGCGCTTTCCACATGTGGACCGCCCTCGTTCCAGAAACGGCGTTCACTGCGATAGGCCTGTCGCATCTCTTCGATGCTCTGATCGGTCGAGTACGCGTCTTTTGCCAGCTCGTTTTGCTTGGCAACGACTGCGCCCATCTGCTCGCTCCACATGCTGGGAACATCAAGTTTGTGTACCACTACGTCCTCCTTCCTCAGTACGTGGTTTTCAGGCCTCGACGTTCTTCTTCTCGCGAATACGAATCACGACAACCAGAGCGATCGCACAAACCGCTGCCAGAAGGGCTGCACCGCCAAGGATCATGAAGATCTGATGGAACGCCGATTCTTGCGCATCACCTGCGGCGTCACGAATCGAACCAAACCAGGTGTAGGAGAAGGTATCGGGAAGGAAGCCGATGACCGAGAGCAGGCCCGAGGCCGTACCAAAGACTGCGGGAGCGACCTTGCCTTCAGTGAGCTGCGAAGAAACAATACCGAAGACGCCGTTGGCAATGAATGCCAAGAGGATCACCAATCCAGCGGTGAGGATAGCGTTTGCGCCCGAGGGCAGGACGGCGAACCCAGCGAAGAGCACTCCAACCAGCAGTGAAGCAGCTGCGATGACACGCGAAGGGGAGCCGACCTTCTCAGCAACCCATCCGAAGAAGGGTGCCGAGACCAGCGAGATACCGTAGGTACGGACGGTTGCAACCATGGTGACCACTGCGGGAGCAAGCATCATGACCTTGTTCATGTAGCCGGTGGTTTGGTTTACGCCGGTGTAGAAGAAGTAGACGAAGAACAGGGTGGCAGCTGCCAGCCAGACGACCGGGTTTGCCAAGACCTGTCCGATTTGCTTGACAGAGAATCCGCCTTCGGTGGAGCCGATTTCGCCTTCGAACTTCGGGATGAAGAAGAAGGAGAGGACGGCGAGGACCATGATCAGGCCACCCAGGATGAAGAGCAGGGTGCGCATGGGGATGATGTCACCACGCGATGCGAGGTGAGCAACCAGCCACGAGTTGAAGAAGCCAAGAATCAGACCTGCAAGGCCATAGAAGGCGTAAGAAAGGCCGATGTTGCGCGAGTAGCCGTTTTCATCAGAGATCAGGCGCACAAGCTTGTAACGGATACCCCACCAAATGAGGATGGTTGTGACGCCCATTGCGACAAAAAGGAAGCGAATGGTGGTCAGCGAGGGGAACATTGCGTACCAGAAGGTGAGCAGTGCGGTCAGACCGAAACCGACCCACGAGAGGGTACGAACGCGAACAATATCCGCCACAATACCGGAGGGCAGGTAGCACACAAGCGCGGTCATAGCGTATGCGCTCAGAAGCGTACCCAGCGTGGTGGCAACGTTTTCGGGTGTAGCACCACCCGAGGCGATGAGGGCCTTACCCAGCGGTTCTTCGAAGACGTACTGAAGATAGGCAGGAGTGTAAATGATCGAGCTACCGATCGAGACCAAGATCAGAAGGAAGATGCGGTGACCCGCGCTCAGGTCGCTCGCTTTCCTCTCTGCAGAACCCAACATGTGAAAGACCTTTCGATCAATGAAGAATAGAGTTCATCGGACTAGGGTGATACCGCACATATCCTGGACTACAGTCGTCCATAATTGCGGCTTGTTGGTGCAGCATCCCGCCACTGGGGGCGGTGAATTTCTGCGAGCATACATCGGTGTCGAAACACGATGTGTCACAGGCAATAATCGCTGCCACGTCCCCAACGCTATCAATGACGCCACATGAAAACGAGGGGTCTTTAGACCCAAAGAATCAAATTTTTTCCGACGGTATTCGTCGATAATTACTGCTTTTTCAGATAACTGAGATGACGCCTTGAAGGTGATAAACAGGCTGTTGCAAAGGCATAAATATGCCGTGTGGGGCGAAGGAATTCCTTCGCCCCACACGGCATCAAAGTTGTGAGTACGCGTTGTCTAACGCGCCCTCAGCGCAAGGTCACTCCTCGTCGGAGCCCTCAGAGGCCTGGGCCTCGTCATCATCGCGACGACGACGGGTGCGCGTACGGGGACGACGCTCACGGCGTTCGCGACGCTCGGGGCGCTCTGAACGCTCGCGGCGGCGAGGCTGCTCATCGCTGGCCTCGAGCTCACCAGTTTCGCCATCAACGACGGCGTAGAGGCTGAGCTTGCCGCGGTCGCCGATCTCGTGGATCTCAACCTCGACCTGTTGGCCAACCTGAAGAACATCATCGACAGAGTCGATGCGCTTACCGCCGACCAGGCGACGAACCTGCGAAATGTGCAGCAGGCCGTCCTTGCCGGGGGTCAGGGAAACAAAAGCACCGAAGGAGGTCGTCTTCACGACGGTTCCCACGAAGCGCTCCCCCACCTCGGGCATCTGCGGGTTGGCAATCTGGTTGACCATCGCGCGTGCGGCTTCTGCGGCTTCACCGGTCGACGCACCGATGTAGACGGTTCCGTCGTCCTCAATGGTGAGTTCGGCGCCGGTGTCTTCCTGGATCTGGTTGATCATCTTGCCCTTGGGGCCAATGACTTCACCGATCTTGTCGACGGGGACCTGGACCGTGATGATGCGAGGAGCGTAGGGGCTCATCTCATCGGGGGCGTCGATTGCCTGCTCCATCAGATCAAGGATCTGCAGGCGTGCGTCGCGGGCCTGTGCCAGTGCGCCACGCAGCACCTGGGAGTCGATGCCATCGAGCTTGGTGTCCAGCTGTAGAGCGGTGATGAACTCGCGGGTACCAGCGACCTTGAAGTCCATATCGCCGAAGCCGTCTTCAGCACCGAGGATATCGGTCAGGGTCACGGCCTTCTGCTTGCCATCAACTTCACCGGTCATGAGGCCCATTGCGATACCTGCGACGGGGGCGCGCAGCGGCACGCCAGCCTGGAGCAGCGACAGGGTCGATGCACACACGGAACCCATCGAAGAGGAGCCGTTGGAGCCCATGGTCTCGGAGACCTGGCGGATTGCGTAGGGGAACTCTTCACGCGAAGGAATCACGGGCTTGAGAGCGCGCTCTGCAAGGTCACCGTGGCCAATTTCGCGGCGCTTGGGCGAACCCACGCGGCCGGTTTCGCCGGTCGAGTAAGGCGGGAAGTTGTACTGGTGCATGTAACGCTTCGCCGTGATGGGCGAAAGGTTATCCAGCTGCTGCTCCATGCGGAGCATGGCCAGGGTCGTCACACCCAGAATCTGGGTCTCACCACGCTGGAAGAGAGCCGAACCGTGGACGCGAGGAAGAACCTCGACCTCGGCGCTCAGCGAGCGGATGGTACGCAGCGAACGGCCATCCATACGGATTTCTTCGCGCAGGGTGCGGTTACGAATGGTCTGCTTCTCCAGAGAACGGAATGCAGCCTTGAGTTCCTTTTCACCCTCGGGGAACTGCTCGGACAGCGCTTCGAGCATATCGGCCTTGACCTGGTCGACTGCCTCTTCGCGGGCGAGCTTGCCTTCAGTGAGAAGAGCCTTGGCGAGCTTATCGCCAACCCACTGCTCAACCGCTGCGTACTGCTCGTCGGAGTAATCCAAGAAGATCGGGAATTCAGCGGTTTCCTTGGAGGCAACCTCTGCAACCTTCATCTGAGCTTCACACAGTGCGCGAATGAAGGGCTTTGCGGCCTCGAGGCCATCAGCCACGACATCTTCGGTCGGCGCAACAGCGCCTGCCTGGATGAGATCCCATTCGTTTTCGCCGCCGCCAGCTTCGACCATCATGATCGCAACGTCTTCGC
>CAUSSZ010000002.1:0-235830 GCA_963534475.1 Trueperella pyogenes | reverse complement strand
GAGCGGATGACGGGACTCGAACCCGCGACCCTCACCTTGGCAAGGTGATGCTCTACCAACTGAGCCACATCCGCACTCAGTCCCTATCGGACTGGGGCCTTGTCCGTCGTTAGATAACGACAGTGGGCGATACTGGGTTCGAACCAGTGACCTCTTCCGTGTCAGGGAAGCGCGCTACCACTGCGCCAATCGCCCGAGCGGATGACGGGACTCGAACCCGCGACCCTCACCTTGGCAAGGTGATGCTCTACCAACTGAGCCACATCCGCGTTATCAAACCGCCGGAACGGTTTCGCAACGGATGAAAGGCTAACAGGGTTTGCACCTGGAACACAAATTAGAACGGCGTGTCCCCGCTCACACCTGATTTTTTCGCCGCACGGCGGCGCGCCTTACACTGCCTGATCAGACGGACTCATAAAGTCGAGGACGTGATCGAAGTGGCACCACCCGAGGATTTCCGAACAGCACTCATGTCATTACGCAGTGCTGTTCATCCTCACGTCGAAATTGAGGAAGTTCCCGCACCGCGCGCACTTGCTCCTTTCACCGCTGCACTTGCACTTCGCACGACACAAACTGCTCACGACGAAGCCCTTGCTTTCGGTCGTTTTGTGATCCTCCATGATCCCAACGGACAAATGGGTTGGAACGGGCCTTTCCGACTTGTCGCACAGCTCCGTGCGCAAATTGATGCCGACATGAGCTCCGATCCCCTGCTTTCTGAAGCACTGTGGAACTGGACTCACGACTGTCTCGAAGAGCGCGGCGCTGGTTTCCATGATCTTACGGGCACTGTGAGCAAAGAAGTCAGTGAATCTTTTGGAGGCCTGATCCTCATGGGGTCGACACTCGCTGTTGAGATTCGCGTTTCGCTTACACCGAATACCCCCTGGATTGGCGAGCACCTTCTGGCGTGGCAAGACCTCATGTGTCGTATCGCCGGTGTTGAAAATCAACGATTCCTCGAGAGGGCATAGAACGTGCTCATTGAAAATCCCTACGGCATCGCCGTGGGAGACAGCGAGGACCCCGAGCTCATCGCTTTCCCTCGCGATGGAATCCCAGAAATTATCGACACTCAAAGCGCCTTGGATCAGGCCGCTGAGGACCTCTCCGCATCTTCCTTTCCTGTTGCAGTAGATGTCGAGCGGGCTCAAGGCTTTCGCTATGGTTCTTCACCCTATCTCCTCCAACTGCGACGCGAGGACGTCGGCTCATTCTTGATTGACACTGCCGCTCTCCCCCACCTTGAGTGCCTTCAAGCAAGCATGAACTCGACATGGATTCTGCACGATGCTTCTCAAGATCTCCCGAATCTACGTGAACTCGGATTAGAAATTCCTGCGCTGTTCGATACACAAGTCGCATCACGCTTGCTGGGAATGACTCACTTCGGACTCTCCGCAGTTTGTGAGCAAGTCTTGGGACTGACACTTGTCAAAGACCACCAAGCCTCAAATTGGTCGGTGCGCCCTCTTCCGAAGGATTGGCTGCGATACGCGGTTCTGGATGTTGAGCTCCTAACTGCTCTTAAAGATTCCCTTGAAGAGCGCCTGGATCACCTTGGCCGTATGTCGTGGGCCCAGCAGGAGTTTTCGCACATTGCCGAGGCCGCCCCGCCTTCGCCGAAAAAAGATCGTTGGCGTTCGATTTCCGGCATTGGCAAGTTGACCTCCAAACGAGC
This sequence comes from Trueperella pyogenes, assembly GCA_963534475.1. GTDB lineage: Bacteria > Actinomycetota > Actinomycetes > Actinomycetales > Actinomycetaceae > Pauljensenia > Pauljensenia pyogenes_B. The sequence goes on along the minus strand of CAUSSZ010000002.1, from coordinate 234,143 downwards.
TCTCGCAATCGCACGTGAGCTTTGGATCGAGCGCGATGCGATTGCGCGCGAAATTGACCTTGCTCCCGGACGCTTGGTACGAAACAGTGGAATTATCCACGCTGCTCAACGTCCGCCAAGGACTCGCCACAATCTTCTTTCAATTGCCGAATTTCGTTCACCTCAGGCACGACGTTACGCGCAGCATTTCCTTGATGCAGTCACCCGCGCACTAGCCCTTCCAGAAAACCAACTTCCACCCCGACATCGAACGGAAGACGACGGGCATACTCCTAGCGTCAGGCATTGGCAACGTATTCATGCCGAAGCACACGAGCTTCTTCTTGAGGTTCGCGAGGCCGTTGCTAAGCAAGCCGAAACCCTAGAAATTAGTCCAGAAATTGTCCTCGAGCCACGGGTTCAGCGCGCTTTGGCTTGGGAACACACCCAACAGGGATTGGGTATGCCTGTCGACGATTTCCTCACCGCGCAGGGTGCACGCCCCTGGCAGATCTCGTTGATGGCCAGCGCCCTGACCGATCTACTCTCCCGCTAAAGCGTGACGAATTCTTTCACTGAGGCCCTGTGCATCAAGACCAAGGGCCGTCACAATGCTCGCTCGGCTAGCCTGCTGCAGAAATTCCTTTGGAATACCTGCGGTGACGACTGGGATCGATCGCGTTGATACATTCGAAGAAAGCAGATCACGCAGCGACCACCCAAATCCGCCATCAACTAAACCATCCTCGACGCTGAGCACAAGCTCAGCGCCTTCTACAAGGCCAACCAAGGCCTCGGGAACTGGAAGAGCCCAGCGGGGATCAACCACGCGCACGCTCGCCAAACCATCATTCTCAAGAAGAGCAGCTGCTTCCATGGCAGCTGGGACCATCGAGCCCAAGGCCACGATGCAGACCTTTGAGACTTCAGCGCCCTCATCCCAGTCTTTGAGGACATCGCAGCCATTTACACGACGAAGCTGAACAATAGGATCAGTTAAGGCACCCTTCGGATAACGAAGGACTGTCGGCCCATCATCTACAGCTACGGCTTCGCGCAATTCTTCGCGTAGCGTCGCCTCATCACGCGGGGCAGCGAGACGTAAGCCAGGAACGGAATTCAGCATCGAAATATCCCACATTCCGTTGTGGGATGCCCCATCATCACCAGTAATTCCGGCTCGATCAAGAACAAAGGTCACGCCGCAGTGGTGAAGCCCAACATCCATAAGAATTTGGTCAAATGCTCGATTCAGGAAGGTCGCGTACACCGCAAAAACCGGGTGCGCTCCCGCGAAGGCCATTCCAGCGGCAGAGGCAACCGCATGCTGTTCTGCGATCCCCACATCAACCACGCGCGAAGGGAAGTCGTCTTTGAAGGGACCGAGGCCAACAGGCAGCATCATTGCAGCAGTTAGGCCCACAATATCTTCGCGTTCGTGTGCGATCTGACGAATCTCATCGGCAAACACGCTGGTCCACGCAAAACGTGCAGGTGCGATTGGAAGTCCCGTTTCCGGATGGATCTTCCCCACTGCATGGAATCGATCTGCAATATCTTCTTCCGCAGGGGTGTAGCCACGCCCCTTCTGCGTCATGACATGGATCAGGACGGGCTCATGCAAGGCGCGTGCACGATTAAAGATCTCTTCCATCGCTGCAATATCGTGGCCATTAACAGGTCCCAGGTACTTCAGTCCGAGGTCCTCAAACATCGCCTGCGGAATCAGCGCGTCTTTAATGCCGCTTTTGAGGCCGTGAAGAGCTCCGTAAGTTGCGCGTCCGGGTTCCCCAAAATTCATCAGAGTCCGTTTACCCCACGACAGCGCCTTTTCGTAACTTCGAGAAGAACGTAGAAGATCAAGATGGCGGGCTACGGCACCAATAGTTGGCGCGTAGGAGCGTCCATTGTCGTTGACGATGATGATTGCGCGTCGCTTGTGATCAGAAGCAATATTATTTAATGCTTCCCAAGCCATCCCACCTGTCAGTGCACCATCACCAATGATGCCAATCGTCCATGTCGGATCACCGCGTCGAGATTTTTCGCGGGAAATACCATCAACCCACGATAGAGATGAAGATGCGTGCGAGCTTTCAAGAACATCGTGGACGGATTCTTCACGACTGGGATATCCCGACAGGCCACCTTCTTGCCGAAGCTTCGAAAAGTCTTGGCGTCCTGTCAGCAATTTGTGAACGTACGTCTGATGACCAGTATCGAAGACGATCGTATCTGCAGGTGAACGAAAAACCCGGTGAAGAGCGATAGTCAATTCAACAACACCCAAATTTGGCCCAAGGTGCCCACCTGTCTTTGAGACATCTTCAATGAGCTTCGCGCGGATCTGTGCCGCTAAATCGTCCAATTCTGCCGCTGGGACACGCCTCAGGTCACTGGGCGAAGAAATCGTACTCAATAAAGAGGCCTGATTTTGGGCATGGGTCATGGACAAGATTCTAGTGTCATGGTGACTGATGAGCCGAATGATGCGCGCCAAGAGGACGAGTGTGCAGTGCAATCGGACTTCAAAGCACGTTATCAATGCAGGAATTAGAATGAAGGTGCGACGACTTGACGTATAGAGAAGGAGACACGATGAGCGTGCAACGTCCGTATGGACAGTGGGACTCTCCGGTCGAAGCCGATTCCTACACTCAGACATCAGTGCAGCTGTCACAGGTTCGCGTCGACGAAACCGATACCTACTGGGTTGAAGGTAACCCCCGTGATAACGGTCGAAATACTCTTCTGCGCGCGGATTCTATGGGGCAAATCTCTGAAGTTCTTCCGCTCATTGATGGTATCCGTCTTCCTGACGTCCGCACCCGTGTCCATGAATACGGCGGACGAGCATACGCGGTTTCTGACGGCTTCATCGTCTTTTCTGATGGTTTCGACGGTCGTGTCTACGCCTTTAACACCCGCGATCCGAGGCGCCAGCTGGTTCCGCTCACTCCTTTGGGCAAAGTTCGCTACGGCGACTTCGAAATCGCCGACGTTCGCGGTTTGGTTTATGCGGTAGCAGAGGATCATTCGAATCCCGGCGAACCAGTCAATTCGCTTGTCGCAATTCCCCTGGATGGACGCGCAGCGCGCAATGCTTTCGAGATCATTCCGATTTTTGGCGGGTCTGACTTTGTCTCATCCCCGACCTTGAGTCCCGATGGAACGAAGCTCGCATGGCTCTCATGGAACCATCCCAATATGGCCTGGACACGTTCCACCCTCCATGTTGGCTCATTGGATTTCGAGGGTAAGATCGCGGCCTCGTTGATTTTGGTTGATAAGCCAGAGGTCTGTGTTTATGAACCACGTTGGACTCTTAACGGAGATCTGATCCACGTCAATGACTCCTCCGGCTGGGCGAACCTCTATCGCACAGAGGGATTCCAGTGGAATGATGACGAAGATCAATTCGCCTGGATGACGCGTCTTCGCACGCGTCCCTTGCACCCCAGTGCGCGCGCCTTCTCTCATCCTCACTGGCAGCTTGGCCTTCATTCGTACGATAACTTCGACTACGAAAACCTCATTTGCTCTTGGGCAGAAAATGGGACGTGGCATCTGGGCACTGTTCGCCTGGATAACGGTATGTGCGAAGAGTGGCGTACCCCGTGGTGGCCGACCGGAAATGTCGCCTGCTACGAAGGCCGTGTTGTTACCCTTGCAGATTGCGCAACCCACGAACCCGCAATCGTTGAGGTCTCTGGTGGGGCGTCTCGAGTACTCCGCTCCTCCTCTCAAGAGCACCTGAGCGATGATCTGATTTCAGTTGCACAAGCGGTTTCGTGGACCAGCAGCGACGGAGAGACTGTCCACGGTTTCTACTACGCGCCGAAGAACCCCGAGTTCACTGCTCCCGAAGGATCCCTTCCTCCGCTCCTCGTCAATGTTCACGGAGGTCCGACATCCTCTGCTCGTCCGGGGCTATCAATTGCTGTCCAATACTGGACCTCTCGTGGATTTGCCTTCCTTGATGTCAATTACCGCGGGTCAACTGGCTATGGTCGGAAGTATCGCCAGCGCTTGAATGGGCACTGGGGCGTCCTTGATGTTCAGGATTGTGCTGAAGGAGCACAGTACTTGGTTTCCCAAGGGCTAGCCGATCCTCAGCGCATCGCGATCAGGGGTCGTTCCTCAGGTGGTTATACGGTTTTGTCAGCTCTTGCTGACAGCGATGTTTTCACCGCTGGTACCTCACTCTTCGGTATTGGCGACCTGAAGCTGCTCGAAGCGACCACTCACAAGTTCGAGTCGCACTACGATAAATTCCTGATTGGTTCGGATGATCTTTCAGATCCCGTGTGGGCCGAGCGGTCCCCCATCAACAAAGTTGATCAGATCCACGCACCACTTCTTTTGCTGCAGGGTACCGAGGATAAGGTCGTTCCTCCCTCACAAGCAGAGTCCATGTTCGAGGCCCTTCGCGACAGCGGCCGCCCAGTGGCGCTGCGTCTCTACCCGGGTGAAGGACACGGATTCCGTTCGGCAGCAAACATTAAGGATTCGTGGGAAAGCGAACTCAGTTTCTACTCGCAGGTCTGGAAGCTCAACGCAAAGGTACCCGTGAACCTCGAGATCGAAAACCTCTAAAGCTCGTCCTAGACGAGATGGATGCAGTTGGGGGCAGGCACTGGGCCTGCCCCCAACTGCATCCAACTAACGGGCTTATTTCCTCAACCTAAGTCCAGCGAAGAACTTTAGATCCTCTCCAGTACCGTCATGACTTCAAAGTGGTGCGTGTAGGGGAATAGATCCCAGGCACGCATATCGGCGATCCGGTAGCCCTCCTCAAGAAGATCATGCAGATCCCGTGAAGCCGCAGCGGGATCACAGGACACAAGCAGAATGTGCAATGCCCCGGTACTGGCCATCGCACGACAGACTTCTTTGCCAGCTCCGGATCGTGGAGGATCAGCGATGATAATCTCCGCACCCCCCAATTCACTATTGAGTTCGTGCACCGCAGGAGCATCACAGTCGCCAACAAAAGCATCGAGCACGTCACTACCAACGTTTGCCACGGCATCTGCAACAGCAGCCTCGTCAACCTCAAGGGTCACCAAGTGCCCAGCGCTGCCCACAAGGCGCGAAAGCGGCAACGAAAAGAGTCCTGCCCCCGAGTAAAGTTCCATCATCCGGGAAGCACCGAGCGAGGCGACGATATCCTCAACATTTCGGGCTAAAACTTCAGCTCCACGACGATGCGTTTGCCAAAAACCTTGAGGCCGAACGCGATACTGATCCGCTCCATTTTCGCGGGAAACTGTCCACGTCACCGGTCCATCCCACGCATCTCCCTGAGCATCCCAGCAACCCTCATCTGTACAAATTAGTGTCGGCTGGCCGGGAGCAGCAATCAAACGGACTCGCGAACCCTCGGGAAGGTGAGAAAAAACCTTATTCCCTTCCCAGACATCCAGTTCATTGATCTCCTTGGCAGCTAAAGGCATAGAATCTAGCACCTGAATCTCATGCGAGCGATAGCGGCGCATACCAAGTCGACCAGCGCTATTCACGACGCACTCAATACGCGTGCGTCGTCCCAGAAGTTCATCACGATTCTCATCACCGGGTGCCGGCTGAACGCTTACTCCCCCAATGGCCTCGACCTGCTCGGCGACACGCTCACGACCGATACGTCGCAATTGGTCTTCTAGAACATCGGTTTTCCAGCGACGTCCCCCTTCGGGAGTGATGAAGGAAAGTTCTCCCCCACCTACGCCACCGGGGCCAGCTGCCGGCCACACGCTGGGAATTCGATCAGGGCTGGGCTCAAGAACCTCCACTGCCTCGGCCCACAGCATGCGTTTATGTGAATCGATGACACGTGCGCGCACCTTCTCACCTGGAAGAGCGAATCGAACAAAAACAACGCGACCAGAATCATCGCGTGCAACGCAGGCACCGCCATGCGCAGGAGCGCCAATTGTGAGCTCGATCAGTTCGTCAGAATCGCTCATGTGTAGGCCTCTCCTCACTGGCGCTTGAATGGATCATTGACGCTCTGGGTTCCATCGACCTGGATATCTTCACCAAGCTTCCAAGGGACAATGGTGAGCACAACACCGGGGATTCGCAAAAGAGATCGAGATAAGCGCAACGCCATCTGGTTATGGAGAATATTCTCCCACCAGTGCTGAACCAAGAACTGTGGAATATAAACAACCAGCATTTCTTCTGGTGAACGCTGACGCCTTGAACGTACATACGAAATAACGATTTGTGTGATGTCTCTAAATGGTGAGGCGACTAGCGTCAAAGGAACGGGAAGACCTGATTCCTTCCATTCGCGGCGAATATGCTTTTCTTCCTCGAGGTCGGAGACCACCGAAACAATTTCCAAATTGATAGGAGCCTGTGCGCGCGCCGTCGCAATGGCACGCATTGAAGGCTTCGATAAATTCGAGACCAAAACCAAAGCGCGAACGCGTGAAGGCAGCGCACGGCGAGAATGCCAATCCTCCACCCGCAGCTGGCCACGAATGGTGTCATAGTGACGGCGAATTAAACGCTGGATGGTAAAGACCAGAGCAATGAGCAAAACGGTAATCCATGCACCGTGAGTAAACTTCGTGACCAGGACGACAGCAAGAACAAATCCGGTCATCATAAAGCCGATGATGTTGACGGAACGCGAGCGAAGTACCTTGCTGCGTTCACTGCCATTTTGCGGAAGACGCAGGCGTTTATTCCAGTGGCGGATCATTCCCAGCTGGGAAAGCGTAAACGAAACGAAAACACCGACAACATAGAGCTGAATCAACCGGGTCACGCTTGCATCGAAAAGAATTACCAATGCTGAGGCGCCCACAGCAAGGGCCATGATGCCATTGGAGTACGACAGACGGTCGCCGCGCTTGTAAAGCTGACGAGGCAGGAAGGAGTCACGCGAAAGAACCGAGGCGAGGGTTGGGAAGCCGTTGAAAGCGGTGTTTGCCGCAAGGACCAAAATAAAGCCCGTCACTGCGGTTACGAAAATAAAGAGGAGTGAGCCGTCGCCAAAAATCGTCGAGGCCAATTGGCTGATAACCGGAGCAAAGTGCACATCAGGTTGGGCGCTGCCGTGGAGATAAACCATCGACGTATCGTCAACCATCTGCAGCCCCGTATAACGTGCTAATACGAGGATGGAAATCATCATTGAAGCGGCGATACCACCGAGCATCAGGAGAGTAATTCCCGCGTTGCGCGATTTAGGACGCTTAAAGTTCGGGACGCCGTTTGAAATGGCTTCGACCCCGGTCAATGCCGCACAGCCAGAAGAAAAAGCGCGCATCAGCAAGAAAACCCCACCCAAACCGGTGAGCCCATCGAGGTGTGAACTTGCTGCGTGGATGTCGTAAGCAGCGCTATCAGCCATGGGAAGATTCCCCATGAACAGTCGCACAAAGCCGACAATGATCATCACTGCAATAGCAATCATGTAGGCATAGGTTGGGATCGCAAACGCTGTCCCTGCTTCTCGCGTTCCTCGCAGGTTGACCAAAGTGAGGAAAATAATCAGTCCAACCGCAATAGGGACTTCTGAACCGCGCAGGCCTGGGAAGATCGTGGTCAGGTAGTTTGCGCCAGAAGAGATTGACACCGCAACCGTCAAAACATAATCGACAAGAAGTGCCGAGGCGACAAGAAGTCCCCAATTGGGGCCAAGATTCGTCGTAACAACCTCGTAGTCCCCGCCGCCTGAAGGGTAGGCATGAACGGTTTGCCGATAAGACAAAACAACGACAGCCAAAACGCAGGCAACAACCACCCCGACCCAGACCGACTTGATGAGAGCAAGAGAGCCTGCCAATGCAAGGGTGAGGAGAATTTCATCCGGTGCGTAAGCCACAGACGACAGCGCGTCAGAAGCGTAGATCGGAAGAGCAAGTCTCTTTGGGAGAAGTTGACGGGCCGCCGCCTTGGAACGAATAGGACGTCCGATTAAAACCCGTTTTACGGACTCAACGAATGATGACACCTCTTAAGCGTATCCTCTGGATGACAGAGCGTCACTTTTGGACGCGTGCGGTGCAACTTTTGAGTCAAACAGATGCCATGATCGCTTTGTGCGAGTAGCGTTAGAGTGTGCACTTTGTAATTATGGGATGCGGCCGAGTCGGCGCCAGTCTTGCCACTATTTTGGACGCGCAAGGACACTCCGTCGCAGTCATTGACTCTGATTCCAAGGCTTTTCAACGCCTTCCTCAGGACTTTTCTGGCCGCCGAGTCACTGGACTCGGTATGGATCGCGATGCTTTAAAACAAGCGGGAATTAAAGATGCCTACGCTTTCGCTGCGGTATCGAATGGCGATAATTCGAACATTATTGCCGCCCGTGTTGCGCGCGAGACTTTCCATGTCGAGCGCGTTGTTGCTCGAATCTACGACCCAGAACGAGCCTTCGTATACGAACGTCTGGGAATTCCCACAGTTGCCACAGTCAAACGAACGACGGAATCGGTACTTCGCCGTCTGATGCCACCTGATGCCGCAGTAACGTGGACGCACCCCTCTGGATTGGTTTCTTTGGTCACCGCCACTCCAATCGCTGATTGGTACGGACTTTCTTTCCCCACAGTCGAGAACTTAACGGGCGAGCGGATTGCCTTCGTCTCCCGCTTAGGAACGATTCTTCCCGCCCGCCCAGAGCTGGTTATTCAGGAACATGACCAGTTGTATTTCGCAATTTCTGGTGAAGATCCGCTGCCCCTGCGTGACATCTTGACACGCGCACCACGCCTTGAGGACTAAGAGATGAAGATTGTTATCGCCGGCGCCGGTTCCGTGGGACGCTCGGTCGCCCTTGAACTACTCGATCACGGTCACGACGTGACATTAATCGATAAAAAACCCGACCAGCTGCGTGTCGCTTCAGTGGCTGACGCCGAATGGATTCTTGCCGATGCTTGCTCACCCGAAGCGCTTTCGGAAGCGGGCGTGCGTGATGCTGATGTCGTCTTGGCGGCAACAGGAGATGACAAAGCAAATTTGGTAATTTCACTTCTTGCGAAGACCGAGTTCGCTGTCCCACGTGTTGTTGCACGACAAAACAATCCAAAGAACGAATGGCTGTTCGACGCCTCTTGGGGAGTGGACGTTCCCGTATCGACACCACGAATTATGACTGCTTTGGTCGAGGAAGCGATCTCCGTCGGAACCCCGGTAAAACTCTTCGCCTTCAACTCTGCACAGGCTGCAATGTATGCCTTCGTCTTGCCAGACGACTCACCAATCATTGGCAGGAGCATTGGCGACGTCGCATTCCCGCCGCGTGTTGTCTTGAGCGCGCTTTTGCGTGATGGTGCGCCTTTTGCACCTCAGGCGGATGATTCCTATCAGGCTGGTGATGAACTCGTCCTGCTGATTTCAGATCGCGGAGGTCAGGTTCTCACCGCGCTGAACCGCATGCTGACGCAGGAAGTAGAAGCCGAGGCTTAGATATAAAGGGCTAGTCCTCTTCAGCATCCTTCGCAGCTTCAGAACGCGCATGATGCAGCCGGAAATCATCCTTCAAGAGCCACCAGGTCAGCCAGGCAACAGGAATAAAAAGCGGGATTCCCAACGCGATCTTCATTGCTGAAAGCCAGGCGACTTGTTCGTTCAGCCACAGGGGCACTTGAACAGCCAAGCGAATGATAAAGACTGCAGACCATGCCAAGGTCAGCCACACGCATTTAACTGCAAGATCGCGCGCTTCTGGCTCTTTCAGCCAACGAATGGGACGCCCGGTTAAGAGTCCAAAAAGTACCGAAACTAGTGGCCAGCCAATAACCAAACTGACCAGTAAGGCCAATGCCCATGCTGCGTTTGTCACAAGACCCCAGGTGAAGAAGTTAATTCCCTTCCCCGAGACCAGTGCCCACACCAAAGCAATCCCAACCCCAAGAAGTCCTGATAGAGATTGGACGATCGACTGGCGCTGAACGAGACGGATGATTGCAAATAGTACCGAGCACAACGCCGAGGCAATCGCGGAAGACAGAAGCGCACCGCTGAGTAGGTAGCAGCCTAAGAATACGAGGCCGGGAAGGACGGCCTCGGCAATACCACGTGCTCCCCCAAGTACGTCAGAGGCCGAAAATTCATCTTGGGCAAGCCACGCGTATCGGTTATTCGACATTGTCCTCTGCAATCAGACGATAGAGCGGGTTCGTCATAACTTTTACCCCATTGCTAACACCAATTGTTCCCTCGACTTCGAGGTGAACTCCCGCATGCATACCGGGGATGTCACTACGTCCCGGCCAGCGAAGGACAATTGTTCCCGTTCCGTCAAAGAGAGTGGCATCAATCAGTGGACGAATATTTTCCGGATAGTAAGTAACCGATTGAATAGTCCCAAAGAGAACCGCTTTTTGGCGATCCTGAACGTCGGCGACGGCTAAACGCCCGCGTTCTTCCCGGCTCTGTTTCTCATCGTTAGCGTCGATGTCTTCGCGACTCAGTGAAAGCATATTCACTGCGCGGTCGATGAGTTTCTTAAACATTGGGAACTCGTGTTGCGCTTTGATCGGGAAGATGAAGTGGCAATAGATCCAGCCGTGGTCTGGGTTCATCGCCACGTACGATAACAACGCGGTCGATGAGTTCCTCGAAGTCATCAGCTTCTTGGCCGCCCAATGCAGCAGGGCCGACCATATCGATTCGCGCGAACCAACGGTCACCCTCACGTCCGATAATTCGGGTCCGCGTGGTGCCCTTCTTCCCATCGGGAAGTGTCACTGCCTCATCAACTTCAAGCTCATCACCGTAGCGAGTGAGCTTTTCGCGAACTGTACTGCCGTTCTCTTCATAGGCGGCGCGAATCTGCGGACGAAGTTCATCCCAAGTTCCACCCGAGCGCGGCGCAGCGGCAATAGAGAACTGAAGTCCCGAAGACGCGAGCACCAACATAATTCGAATGATGCTTTGGCCATCTTCACCGGCTTGTGCACGAATCTGCATGCCAGGTACGGCAGGAATTCGCAGCGAACCTAGGTCAACATAATCGACCGAGGTATCAACTTCGTATTCTTCGCGGGGGCCGGGGACCTGCCACAGTTCTGACTCGTCGTAGAGCTGGGGGCGTACTTCCTCTTCTACCTCTTCTTGAACAGTGTCTTCCTTGCGTGAACGTCCGAACATAACTGAATTATCTCACGCTCAGCCAGCACACTCAGTGCAGACGGGCTGTCCATTGTCATCGACGTAGGCAAGCTGAGAAGCGTGATGGACCAAGAAGCACATCGAGCAGGTGAATTCGTCATCTTGCTTGGGAACGACGTGAACCGTCAGCTCTTCCTTCGAAAGATCTGCACCGGGAAGCTCAAAATTCTCTGCGGCCTCATTTTCATCCTCGTCGACATTCGCCGATCCAGAATCATTGCGACGCGACTTCAGCTCCTCAATGGAGTCCTCTGCAACATCATCATCATTCTTACGAGGTGCATCGTAATCGGTGGCCATTGTGTCCTCCCTTTTTCTCATCATGTATTGCGCTCCCGCGTAACACATTCGCTGCGCTGCAGGGTAACACGTTGAAACTTTACGCGCTACTGAAAAGGACACGCGCCTCAGCAATCAAGGATTTTAACGCCATATTTGAGAAAATTTGACCACGAAGCAAGGAGGAAAGCGATGATCGATCTTGATCTTCTCGGAGTAGGTGCTGACGAGGAAACACTGGTATTCACAGACAGTGAAGGCCGTCGTTACACCACCCCGATCACAGACGAACTGCGTGGTGCTGTTCGTCGCGATCGTCCGCGCATCGAGGCGGTTACCGAAGACAAGCCCCTGCGTCCTCGTGAAATCCAAGCCTTGCTTCGTTCTGGCGCACGAGCCGTCGATATAGCACGCGAACACAATGTTGAGGTCTCACAAATCACTCGCTTCGAAGCTCCCGTTCAGGCAGAGAAGGATTATGCCCTTCAGCGTGCTCTTTCCAGCCCCATTGGAAATCTTCCCGACTCCCCCGTTATGGGTGACCTGGTTGTTGACCGCTTGGCAGCCCGCGGAGTCTCTCCCGATTCCTTGCATTGGTCAGCATCGCGTCAAGCGGATTCCCCGTGGGTGATTCACTTGACCTTCATCCAAGGTGCTGTTGAGCACGGTGCACAGTGGCGCTTACAGTCTTCCGGCCATCTCGAGGCCATTGATGAGGAAGCCCGTTGGCTGACCGAGACTGCCTCCCCGACCGGAGTCCAGAGTTTTACTTCACTTCCTGTTCCGGCCCCCGTTGTCTCTGTGGATCGCTCTGATATCGAAGAACGTGAAGCACTGGTCGAGCAGCTCAATGCTCAACGCGGTAAGCCTCAAGAAATTGAGTATGAGCTGGATGATGAGGAAGAGGAAGAAGAGACCTCAGAGGAGCGCCCCCATCTGCCCGCCGGGGTTGAATCTTTGGCAGCGCGTATCCATTCCTTAACCGAGGCACGAAAGAGCTCCCCCGAGGTGAAGGAATCTGCGCAGGAAACAGAGGCCGTTGAAGACCAGCCTCTGCCACTTGAACAGCTTGAAGATATTCCTCAGGCTCCCGCTGCTGCGAAAAAGTCGAAGAGGCGTTCCGTTCCGAGCTGGGACGAGATCGTTTTCGGCTCGCGTCCCTAAGCAAGCACCGCTAGCGGAATCAGCATCTCATCTGGCGTCAGGGAGCCGTGGACGCCGATGAGAGTCATAGCTCCCGGGCTTTGAGTGCGACTATCGACTACCCCACCACGGCCTCGTGAGAAGACAACGAAATCACCACTTTCGGCAAGACCCGGGCCCGTACCGATCAGTTCTGGTAGTTCATCAGCTCCCACTACCCATGCATCTTCACCAAGGAATTCTTCCCAACGGTTGCGTACCTGCAGTTCGTTCGTACCCGGAAGACAGTGAACATGAACTGCTCGTGTTTCCCCAGCGACTGCGCGCACGCCCTGACTTAAGGGAGATAGCTCGGCGACGTTATAGAGCCGGTCAAAATCAATATTCACCATGCCATGGTCGGCGGTGAGAACAACGCGAACATCGTCTGGAAGAGCACTGAGGAAACGCCCAAGTCCTGCATCGAAGTCTTCCAAAGCATCGCTCCACTGGCTTGATCCAACCCCGTGAGCATGACCCGCGGCATCGATGTCTGACCAATAGAGATAAACCAACTTCGTTCCAGAGCGAATCTGGTCAATTGCCGCCTGGCACCGTTCTTCCCAAGACGTGGCCGGAACAAAACGGGCACCTCGAAGAGCGGCTGAAGTGAGTCCAGAGCCAGCAAACTTAGCTGGAAGAATGGTCGCGCACGGGACCGAGGCAGCAGAAAGCTGTTCGAAGAAGGTCGGGCATTCTTGCCACTGCGTTGGATCAATCCCATCCGTGAAGGCAAGAAGGTTAAAGAGGCGCTCGCCGTGAAGGACACTGTAACCAACCATGCGGGTACGACCAGGAAGCTGACCTGTTCCGCAGGCGGTAATACCTGCAGCAGTCGTCGACGGGACAACCGAGTAAGCAGTGTGGATCTGATCCCGGAATCCGCGAAGGTTGCGCGCGTGCCCTAAGTGATCCATCAGAGGAATGAGGCCCAGGCCGTCAACCAGAATGACAACTGTAGCTTTCGCCTCTTCCAGCCCCAGTTTTGAGGAAAGATCGGCTCGCGCCAGAGGCAACTCGGGTTCGACAGCTCCCATCACTGCGGGAATCACCTGCGTCAGGCGAAAATCATCCGCAGTCGGTAAGGAGGCTCCTGTAGCCCGGAGATGATCAGTCAGCATTTCGGACCACCTCAAGAAGAGCATCAACCAAAAGCTGAGCGTCCGTATATGTCCGTGAGCCATCTGCTAGCTGCGAGACACGAAGAGAAATATCATCGGGATAGCTGCGCGCCATGAAACCATGATCGGCTTGGCATGTCGGATCATCGCAGCGGAGCTGTTCAATATCGCTGCGCTTTTGAGAACCCATATCGATGCTGATCGTCATCTCAGACACCTCGTTTCCCTGAGTGGGATCAGCAATGACTTCTTGAACTGAAACTCCCGATATTGCACGGATGGGACGGGCAGCCGAAACTACAACAGCGCTGTGGTTATCCCCCTCGTCAACGTGCACCTGAATAAAGCAACTCTGAGTGAGAACAAGAACTGTTAAGTGGCGGAACATTGACCCGCGATCGAATGCCGCTTCAACCTGCACGAGCGACGCACGGACCTCTTCGTTGCCGAATAAGCGATGAACGGCTCGAATTGCAAGGTCAGGGAAGAAGCCAGCACGCTCGATATCGCGATCTAATTTCACCGTCTAATTCTATCAAGAGCGGCGTGTACCTGGCGGTTTTACGCCAATTTCGTAGAGAATCGACCCATGCGAACGAAGGACGAAAAGCTCAACCTCCCCGATGCTGATCAGAACATCACCGAAATCGATGTCTCGACAGAAATGAGGGGGTCCTTCCTTGAATACGCCGTTTCTGTCATCCATGCACGCGCTCTTCCTGACGCACGCGACGGTTTGAAGCCCGTTCAACGCCGCATCCTTTTCCAGATGGACCAAATGGGGCTCCGTCCCGATCGCGGTCACGTTAAGTCGCAGCGAGTTGTCGGCGAGGTTATGGGTAAGCTCCACCCCCACGGGGACTCGGCAATCTATGACGCTCTGGTTCGATTGGCCCAGCCCTTCAACCTTCGTCTGCCCTTGGTTGACGGACATGGAAACTTCGGCTCCCTTGACGACGGTCCCGCTGCTGCGCGTTATACCGAGGCGCGGATGGCTCCGGCGGCCTTGGATTTGGTCGCATCTCTCGATGAAGACACCGTCAACTTTGTTCCCAACTACGACAATCAATTCATGCAGCCGGAGGTCCTTCCTGCCGGTTTCCCCCAGCTACTCGTCAATGGTGCTTCAGGTATCGCTGTTGGTATGGCAACGAATATCGCGCCCCACAATCTTTCAGAAACAATTGCAGCGGCGCAGTATCTTCTCAAGCATCCCGATGCCTCCGTTGCTGACCTCATGCGTTATGTACCCGGCCCAGACCTACCAGAAGGTGGCGTGATCGTTGGCCTTGAGGGCATCAAGGATGCCTACGAAACAGGACGCGGTGCATTTAAGACTCGCGCAAAGGTTCAGGTTGAACGTGTCACCGCACGAAAGATGGGCCTTGTCGTCACTGAGCTTCCCTACATGGTCGGACCTGAGAAGGTCATTGAGAAGATCAAAGAAAACGTTTCTGCCGGTCGTTTGAAGGGAATCTCGGCTGTACAGAACCTCACCGACCGCATTCACGGCCTGCGCTTGGTCATCGAGATCAAAAACGGCTTCAACCCCGAAGCAGTACTCCAACAGCTCTATGCTCGCACCCCTTTAGAAGATTCCTTCTCGATCAACGCAGTTGCATTAGTTGATGGCCAACCAAGGACGCTGGGGCTCAAAGATATGCTCCGAGTTTTCCTTGACCATCGAATCGATGTCACGACTCGCCGGTGCAACTTCCGACTTGGAAAGTGCCGTGACCGCCTACATCTGGTTGAGGGCTTGCTCATTGCAGTTCTAGATATCGATGACGTCATTGCCATTATCCGCTCTTCCGATGACGTTGAAACCGCCCGCGAACGCCTCCAAACTGCTTTCGACCTCTCAGAAGTCCAGGCAAACCACATTCTTGAATTGCGCCTGCGTCGACTCACAAAGTTCTCTCGTATTGAACTCGAAACTGAACGTGATGAGCTCAACGCAAAGATCGCTGAACTGGAAGAGATCTTGGCCTCTCAAGATCGTCTGTACGCGCTCATCAGCCAGGAACTTTCAGAGGTTGCAGCACGCTTGGGAACCCCTCGTCGAACTCTTCTCCTTTCAGCAACCGGCACCCAGGTTGACCAAGCACAGCCCGGCGCCGCACTCGCTGCGATCCCCGCGGCGACCGGAAAAGCGACGACAATGTCGCTCGAAGTTCCCGATGATCCGTGTGTTGTTGTCCTCTCGGCGGCAGGATCGCTCGCCAGAGTAGAAGGTGCAGATCCTATCGAAGCTGGCCCTCGCGCATCGCACGACGGAATCCGCGCACAGCTTTCGACCTCCGCTCGTTCGCAGATCGCAGTCGTCACCTCCGATGGCCTTGCCCACCGCATTGACGTCGTTGATCTTCCTGCGCTTCCGCGCTTTGAAACTGGATTGTCCTTCGCGGCTGCAACTCCCAGTGCGCTGCTGATCCATACCGATGCGCCTGCAGTCGGCCTGCTTGATCCTGAAGCCGATACCGTCATGGCAATGGGCACGCGCATGGGTGTCGTCAAGCGATTGAAGCCCGATGTACTTCAGCGCGACGAATGGGAAGTTATTTCACTTGAAAAGGGAGATGAACTGGTTGGATTCGGCCCCAGCAGCGACACCTCCGACCTTGTTTTCATCACCTCCGACGCTCAGCTTCTTCGCACTCCGGCCGAGAAGGTCCGCCCACAGGGACGTACGGCCTCGGGAATGGCAGGGATGAAGCTTTCAGATGAGGCCAATGTGCTGGGGTTCTGGGCGGTGAGCAGCCCGGACGAGGCCGTAGTTGTGACCGTGGCCGGTGCCGCTGGAGCGCTCCCGGGGACGGGACAAACAACCGCGAAGGTCACTCCCCTAGCCGCATACCCCTACAAGGGACGAGGCACCCAAGGCGTACGCGTTCAGCGTTTCCTTCGCGGAGAGGATCGCTTGGATATCGCATGGGTTGGGGATAACCCACGCGCAGCCTCGGCTGATGGAACTCCGGTGGAGCTTCCCGCGCTCGACGAACGTCGCGACGCCTCGGGAACCCCGATTACGCACGCAATCGCCACTATCGGTTGAGATAGCGGCCGCATGCTTGTTCTATCTGGGCTTAGGTGAGTGTCACCAAGTCCAGATAGGAATCATCCCAAAGGTCTTCATCGGCATCGGGAAGGACCAGCACGCGTTCGGGGGCAAGTGCCGTCACGGCACCCGGATCGTGGGTGACCAGAACAACGGCGCCCTCGTAGGAATGGAGCGCATGCAGAATTTCTTCGCGCGAGGCGGGGTCCAAGTTATTCGTCGGTTCATCCAAAAGAAGAACGTTTGCACCCGACACAACCAAGGTTGCCAGCGCTAGGCGAGTCTTTTCTCCACCCGAAAGTACGTGTGTCGGCTTATCGACGTCATCTCCACTGAATAGGAACTGACCCAAGACGTTGCGCACATGAGTATCGTCAAACCCCGGGGCGCTATGAGCCATGTTTTCCTTAACAGTGGCATTCATATCCAAGGTGTCGTGTTCCTGAGCGTAGTAGCCAAGCTTGAGGCCATGGCCGTCTTCAACAATTCCGCTATCGGGTTCTTCAACGCGGGCAAGTAGGCGAAGAAGAGTTGTTTTACCCGCGCCATTAAGCCCCAGGACGACAACTTTCGAACCGCGGTCGATGGCAAGATCAACACCGGTAAAAACTTCCAAAGAGCCGTAACTCTTCGACAGTCCCTGCGCACTTAGCGGCACTTTTCCGCAGGGAAGAGGTTCGGGGAAACGCAAGCGCGCAACCTTTTCTTGGACCTCTTCGCTTCCAACAGAGGCGACCAGTTCTTCAGCACGACGAAGCATCTGTTGAGCAGCAACGGCTTTGGTGGCCTTTGCGCGCATTTTTTCACCCTGAGCGCGCAATTGTTCGGCTTTCTTCAGCGCGACAGCTCGTTCTTTTCGGCGTCGCCTCTCATCTTCCTCGCGCTGTTTGAGGTATGCAGCCCATCCCAAATGATAAATATCGACATGCGCGCGATTAGCGTCCAGGTAGAACACCTGATTCACAGTGTCACCCAGAAGTTTCACGTCGTGTGAGATCACCAAGACACCACCGGGGAAAGTCTTGATCCAATCGCGCAGCCACAGGATGGAGTCGTGATCAAGGTGGTTTGTCGGTTCGTCAAGCAGAAGGGTATCCGCACCCGAGAAAAGCACGCGAGCAAGTTCAACTCGTCGACGCTGACCACCCGACAGTGTTGAGAGAGTCTGTCCCAATACGCGATCATCTAAGCCTAAGGAGTGGGCAATCTGCGCGGCTTCCGCATTCGCCGCCCATCCTCCTGCCTGAGTAAATTCATGGTCCAGACGAACGTAACGCTCCATGGCTTTTTGCTGGCGTGTACCTTCGGTCGTCGACATTTCTTGTTCGGCACGCTTGATTTTCTTAATGATCGCGTCGATACCGCGAATCGAAATAATTCGGTCGCGTGCAAGCTGATCGGGATCACCTTCGCGCGGATCTTGGGGAAGATATCCGACCGTTCCGTTACGTGTAATCGTGCCTTCATATTGGGCAGCGCCGTGGTCTTCTTCTCCAGCCAGAAGGCGCATCGTCGTTGTCTTGCCCGCGCCATTGCGACCAACTAATCCAATGCACATGCCCTTATCAATCCTGAAGGAGGCATCTGAAATGAGCTCGCGCGGACCGATCCGCAAGGAAAAGTGAGAAACGTTGATCACTCTGTCATTCTAACGGGGTGCCCAGCGCGCGTGCTCACGTACCAAGCAGGCACAATAGAAGGGTTAACTCACGCGCATAGAAAGTTGAGATTGATGACCGAGCACGCCGAACGCAGCGCACAGCCTCGTGTGTACGACATTGTTGCTGTTAGCTTCGTTGCCTTCCTTTTGATTTCGAATATCGCAGCAACGAAAGTCACGGCGCTTGATGCGGGTCCAATCCATCTGGTTTTCGATGGCGGTGCCGTCCTCTTCCCGCTCACCTACATTCTTGGTGACGTCCTCTCTGAGGTTTATGGCTTTGCACGGGCACGTAGGGTCATCATCATGGGCTTCGCCGCGTCTCTCTTGGCTTCGCTGACCTTCTGGGTCGTCCAGTCAATTCCAGCTGGCCCCGGATATGAGAATCAGGATGCTTTTGTTGCGGTCCTCGGCTTTGTTCCACGCATTGTTGCCGCATCGATTTGCGGATACTTGGTCGGCCAGCTCATGAACTCGCTCGTTTTGGTGAAAATCAGGGAGCGCTGGGGCGCTAAGCACCTGTGGGCACGTCTGATTGGTTCGACCCTAGTTGGCGAAGCTTTCGATACCGTAATTTTCTGCACGATCGCTTTTGCGGGCATCATCCCAGGAATGGAATTCGTGAACTACATCGTTACCGGCTATGTCTACAAGGTCGGTATTGAAGTTGTCTTCCTACCCATTACCTACCGCGTGATTGCATTGGTGCGCCGCGTCGAGCACCTGAAGAGTGATGAGGTCTTGGCATGAGCGCTTCCTCAAATTGGCTCAGTAAACCAGCCGAGTTCACCGGACCTTTCCCTACATCGGATCGTGACCGCGGTTTCGATTGCCGAACGCGTCTTGACTACGCTTCAGGCTTGGGACGAACGGGCACGATTCACACCGCGCACGGTACTATTTCGACTCCTGCCTTCATCCCTGTCGGAACGAAAGCGAATGTCAAGGCCCTCACCCCCGAGATGGTGCGTGATCTGGGTGCACAGGCTGTACTTGCCAATGCTTACCACCTTTATTTGCAGCCGGGTTCGGACATTGTTGACGAGGCCGGTGGAGTCGGTTCCTTCATGAACTGGGACGGACCGACCTACACGGATTCCGGCGGTTTTCAGGTTCTTTCTTTGGGCGCAGGGTTTAAGAAGGTGCTTTCAGCCGAGTTCAGCGGTCAAGCAAGTTTCGATGATCCCAAGCTCAACAAGCAGGCTGTCAAAGCTTCACGTGCTGTTGTCGATGAAGAGGGAGTAATTTTTTCTAGCCACATCGATGGTTCTAAGCACCGTTTCTCCCCCGAAGTCTCGATGAGCATTCAGCACGAATTGGGCTCAGACATCATGTTCGCCTTCGATGAGCTGACCTCACTGCTTCACCCTCGTTTCTATCAAGAAGAGTCCCTTGAACGTACCCATGAATGGGCCCGTCAGTGCTTGGCGATCCATCAACGTCTCACTAATGCGCGCGTCGGAAAGCCCTACCAACAGCTCTGGGGCGTTGTGCAGGGAGCGCAATACGAGGATCTTCGCCGACATGCCGCGCGCACCTTGGCTGAGATGGACGTTAACGGTCAGATCTTCGATGGTTTCGGTATTGGCGGCGCACTGCAGAAGGAAAATCTGGGAACAATCGTTTCTTGGGTGAGTTCTGAGCTCCCCGAGGATCGCCCTCGCCACCTTCTGGGGATTTCCGAACCCGACGATCTTTTCCGCGGCGTCGAGGCCGGCGCAGATACCTTTGATTGCGTGAACCCTTCTCGCGTCGCGCGAAATGCAGCAATCTACTCCCCTGACGGTCGTTTCAATATTACAAACGCCCGCTTCAAGCGTGACTTCACTCCCCTGGTCGATGGCTGCGGTTGCTATACCTGCACTCATTACACCCGCGCATACGTCCACCACCTGTTTAAGGCGAAGGAAATCTTGGCTTCGACGCTGACAACGATTCACAACGAGTGGTTCACCGTCCGCTTGGTTGATGCCATTCGAGAGTCCATCGACAACGGCGAATACTCAGCATTTAAAGAGGAAATGCTTGGGCGTTTTTCAGGCGCCGGGCGCGCTAACCTACGCTAACGTAAGTAGTAGTTTTCTACTAGGAGTGGACATGGTTTCAGACCTCACATTGCAATCCCGCAGGCAGTACGACCTGGGAACGCCACTAGAGGTACCGGTGCCGGATACATCGTTGATCACTCTTCTGGAGACCTCCGCGCGACTTTACCCCGAACGCATTGCAGTCGACTACTTTGGCGCCACCCTGACCTACGCTCAGCTCTATGCGCAGGTGCTGCGAGCCGCACAAGTACTCATCGAGACCGGCCTGCGCCGCGGTGATGTCTGCGCCATTTGTCTTCCCAACTGCCCGCAGGCATTAGTTGCCTTCTATGCCTGCATGCGCATTGGTGTCGTCGCTGCAGAGCACAATCCACTGGCACCAGCTGAAGAAATCCACCAGCAACTCGATCGTCACCGCGGAAAAGTTGCAATCGTCTGGGAAAAGTCGGTTGACGCTTTCATTCGCGAGGGTGATAAATCGCTGGATACGATTTTCACTGTCGATATCTCGGCCGGGATGCCGCGCTCACAACGAATGCTCTTAAGCCTTCCAATTGAACGAGCACGGCAGACCCGCGAGCAAATGCGTGCAGCGCGTCCTAAAGATGCCCGCTCCTGGGATCAGGCAGTCGCTCATGCACGACTGGTTCATCCTGATACTCCCCAAGCAACCGGTGATGATTTAGCGGTCATCCTTCATACCGGTGGCACGAATGGTGTTCCCAAGTCAGTTCCTCTCACCCACCGCAACATTGGAACGAATGTCAATCAATGTCGCATGTGGGTATGGAAACTTCACGAAGGTGCTGAAACCTTCTACTCGCTCTTGCCCTACTTCCACGCCTACGGATTGACCTTCTTCATGTGCGCGGCAGTTCATCTTGCTGCCACGCAATTGCTCCTTCCAAAGTTCGATGTTGATTTGGCATTAGAAGCGCATAAGCGCCGACCTGTGACGTTCTTTGTTGGAGTTCCCCCGATGTTCGAGCGCGTAATGAATCGCGCTGCTGAAAAGAACGTCTCTCTGAAGACGATTAAGTGGTCGATTTGCGGCGCGATGCCACTCTCGAAGACCTTGGCTCAGCAATGGGAAGAGGCCACCGATGGGATGATTATCGAGGGATACGGGATGTCCGAGACCTCTCCCGTTATCGCCGGTTCACCCCTTGCCGATAACCGGTACCACGGCGCTTTGGGAGTCGTATTTCCCTCGACCGACGTCCGCCTGGTCGACCTTGAAGACCCCAGCATTGATGTTGAAGACGGCACTCCCGGTGAGATCATCGTTAAAGGCCCTCAGGTCTTCAGTGGCTACCTTGACGCGCCCGAAGAGACTGCTCGCGTCTTCACTGAAGACGGATGGCTACGTACCGGCGACGTTGCGATCAATAAGGATGGTTTCCTTGTGATGTCCGATCGCAAGAAAGAGCTCATCCTTTCGGGTGGCTTCAACGTCTACCCTTCGCAGGTAGAAGCA
Organism: Trueperella pyogenes; assembly: GCA_963534475.1. GTDB lineage: Bacteria > Actinomycetota > Actinomycetes > Actinomycetales > Actinomycetaceae > Pauljensenia > Pauljensenia pyogenes_B. The sequence goes on along the minus strand of CAUSSZ010000002.1, from coordinate 212,203 downwards.
GCAATTCGCTCGATGCCCGGCGTCAAGGATGTTGCAGTGGTTGGGCTTCCCGCAGGCGAAGCGCGCGAAGAGGTCACCGCAGCGTTGATCCTAGAAGATGACGCGCCAATGATTACCTTGGCACAGGTGCGCGCATGGGCCGAGAAATATGTCTCTCACTACGCCCTTCCGCGCCAGATTGCGATCATCACTGACCTTCCACGCAATCCGCTGGGTAAAGTCATGCGTCGCAAGGTCAAGGAACAGCTTCTTGACCCCGCAAACCGAATGATTGAAAGCGCTCAAAGAGCAATCGGCGAGGCCGCGGCAGCAGTAAGTGAGCGCCTCTCCCCTGGCGATACTTCAACAGAGCAGAAGAGCGACGAGAATGAGTGAGAAACCTCAGCGCCAAGCGACGCGCCTGATTCGTCATTCACGGGCGCTTGTCACTTCTCTCTCCCAAGGAGCTCAACGACTGGGATCGCATACCGCTGCACGTCTCAAGGCGCGCAGCGGAACTCAGGCGACGCCTCGACACCACCAGGCTCCGCCGAGAGTCCAGTGGACTCCGCCTACGCGCACCCCCTCAAGTAGCCGCCGAGTTCTTAACGGCACGACCCGTAAGCCTCTTGTTCCTCGCTGGCTTGCCCAGGCGGGAGTTGGCTCGTGGGCGATTATCGGCGTGATCATCGTCATCTCTGCAGTGGTTTTCGCAATTGCTCAGGCTACCCCTGTCTTCGTGGCGATCTTTATTGCACTTCTTCTCACCGCAATATTGAATCCGCTGACAAATTTCCTCAGCCGTTGGTTGAATCGATGGCTAGCTGTCTTTGCCTCTCTTCTGGCTTTCATCGGCACTTTTGTCGCACTCATGACACTGGTGATTACCTCGATCGCTGGCCAATGGCCGAACCTTCTTGTCGAGGTCGAAAACGGGCTTGTTAAGGTCTCTGATCTGGTTTCCCATCTCAAGCTCCCTTTCCAAATCCCCATCAACGATCTCACTCATCTGAATGAAACCCTGATGAACCAAGGCAAGCAATTCCTTGCCTCTAATTGGTCGGGATTGCTCAGTGAGACTGTGGCGAATGTATCGAGTGCGGCTGTCGTTGCTTCGGTCCTCGTCCTCGCCTTCTTCATCACAATCTTCTTCTTGCACTCCGGTGGCCAGATGTGGTCATGGTTTGTCGCGCTTCTTCCCTATCACCGGCGAGCAGTGACAAACCGTGCAGCGCAAGCAGGATGGGCAACCTTCTCCGGCTATGCACGTGGAACCATGCTGGTAGCTGGAACAGATGGTCTATTCGCAGCCATCTTCTTGCAGATACTGGGAGTCCCCGTAGCTCCTGCGCTGGGAATTTTGGTTTTCATCGGTGCCTTCATTCCGCTTATTGGTGCTCCAACAGCGATGATCCTTGCCATGATCGTTGCTCTTGCAGCCAAGGGCATTGTTACCGCTGCAATCGTTGGTTTGGGCATTGCTTTAATTGGCCAGATCGAAGGCCATATTCTTCAACCGCTCATCATGGGACACCAGGTATCCTTGCACCCCGTTGTCGTGGGTATTGGTGTCATGGTGGGAACCTTCACCGCTGGACTGCTGGGAGCAATTATTGCAATCCCGATCATTTCGGTGATTTGGTCAATCTTCTCTGAGCTCTACGTGCCTCGCGAGCGCGCATAACCCGCTTTAACGAAAATCACGTGAGCGCACGCATAGCTCCGTATTCATCGGATAGATACGGAAGGCGCGTACGCTTCGTGTCCCATACAGGTTTTCGCAGTAGCCGTCGACAATAACCGCCGGAGCCATGACCTCTTGGCGAAATTGTCGCCACGTGTTTTCGGTAACCGTAACGTTCACACTTCCGGTTTCATCTTCTACGCTCAGGAAGAGGACGCCTCCGCCACTACTGGGACGCTGACGATGGGTAATAATTCCTCCCACTCTGATGCGAGCACGGTTCTCACACGCGGTAACCCGACAGGCAGGCGTCACCCCCTGAGCATTCATCTCGGGACGAAGAAGCACAAAAGGATGCTGTTTTGGCGACATCCCCATGGACTCATAGTCCAGATTAATGCGGGCGAAATCATCCAAAGGCGGAAGCTCGGGAAGATGGTATTCCAAGCCAAAGCCATCAAGCATTGGTTGATATTCCTCAGAATCTCCGCCGTCTTGGCCCAAGCTACCGCTTGCCCAGATTCCTTCGCGTCGCTCATATCCCAAAGAATCTAGGGCTCCCGCTTGGGCGATCTTTTCCAGATCAACGCTGCGGAGCCTAGCTCTGGATGCCAGCTGCTCAAAGCTTGTATACAAGCCATCCTGGCGTTCGCGCACAATCCTCTGGATACGAGATCGATCAAGCCCTTTGATGGCATCAAGCCCTATCACAATCCCCCACTGCGCGTGAGGATCAACCAATCCTTCTTTTCCGGGGACTACCTCTCCACGCGCCTCGGCAAGTGCCTGCGCGCCAATGACACGCTCAATTTCATTGACGGGGAGAACCTGGGTTTTCTCAGCCGAAAGGTTAACGTCAGGCGGGCACACAAGCAGGCCATGGCCTCGTGCATCATGAATCAGCGAGGAAGGCGAATAAAAGCCCATCGGTTGATGAGACAAAATCCCCGCATAGAAATGCTCGGGGTAGTGAACCTTCAGCCAGGCCGACGCGTACACAATGTAGGCGAAAGAAAAGGAATGCGATTCGGGAAAACCAAAATCGGCAAATCCTTGAACCTGAGTAAAAATTTCCTCGCAGATATTTTGAGGAATACCGCGCTGCTGCAGCCCCTTCATGAAAGGTTCACGAAGCTTCTGCATTTTTTGGATACTGCGCGAAGAACCCATGGCACGCCTGAGCTCATCCGCCTGCGTAGCGCTAAAGCCTGCAACATCCATAGCAATATGCATCATCTGTTCTTGGAACAGAGGAACTCCCAAGGTCTTTTCCAAAGCAGGACGAAGAAGTGGATGCAGATAGTTCACTTTCTCTTCTCCTCGGCGACGACGCAGGTAGGGATGGACGGCCTCCCCTTGAATCGGCCCCGGACGCACCAAAGCAACCTCAATGACAATGTCATAAAAACACCGAGGCCGAAGCCGAGGAAGCACATTCATCTGTGCCCGTGATTCCACTTGGAAAACCCCGACTGTATCGGCTGCACACAGGAGGTCATACACTCGAGGATCTTCATCTTCGAGCTCGTATAAAGAAAGAACTTTCCCCCGAGAATTTCGTACTCCCGATTCTTGAAGAGAATCGAAGATGCCTCCGAGAGCCCCCAACATCCCCAGTCCTAAAAGATCAAACTTCACCAGTCCGGCATCAGCGCAATCTTCTTTATCCCACTGAATAACGCTGCGCCCGCTTGTTCGAGCCCAACGGATTGGGCACACCTCACTCACGGGTTGCTTCGTCAAAATCATGCCCCCCGAATGAATGCCCATATGACGCGGAAGACCGCTCAGAAGCTGCGCGCAGGCTCCAAGCATCTCTTGCGAAGCCGATGAATCACTGCTTTGGGACCACTCCCGACGCTGAGCACGAGTAGGCACGCTATCAGGCGCAATCCCTAAAGCTCGAGCTGCATCCTTGTAGGCCAGTTGCGAACGATAGGTAATTACGGTCGCTACCTGTGCAGCACGTCTTCGTCCATAGCGGCGATACACATATTGAATGACTTCTTCACGACGTGCGCTATCAATGTCAATATCGATATCGGGAGCCCCCGATCGCCCAGGCGAAAGGAATCGTTCGAAAAGCATATGATGCTTGATCGCATCAACAGCGGTGATACCCAAGCAGTAGCAGACAGCAGAATTTGCAGCTGATCCCCTACCCTGACACATGATCCCAGAGCGACGACAAAAATCGACGATGTCATGAACAATCAGGAAATAGCCCGCAAAATCTAGTTTTTCGATAATTGCCAGCTCATGATCAATGACCTGCCACGCCTGCGGATGAGCGCTGCGCTCACCGTAAATTTCCACTGCCCGAGAATAGGTAAGCTCCCTGAGCCAAGAAATCGTCGTATGTCCCGAGGGAACTTCCGTATCGGGCAGATCCAAGGAATCGAAAGATAGGGGGTAGTAGCACTCATTTGCGCATTCGAAGGCATTATTCACTGCCTGAGGCGCACTACGATGCAGGGCCAGCATTTCTTCGGCACTTCGCAGGAAGGCGTGCTGTGCGGGAAGTCGATACTGAAGATCATCAAGACTTCGCCCCTGTCTCAATGAGCATAAAAGATCCGCTCGATATTTCGATTGCGGATAGGCCATGACAGGAGCAGCACTTGCGACAAGAGTCAGGCAATTAGCTTGCGCAAGTTCAGCAAGCTCGCGGCCAAGATCGTCTTGCCCAGGCATCAACACGCTCTCAAGAAGAACGCGTTCACGTCCAAATAGCGCGATGAGGTCCTTAAGGAAACGATCGGCCTGCGTATGCCCCTGCGCATGCAAAATCCGTCGCAAAGGCCCCCTGCTTCCTCCCGTCAAAATACGAATATCCCCCATCTGCGCAATACTGCCGAGGCCGTGGGCCGGGCTTTCCTGAGCATCATGCGTCAGCGTGTACTCGCTCATAAGATGACAAAGATCCCGATACCCCTGCGCCGAGGTCGTAAGGACAGGAAGACGAATTCCGCGATCTTCCCACCCATTGGGTAACCCCCAGCCCTGAGCGACTTCTTTTGGTGAGCTATATCGGGAAAACTGCCTCGCATCTAGAGTCAATTCACTGCCAACAAGAAGGGGAAAAGAAGATTCTTTTGCTGCCTGTAAAGCCCGAATAAGGGAATACATTCCATCGACTTCCAGCAGAGCAAGAGCGCTAAGATCCATATTTTGCGCCAAAGAAACATAGTCCTCTGGCGCATCTGCCCCTTCAAGAAAAGTGAAGTACGAATGCGCGTGTAGCTCAGCAAAATGATGGGATCCCACCCAATCAGCATATCGAACATATGTTCGATATGCAGTGAATTTGCCTCAAGAAAAGATCGAGCTAAACGCGCCCATCCTGATCTTCTTGGATGAGCTTAAGTAGCTGCTGAATATCAGCAGAACTACGCCCCGCTCCTAAATTTTGTCCCACAACGCTGTCGACAAGCAGCTGTTTGTGAGCCTGAAGCTGACACACCTTTTCTTCAATGGTGTCTTGAGCAACCAAGCGATAGACATTTACCCTGCGATCCTGACCAATACGGTGCGCACGATTGACCGCCTGCGCCTCAACTGAAGGATTCCACCACGGGTCCATCATGTAGACATAATCTGCCTGAGTTAGGGTAAGCCCCACTCCCCCAGCCTTGAGGGAAATTAGGAACACCTGCACGTCTCCATGCTGAAATTCATCGATCACTGCATGACGGTTACGTGTTTTTCCTTCAAGAAGAAGCGAGCGAATACCGCGCTGATCCAAGGAACGACGAATTCGTTCCAAGAAAGCAACAAATTGACTGAAAACCAAGACTTTATGCCCCAGCGGAAGAATCTGCTCCAAGTGCTCGCAGAGCAGATCAATCTTCGCCGAGCCGACAGAGTCATACCGCTGATCAACTAGGGCAGGATCCAAAGACAATTGACGAAGGCGCGTAAGTGCAGCCAAAACCTCAAATCGTTCACGAGTGTCATTTTCCAGTTCAAGATGAAGAAGGCGTGCGCGCTCGCGGGTCAGGTAGCGATCATAAATTTGTCGCTGTTTGCGCCCCAGCGGCACAGGAAGAAGAGTTTCAACACGCTCAGGCAGTTCGGGCGCGACCTCTTCCTTCGTCCGTCGAAGAAGAAACGGGGCAATCAGTGAATGCAGGAGATTGAGAAGATCAGGTGAACTTCCTGCCTCAATCGGGCGCCGGAACTTCTCATTGAAAGAAGAATGACTTGAGAGGAGCCCCGGGACTGCTAAAGACATGAGCGACCAGAGATCTTCAAGAGAGTTTTCAATTGGAGTTCCACTGATGCACACTCGCCAGGCAACAGGTAGCTCTTTCAGGTATCGATACAGTTGCGTGCGCGGGTTTTTGGCGGCTTGGGCTTCGTCGATGACGACGCCCGCTAACTCTCTATTTTTCCAATGTTCGCAGTCAATCCGAAAGAGCGTATGCGAGGTAACAACAACATCCGCACGATCCAACTTATCCCATCCCTGTGGGTCACGCGCATAGGTTGATTGAATGAGAGAAAGCGCCATTTTTGGGAAGCAACTTTCAGCTTCATCCCGCCAGCTCGACATGACGCTGGTGGGGACGACAACCAGAACGGGATGACTGGTATAACGTCGAAACTTTTCAATTGCCCCCAGGATCTGCCTGGTCTTTCCAAGTCCCATATCATCGGCAAGGACACAACCGAAACCTGCCCGAATTCTATTGAGAACCCAATGCATGCCCATCGCCTGATAAGGACGCATTCGTGGCTCATCCTCGATGGGCGCTTTTATTTCTTCCTTGGCCAAGTCTCTGAGACCGTCAATGCGCCTTCTCCATTGAAGGTCTTCTTCACGCGTATCGACGAACTCACTCAGGTTTTCCCAGAGTCCAAATTGGGAGGTTGTCAGCGAAATATTATCGAGAGAACGCGATCGGTGAAGTTGCGCCGCCTGCCGGAGAAGTAGGCGTAAGCGATCGATATCGACGCCCTCAAGATGGAGCCAACGACCATTATCGAGGCGAATATAGTCCTGGTCCTCAGAGAGCGCACTGAGGACGCGAGAGATCGGTAGTTCTTCATCTCCGACGCGAACAGTAACGCGCAAATTCCACCAGTCCGGAGAATCCGTTGCCTGAATCTGTGCGTTAATCTGCAGCTTCTCGTCAACGATGCGAGTCTCTTCAAGATGCTGATCAATATCCCAGGTCACCGAATCCAGCGGCCAGCTATTTTTTAATGCACGAAGCAGCTCGGGGACTTGCGGAAGCGGGATGAGCAGTTCGTGAAGGGTTGGCGCCAGCGAGGCCGCAGGAAAGTAAGCGCGTAACGCCGCGTGGGCAGCATCAAAGTCGCGGGCTAGAGAATCGCTCAGATGACTGATTTTTGTCTGCGGAGACAAATAAGAGCGGAACCGCTTTTTCTCTAAGCTGTAATCCACCGCCCAACATACATAGGCATACTGTGAATTTCGCTCTCGCAGGCACAGTCGCAACTGTGGCAGGAGTTCATCAAAGGGGAAAGTCCTCATCGAGGATATACATCGGTAGTGTGCACGAAGTGCGGCAAGTTCATTCCTGATGAAATCTCCAATTGCAGACATTGGAATGCGAACACAAACCTCATTGAGGGGGTCCAGCTCGTTTTGATCGATGGGATCTGCAACTGCACCTTCTCCTCCATTAATGAAGGTCAGCCCCATTGCATCAGCACGTCGCGGAAAAGGCAGCGTTGCACCAGCCCGGTCAATTTGTTCGCGTTTATAGCAGAGTTCAAGTCCTTTTCTGCTGAGGTTCATATCAATCGCAACAGCAAAAGAATTCATCTGAAAGTCGAATCGATAGAGTTGTGGTGTCAGAAGCACAACCCCCGATTTTTGAAGCTCATAGAGCCAGATGGGTGCGCTGCGACCCAGTGATTCCAGCGAGACGTCATAGCTGCCAGGCGAATATTCACTCGATTTTCTACTGCTTTGGTAGAGACGTCGCAAGCTTGTGAGGTGATGCGGCGAAAGCGTATCTAAGAGGCCACTCCACTGAGACTGTGCAAGTTCAGACCAACTGAGACGACGAGCTTCTTGATTGCGCACAAGCACCAACGGAGTCAGCCATACCGGTTGAGCAGGATCGTGAGCGTCAACAATAAGCCCCATAGCTTGAGCACCATCTGTGGATAACAAGCTTTCAAATTCGCTCATCCACACTGAGCCTGCCGAATTTTGCGTGGCAGAATCTTCACCACATTCGAGCCGAGCGCGACGAAGCAAGGCCGCTGCATGGACACAAGCACCTGCAAGATAACAAGAACACGTCAAATGAAGATGTGTCTTTGAGGAATCTACGTAACGAATGACGCTTCGGTACATGACGCCTGGTGCGCGGACGCGGGCCGAAGCCTCGGTATTGCTCCAGGCTATTTCCTGAACATCACCGCGCCCATCTGCAAGAGCCGCCTGCGCCCATAAGGCGTGCCCAAGAAGTGCAACTGCATCTTCTTCGCTGCACGCGCGAAGAGCTTGACGAATCGGTGACGTACCCATCCTTTGAGGATAACCCATGTGAATGATTACCCTTGATGATCTTCATACATTCCAGCAACGCTCCAAGAGCCTTGCTCCCACATCAGCAGAAAATCCGAGGAATTTTCACAACTCACTCTGAGGTAGTGCGTACAGGGGGCATGAGCAATAGCCTCGGCCGTCTCTTGCCACCACGAGTGCGGCATACTCCATGGGCCTTTCCAGGAAAGCACCCCGTATCGGTGTTGTCGCCCCGAAATTACTGCAACGATTTCTTTGGGATTATGTGTGAGCGTAGAGCGATCACTAACTGCCACTTGCACATGCTCTTGCAAAGAAGAGTGAGCATAGAGAAAAGCCGGAAGAGGCGTGGCGTATACCTTCGAGGGCGCATCTTCTACTGCGCCTTCGGGGTAAAGGAGATCACTGGAGCTCGTCGCTGTTTGATCAATACAGGCAAAGCCTGATCTTTGCATGGGGGTGTAGCCCGGAACTAGACATGGGACGCGAACAGCATCTTCGCCTTTATAAGCGCAAATCTTACGAAGGGCGGAATCACGCTTAGGTGAGTGATGCGTTTTCCATAGAGCGCTCACCCCTGCTGAAGGAATGCAATGCAAGGCTTGGACACTGATGTGATTCAGCCCTTCCTCGGTAGTGGAAGAAGAAAGCCAAGCTACAAGCTGCCAGCGAATACGATCTGCAATTTCTTCTTCATCCCCTTCGATTCCCCACCATTGTCTTTCGTAAGTTTCATGGCTCTGATCGCGGGCAGTGATCACGATACTCGAGCAACGCAGCTGCTCTCTTTCAAGCTTTTCGCAGACTTGACGCGCTAAACGGCGAGAACAGAAAGCGGCCTGTTCTTCATTCTCAATGCTTTCCTCGCACTCCTCATCCACTTGTACTTCGCGTACAGGAATTTCGTGTTTCGGAATCCAAAAATCTTTCCCGCTAAATAATTCGTAGAGCTGCTGACCAATATTTCCAAAACGTGTATACAGAGCGCTTTCTCCCATGCGCATCAAATCACGCCCGCGCATCACTCCCACTGAGCGGCACGTATCAATGACCTGTTGGAGCTGTTCGTGCTGTTTTTGGGGAAATAATGGAAGACACTGAGCAAGGTCAATATGATCGAGAAACTCCTGAGTCTGCTCTGGAGGCACAATAATGCCACGCCTCGCTGCTGCATAACTCGCAAGGGGCCCGGATGCTATCCCTACATTGCTTTCTGATCCGCTCCATCGAGAAATCGAATCAACAATATTTTCGGCCAGCTGTTCTTCACTACCGCTCCATCGAGCCGCTCCAGCTGCAGGAGCCCATGCCAACCCCGGACGCACACAGGCGATACCTGCAACCCATTGCTCACAAGCTTGGACAATTACTTCAAAAGAGTTCAATTCCCTACGTGGGTCACTTTGAAGAATAAGGAGATCTGGACATAGGTAACGCGCCATCGACACGCGCATCCCCTGTCGCACACCGCATTTCCATGCGGAGGGAGTCACTGTCTTAAGAAATCCACGTTCTTCAATTGCCCCATGAGCCCCCGGAGGAATATCGACGACCAAAGCATTAATTTCCCAGTTGGGAATCCACACCATGAGACAGCGCATATCATCCCGCCTTTTGATAAATACCAAACTCTTCTCCCCATGGACGACTGAAGCCAACCCATGGGTACTTAGTCAGCAAAATTGTTTCTTCTTTTCGCGCCTGGGCGCCCAAACGTCGCATATCACGAAGCTCTAATACACAACGGTCCACATAGACCAATCGACAATGCGGAAGAAGAAGTGAGATTACCTGCGCATCCGCACAGGAGGAGGGAACGTAGAGGCAACGCGCCAGATTCAATCCCTGTTTAAAAGCGTATTCCCAGCCAAAATCATCACTTCCAATGAAAGCGCAGCAAGCCTCTTCGATGCCAAGAGAAAGAATGACACGAATCAATTGCGGGTAAGTCCCGCCGTATTCCCAGACCCCCACACAGCGCGATGAAAAATCCGAAAAATCCTGATTTTTCTCAAGTCCCAGGCGACTTTCGGTATCGCGCAGAACTTGACGAGCAAGGTCTAAACGCTTCATAAATCACCTCAATCGAACAAGTGTTCTATTAGTGTATGCGTCCCTCCACCATTTGCGTCCACTTTGGTTCCTTCTGAAGAAGTGAAAGAATATGCGCATGCACCTCTTTGATCGCCCTCTTGCTTCCAACCCGTACGAAGGGCTTCCCCCCAGTGCAACATTTACCGTGGTGTCACAAGATCTAAGCAATGGCCTCCCCATGCCAAAACTGCACACAGCAGAAGGCGGCAGCATCTCGCCACACTTAGAGTGGAGCGGCTTCCCCGATCAGACAGAAAGCTTCTTTGTTTCTTGCTTTGATCCAGATGCCCCCACACCATCGGGCTTTTGGCATTGGATGGTGATCGACATCCCCGTCTCATGTACATCTCTTGCACGCGGAGCCGGCAGTTCCGATCTTGAACTTGATGGAAGCGCCTTCCACCTTCGAGGGGATCATGGCGATCATTCATATTTCGGCGCCGCGCCGCCAGCGGGCGACCGCCCCCACCGCTACATCTTTTCCGTTCACGCCCTAGATGTTCCAACCCTAGGCTGCGATGACGACACCTCACCAGCAATGTATTCATTCGAGGCCCTAGAACACACCATTGCCCGCGCAACCTTGACCGCAACACACCAAACACCATCGAACTGACATGCTTCACATCATTTTTCTTGAACCTGAAATCCCAGGAAATAGCGGCGCCGCAATTCGCCTCGCTGCGTGCACCGGAGCTTTTCTTCACTTAGTTGAACCACTGGGATTCGACATGTCCGACGCCAAGCTCAAGCGCGCAGGATTGGACTACCACGATCTGGCACACGTCAAGGTCCACTCCAATTTTGAAGATGCGTTAGCCGAAGTTCCCGGACACATCTGGGCATTTACTGGACATGCTTCAGATCATTACAGCGAGGTTCACTATGCCGATGGAGATGGCCTGCTATTCGGCCGCGAATCGGTTGGTCTTCCCGAATGGGCAATGACTCACCCCCGCGTCACTCAATGCGTACGCATTCAGATGCTCCCGGGAGTGCGTTCGCTCAATCTCGCAAATTCCGCATCGATTGCACTTTACGAGGCTTGGCGTCAGCTGGGTTTCCCGAACGGAATCTAGCCGCGGGCCACTTCCGCCTCTTCCGAGGCCTCTAATTATTTCGAGGAAAGAATACCCTTACCGGGTCGCTCTACCTGCTCAGCAATTTCGACGATCCTTCGCGGATTCGATAGCCACATCCATATGGCACCGATAGCGGCAACGATCAGTGGGAGATAGGCGAAGTCAGCGCCGAAAGCATTCCAGGCATTCGGCATCAGACTCATTGAGGACAAGGAAGCTCCAGCTACGCCGCACGTAAGAGGTCCGATAAGGCACAGAGCGATCATGCACCACCCAAGGATGCGCATACGCCTTCCATTGTGCGTCAAGCTAATAGCAGCAACTACATAAATTGCACCGATAAGCACCGCAACGATGCGCGCCCACAACGGTATCTCCCGCAGATAATAGGAATCAGCAAGAGCTCGAAGAGTGACAGTGACGCTAAAAATCCAGTACAGGGCAATAACCAGTCGTCCCGATCCGCGTGCGGGTGGGCGATTATCCTGAGATTGCTCGTGAACCGCTTCGCTCACCTTTCCTCCTTAATCCACTGCCATACTAGTTGCTCCGCGCCGCTCCCCACGACTTTTTGCATGAAAACATGTGTGCTGTCTAACCGCCAAGTAGACGATTTTGTGACGGACAAAAGTAGTGACTAGTGGAAGAATAGGACCTAAGTCGGACATTGAAGGTCCGTTCTCTTCATTATCAAGGAGTGGAACACGTGAGCGAGTCTGTATACGACCTCGTGATTCTGGGTGCGGGTTCAGGTGGCTATGCCGCGGCTTTACGCGCCTCCCAGCTGGGATTGAAAGTAGCCCTTATCGAAGGTGACAAGGTTGGTGGAACCTGCCTCCACCGTGGCTGCATCCCGACCAAGGCTTACCTGCACGCAGCAGAGACTGCTGACACCGTCCGCGAATCCGATACTTTCGGCATCCAGGCGAGCTTCCAGGGAATCGATATGGCAAAGGTCGGTCAGTATCGCGATTCCATTATTAATAAATTGTACCGAGGCGTTCAGGGCCTGCTCTCCTCTCGCGGCGTAGACGTCATCCAGGGATGGGGTCGCTTGGCTTCACCTGACACCATCGAGGTAGGCGGACAGCGCATAGTTGGCCGCAACATCATTCTTGCGACAGGTTCTTATTCTCGTTCAATCCCCGGTTTGGATATTTCGGGCCGTATCATTACCTCTGATCAGGCCCTTCAAATGGAATGGGTACCGCAGAAGGCCGTCGTATTGGGCGGCGGTGTCATTGGCCTAGAGTTCGCTTCCGTCTGGCGTTCCTTCGGTGCGGAAGTCACAATCATCGAAGCGCTCCCCCACCTTGCAAATAACGAAGACGAGGCCGTTTCCAAGCACCTCGAGCGTTCATTCCGTAAGCGCGGCATTGCTTTCCACACCAACACCCGCTTCGCCAGTGCAACGCAGGACGACTCCGGTGTTCACGTCGCAACGGAAGATGGCAAGACCTTCGATGCCGATGTTCTCTTGGTTGCAGTTGGACGCGGTCCTGTCACCGAAGGCTTGGGCTACGAAGAAGCCGGTATCAAGATGGAACGCGGCTTCGTTCTCACCAACGAGCGACTGCACACCGGTGTGGGCAACATCTACGCAGTCGGAGACATCGTTCCCGGACTTCAACTTGCACACCGCGGCTTCCTGCAGGGCATCTTTGTAGCGGAAGAAATTGCCGGCCTCTCCCCCACGATGATGGACGAGTCCGGAATTCCACGCGTAACCTTCTGCGAACCCGAAATCGCCTCTGTTGGCCTGACCGAGAAGCAGGCACGCGAAAAGTACGGCGACAAGGTACGCACGGTCGAATACAACCTTGCGGGCAACGGAAAGTCGAATATCCTTGGAGCAACGGGCTTTATTAAGCTCGTTTCCGTAGAAGATGGACCCATCGTCGGATTCCACGGAATTGGCACGCGCATTGGCGAGCAGGTTGGCGAAGGAGAGCTCATGGTCAACTGGGAAGCCTACCCAGAGGATCTTGCAGCACTCATCCACGCTCACCCGACGCAAAATGAAGCTATCGGCGAGGCAGCCATGGCTCTGGCCGGCAAGCCTCTCCACGCACACAACTAACCTGTCACCGACAAGGAGATTGAACATGGCAACCGCAGTGATCATGCCCGCTCTGGGCGAGTCGGTGACCGAAGGCACCGTGACCACCTGGCTCAAATCAGTGGGCGACACCGTCGCACTCGATGAGCCCTTGGTCGAAGTTTCCACCGACAAGGTCGACTCTGAAGTTCCCTCCCCCGTGGCAGGCGTCCTTCTTCAGATTCTTGTTCCCGAAGACGAAACCGTCGAGGTCGGTACTCAGCTGGCTCTCATCGGTGATGCTTCCGAGGCCCCGCAAGACGCTCCTGCCCCCGCACAGGAAAGCGCACCCACCCCGGCGCCCGCTCCCGAGGCACAACCCGCACCCGCTGCTTCCGCTCCTGCGCCGGCCTCGGCACCGGTAAGCGGAACCGAGGTCATCATGCCTGCGCTCGGCGAATCGGTAACAGAAGGTACCGTCACCACTTGGCTGAAGTCTGTTGGCGACGCGGTTGAAACCGATGAACCCCTGGTTGAGGTTTCGACCGATAAGGTGGACTCCGAGGTTCCCGCTCCCGCTTCAGGCTTCCTCGCAGAAATTCGCGTACCGGAAGATGAGACCGTTGAGGTTGGCACTGTCCTTGCGGTGATTACTGCTCAGGCTCCCTCGGCTGCCCCCAGCGAGCCTGCGGCACCCGCTGCCACTGCAGCAGCACCCGCGGCTCCGGCTCAGCATGAACCTGTTGCTGCTTCCCCAGCACCTCAGGCTCCTGCACCGGCTCCCGCGGCACCGGTAAACCCCTTCCCGACTCCCGCATCCCTGGCTCAGACTGCAGAAACTGGTCAGCTGGCCCAGTCTTCTACACCTACTCCCGCTCAGGTTTCCCAGACCGGCTATGTGACGCCTATCGTCCGCAAGCTTGCGCGCGAGGCAGGAATTGAACTTGCAGAGGTGGCCGGCACCGGGATCGGTGGCCGCATTCGCCGCGAAGACGTCGAGGCAGCAATCAAGGCACGTCAGGCAGCGCAAGCTCCAGCTCCTGTAGCTCCCGCAGCAAGCGCAGCACCTCAGACCACCACTGCGGCAGCCCCTGGCGACAACGTCTTCTCCGGCCGCGAGGCATCACCGCTTCGCGGAACCACTGAGAAGATGTCGCGTTTGCGCCAGACCATCGCCCGTCGCATGGTCGAGTCACTCGCAACCGCTGCCCAGCTCACAACCATTATTGAAGTGGATGTTACGAAGATCGCCGCTCTGCGTGCGCGCGCAAAGGACGCATTTGTTCAGCGCGAGAACACCAAGCTGACTTTCCTCCCCTTCTTCGTCAAGGCTGCGACCGAAGCACTGCGCTTCCACCCCAAGGTCAACGCAACGATTAATGACAAGGAAGTAACGTACTTCGATCACGAGAACATTGGCATCGCGGTGGATACGGAGCGCGGCCTGCTAGTCCCCGTCATCAAGAATGCCCAGGGAATGTCAATCGCCGATATTTCGCGTTCAATCAACGATCTTGCTGCACGCACACGTTCGGCAACGATCGGCGCTGATGAGCTTTCGGGTTCAACCTTCACCATCACGAACACCGGTTCGGGTGGCGCACTTTTCGACACTCCAGTGCTCAACATGCCGGAAACTGCAATCATGGGCGTGGGCACGATCGTCAAGCGCCCGGTGGTTGTCAAGGACGAACTCGGCAACGATTCGATCGCAATCCGTTCGATGGTTTATCTCTCACTGTCCTACGATCACCGTCTGGTTGATGGTGCAGACGCCTCGCGTTTCCTTATGGATGTGAAGCGTCGACTTGAAGAAGCTGCATTCGAGTCAGAACTCGGCCTGTAGACTTCTCTGATCTCATTACTGTGGTGGGCAAGCATAGGCTTGCCCACCACTTTTATCTCACCTTGTCACAAACCCGACGACAATCTGGCGATCGACGTTCAAAGGTGAGAGACTGTCAACCGATACGCGAGGTTGCGTCGTCTCGCGACGTCCTTGGTATTCATACTCTGTAGTATCGACAGAAATGCCTGAAGATGTTCAAAAACCTTTTTAAAAAGACTGATCCCAAACGCCGTCGCATTGGCGCAGCTACAATTACCGGTGTAATTGGCGGTCTCTTTTCCGCAATCGTCAAGTTCGGATGGGAAGTTCCTTTCCCGCCTCGTACCCCCGAACGCAACGCAACAAATCCGCCACAGATGCTCCTCGAGCAACTCGGGATGACCCCCGACCAGGTTCACACAACAGTTTCATTCAACGGAAACGATAACCTGCCGATTTATTCTTTTATCATCCACTTCTCCTTCGCGATCGTCTTTGCTCTCTTCTACTGCATCGTCGCGGAATATTTCCCTGGAATTAAGCTCTGGCAAGGTGCCGCATTCGGTCTGCTTGTCTGGATCGGGTTCCACCTTGTCCTGATGCCTCTCATGGGTACAGTCCCCTCCCCATTCCCCTGGGTTGAAGGCGGACAGAGTTGGGCTGAGCACTTCTCAGAAGCACTGGGGCACATTGTGTGGATGTGGTCGATCGAAATCGTTCGCCGCGACCTGCGTAACCGCATCACTCATGAACCTGATGCAGAGGTCCCTCTGGCAGCTGCAACTCGTTGAGATAGCAGAGTAAATCGGGGTGTGGAGATCAAATGGTCCCCACACCCCCTTTCACATTCTGTGACAGACGAAAAAACCGCTAAGATGGACCCGTTATGAGCGAAAACAGCACACCCCAGAAAAAACGGCGCTTCTATCACAATCTGATGGACGCTTACCGAATTGCCGCCCGTACCTATCCTTGGATCGGATGGCTGATGATCGGTGTTACGGTCGTCGCAACTGCACTTGGAGTTCTAGCTGCGGCACTTATCCACGGTAGCTGGTTCTCACTCATCCTCCTTGGCCTGCTCATCGGCGTTTTGATCTCAACGATCATCTTGTCGACTCTTACCGAACGCGCGACATACGCCCAGGTCGAAGGAACTGTCGGCCAGGTATACATGGTGATTAGCCGCATCCGCAGCGGCTGGATTGCCAATCAACAGCCAATCGCTGCAAATCCCGAGCAAGATCTTGTCTGGCGTCTTATCGGCCGTCCGGGCATTGTACTTATTTCCGAAGGCCCCAGTTCCCGCGTCCGCTCCCTACTCGAACAGGAACGCAAGAAGGCGCAGCGGATCATGCGCAACGTCACCGTTACCACCATTCAGGTTGGTACCGAAGAGGGACAGGTTCGCTTAGCAAAGCTTCAACGCGAACTTCGCTCACTCAAAAAGACGCTTACTCGTGATGAAGTTCCGCTGGTTAACCAGCGACTGAGCGCTCTGGACCGTACATCTGCACCGATTCCCAAAGGAATCGATCCAACTAGGATGCGTCCCAACCGACGCGCACTGCGCGGACGCTGATCTTTTATTTGAGGCCTGTGAACCATGTGGTTCGCAGGCCTCAATTTTTGTGTGAGGACTCACCCACAATCAATTTATGCATAATATGCATTCCGTTGTATGCTTATTTCATCAGAACTCAAGGAGAGACATCATGAACACAAAACTTATTGCAATTCCATCCATTCTGGTGCTGAGCGCAGCAGGTATCGCAGCTTGCTCAAACCCCGATGAAAAGCCTTCAGCAGATGGTTCAGCATCCACCTCTCAGACAGCGAATCTCAGTTTCGATACCTCATCGATCCAAGCTGTCCCTGAAATTGAGGCATTGGTTCCCGAGTCCATCAAGAAAGCGGGAGTGCTGAAGAACGGCGCATCAATCGACTATGCACCAGCAGAGTTCTTCAAGTCAGATGGCACTACCCCCACTGGTTATGACGTCAATATGGCCGATGCAATCGCGCGTGTGATGGGCCTGAAGGGCGCAACCACGGAGCACGCTGAATTTGCAACAATTATTCCTTCGCTTGGCTCGAAGTTTGATATCGGCATTTCCGGCTTCACGATCACTGCTGACCGCGAGAAGGAAGTCAACATGGTCAGCTTCATCGAAACTGGTACTGCCTTCGCAGTTGCAAAGGGCAATCCCAAGAACTTTGATCCAACGCACGTATGTGGAACAACTGTTGGTGTCCAGAATGGAACCTTCCAATTCGACTACATCACTCAGCTCTCCAATGACTGCACCGCTAAGGGCGAAAAGGCTGTAAAGATCTTGCCTCACGACCTTCAAACTGACATTGCGGTGCGTGTCGCCAGCGGCCAGTACGACGCAACCCTTGCTGACTCCCCCGTTATCGGCTACACCATTGAGCAATCTAATGGTTCGCTCGAACAGGTCGGAGATGTCGTCGAATCAGCACCGCAGGGAATCATCGTTCCTAAGGATAACGAGCAACTCACGAAGGCCATTCAAGCAGCTGTTCA
Organism: Trueperella pyogenes; assembly: GCA_963534475.1. Lineage (GTDB taxonomy): Bacteria > Actinomycetota > Actinomycetes > Actinomycetales > Actinomycetaceae > Pauljensenia > Pauljensenia pyogenes_B. The sequence goes on along the minus strand of CAUSSZ010000002.1, from coordinate 194,442 downwards.
GTACCTGATGGACAACGGATACGTTGAGAAGATCCTCGCGACCTACGGATCAAACCAAGGCGCACTTAAGACCGCCGAAATTAACCCACAGGTCTGATATTTCCTCGCTAGCATCTTTAAGGAATTCACGTTATGCCCGAAAAGACCAAAGACGGGGTTGAGTTAATCCAGTCCCGGCCTGTCTTTCACCTAGGTCGTTGGATCAGCGCAATTATCGTTGGACTCTTGGCATTGGGATTGGCCTACATCCTTGTCACGAACCCCCAATTTAGGTGGGATGTGGTTTGGAAATGGCTCTTTTCAAAAATGATCATGACCGGCCTGATGATGACGATCATCTTGACGGTTTTATCCATGGCACTTGGTACAGTGCTTGCCATCACCATGGCGATCATGCGCCAGTCGATCAATCCCGTTTTACGCGGTGTAGCTTCTGCGTATATTTGGTTCTTCCGTGGAACGCCTATTTATACGCAGCTGATTTTCTGGTCGCTACTACCGACTCTCTACAAGACAATTAGCTTGGGAATTCCAGGAACAGATTTCGGCTTCTCCTTCGAGACTCGTGAGTGGTTCACACAATTTTGGATGGCATTTATCGGTCTCGGACTCAATGAAGGCGCCTACCTTGCCGAAATTATCCGCGCAGGACTGCTCTCGGTGGATAAAGGGCAATGGGAAGCGGCAACGGCACTGGGAATGTCACGTGGGAAGATTTTCCGTCGGATTATCTTGCCTCAAGCTATGAGAGTGATTGTTCCGCCCATTGGCAACGAGACGATCTCAATGCTCAAGACCACTTCCCTAGTCAGCGCAATCCCCTACACTCTTGAGCTGACGTACGTTGCGAGCCAAAAGGGGCAAGAACTATTCCAGCCAATTCCTTTGCTTATTGCAGCTGCAATCTGGTACTTGGTTGTCACCAGTATCCTCATGTGGATCCAGAGCCACATCGAAGCTTACTTCGGCAAAGGATTTGATCCTGACACTCAGTCTGTAGATACGACTTTCATTGAGGTAACACCATGACAGATCAGTCTGCGCTCATTCAAATCCGCGGAGTCCATAAGTTTTTTGGCGACCTCCACGTCCTGCGCGGGATAGATCTCGATATCGCCAACGGTGAGGTCTGCGTGATCATGGGCCCATCAGGCTCAGGTAAGTCAACGCTACTGCGTTGTCTCAACCAGCTAGAGACAATCTCTGCTGGAGAAATCTTCATTGATGGCGAGCTTTTGGGATACCGAAAAGGCCCTTCTACGGGGGTGCTGCACGACCTAACGGACAAGCAAATCGCTAGTCAGCGCTCACAAATCGGAATGGTTTTCCAACGGTTCAACCTCTTCCCGCACATGACTGCTATAGAGAATGTTATGGAAGGCCCGATCCAAGTATTGGGGCACCCTAAAGCGGAAGTTGCACGGGACGCCAAGGAATACTTGGAACTAGTTGGTCTGGGAGACCGTCTCAACCACTACCCCTCGCAGCTTTCTGGTGGCCAGCAGCAGCGAGTGGCAATTGCTCGCGCCTTAGCGATGAAACCCGAACTCATGCTCTTTGACGAACCCACTTCTGCCCTAGATCCCGAACTCGTCGGCGAAGTCCTGAGCGTCATGCAGGATCTCGCGAAGGCAGGAATGACTATGGTTGTCGTCACCCATGAGGTTGGTTTTGCGCGTGAGGTAGCTGACCACGTCGTCTTCATGGACGGCGGAACGATCGTTGAAGAAGGAAGCCCCGAGGACGTGATCGTGAATCCACAAAATCCCCGTACTCAGGAGTTCTTCTCAAAGGTCCTCTAACAATAGAGTTCTGAGTAGTCCCGGATATCTCAAAGGTTCAGGCTTAGGAGATATCCGGGATATCTATTGCGTAGAGTCGCTGCTGACCAACGACTCGAAAACCAAGATATTCAAAAACCGATAGCGTTGCAGAACCTTCGGTTTGAGCAATTCCCGTTGCGATAAGATCCATGCCGTCTTGTGCTTGTGCGCGCATCGAGGCAACCACTAAGGCATCAAGAACCGGGGTATTCCTCCACTCGTCTCCAACACCGATGTGGTCGATGTACCCTTCTTTCCACCCCAGTGCAGGCCAATCTTGCTCGTACTTTGAAACAAGCGTAAAACCTGCAATCCGAGGGCGATCAGAACGTCGATCCACCGCGATATAGGACCAATCGGGAGCAAAAGAACTACGTCCCATCGTCCATTGTTCTTCAGTAAGAGCAGCTCGGCCTTGCTGTTGTGCGATAAGGTTTGCTGCGCGTCGCAGCTCATCATCCCATGAAGGGCTCCACTGTTCGATCGTCATGTACGAACCGAGCGAAGGCGCTTGCGGAAGTGGGTCGAGTTTCGCCCGTAGGTCGTAATAGGTACGTTCCCAATGGAAGCCTCGAGCCTTAAGTGCGTTTTCAAGTTCGTCCTGCCAATTTTCGACGAAGCTCACGATCGCGCGCTGGCCATTATCTTCATTTCGCTCAAGCATTGAACGAGCAGCTGCAATTTGCCATTCAAGCAGCGAACTACCTAAACCGATTCTACGAAAATCCGGGTCAACTCCGCCTTGGCAGACACATTCAATACGCTCTGAAAAACGCAATCGTGTCTGAGCGAAAGCGACCATTCTCCCCTGCGCGATTCCTTTCGTCGCAAAAGCCGCAATCCCCCACCAAGACGAGGCCGGAGAAAGCATTTCTTCGACTTCTGCTAAGGCCGTGCGATAGGGAGGATTATCTCTTGCCTCCATTCGTGCGAATAGAGCGCTCAGGGCATGAAGGTCATGAGGGCCCAGCTGACGCCAGACGATTCCGTGGTGTTCCTGGGGGAAAGGAGGATATGCCTCGACTCCCCTATCTACTTGATATGAAGCCATTGACGAGTACGCGCCCTACTGATCGATACTGTAAAAGACACGTGTACGGTCATTGAGGAAGCCCAGATGTTCATATACGGCTTGCGCATGTGTTGGGCTCTTAATATCCGCATCAATCCCAATACGGCTCATCCCGTCTTGAGTAGCAGCGTGCGTCGCGGCAGAGACCATTGCCGAGGCGACGCCCTTTCCGCGATATGCCGGCGCAACACCAATGGTGTTGATATAAGCCTCAAGACGACCGTGGGCAATCCAGCTCTCTGCTGGGCGACCAGACATGCAGTAGCCAGCTATTTCACCATCATCACTCAGGGCAACAAAAGACCAGCGATCCTCGTAATCTTCGAGTGCACGCTCCCACCAAAAATCTCGAGCCTCGGTGAGAGGATGATCCGCAAAAACTTCGGAATGTACGTGATGAAGCTTAGAGAAAGAAACCTCACTCATAGGCACAACATGCAGTCCCTCAGGTACCGGTCCGCGGCTCTCTGAGCCCTCTAGATCGCGATACATCACTTGGAACATATGCTTAGCGTAAAAACCTGCAGCAATATACAGACGACGACGATCTGTCATATGACCGTCAACCCAGTTAGCAATAGAGGCTGGGAGTTCACAGTCGGCACCGAAATACTCAACGAGCATTTGGCGTGCACGCCCGTCCTGCCAGTGGAGCAGAGAACGGCCAACACCACGGCCTCGCCATGATGGGTGGATCACCGCGTTAACGATCGCTACCGCGGCCTCGGTTAGGCTGGCCAGAATCTTCACAGAACCAAGAGCGACAATACCTTGGTCCTGGGCAATCCCCACGATTACTTCGAGGGGTGCAGCACCGCACTGTCCTAATGCCAGGTCAGCGATTTCTTTCGACGAGGTCCTGAAAATCGCGTCATCTTCTTTCTCAACCTGACGAATCAGCTCAGCGACAGCCCCAAGATCCGAAGGAATCAGAGACCGCCAACGCAGACCAAGATGAGAACCTGGAAAAGAGACGAGCGCGGGCGGTTTTAAACGCTCCGCAAGTCCAGTCATGCACATATTCTACGGGATTACGGGCCTTCAGTCCCACTTGAGTGGGACCTCGCCCCTATGCGTCAATGCGCTCGCGATCAATTCCTGCTGCTTCCTCAACAATAAAGTCGCGTCGAGGACCAACGACTTGTCCCATGAGGAGCTCAAAAACATCTTCAGCCTGACGCAAAGCAGCCTCATCAGTCAAAGTGATTCGACGAAGCGCACGATGGGCCCGATCCATAGTCGTCTCAGCTAGCTGATCGGCATCCATTTCACCGAGGCCCTTGTAACGCTGGATAGGTTCTTTCCAGGTTCGCCCTGCCTTGCGAAGAGCGGCAAGCTGACGGTGAAGTTCCTCTTCTGAATACGTATAAATAAACTCGCGAGATTTGCGTCCTTTACCTGCTACCTCAATCCGGTGCAAGGGAGGCACGGCAGCATAGACCCGACCAGCTTCAACCATCGGTCGCATATACCGGAAGAACAAAGTGAGAAGCAGTGTACGAATGTGCGCCCCATCGACGTCAGCATCGGTCATCAAGATCACCTTGCCATACCGTGCCTGTTCAATATCGAAGGTCCGTCCAGAGCCGGCTCCGATCACCTGGATAATATTCGCGCATTCAGCGTTCGCCAGCATATCTGCAGTTGAGGCCTTTTGGACGTTCAGAATCTTCCCGCGAATGGGGAAAAGGGCCTGATATTGCGAATTTCTGGCAGCTTTCGCAGTGCCAAGGGCAGAATCGCCCTCCACGATGAAGAGCTCAGTCTGTTCAACGTCCTCAGAACGGCAATCTGCAAGTTTCGCAGGAAGAGAAGACGTCTCAAGCGCATTCTTTCGCCGGGAAATTTCTTTGTGGATGCGCGCAGAGACACGCGCCTTCATCTCGCCGACAACCTTTTCGAGAAGTGCACTGGTCTGTTGCTTATCGTCACGCTTGGACGAAGCAAACTTACTCTCGAGCCAATCCCCCACAACGCGTGCAACAACCGTTCGAATCTGCGGTGTTCCCAAGATTTCCTTGGTTTGACCTTCGAATTGAGGTTCTGGGAAACGAACTGTCACAACCGCTGTCATCCCCGCAAGAACATCGTCCTTCTCAGGGCGCCCATCCTTCGCGCCAACCTTGAGCTTTCGCGCGTTTTTATCAACTTGGCTTCTCAGCACCTTCAAAACGGCCTGTTCAAAGCCCGCAACATGCGTTCCCCCCTTCGGGGTGGCGATGATATTAACGAAGGATTCCAGCTGCGCATCGTAGCCAATCCCCCAGCGAAGGGCACAATCGACTTCGCAGATGCGCTCGGTTTCAACAGCGCGAAGATGGCCGCTCTCAGGATCCAACGCTTGAACAGTCTCAGTAAATGTTCCTTCACCCTGAATATGCCAGGTGTCAGTAACAGCACCGTCGTTAGAGAGCCAATCGACGAAGTCGACCACGCCACCATCAAAGCGGAATGATTCGTGGACAACTTCTTCCCCGCGCTCATCAAAGCAATTAATCGTCAGACCGGGCACCAAGAAAGCCGTCTGACGCGCACGCGCGAGCAAGGTTTCCCACGTAAATCCCTCATCGGAAGGAAAAATTTGGAAATCTGCCCAAAAACGTACGCGGGTACCAGTCTTCTTTTTCGCAACTTTCCCAACGGTCTTCAAACGAGATTGATCGGTAAAGGGAGTGAATGGAGAATTTGGAGTGCGCTGGCGAGAATCGTCAAATTCACCAGGTTCGCCACGCCTGAAACACATTTGCCAGGTCTTCCCACCACGATCAACCTCGACATCCATTCGGGCAGAAAGAGCATTGACAACAGAGGCGCCAACACCGTGAAGGCCACCTGATGCGGCATACGAACCGCTACCGAATTTTCCACCAGCATGCAGCTTCGTGAAGACAACCTCAACGCCCGATAGTCCGACCCCCGGCACCTCATCAACGGGAATACCTCGACCGTTATCAGCAACCGAAGCCGAATGATCCGGGTGCAGTCGAACATCAATTGTGTCGCAGAAACCCTCGAGGGCCTCATCAACTGCGTTATCGATAATTTCCCACAGGCAGTGCATAAGGCCACGGTGGTCCGTCGAACCGATGTACATACCGGGGCGCTTGCGGACAGCTTCCAGACCTTCAAGAACTGAAAGGTGGCGCGCAGAATAGTCTGAGGCTTGGGTTTCACTCACCCCGATAGTGTACGAAGGACAATCAATTTATCGCGTATTTACGCACCGAAAGCGCAAAATTGTGACCCTTTCCAGCGAAAATTTCGGCCATGGGCGGAAAAGACGGAAAAGCTCAGCGAAATACAGCACCGGCATGGTCTTATAGATTCTATGAATACCGTAACTACTGAGAATTCACGCCAGACCCTTCCCCCCATCCTTACCGCTCAAGACCGTTGTGATCAATGCGGTGCTCGTGCGTGGGTTCGCGTGACTTTAGCTACGGGGACGCTTAATTTCTGTGCTCATCACGCAAACCAACACCTAGAGGCGATTACCCCAAAGGCTCTGGACATCATTGATGAGCGCGAGTTTGCCACCCAGCAGAGCTGACTTTTAGATCACATTCGTCTACCATTGTGGTGAAATTTCCCTTCCAAGGAGGACATACACATGGGTCTGTTTTCACGGCCAAAACCGGAAGAGAGCGCTCCGCTGACTCCGGCGATCTCTCAGGAAAGGCTCATCGCTCTTTTCAAAGAACGCGGATGGCACTACTTCGTCGATTCTGATAATGATCTCGGCGGCACCTGGGATGACGATACCTACTACTTCATGCTTCGTGGCAAGGACCAGGAGATTCTCCACATTCAGTCCATGTGGCACCTCTCGATTCCGATCGAGCGCCTTGAAGAGGTCCGCGCGTTCATTCGCGAATGGCACCGCCAAAAGCTCTGGCCGAAGGCTTACCATCGCATCAACGACGAGGGCGAGATTCGCATTTTCTGCGAGAACTCGGTCGATTGGGAACACGGCGCAACTGACGCACAGCTGAACCAACAGATCGCGTGCGCACTGGGAACTGGCCAAGAGTTCTATAACGAACTTGCCAAGGCACTGGGACTCTGAGAGGAAGGACGTCACTATGGGTTGGTTTGATTCCGCTGAAACGGGCGACTCAGTACGCCCCATCTCCAAGGAACGCATCGAAAAGATCTTTGACGGCCAGGGTTGGTACTACGGCCGCGATGATGATGACGACGTTTGCGGCCGCTGGGACGGCGCGCCTTTCTTCTTCCTCTTCATGGGGCAGGATCAGGAAATCTTGCAGGTCACCGCACGTATGGCCGAAGAGGTTCCCGCTGAACGCGAAGATGAACTCGCAAGCGTCATCGAAGATTGGCACCGTGACCGCATCTGGCCAAAGGCATTCTATGCCCCCAGTGAGGCAGGACCTCTTCGCATCATGACCGAGGTCAATGTTGATTACGAGCACGGCGCAACTGATGCGCAGCTTCTCCAGCATGTCAATTGCGCAATCGCAACATCGCTGTCGCTCTTCGATCACATTCGCGAGACCCTCGGTATTCCAAAGGAAAGCGACGAAGACTGATACTTAGCATCAGTTGAAATACATGTGAGTGTGGGCCGGAAACCTTCAGGTTTCCGGCCCACACTCACATGTATCTAGTTCTCAGTCGAGATAGTCACGCAGGACTTGCGAACGAGAGGGATGACGAAGCTTCGACATCGTCTTAGATTCAATCTGACGGATACGCTCTCGCGTCACTCCGTAGACCTTGCCAATTTCATCAAGAGTCTTAGGCTGTCCATCTCCAAGACCAAAACGCATCGAAACGACGCCTGCTTCGCGTTCAGAGAGGGTGTCGAGAACTCGGTGCAACTGCTCTTGAAGCAGAGTGAAAGACACAGCATCTGCAGGAACAATAGCTTCAGAATCCTCGATCAGATCTCCGAACTCGCTATCGCCATCCTCACCAAGAGGAGTGTGCAGAGAAATCGGCTCACGTCCGTACTTTTGAACCTCGACAACCTTTTCAGGAGTCATATCCAGTTCTTTAGCGAGCTCTTCAGGAGTGGGTTCGCGACCGAGATCTTGAAGCATTTGACGCTGAACACGCGCAAGCTTATTAATCACTTCGACCATGTGAACGGGGATGCGGATAGTACGCGCTTGGTCTGCCATCGCACGCGTAATCGCCTGACGAATCCACCAGGTTGCGTAGGTTGAGAACTTATAGCCCTTCGTGTAGTCGAACTTTTCAACCGCACGAATAAGGCCAAGGTTGCCTTCCTGAATCAAATCCAGGAATTGCATTCCACGTCCGGTGTAGCGCTTTGCCAGCGAGACAACAAGACGGAGGTTCGCCTCGAGAAGGTGGTTCTTTGCCTGCTGACCATCCTGGGCAAGGATATGAAGCTCGCGGCGCTGGCGAGAACTCAAATCGTTGGAAGTAGTCTTCAGCAATTCTTCGGCATACAGACCGGCTTCGATTCGACGGGCAAGGTCAACTTCTTGCTCTGCGTTAAGAAGCGAGACCTTACCGATCTGCTTGAGATAGTCCTTAACCGGGTCAGCTGTTGCACCAGCGACAGTAACCTGTTGAACAGGTTCATCGGTTTCATCAGAATCAGAAACGACGAAACCACCCTTTGAACGGACGGCTGCTACCGCCTGAGGCTTTGAATCTTGGTCCTGTGATGAAGCCTCATCTTCAGAGTCTTTGTCCTCTGAGTCATCTTCATCCACGTCATCAGCATCTACTTCAATCTCGTCGACATCGGCATCAATATCTTCAACATCTTCAAGTTGAGCTGCTTCGACGATGTCCTCTTCGAGATCCTCGACCTCTTCAGGCTGAGAATCTTGAGGAACCTCTTCGACCTTTTCAGCCTTTTCAGCCTTTTTCTTCCGCGTCCGCTTCGCAGGCTTTGCTGCGGCTTCCTCAGCGGAAGTGCTTTCTTCAGCCTTCTTTGCCGTCTTACGTGTCCGCGGCTTCTTTTCAGGTTTTACCTCTGCAGCGCCCTCATCCTTTGCGCTCTTTGAAGCAGTGGCCTTCTTAGCCGCGCGCTTTTTAGCAGGAGCCTTCTCTTCCGTTGCGGCGGCAGAATCGGTGGCGGTAGATGCGGTCTTCTTAGTCTTCTTCGCCTTCGCAGCCTTCTTTGGCGCTTCGGCCTCTTCCGCTTGGGCTTCTACCGATGTAGTCTTTGACGAGCGACGCGTACGCGTCGCCTTCTTGACCTCAGGGGCTTCATCTTCAGTATCGCGGGCGCTGGTAGCGCGAGATGGAGACACTCGAATCCCTTTCATGGGTTGACAAATGAGCCGCCAATCCACTGGACGGCGACAGACTGCCTACAATTATAACTATCCCTTTGTCACTCGCGCAGCTTGAAGCTGCGAAAATAAGGGTGAAACTAGGCGTTCACATCCTCAAAACGCCACGAAGATGTCATCACCGGACAGGGCGCATCAAGCAGAATCTGAGTCGCTGTATTTCCGATTGTTGCGTTCTTCGAACCACCAGGTCGCAAACCGATGACGATCATATCCGCGTCGATCCTACGCGCCCAATCAAGCACGGTTTCCGCCATTGACATATCACGTCGGCAACGCATGACTTCAAAAGAAACTTCGCTTCCGTCTAAGCGTTCCCACAGATGTGCCTCTGCCGAATTCTCATCAGCGAAGATACCCCCACACTCGTGAGATGCGACAACAATCATCAATGATGTCCGCATCCAGGACGCCAGACGTACTGCCTGATCCAGCGCAGCATCAGACTCGCGATTCCCGTAGTAGCTCAAAACAATCGCCACGAAACCTCCTTGATTGCATTTTCATCATAAGAGCAGGGACTTAAAGACGTCTAATTGTTTTATAGACTGGTCACATGACTTCATTGAGCGAGCAGCTTCAGGCCTTAGCACCACGGATCGAGGAACGTGCCCACACCGTTCTCCAAGACCTTGCTGACACAATCGCGCCAGCCGCTCAGATCTCATCCCTTCTCCAGGTAGCCCATTCAAGTCTTGAGGAAGGCAAACGTTTCCGGGCATTCCTTGCTTTTGTCGGCGGCAGTATTGCGAATCATTCACCTCTGCAGACGCTCAATCTAGACGATCTTGGCGCAGCATTGGAGCTCTACCAAGCCAGCGCTCTGGTCCATGACGACATCATTGATCACGCACCCACGCGTCGTGGTCGCCCCTCCGCGCATGCGGCGTTCACGGCGCATCACCGTTCGGCTTTATCCCGAGGCGATAGCGAAGATTTCGGGGTTAGTTCCGCAATCCTCGCTGGCGATTTCCTATTCTCCGCAGCTGAACTGGCAATGATTCGCCAATGCGAGGCAATCCCCCACTACCGCGATGGTGTTATGGAGCTCTATGCGCAGATGCACGCCGAAGTCGCAGTTGGGCAATTCCTTGATATCGCCGCTGAACAACGACCACTGGATGTTAATGACCCGCAGGCAATTAACGCACAGACTGCACTGACAATCGTCTCTCACAAAGCCGCTAACTACTCGGTCGTCATCCCGGCAACCCTTGGCGCCCTCGCATTGGGCGCATCCCGATCAGATACCGATTCACTGCGAATGATCCTTAGCCCCTGGGGTCATGCCTTCCAGCTGCGTGATGATGACCTTGGAATCTTTGGAGATCCACGAGTTACGGGTAAGAGCGCAGGAGATGACTTACGCGAAGGAAAACGTACCTATCTCCTTGCCCTCACCTGGCAAGAAGCAAATGTGAGCGAGCGGGCAAAGCTTGCCCACGGCCTCGGCAATCCGGAGCTCGGCGAGGAGGAACTCGAAGAACTTCGCGCGATTGTGAAGCGTCGGGGTCGTCGTCGCCACGAAGAAGTCATTTCGACTTTCGAGGCCGAGGGCTTCCTTGCGTTGGAATCCAGCAATTTCAATGCCGATCAGCGCCAGCTGTTGAGCGAGGTCGCGGCAATGCTCATCAAGCGCTCGAAGTAAGCGCGAGTTCCAAGAGAAACTCAGCACCTCAAATCGGGATCACCCGTAAAGATCAGAATCCCAGAACAGAAGCAATGCGATTCACGCGGTGGTGGCGCCCGCCTAGAAGAGCAGACATTGGTGTCTCCCCTAGTTCTTCATGCTCGGTGTAGAGCCAGCGAGCAGCCTCTTCGGGGCTAAAACCACCGTCTGCAAGCAAAGTGAGCGTTCCGGGAAGATTGAAAAGGGGTTCGTATCCGTTATCAGTCTTGACCAGAATTTCTTCGGGAATCCCAGAGTTTCCTGCTCCATCGGTATAGGTAAAGAGGATATGGTCGCGGACCAACTGCTTAACTCGGCGAGGCTCGATACCAAGCCTGCGTGCAACCTCTTGAACGGACAGAAGGGAAACAGCTTCACTCATGGGACAATGATATAGCGTGGGAAGGGATTCGCGCCCCAGCACGGCTCGCGGGCTTTCCTGCGCGCATCACCTGAAATCTCCAGTAAAATCCTAACGATGACTTCTGAGACAGAATTTGACCCCGAGGACCGCAGCGACGCCGAAAATGGCACTGCCGGCCAGGGGTCATCTGCGCCTTCTGACCCATTGATCGGCCTGCTCGTCGATGAGCGATATCGGATCCAAGCCCGCCTTGCGCGCGGTGGTATGGCTACCGTCTACGTCGCGCACGATGAGCGCTTGGACCGTCCAGTTGCGCTCAAGGTCATGCACCCGCACTTGGCAGAATCTGCTGATTTCGTTGCGCGTTTTAGGCGCGAGGCCCGTGCAGCCGCGCGAATCGTTTCGCCGGGAGTCGTTTCGGTTTTTGATCAGGGAGTAATTCACGGCCAAGGCTTCCTGGTGATGGAGCTTATCGACGGAACCAACCTCCGTGCGCTCTTGCAGGCACAGGGTGCCTTCACCCTCGCTCAGGCCCTTCAGTACACGCAAGATGTTCTTGAAGCACTTCGTTCTGCGCATCGAGTTGGCGTGATCCACCGCGATATCAAGCCCGAAAATGTTTTAGTGCCCAGTGAAGGCCCTGTTCGCGTTACCGATTTCGGTCTTGCACGTGCAGCCTCAGAAGTATCAATGTCAACGACCGGTTCGATGCTTGGAACGGTCGCATACATGGCGCCAGAGATCGCGACTACTGGAACCTGCGATGCGCGAAGTGACATCTATGCCGTTGGGATCATGCTCTATGAAATGCTCACGGGCTCAGTTCCCTGGCAGGGCGAAAATCCCATGCAGATGGCTTATCACCATGTGAACGACTCTGTCCCGCTTCCTTCTGAAGTTGAGCCGTGGATCCCACGCGAAATTGATGACCTTGTTGCATCGCTTGCCGCTAAGGACCCCGAGGACCGCCCAGTTGATGCTCAAGAGGCCCTTGATTTGGTGATGCGGGCACGCACCTCACTGCCAGCAGAGCTAATGAATCGGCGTGCAGCTATTGATGCCACTGAGGACAACGAACAGCGCACGACCGCGCTGGGGCTTGTCGAGTTGACTTCTCCCCTTCCGGCACAAAAGCTCCCAGCGACCTCGCAAGCTATCGTTCATGTCTCTGGCGGCATTGCCCACGCTGCGCCACAGGCACGCACCCGGAAGCGCTTTGGCAAAGTTCTCGCCCTGATTGTTTCCCTGCTCATTGTTGGTGTCATCGGAGGCTTTTGGTGGTGGCATGAATACGGGCCGGGTTCGTACTTAACTATGCCCGTCACCGATGGACGCGCTGTTTCTGATGTCGAGAATGATCTGCGTTCACTGCATCTCAATTTCCAAGAACGTGAAGATTTCTCGGATACCGTTTCTCAAGGAAATGTCATCTCATCGACACCGGGAAGCGGCGAAGCTGTCCACAAACGTGCTGAGGTCCTTTTGGTCGTCTCAAAGGGCGTTGATATGCGTAACGCACCAAACCTCAGTGGCATGGAAACAGACGCAGCGAAGAATGCGCTGACGACCGCGGGACTGGCAGTCGGCGATGTTCGCGAAGACTGGTCTGAAGATGTCGAGAAGGGCAAGGTCATCTCGCAATCTGTCCCAGCGGGGGCATCGGTTCGCCACGATACAAAGGTTGATATTGTCGTCTCCAAGGGCCGTGAGCCCTTAACGGTTCCCGATATTAAAGGCAAGAGTGCCGGTGAAGTCCGCCAAACACTTGAATCGATGGGACTGAGCGCAGAGGAAACTGAGGCATTCTCATCGACAGTTGCTCAGGGAACCGTCATTTCCCAAGAAACTGCTGCGGGCACAACTCTTCATCGCGGAGATAAAGTCCAATACACAGTCTCCAAGGGCCCTGAGACGGTGGAGATCCCCACTGTTCAAGGACTTCAAGAAAGTCAGGCTCGTGCGGCCCTCGAGCGTGTCGGCCTTCAGGTCCGTGTTGAACGCTTTATGGGTGGACTATTCGGCACTGTGCGTTCTTCTGATCCTGCCGCTGGAACTGTGGTTCCTCGAGGAACCACAGTGACACTAACGATTGTCTAGTCTATTCACAGCCGGGAAGTATTAAAGCCCAGTTTTACCTATGGGTGAGGGGTGAAGAACATTCGTTCTTCACCCCTCACCCATAATCTCTTTGCAGAAATTCAAGCGGAATACCGATCAGATTCAGCTACTCTTTCTTTAAGTACTCCGCGACTTGGAATGCCATCTCCAAAGACTGCTGGTGGTTCAAACGCGGATCCACTAGCGTCTCATAGCGATCACGCAAAGCTTCTTCATCAAGCTGCTCAGAGCCACCAAGAACCTCTGTAACGTCATCCCCTGTGAGCTCGACATGGATCCCGCCGGGGACCGTTCCAGTTTCGCGATGGGCCTCAAAGAAACCAGTGACCTCATCCATGATCGTCTCAAAGCGTCGTGTCTTGTAACCCGTCGATGAGGTGATCGTATTTCCATGCATCGGGTCGGTCACCCAGGTAACAGGGCGTCCATCACGCGCTTGTGCTTCCAAGAGAGGCGGTAATGCATGGCGAATTTTATCCGCCCCCATACGCGTGATAAAGGTCAAGCGCCCTTCTTCGCCCTCAGGATTCAGACGGTCAACCAGACGGCGCATATCATCAATCGATGTCGTCGGTCCAAGTTTGACGCCGATCGGATTACGCACATGGGCAAGCAATTCAACATGCGCATCGTCAACCCCACGAGTACGTTCACCAATCCACAAGAAGTGACCGGAAGTGTTGTATGGATCCCCGGTACGTGAATCGATTCGGGTCATCGCGGACTCATAATCCAGAAGCAAAGCTTCGTGCGAGGAGAATAGGTCAACGCTACGCATCTGAGCTGCACTGGACACACCTGCTGCCTCAAGGAACTTCACGGCACGGTGAATCTCCTCAGCAAGAGACTCATAACGCGCGTAAGCCGGATTAGCAGTAAAACCACGATTCCAGTGATGCACCAGCCGCAAGTCAGCATAGCCACCGCGAGTGAAGGCACGAATCAAATTCAGCGTCGATGCGGCATGATGATACAAATCCAACAAGCGCGTGGGATCTGGAATGCGCGACTCGGGAGTGAATTCGAAGGAATTGACAGCATCACCGCGGTATGAGGGAAGCGTGACGTCTCCACGGGTCTCCATATCTGAAGAGCGCGGCTTCGCATACTGGCCCGCAATGCGCCCAATCTTGATCACAGGCAAAGACGCACCATAGGTCAAGACGACGGCCATCTGAAGAAGAGTTTGGATCTTCAAACGCAGATGGTCAGCTGTTGCCTCGGAAAAAGTCTCAGCGCAATCGCCACCCGTGAGGACGAAGGCCTCACCGCGAGAGGCGGCAGCGAGATTCGTTCGCAGATCGTCTACCTCGCCGGCGAAAACCAAGGGGGGTTGACGACGCAACTCAGCCAATACGGAGTCGAGGGCCTCGGGATCTGGGTAGCTCGGCTGTTGAAGCGCGCGCTTGGAACGCCAAGATTCCCAGGGAGCAGATTCTTCAGTAGCGGCAGGGGCGAAGAGTTCAGGTGAGCCGGGGCGCAGCGAAAAATCGCCACGCCCCGGGAAAGAAGATGAAGCCATCGTCACTGCGCTGCAGACACAGGCTGGCCAATCTGCGAGAGCAGATCGGTGAACCACGGCTGCGTAATGTCGAAAGGCTTGCCACCGGCGATGCGCGGGAAGGCAATCGCAGAAAGCTGGTCGCCATTCTCTTCATCCTGACCGATGACACCGCTTTCACCGCGAAGTGCACACTCGACGGCAAGATCACACATCTGCTTGATCAGTGCAAGATCTTCCTCGTGTGCTGCTGCCGCGCGTGAGTAGTAACCGGACTTCTGAACCATCACCTTTTCGGCGCCAATAAGCGCTGCAAACTTGCGCGCAAACCACTGGCCGGGGTTGATGGTGTCAAGCTTGACGTGGCCGAAGGGATCACGCTGAACCTCTTCGCCATTGGCTTCCATCTCGGCGATAATTTCGGGAAGGCCTGCACCTTCTGACAGGAAGATGTTGACGTTACCCTGCTCGTCCATGATCGCCTTGAGGCGCTCAGCTTCACCGGCAATGTCAAGAGCGGCCTCGGGAACGTAAACGCCGTGGACATCCCAACGCTCACGGGTCAAGCCCAAGGAAGGCGCCCAGTTCTTGGTGTCGAGCAGCTCGTGGTAGCGGCGAGCGGTCTCTGCCGTCAGGTAGCCACAGTTACGTCCCATGCACTCATGAACAATGAGCATGCGGGGGTTCGAGCGGTGTTCGCCGATCACATTAAATGCGAAACGTGCACCCTCGTCCGCCGCGGTCCATGCGCCCAGAGACTGACGGATCGGAACAACGTCATTATCGATGGTCTTAGGAAGGCCAACCACGGTGAGTTCGTAGTTGTGCTCGTGCAGGTAAGCTGCAAGATCTGCTGCGGTCGTGTTTGTGTCGTCACCGCCGATGGTGTGCAGAACATCAACGCCATCCTTGCGCAGCTGCTCGGCAGCAAATGCAAGCGGGTCGACGCCTTCTTCAACCAAGCCTCGGTCGACAAGGTTCTTTGCATTGGTCAGCTTGACGCGAGAGTTACCGATGGGCGAACCACCAAACTCGCGAAGAATACCTGCGTTACGGCGTCCTTCTTCGTCAACGACAACATAGTTGCCGGTCAGAAGGCCGTGGTAGCCGTACTGGTAAAGGATGATTTCTACCTCGGGAGCAACCTGGGTGTAGCGCTCGATGAGATCACCAACAGCAGCCGAAAGACAGGGGGCAAAGCCACCAGCGGTCAAGAGAGCAACACGACGAACCGTCATGAGTCAACCTTTCAGTTTTCTTCACGCGCAGCAAGAGAAGCGCGCCAGATACTTATCTTATCGAGAGTGTAGGTCCTTCGCCGCCCCGGACCTTTTTCTGGACACGGCGATGTCACTATCAGTCTTGATCCCCAGAGTCATCTGTTTCTTCTTCGGGGATCTGTTCAACGTCTTCCTCAGGTGCAGTCGGAACCTGAACCTCAGGGGCCTCACGCCCACCGGGCGCACTCTTCCCGTTCGAGGGAACCGGGCCGTCAAAAGCGCCTTCCTGGGCAAGCTGAGCTTTTACATCAGCAGCATAGAGATCGACGTACTCCTGACCAGAAAGGAGCATCAGGTTGTACATAATCTCATCGGTGATCGCACGAAGAACGTAGCGATCTTTATCCAGCCCCTTATAGCGGCTGAAATCCAAAGGCTCTCCGATGACCATTCCGATATTGGTTCTCGAAGGAATTTTCTGCCCGATTGGCTGAGCCGCATGAGTGCCGATCATCGCCACAGGAATGACAGGAGCGCCCGATAAGAGCGCTAAGCGTGCAACACCCGTCTTCCCGCGATACAGGCGCCCATCGGGGCTACGAGTGCCCTCGGGGTAAATTCCAAAAAGTTCACCTTCACCCAGGCGCTTAAGTCCGGCTTTCAATGCTGCTTCAGATGCGCGACCACCACTGCGATCAACGGGAATTGTGCCAACAGCGCGCATGAACTCCTTCGTTGCCCAACCCTTAAGACCGGTACCCGTGAAGTAATCAGCTTTACCCATGAACACAACCTCACGGTCAATCATCATGGGTAGAAAAACGGAATCCCAGACAGCGTTGTGGTTAGAAGCGAGGATCGCCGGACCGCTCTGCGGGATGTTTTCTTTCCCGCGGATCCACGGACGATACGCAGCCTTGAGAATCGGAGTGCCCGTCAGCTTCAGTGCTTGATACAGACCCATGTTTCCTCCACCCGGATCAACCGCTAGCATCGTGGTTATGACCAATGGTTCTACTGTACAGCCCGAGCGGCCAAAAACCGCAATGATCCCAGCTTGGAATCAGGCTAAATGGCTGGTAGTAGACCTAGAAACAACTGGACTTAGTTCTCGCGATACCATCATTGAAATCGGGGCAGCGGTCTACGAAAACCGTGAGCTTATCGATAGTTTTTCAGCACTCATCAACCCCGGAAGCCCCTTGCCTTCGTTCATCACTGCTTTAACGGGACTCGACGATGAAATGCTCGCGCACGCTCCGGATCTTCACACTGTGTTTTCGCATTTTTGCCAGTGGGCAGAGCATCTATGCGATCAGGGACAGATTTCAGGCCTCATCGCACACAATGTCGCCTTCGATTGGGGGTTCCTTGAGCGAGCTCAACGGACCTGCGGAATGCCACTGCCCCGTTTTCAGCCTATTGACACACTGTCAATGGCTCGTGCTTTGCTTCCAACTGAGGTACCCAATCACAAGCTCACGACGCTGCGCGAACACTTTGAGTTAGGTGGCAGCCAGCATCGTGCGCTGGACGATGCATTGGCCACGGGCATGTTGTTCTACAAATTGTGTGAATGCGCTGAAAGTCTTGAGAAAGACCCACTCGCCTACTGCTCCCCCGCGTATCCTTTATCCTCATAATTCCCGAGGCCGCGTGTGCTTTGCGTTGAAAAAAGGCGAGTTTCAGCGACGTTGACGCAGAAGTTCCGCGAGGGCTTCTTGAAGCTCCTGTGAATCAAATGGCGCGCTGACAATACGGCTCGCACCTGCCCATGTTGCCAGCCAGTCGTCTTGAGGACGAGCCGTGAGCATCAGGACAGGAGGAACATCCTGGCGGGTACCAGCGAGCTCCTTCGCAACGGACATGCCGCCTTCCTTTTGAGTTTCTCCATCGAGAACAAGGACTGCGATATCCGAGTTATTGTCCACTAGCTCAAGAACACCGAACTTCGTAGCTGCTTGAAGCCATTCAATGGGAGCAGTATCCTTCGATGCTTTGAAACCGACACCTGTGATCACTGCCTGGCGAGTGGTCGAGTTATCACTGAAGACCAGAACTTTCACGGGTGTTTCACTCACGATGCGCTCCTCAACGTTAAGAGATCGTTACTCTGGGTATTCTAACCGCTTTTCAATACACGTGTGGGGAGCTGAAGTTTCAGCTCCCCACACGTGTTGTTTGCTCTATTGCCAGTAGTTCAGATCGTCAAACTACTTCTCGGGGATGACAGCAAGGATGTCAACGACAATCGCCTGCGGCGGCTGCCCTTGTGCCTCATTGCCAGCAGCTACGAGGAGGACCCGCGAGCCCGCGGTGAAGCCGATAAGCTGATTACCGTCCTTCACACTGACAACCTGGGCACCTTGTTGTCCCCATGTTGACTGTGTTCGAGCATCGTTACCAAAAACGGTTCCGACACCCTGATAAAGAATTGTCGAGCCAACGGCAACCTTGTCGCCATGTCCCTCAGCGATGACAACCTTGGAGGTCTCTGTGGGCGCACTCTGTCCCCAGGTAATCGTGGGCTGACTACCTAGATCGCCACTGACGGTAATGCCCGCTGGAAGTTCATTTCCGGTCGGCGTTGCGCTTGTGAGCTGAGAGGTATCGTTCGGGTTAACAGTTCCCAAAATATCGACAACGAAGACGAGGTCCGCATTTGCAGGGATTGAAGAACCCGAACCTTGAGCGCCATAACCCCACTTTGATGGGATGACGAGTTCAACACGATCGCCAACATGTGCGTCCGCAAGACCGTACTTCCATCCCTTAATCACCTGGTTGAGGCTGAAAGCGATAGGAGTGCGACCCTCTTGGAAAGAAGAATCAAAAACCTTGGCATCGCTGAAGAGCGCACCTGTGTAGTTGACCTGAACGATGTCATCGAGGCCGACGCTTGCACCATCGCCCTTGTGGAGGGTTTTCACCAAAATCGCATCGCCCACGCTGCCAGATCCGGCTTTAATTTCGGGCTTCTGGCCGAAATCACCGCTTACCTCGGGGAAATTACCCTGGCCGCTTCGATCGACCTGAGGTGTCTCCTCAGAGCTTGAAGCCGACTGGGTTGCGCTTGCCGAGGCCGAAGGCGATGCCGATTGAGAGTCCTTTGACTGGCCCGAGCAGGCACCCAGAGCAAGAGTGCAGGTCAGCAGGACGGCACCAATAGCAGGTAGCTTCTTCACGGTTCTCCGATCAGGCGAAAGACTCACCGCATGCACAGGTGTTCTGTGCATTGGGGTTATCGATCGTGAATCCCTGGCGCTCAATGGTGTCAGAGAAGTCAATGGTTGCGCCTGCGAGGTAGGGAACGCTCATACGATCAACAACAACCTCAACGCCATCGAAATCGCGGACAGCGTCACCATCGAGCAAACGATCGTCGAAGTACAGCTGGTAGATCAGGCCAGAGCAGCCTCCGGGCTGAACGGCGACACGCAGACGGAGATCGTCGCGGCCTTCCTGCTCAAGAAGGCTCTTGACCTTCTGTGCTGCGACATCAGTCAGGATGACGTCGTGGGTTGCAGTCTCAGTCGTGTTCTCAGACATGCTGCTCCTTTAATACTTTTCTTATAGGAATAATCTCTAGCCTAAGGCTACTCAGGCATGAGCGCCATCTTCAAAGCTGAGAGCGAATTGTCACGCCCTTGCCCACGTACGAGCAGCACGACGTCCCAGAGCACCAAGGTTTCCGGTTTCGTCAACGAGAATTCCATGAACCCCCCACTGGGCCCGTTCATGTGCCGATAGTGTGGAATGCAGCCCAATAGCAAGAACGGGTATGGCTGATTCTGATGCTATTTCAGTTAATAGATCAAGACTCGATTCAGCCAAGGCCGGTGAATGCAGCTCAGGTTCGCAAATGATCAGTAGGTCAGATGCCTCGATCTTGGTTTTGCAGTCAGTGTGGTGGAGTAAAAAATCACCATCAGACACTAGACGACCACCAAGAATGCCGATAATCGTCGCAGCGCCCCCACTGGCCCCTGAACCCGGAAGCCTTCCGGGTTCCACTACCGAGGCCGATTGTCCATTGATTGCAAGTTGCGGGCGCATTGTCTTGTGAAGCAGCTCGGCCCACAGCCGATGAAAATCTGTATTGCTAGTGCCTCGAAGACTCAAATCTGGCTCGAGAGCCAATGTCGAAGAAGGACCAAAGAGCGGACGTGACGTCGAGTAGGCGGCGTAAAACTCCTGACCTAATACGACGTTTTGTGCACGCTCAATTGCACGCGTAAACCACGTCTCTACTGGTTCATTCGCTCCTCGCATGGCTCCAGAAACGCCTTCAAGAAAGCTCATCCCACCGTCAGTTGCTTGAAGGTGGCCACCTTCAAGGACCGGGACTTTGCCCTCTTCTAGTAGCTCGCGAAAGCGCTGCCCGGCCTCGTGAAGGGAATCCCCATCCCTCACGCTTAGGACACGAAAGCGCTGATCTCCCTCCATGGCCTCGGCAAAGGCTTGACCGGGCCCGAAGGGTGCAAAGGAAACTTCCCACGAAGGTGCACCAGCAGAAAAGCTCTGAGCGAGCGTACGAAGCGCGGGGGCAGGATCATTCTCCTGCCCCCAGTGCCCCGTGATAAACGCGCGTCCCACTTACTTTTCGGCCAGGCGAGACAGCACCAGTGCCTCGGCCAAAACAGCGTTCTTCAGATCGGGAAGTGACTGAGATTCGTCCTCAGAGTGAGCATTCGTCAGCGGATCTTCAACGCCGGTGACGACGACCTGAGCGTGAGGGAAGGTCTCTTGGAACTCGGAAATGAAGGGAATAGAACCGCCAACACCGATATTGACCGCTTGAACGCCCCAAGCATCAGTGAGGGCCTGCTTGACCAGATGCGAAACTGGGGAATCGACATCGGCAAGGTATCCGGGGCCAAGATCTCGATCAGAAATTTCGATACGTGCACCGAAGGGTGCGTGTTCACGAAGGTGCCTCTCAATCGCATCCATTGCCTGACGCGGGTCGACACCGGGGACTGTACGCATTGACAGACGGAAGCGAACGTGAGGAATGATCGTATTCGAAGAATTCGCAACGCTGGTCGTATCAAAGCCAATCAGTGAAACGGAAGGCTTTGTCCAAGTACGCGCTGCGAGATCCCCGCTACCAGCAAGTCGAACCTGATCAAGCATTCCGCTTGCCGCGCGGAATTCGTCTTCGGGCCAATCAACCTCTGCGTGGTCGTCTCCGCCCAAACCTTCAACGATGATGTTGCCATCTTCATCGTAGAGCGAGGCAATGAGAAGAGCGGCGCAGGTGGGAGCATCGATCATCGGGCCACCAAACATTCCTGAGTGAACAGCATGATCAGCCACAGTTAGATCAACAGTGAAAGCGCAGTTGCCGCGCAAGCTTGTCGTGACAGCAGGCTCGCCAGGCTTCCAGTTATCCGAGTCGGTGACGATGATGACATCAGCTTCAAGCTGGTCACGGTAGGTCTCAAGGAAGTGAGTAAAAGAGGGCGAGCCGATTTCTTCTTCGCCTTCGATGTAGACAACAACATTCGCGCCCAGATCCTTACCAAGAAGGCTCAAAGACCCGAGGTGAACAATGACGCCCGCACCATCGTCAGAAGTTCCGCGTCCATAGATGCGATCACCCTTAACAACGGTCGTCCAAGGGTCTGAGTGCCAACGAGCGAGATCTCCAGTTGGCTGGACATCGTGGTGAGCATAAAGAAGGACTGTCGGCGCGCCCTCAATATGAGGGGAACGAGCAAGGATTGCCGGCTTTCCTTGAACTCCTTCAGGAGTCGTCACAGAGTGAATCTGAGCGTCCAGGCCAAGGGCTTCAAAGCGAGAACGAATATGCTCAGCGGAACGGTCAACATCCGCAGCGTGAGACGGATCCGAAGAGACGGAAGGAATGGCCACGAGCTGAGACAGCTCATCAACCAATTGCGGGAAGAGAGCGTCAAGACGCTCGCGAAGTTCATCGGTATTCATAAGGTAAGAGTATCTCTTCTACAGGTATCTGCTCGCATGAATCCATTCTTAGCGGGCAAGAATGTGCCGATCGCGCTATCGATCTATTACCCTTAGAGACGTGTTGAGCTCAAAGAAGTCAGAATCCGAAGAAACTCCTCAGCCTCAGACGGCGAACGATCGTTCGAAGAGCGGTCCGACGCCTTCGCGTAAGCAGGCGCAGGCGCGTAATGATCATTCCTTGATTGTTGCGGATCGTAAGGCTGCCAAGAAGGCCGCGCGTGAGCGCGCTCGCGCAATGCGTCTTGAACAAGACCGCCTCCAGCAAGAAGCACTGATCACCGGCGACGAGCGCTATATGCCGCTGCGCGACAAGGGCAAGGTCAAGCGCTTTACTCGCGACTGGCTCGATGCTCGCTGGTCCTTCTCAGAGTTCGTCTTCCCAGTGATGATTCTGTTCTTCGTCGTTTTCTTCGGCGTCTCTTTCTTCGCCTCCACATCGGCTGCCGGACAGCGCGCGCTCTTCATTGTCATGGTGATTATGCACGGCCTGTTCTTCGTCGCGATCGTCGAGACCAGCATCGTGTGGCAGCGCATCAAGCGTCAGCTTCGTAAGGTTTACCCGCGCGAGCCCATGCCTCGCCGCATGTGGTTCTACGCATTCTCGCGCGCAATCATGCTGCGTCCATGGCGTTCGCCTCGTCCTCAGGTCGAGCGCGGGCAGTTCCCAAAGAGATAACTTCATAATCTCGTTTTAGAGGGGTGCAGGTTATTTGCCTGTACCCCTCTTTTTATCCACAAGGCAGCCATCTACTCGGCGTTTTCCACAGATTTCTTAAGGGCCATACTTCGACTTCGCCGCAGAGGCAGACTCGTGATGCAAAAAGCTTATGAAAGGAACAATGATGGCGCATCACTCGTCGGCCCTTGAAAGTATTCCTCCGCTCTACGGAGAACCCGGATGGGTTGAAAACAGTGGACTGGTTAAAATTCTCTGGCCGCTCACCGATACCCAGGTCACCTCTGATTTCTTCAGATTCTCGGGGTTAGATCGCCCGCGAATCGAAAAGATCCGTCCGCTTCTTCCTCCGGATAACCTGCAGGATCGGCAGAATAACGCTCCCCCACTGGAGCTCTTTTTTACGGCGGCACTTCACAATCCTCGTGTCTCTTTGGGAGGCTACCTCGTTCTTGCACCACGATGGGATGAGCGGATGAGCATCGATTCTCTCTTCATTGAAGACGAATCAGCGCTGAGCTACCGTGAAAGCCCGTGGGCGCTGATTTATGAAGACGGAATCTGGGAAAAACTCCAGGAACAACTGGGGTTCGACGGTTACTGCCGCCCCGATGAGTGCGAGCCCATCACATGTCTCGATGAGACCAGAGGCCCTGGCTGGTGGCTCTGGTGGGACTGAGCGCCCAACGAGAGAGTGGCACAATAAAGGAATGCTCATTCATCTGACATCCGCCTCGCTGGAAGAGGATCCGCGCCTGGCCGACTACACGTCAATGACCGATGTCCACCTTCGTAAGAGTTTGGAAGTCGAACGCGGCCTATACATGGCGGAGTCAACGAATGTCATTATCCGTGCTCTCGAGGCCGGACATCACCCACGCTCACTCATCATGGCTCCGCGTTGGCTTCCAGACCTCGAACCGCTCCTCGAGCGCTTCCTAGGAGCCAAGGACGGCGGCGAGGTACCCGTCTTCATCGCTCCTGAACCGATTCTGGAGAGCATCACAGGATTCCATCTTCATCGTGGTGCACTCGCTTCAATGCAACGACCTGTTTTGCCTTCAGTGGCAGACCTTCTGACGTCTCTAGGAGATGGACCAAAGCGTATTCTGATCCTTGAAAATCTGGTCGACCATACGAATGTGGGTGCTGCATTCAGAAGCGCCGCCGCGCTTGGGGCGGATGCAGTTCTTGTTACTCCAGAATGTGCCGATCCGCTCTACAGACGCTCCGTTCGAGTCTCAATGGGAACGGTCTTCCAGGTCCCATGGACCAGATTGGAAGACTGGCCGGCAAATGATGATCTGCACGCAGCAGGATTTTCTCTGGCAGCTCTAGCCCTGAGTGATAACTCCGTCAGCCTTGATGAGTTCGTGACGATGCCCGTGATGACAGCCAAAGATTCACGTATTGCCTTGGTCATGGGAACAGAAGGGGATGGTCTTAGGAAGAGCACCCTGTCACGCACCGATTACGTTGTTCGTATCCCCATGATGGGTGGCGTCGATTCGCTCAATGTTGCTGCAGCAAGTGCGGTTGCCCTGTGGGCAACGCGACTACCTCGTGCGTAGTTCCTTCACGATATCCGCAATCACATCAACGCATTCTTCCCAACCACTCACGGCGAGGGTCGGGTATCCGGCAGCTTTCACTGGGTAATCGTTACCGGCCTCGTCTAGGCGATCCCCAATAAAGAGCATATCTTCTGGTGCGATTCCAGCGATCTCAACTAGCTTGCCCATCCCGTATGCCTTATCGATTCCGTGACGAGTGATATCAACTGAAGTTGATCCACCTCCACGCACCTCAAGGTCTGGAAGATCCCGCGCGACCGCATCACGAAGAGCCCGCTTCTTATCACCTGTCGGGTCCCACGCGCGCTTCGCCTCTAGAGGAGCTTGCTGCCCCAGCGCTGAGAAAGTAATCTGCGAACCTCGGTCCTCAATGATTTCTCCCCAAGGATGGGCTTCCCACACTCCTTGCTCACGCGCATGGCGTTCGAGCGAGGCAATTGCGCGCTCACGCTGCTCTGCAGTCAGGTCATTGGCATAGACCTGCTCCCACTGAGCATCCTGCTCATCCCAACGGTAGTAGCGCGTCCCGCAGGTGGGCATGAGATGCAAGTTCTTCAATTCAGAAGAAGAAGCGCCGAGGTTGTCCAGTAGCTGGGTGCGAAACTGTCCAAACTCTCCACCAGAGATCACGCACACAGGGACACACTCGAGCAGTGCACGAAGTTGATTGGCCATCGGCTCCGGAAGCGCAGACTTCGACGGTGCCAGGGTGTCATCAAGATCAAAGGCGACGAGGCGCACATCTTCCCCTATCGTGTCGGAACTTCGGCCTTTTGCAAAGCAAGAGTTTCCTGCTCCTCATCTGCATCCGGAGTTGGCAGGATTCTGAGCATAACCACGGATGCAACAAGCCCTCCCCATACCAGAAGGATCGTCACAATCATCATGATGATAGCAGCGGGATTCATGCGATCTCCTTAGATGCCAACGACGTGCTTGAGCGATGAGGATGCGACCAAGGCATCAGGGTAACAATTGCGGATGCAAGGAGCGCGAAACCGACAGAACCCCACCCGAAGATGTTCACAAGATATCCGGCGTAGCCACCATAGCCTTCACTAATACTAGAAATCACCGAGGTGACCAGCATGAATGCCAGCACCAGAGGAATGATGATTCCGACGAGGTAGTCCCATACGGGAGGAATCGACGGTGCCGAAACAGAATTCAGGTGTGTGCGCAGGCCACGAAGCCTGGGACGCACAAGTGCGGTGTAAAGCGTCATGGCAATAGCACAGCCGACAACACCCACATTGTTGATGAAGTTATCAACAATATCCAAGGTGTTCAGACCGGAACGTGTCGCGAAAAGCGCCAAAGAAATAATCGTTGTTGGAATACCCATGACGAGCGAAGCTTTCACGGGGGTTAAGGCAAACTTATCTTGAATTGCGCCAGAAACCACCTGCAAGAGTGAGAGCAGAGAGGTGATGCCTGCAAGGACAAGAGAAGAGAAGAACAGGACTCCGAAAAGCGGACCACCCGGCATCATCGAAATAATCTTCGGGAAGGTGACGAAGGAAAGAATCGGACCGGTCAGTCCCTTCAACTCAGAAACTGCGATTCCTTGCGAATGCGCCATGAATCCCAGCGCCGAGAACACGCCAATACCAGCAAGAATTTCGAAGGAGGAATTAGCAAAGCCAGCGACCAAAGCAGTTCCGGTAACGTTCGACTTCTTCTGGAGGTACGAGGCGTAGGTCAGCATGATTCCAAAGCCAACCGAGAGTGAGAAGAAAATCTGAGCAAATGCGGCAAGCCACACCTTGGGTTGAGTCAGGGAACTCCAATTGGGTGTGAAGAAAGCACTCAGGCCTTCCAAGGCACCCGGAAGGAAGAGGGCACGCACAACGAGAGCGAGGAAGAGAACAACCAAAAGCGGAAGGAAAATCTTATTGGCCTTTTCGACCCCTCGTGCAACACCGAAAGAGGCGATGAGCAAAATGCAGGCCCACACCAAGACAAGCGGGATCGCAACGGCCGCTACTGGGGTCCATGAGAATTCATCAGAACCGACGGTTCCCAGGAAAGAAGAAAGGAAGAAGGTCTGCGAGTCTTGACCCCAGGCCTCGGTAATCGAATAGAAGACGTAGCTTCCCGACCACGCAACGACCGCGGCGTAGTAGGTAATAATCACGAAGCAAATAAAGACGCACAACCAGCCGAGGAACTCTCCCTTGGCATTCATGCGGCGGAAGGCCCACGGCGGGGTTCCACGGAACTTATGGCCAACGGCGTACTCGAGCCAAAGGATCGGGATACCAGCAAAAAGCAGAGCGACGAGATAGGGAACAAGGAATGCTCCCCCACCATTGGTGTATGCAACGCCTGGGAATCGCCAGATATTACCCAAGCCGATCGCAGAACCGATCGCCGCCATTAAAAAGCCAGTTTGGCTGGTCCATGTGTCGCGCGTGCGACGTTTCGCAGGAGATGCTGCCGTGCTCATGTAGACGTTTCCTTCCTTAATACAGGCCCAAACCTAGTGACGTCTCAGGAGCCGAGCAATACTTTTCCACTATGCGAAACGAGAGCGGCAGGATCGATAAATCCACGCAGCAATAAAAACGAGCGTAACAACACAGACAATTGATGCTCCCGCCGGAAGATCCAAGGACCAAGAGAGGTAAATACCACACAGAGAACTGAGCACACCGATGACAAGAGCAGTTCTGATCATCGCACCTAGTGAATTCGTCAGAAGCCGAGCACTTGCCGCGGGGGTAATGAGTAGGGCAAGAACCAAGATATTGCCAATGATCTGGACGGAGATCACGACTGCACCGGCAACACTGATATAGACCAAAAGATCCAGAGCCATCACAGGTAATCCGGCGACTCGAGCGCTCTCTCGATCAAGACTGACGGCAACAACCTCTTTGTGAAAGAAAGCAAAAACCCCGACGATCACTGCTGATGCAATGAGTACGAAAGGTACTTCAGAAGCCGGAATACCCGTCAGCGAGCCAAATAGGAAGTCTTGGAGGGACCCCGCATATCCCGGAGCCCAAGAGATGATGACCAATCCCAAACCAAAGGCTCCAACGAAAAGAACGCCAATGATTGAGTCTTCCTTCAAACGCCTATTTTGCGAAAGAAGTGCAACAAGCACAGCAGTTCCGACGCCTGCAAGCGTTCCCCCCAACACCAGGGATCCCGAACAGACAAAAGCGATCGCAAGGCCGGGGAAAACAGAGTGAGCAACGGCGTCTCCAATGAAAGACATCCCGCGCAAAACAACATGACACCCGACTACTGCGCATACGCAGGCTGCAACGCAGGTGACAAGAATGGCACGTGGTAAGAAAGCCAATGCCGGATTCGTCAGATCATGAAGAAAGTCAATAATACTCAGCACTTAGATCACCCCCAGAACCTTGAGCAGAGGATTTGACGGGCGAATGTCAAAGGTGCGCATCCACACCTGAGGATCGCGAATTTCTTCTGGTTTCCCCGAGGCAACAACAGTCGAGTTCAGCAAGAAAAGTCGATCACAGGCATCAATAGCCCCAAGAATGTCGTGGGTTGTCATGAGGATGGCACAACCACTGAGTGCGAGCCTGCGGAATACGTCCATCAGGCTTTCTTGAGTCGGCATATCCAGTCCAGTAAAGGGTTCATCCAATAGAAGCAATTGCGGGCGTAATGCAAGAGCCCTAGCAACCAGCACTCGCTGACGTTGGCCACCCGAAAGTTCCCCAATCACTCGATCTCCCAGCTGCGCCAGTCCAACCTGATGCAGTGCCTCTTCGACGGCGCGATGGTCGTCGATCTTAGCCCTACGCCCCCATCCAATCCGGCGAGCTCGCGCACTCAGGACCGCCTGACGGATGCTGATAGGAAAATCCCAGGCAAACTCATGACGCTGCGGAACATAGCCCACTGAACGGGGCTGAAGCGGGAGGCCCATTGAGGTGATGTGAGTCGAGCGGGAAGGAATCACGCCGAGTATTGCGCGCAAAAGAGTCGTCTTTCCGGCACCGTTGGGACCAATGAGCGCACAAAACTCCCCGGGAGCAACGGTGAGTGAGACCGATTTGAGTACCTCACGTCCGGGGTAGGACACGTCCAAGTTGCAGATATCGAGTGCTGAAGCCGAATTCTCAGTACCCATCAAACATCACTTTCCGCCCCGAAGTCACGAGAAACATCCTCGCGTGCTTCCTCAATCTGCTTTTGAGACTTCTTCGTCCGATGCGCAACGATGATAAAAGCAATCACACCCAAGGCCAGACAGATCGCTCCATAGATCAGATACTCGCTATTTCCGCCTTGTTCACGCGGTGCCTGCGGCTTGGCAGTATGTGTCCCCTCTTTCGACGAGGCCGCGAGCGGACTTGGCGCGAGCGCGCGGGCTTCTTCAACCTTTGCCTCATCGCCAACGACAAACCGAAGAGTATCTGCCACGCATTGCGGTGTCTCTTTGTCCCCAAAGCACCAGCGCACGCTGAGTGCGTAAGCTCCCGGAGCAGAAAACGCCCAGTTCGCGTGAACATGTGTATTTGCCTCGACCCAGATATCTGATTGGGAGGAAGTAGAAGAGTCATACAAGACTGTTGGTGCCCCGAAAGCCCCATCTTGCAGGAAAAGCCAGGCTTGACCTGGTCCTTGTAGGTTCCCGAGGGTCATCGTTGCGCCACTGCCCATGACCTTAATGAGTTCTGGGTCTTGAGTGTTCCATCCCAGCCAAACGACCTTGGGGTTTTGAGTCTGGGGAATGACCCAGTACGACTCTCCCTCATGCGCGTGCAGGAATGCATAGCTGGGGTCTGAGGGGACCTGAAGCTGACCCGAATCGCTCACGCGAAATACAAGAGTGTCCAAAGGACGCCAGATCGGTGTTTCTCCTGAGTCATCACGTGCCAGAATCTCAGGTTTCGAATCAACAATCTTTGGGCCCAAGTCAACGTGACCGCGTTCAATCGTCGCTTCTTCGCGCACCACTTGTTCTGAGGAATCTACGTGCTGAGTAAGAGAATCATCTGCACGTGCTGGTAGAACGACACTGGCGCTCACAGCAATACCGACAAAGAGCGCTGATATTCCCCGCGCTATATTTTTCGCGCCAGTCCTTTTCATGATGTGTGATCCTTTCCTAAACACCGCGACAGTGAGCGTGCATTCGCTTTCATCATGTCGATATACGTCGGGACGTCTTCATCCAAAGTGTCGCCATACAGCCCGCAGACTCGAACACCGTTTTCTTCCGCAACTTGCGCAATCACAGGGTGACGCTTGCGCTTTTGCGGTTCCAAGAAAACCGCGGATATTTTCATATTCTTCAAGGTTTCAGCGATGCGTTTGCGATCGGCAATTGAGGCCTCGGTCCCGTCCTGAGCACTCAGATAACCTGCGATTTCAAAGTCATACGCACGTGCAAGATAGGCATAGGCATCGTGCGTAGTGACTAGCTTGCGATCAAGTGGATTGATGCCTGCAATCGTCTGTGAAACCTCGCGATCAGTCTCGTCGAGTTTCGCAATATAGGCCGAGGCGTTGGCCGCGTATTGCGCACTGTGCTCAGGATCGCGCGTTGATAGCGCATTCTCAATGACTCGCACATAAGCCTGCGCATTATGAATGTCATGCCATGCATGTGGATCAATGTCACCGTGGACATGTTTACCGAGCACAGCCTGGGGCAGAAGATAGGCCTGCCCATCGCCCGAGCCAATAAACTCCCATCCTCGGCCTTTGGGAATCTCACGCAAAGTACGTGATGGAACATCAATCAGCACGCGCTCAATATCCAAAGAGGCCAGAGTTGAAGGTAAGCCATTGTTCTCCTCCACGGCTTCGCGTAGCGGTGCCCCCTCGGGTACTCCACCGTCTTTTTCTCGGTCAACCATCAGGGTTAATGCACGCGACTTCAGGTCCACGGTGATGTCGCTGTGGCCTCGGCGCAAAAGAAAGAGACCACGTTCCCGGGCAACTTTCTCCGAATCAATTCCCACCGCAAAAGTCACCTGCGAGGCAGGAAGCTCGATGGGCTCCGCGTCAGCCGTCACCCGCAGGCGCGCTCGTAAATGCAGCGTGTAGACACCGGGCTGAGTAAAAACCCAGCTCATGTGTTGGTGTGCCCCAACGGGCAGAATCGAAGTATCGGTTGCCCAATGATTACCGGCATCAAAACCATCTCGAGAGGCAAAGGCAATCTCGGGACTTCCAAAACTTGTCGTGATGTAAGCACATGCGTGCCCTGGCCCCTCAACATCAGTGACAGAGAGTTCAACTTGGGACGATCGCGTTGCCCCACTCTGGCTTCCGTCACCATAAACTCGCATTCCAAGCCAAGGCGTGTCTAGGGAGCGATCTTCAACAAGAGGAATCAAACTACCGCCAAACTTTGCGCTTTCTTCTGCAAGAGACAGCGAGAGAGCATTCTTGGGAAGATTCGCATCGAGCGCGCGAATCACCGAGTGGTCTTCGAGCATCAGGTAGTTCGTGACGGCGATATCCGCGTAGGCGATATCACGGATGCCTCTCAGGCTCAGTTCCCAGGAATGCGGATCTGCACCGTTGGGAATCAGCTGATGAACATCGACATAGTCGCCACCAACATTTCGTGCTAAATCAGCCAAGATCCCAGTTGTGGCTACGATACTCAGTCGCTGTGATGAGGCATCGACATGCGGCGTGCAGCCTCCAGTTACTGCAGAAAGTACACATGCAAGGGCTACTACTGCAATTCGCGCAATCTTCACTTCCTCACCCGCATGCGAGTAGAGACCACGATGCATCCGCATCCCATGAGGAGAGCCACAAGGATTATGGGAGCGAGCTCTGCGGTGCCCGCACCAGTTGATGCCAAGCTGCACGGTTGTCCCGAGGCCGTGCGGCCGACAATTGCGTATACCAGAGGACGTCCGTGCTCCCCTGTTCCACCGGCTGCAATCAAGGACCCAGCCGTTCCACTTCCGCTTCCGCGCAAGTCCTCGCCACGAGGGGTGACATTCATGGCGATCGTGAGTTGGTAGGAGCCTGGCTCGGTAAAGACCCAGTTTTGGTGAGCATGAGTATTGGCAGGCAGGGTGTAGCTCGTTCCTGCACCGTCGAAAACGTGAGTGCCGATTCCCGCACCCAGACTTCCCGACTCAAAAACTGCGACATTTCCGGGGCCTTGAACATCAAGGAGAGAGAACCGAACCTGCCCACTGGTCTCAGTCACGATTTCTTCACGCTGCGAATTCATCCCGAGCCACGGGACCCCTCGAATCTGGGTCGCGGGAATCATCCACACGTCCTGCCCAGGCGCTGCGGCAAAGCTCAGAGCTTCAGGAGCCTTGATCTTTGCCTTCTCTCCCAGCGCGAAGGTCATTGATGCGGGGTCTTTCCACACCGCAGGCACAGATCGATCATCTTTAATTCGCGCGACTAATTGACCGTTTTCAATCGCCGGTCCCAGATCAAAGTGCCCATCAGTAATTCCGCCTTCGCTACCAACCTGAACATTCAGGGTCGTAATTGCCTGATTGGGAGTTTCGCTATCGCTGCGGATACGTGAGACTTCATCCTCACCTGCTTCGCGGGTAATACGAGTCGGAATACAGCGCTCAGTACCTACGCGCTGTGGCGCATCACGCGTGAGTGATTCTTCTTCGTCACCTGCAGCGCTATCTTCAACCGCTGGGGGAAGCACCCCGCCGCTTGGGACAGCTGAGTTTTGCGGCGTCGACACCCCTTGGGCACCTCCTACCTCAATGAGGTACGTGGCGCTACGTGTCGTTTCAAAAGAACCATCATTTCGAAAGGCACGCGCTTGAACGCTCAGCTCATAGCTTCCCGCTTGAGAAAACACCCAATTCGCATGCGTGTGCGAAAGATAATCTTGAGCAATTGTTGAGCCATGTGGATCTAGCTCAAATCCTCCCGAACGCAGTCGCGAGCTACGTCCCGAAAGGAAGTCTTCGGTCCACAGTGAAATACGTCCTCCGTCGGGATGGGTATAGCTGACATCAAATTCAACGCGTTCAAATCCTGCTGGTGCGAGAGAGAGGACATCCCATCCGGGCCACGGCAAACTTGGATCTTGAGTTTGCGGAAGGAAATACCCACTTCCCCCAGCAACAATATCTTGGGGAAGAGAATGCTTGAGTGCCGAGGAAGGAACGACAAGGCGGATGTCTTCTGCTTCGTGTTGAACTCCAGCTCCGGTGACGTCTTCCATTACCTTCAATACGGGCAGTCCCGAATCATCAAGCGTCATGTAGAAGAGGTCAATATGCCCGTGGTCAAGAACAAGACGACGCTCGCTAGCGTTCACGCGAGGAGCCGCTTGGGTGTGCGCACTCATTGACGAGGCCACTGAAGCTTCGCGTGCCTCTCTTGCCTCAGGGAGCGGGGCTCCCCCACTTTGTACGGATTCTTGCTCTTCACTGCTCTTCGGGGACGAGACGTCAGTGCTCTGCGTGGACTTTTGCGTCTGGGCCTGGGGAGCTTCAATGCTCGCGCTGAACTCGGCCTCGGCGATGAGACGAGGCTCCTGCCCCGGCATTACTTCTTGAATGCGAAGACGCAGCGAGCGAATACCTAGCTCAGCAAAACGTGCACTCAGGGGGCCAGCTGCGAAGTCCTCTCCCCTGGCCTCGAGAACAAATCCTCGAAAGAGTTCCTCGGTGCCGTCGATCTCTTCTTCAAACGCGCTTCCACGACCGAGATGCTCCCGGGAACCAAAACTCAGGGAGTGCGGAGCAATTTTATCCAGATCTGCAGCACCTGCTCGTGCGCTTAATTCAACGGAATACCGCGAATCCGCTGTAAACATAGAAGGGTTGAAATGAACAGCGAGTTCATAACCCCCATCAATTTCGCGCTCAGCATCACGAGCAACCGGGGTCGTACGAAGTCGAAGTGCGCCATCATGAAGGGGAGACTCTTCGCCCTTTTCTCCAGTAGTACACAGAGACTTCAGCGTCTCATTGTTATCCCCAAGGCAGGTCGAAACTTGAAGACTATCGCTTAATTCGCGCTCGTCTTGGGCGGAGGAAAGAGCCTCCGCTTGAGTCGGGGCTGGAAGAAGAATCCACGCACTCATCACTGCAATAGTGATCAATAGCGAAAACAGGGCACGTGTTGTCCTGCGGCATAATGATGACATGACCATCTCTCTAGAATGATAATCGTTCTCATTCCCATTAAAGAGGGTGGTCACGCCTCAAGTCAAATGGAGTGCCTGGCTCTAGTTAAATCCCAACACCCATTGAGAAATGTGATAACCAGCCATAATCACCGCGCGTCCCGGCTTTGAGCGCATCGCAATGAGGCGCCCAAGCAGATCCTTGCGTACTGCGTCGTAAGCTTCCGGCTTCTTCATTTGAAGCTGCGCCCAAAGCTCGTCCTTACGAGCAAGGTTCTCCTCTGTTCCCGAGCGCAAAAGCATCACCGTGCAGATGACACAGTTGATACGCAAATAATGCACAAGATAGCGGTACAGATGAGGTGGAACCTCATCAGGAGCTGGAATAGCATCAACCATCGCCGCATTCACCCGCAGCAATTGATCAACACGCGAAATCATGACCTGCTCGTTGACCGATTGATCATCACGCCCAATGAAATAGCGGTAGAGATCAACATCGAGATACTCAAAAGTACGGACATCAATGACCGGAACAAAAGAGTAAATGAAATCAACATAGAAGGTGTGCTCAGGAAGGACCAGACCAGAGCGACGAACCAAATCTGTCCGCAAGATTAAGGCGTGCATCATCAGATACTGGTCGTACCGACAACGACGAATCTGATCCCATGAGATCACGCGATCCCTAGGCATCACATTTCCGTAGCGGATGACTGCTTTATGAGCCTTCCCCTGCTTCTCATACACGTAGTTGGCAACCAGAAGATCCAGAGGTTCACCCTGCGCTTCGCGAAGCTCCAAGCGCTCAAGGGCGCGCTTAAGTGCTAAGCGATCCAACCAGTCATCTGCATCAAGGATCTTGAGGTAGCGCCCACGAGCACCTGCAATACCAGCATTAACAGCGCCGCCGTGGCCAGCATTCTCCTGATGAATAACACGGATATGATCTGGATCCGATTGGACCAATCCATCAGCAATCGCAGCCGTGGCGTCGGTTGATCCATCATCAACGATGAGTACCTCGACCTGGTCAAATCCACGCACTGAGGAGACTGCGCGATCAAGGTAATCCTGAGCGTTATACGAAGGAATGACAACGGTGAGCACAAAACTTGGTTCCACCTGTTGAATGATAGTGCATGAAGCGCTCTTTCTTAGCGAAATATTATGAAAACATGGTGCTTTTCGGGCTATCCTTGGGGAAAGGGCTTATTCGCAATGGGGAGGCAATTATGAGCCAAGCACAAGAAATCCTGAATGCACTGGGTGGCTGGGATAACCTGACCGACCTTCAGCATTGCATCACCCGAATCCGCGTTGATTTTAAAGATGATTCGAAGATCGACGAGGCCGCGTTGCGCAAGGCAGGTGCCTTCGGTGTCGTCGTCGTTGGCTCGCACGCACAGATCGTCATGGGTCCACAGGCAGAGGAAATCGCAGAGGAAATTAACACACTGAAGTGAGTCTTCAGCTCCTCTCCCCCATCCCTGGAACCCTGCGAAACCTAGCCGAACTCTCAGATCCAGTTTTCGCCCAAGAAATTATGGGGCCGGGTTTCGCAATTATCCCCGACGAGGTTGACACCCTCGACATACTCGCGCCCACAGCTGGGACACTCAGTCACCAGCTTCCTCATGCATGCGCTCTAACAACACCTGATGGCCTCAGCATTTTGATTCATGCGGGGATCGACACTGTACAGCTCAAAGGCGAAGGCTTTTCAGCACTCCATGAATTAGGACAGCAGGTTGCTGCTGGAGAGCCACTCATTACATGGGATCTTCGTCCAGCGCAGCAAGCAGGATACGCGCTTGATGTTGTTGTCATCGCTATGCAACCGCCACAGACGCTGTGCGAACTTTTAACCGCTTCTGGTTCACGGCTAGATGCTTTGGTGCCCTGCGCAGATGTACGCAGGGCACCAGAAAGTAGCTAGATCCTAGCGAATATAGCGGTCCACGCTGGTCAAGAATCGCTTGACACGGTCACAATGCGCCATGTCATCAATCAAGACTTCTTTGCCATTAAAGGCATGAAGTGGAACGCACCAATTCGGATACTCAGCATTTGTACCCGGAAGGTTCTGCGGCAATTTCTCACCAACAACATCCACCAGAGAAACAGCCAAAAGAAGTGCAGGAGAGGCAGCAAGGTAAGCGTGCAGCGCAAGAACAAGTTCTTCCTCACTGGGGTCATCTTCGTGAATGAAGCCGCCTTCTTTCAGGCGCGAGACCATTCGTTCGCGCTCGATGCGATCCGCATCGCGAACCTGGTCAAGGTCTTCGACCAAGAGCCCCAACTCATTGCGCAGTTCGGTGTGAGCACCTTCTAGATAGCCCAGTGTCGGAGGCAAATCATGCGTTGTTACTGCCGCAAGGCAAGACCGGCGATAGTGATCCGGCCATAGTGGCCATCCACCACCATCCTTCTCAAACCACAGAACGGAAGTACCCAGGATTCCACGATCATTGAGATAACCGCGAACCCAGGGCTCAACGGTTCCCAAATCTTCGCCAATGACAACCGCACCGGCCCGCTGGGCCTCGAGCAGCACAATGCCCACCATGGCCTCGTGATCATAGGACACGTAGGCACCAGCCTGAGCACCCATCCCCTCAGGGATCCACCACAAGCGGAAGAGACCGAGGATATGGTCAATACGCACTGCTCCCGCGTACGAGAGCACAGAGCGCAACATATCCCGAAGCGGCGCATATCCCATTTGTGCAAGGGAGCGAGGTGACCACGGAGGCTGCGCCCAATTTTGTCCCTGCTGAGAGTACATATCCGGAGGCGCACCAACGCTCATACCCGGAGCGAAGGCATCCGGCATCGACCAAATTTCCGAGCCCTTCGAATGCACTCCCACCGCTAGGTCAGACATGATCCCCATGTCCATTCCCAAACGGCGAGCACCTTCTTGAGCGCGTATCAACTGGTCGAAAACAATCCACTGACACCACTGCCAAAACTCGATCTCAGAGGCGAGACGCTGACGCGCTTGCTCGACACCCGGAGCATCAATGGAAGCGTAGCGCTGCGGAAGGTCAATATCGCCATTTTCAAAGACCAAAGCAGACCACAGAGCAAAATTCTCTAAGGATTCTCCGCCTTGAGCACAGAAGCGTTCAAACTGCGCCTGACGGCTAATCGAACGAGGGAGCTCAAAAATCTTACGCAGCGCCTTAATCTTTGACTTCCATGAGAGGTCACGGTCGACAATATCCTCATGGCTACGGGAGGCATGCAAATAGCGTGTAACAACCCCACGTTCCTTACTATCCATGTGCACATACTCATCGATGGATTCAGGACGAATGTAGAGGGGACTGGCCCAGCGACGCGACACGGGAAGGTACGGCGAATTCTCCTGCGGGAATCCGGGCTGCGGAGCATGAAGGGGGTTGATTTGCAGGAAGTTTGCACCATTACGCGCAACAATCGCGGCTAGATCCGCCAGATCCTGTGTATCTCCCATTCCCCAGGAGCCGCTAGAGCGGGTCGAATACAGTTGAGCCGCAACTCCCCAGCGCTTGTGACCATCATCGAGGCGAGTAGAAAGTCGCTGAGGGACGACAACCAAGGTTGACGAGCATTCACTTCCATCTTCATGGCGCGCAACAATCCGATGCCACCCAAGAGGTAACCAATTCGGAATTTTAAAGGTGGCACGCCCAATCAGATTTCCATCGACCATCCGCGGCGGAATCCAACGATCAAGCTGCTGAAGCTCATGATGCTGCCCATCTTCGGTCTCAACGTGGCACCAAACGCCCATCCCGTGAGGAACGTGAACAGGGATCTCCGCCTCGTTCCCCTGGCGACACACCGTAGTGGGAGGAAGGGGTGCCAACCAGACAAGATCCTCATTCTGGCGGAAAGCTTCATCAATCTCACCATGCGAAGGCTCTGAAGAAAGCGAGAAACCCAACGAATTCAACACTGCGACGAGGGAGGCATCTTCAACGTGCTTCCAGTTTCCATACCAATCCCAGAAACCGGTAGAGACCCCAACAGTCTCAGCGAGTTCACGCAGGCGCTCTGTTACCGTCTGACTTGCCATAAGGTCCCCTCTGAAATACAGCAATGCCCCTCTATTTTATGGGCTAGAGAAGAGCAGGCGAGACCGATCTTTGTGTGCCAGCAGACACACCTTGCGGCAGACACAGGTGAAGCATCTGCAAGGCGATCTTTCCAGCCCCTGCTCCGAGAACAATTTGGATCACATGCCCCGAACGCACAACTGCTAGGACCTCTGGTAGACGAAGGCCCATGTCATCAACCTTTTCAGGAGACTTCACTTCAATCCGAATACGCAGCATGCACGGTTCAATATCTTGGATATTTGATGTTCCCCCCAGAGACTGGAGAAGAAGCGATGCCGTTTCCACGCCTAATCCCCTTTCAGAAACAAGTGACCTACCCCTCATAATATATATGAGCGACACAATTTGGTGCAATACGTCACTTTCTGCAACTTGTGATACAGAAATGCACTGCTTTTTCGACGAAAAGTTAGAGACAATATAGCCATGACTACGCCGCTGCCTATTCCCACAATTTCGACTGAACCGGTCGCTTCAGTCCTAAGAATTCTTAGCCTGAAGGAAAACGGCGATGATTCGTTTATTGCACGTTCACTCCCTCAGGTACGCAGGGTTTACGGCGGTCAGGTTTTAGCCCAGGGACTGCTGGCAGCAAGTGCGACTGTCCCCGTTGAGAGGCTTCCTCATTCTCTCCATGCTTATTTTGTCCGCGGTGGAGATCCTGAAAAGACCTTCAGCCTAGACGTCACACGCGTTCTTGATGGTCGTTCGTTTTCCAACCGTTCCGTATCTTGCTTCCAAGACACTCGAGAGATTCTCACAATGAGTGTCTCTTTCCAAGGTCCCGAGGCCGCGCCTTCCTATTCCCCCGAGGCGCCCGATGTACCCGCCGCAAGTGAGTGTCGATCAGCCTTGGAGATCTTCCGTCTCATGGATCATCCCGTTGGCAAGTTCCTTGGCAAAACTGCTGCCTTCGACGTGCGTCATATCGGCCAAAGTCTCTACACAAAAGCGGACCCGCAGAAACTGCCGACGCAAAGACTGTGGATGAAGCCCCGAGCCGAGATTCCCTCTGAAACGACTCAGCACGTTCATCGCGCTCTTCTGACCTATGTCGTCGACCAAGTAATGCTCGAGCCTGCACTACGCGTTCTGGGAATGTCATGGATGACCCCCGGATTGGTTGCAGCATCTTTAGATCATGCGATGTGGTTCCATCACGATGTTGACATCAATGACTGGCTTCTCTTCGACCAGCGCTGCACTCAAGTCGTGAACGGTCGAGTGCTGGTCGAATGCTCAATCTTCACCGAGGCAGGGGTCCTTGTCGCTCACGCTACTCAAGAGGCGATGCTACGAGTTCCTACTGAAGGACACACATCAAGCCACTGGGGATTTGGGGTTGATCCCAAGACTGGCAAACCGATGAGCGGCATGGCATAGGGCTAATCCGTACGCAGTCACAGGCGCCGCGGCACAAGCACAGCCAACCGCACAAACTACACGGATCTTGTTTTTAGACTGACCTCAAACTCAATGGGAGGGGACGGCTTAGCCGTCCCCTCCCATTGAGTTT
Source organism: Trueperella pyogenes (assembly GCA_963534475.1). GTDB lineage: Bacteria > Actinomycetota > Actinomycetes > Actinomycetales > Actinomycetaceae > Pauljensenia > Pauljensenia pyogenes_B. The sequence continues at coordinate 155,437 of CAUSSZ010000002.1, read as the reverse complement.
TAATCCTAGGATCAGTCGCGAGTGAGCTTACGGTGCGTCACGCGGTGAGGCGCTGCTGCATCCAAGCCCAATCGTTCGATCTTGTTCTTCTCATAGGACTCGAAGTTACCTTCAAACCAGTACCACGAGGCAGGATTCTCTTCCGTTCCCTCCCATGCAAGAATGTGGGTTGCCACGCGGTCAAGGAACCAACGATCGTGGGTGATGACCACTGCACAACCGGGGAATTCCAGAAGCGCATTTTCCAAAGAGGACAGAGTTTCAACATCGAGGTCGTTGGTCGGTTCGTCCAGAAGCAAGAGATTTCCCCCCTGCTTCAAGGTGAGCGCGAGATTCAGTCGGTTACGCTCGCCACCGGAAAGGACGCCCGCGGGCTTTTGCTGGTCTGCGCCCTTGAAACCAAAGGCAGAAACGTAAGCACGCGAAGGCATTTCAACATTGCCCACCTGGATGTAGTCCAAGCCGTCGGAGACAACTTCCCACAGAGTCTTGTTAGGATCGATACCCGCACGGTTCTGGTCGACATAGCTGAGCTTGACGGTTTCACCGATGGTGAGCTCTCCCCCATCAAGAGGTTCAAGTCCAACAATGGTCTTAAACAGAGTGGTCTTACCGACGCCGTTGGGACCGATCACACCGACAATACCGTTTCGCGGCAGGGAGAAAGACAGGCCATCGATCAAAATGCGATCGCCAAAGCCCTTCTTAAGGTTGCTCGCTTCGATGACGATGTTACCCAAGCGGGGCCCCGGCGGAATCTGGATCTCTTCGAAGTCAAGCTTTCGACTGCGTTCAGCTTCGGCAGCCATTTCTTCGTAGCGCTCCAGACGCGCCTTCGACTTTGCTTGGCGTCCCTTGGGACTGGTTCGAACCCACTCGAGTTCTTCCTTCAGGCGCTTAGCAAGCTTGGCATCCTTCTGCCCCTGAATCTGAAGACGCTTTTCCTTCGTCTCCAAGTAAGTAGAGTAGTTGCCTTCGTAGGGGTACAGGTGACCACGGTCAACCTCAGCAATCCACTGTGCAACATGGTCGAGGAAGTAGCGATCGTGGGTCACAGCGATCACTGCGCCCGGGTAGGTCGACAGATGCTTTTCCAGCCAAAGAACTGACTCAGCATCAAGGTGGTTTGTCGGTTCGTCAAGAAGCAGAAGATCGGGTGCCTCGATGAGCAAGCGACACAAAGCTACTCGGCGTCGTTCACCACCGGAAAGGACATTGACAAGCTGATCCGGCGGCGGGCAGCGCAATGCATCCATCGCTTGCTCGAGCTGTGAGTCGATATCCCACGCATTGAGAGCATCAATCTCTGTTTGAAGCTTGCCCATCTCTTCCATGAGAGCATCGAAATCGGCGTCAGGATTGGCCATCTCTTCAGAGATCTCATTGAAACGGGCGAGCTTGGCAAATGTATCAGCCGCACCCATACGCACGTTCTCAAGAACGGTCTTGGAATCATCCAATTCGGGCTCCTGCATGAGGATTCCGACGGTGTAACCGGGGCTCAGGCGCGCCTCGCCATTACTGGGCTCATCCAAGCCAGCCATAATTTTGAGGATCGAGGACTTGCCGGCACCGTTAGGTCCGACCATACCGATCTTCGCACCCGGGTAGAAAGCCATGGTGACATCATCAAGGATGACTTTGTCACCAATGGCTTTACGAGCCTTAATCATTTGGTAGATGAACTCCGCCATGGATTCTCCGTTCAGGATCACGTGACATAACGCCGACTATGCGGCAGACCCCTTAATGCTAAGGCACGGCGCATGTTTTTGACATCTACGAGGACTATGCCGCATCACTTTCATCAGCTGATTGAACACTGCTCTCCCAACGATCATGAGTCAGATCAGCGTCTTGCGTCAGAATATGTTGGCTTTCAGAAGAAACCTGTTCTGATTCTCCCGCGTCCGCGGCAAACTCTTCTGCTGGAGCAGTTGAAGACTCGGTGACATTGTTACTTGGATGTTGAGGTTTGAGCGCGACAGCCGGACCAAACACCAAATCGATTCCCATAAAACTGGCGTTAATGACCAATTCGCTTCGGACCTGCTGGTCTGGACCTAACCATCCGCGAGCACTGGGGCGCCCACAGACAATCACGGGAGTCCCCTTCTGGACGCTTCGCGCAATATTTTGCGCTAAACGATCCCAGACACATACTGTGTACCACTTCGGCTCACGCTCTTCGTATTGGCCTGCATCCGTGATGCGCCACTGCGGAGCAGCCATTCGAAAGCGCAAACCTTTAGTTCCATTTTGCGCACTCATACTGCTCAGATCCGAGCCGATCCTACCGCGAAGAACAACGCTTCCTTGGTTATCCATTATTTGTCCCTTCCTTGTAGCCCCCAACATGGGGATGTACCCACTGTGCAGGGGAAAAAGACCTAAAGAAAGACCGGTAGCAGCGTCTGTGGAAAACGCCGATACCGGTACATTCTGTGGATAACTTTGGTGATTAGCTCTCTTCTTCGCCAATCTTTGGAATACCAAGTTCAACAACTTCGCGCGCAACCTCACGGGCGTGTTCGCGAGTAATTGGCTCATGTGGGAAAAGAACTCGGCGATAGTACTCAAGTTCTTGAATTGACTCAAGAATGTCTGCCAAGGCGCGGTGCCCGCCGTGCTTAACGGGAGCTTCCTCAAAAGCCTTGCGGTACCAGCGCTTAGCCAATTCCTTGATCGAGGAAACATCAACCAGACGGTAGTGAAGGTGATCAATCACCAAGGGCATATTGGCTTCAAGGAACATCTTGTCTGTCCCCACTGAGTTTCCTGCAAGCAGCGCCTTTTTCGGGGTGGGGACAAAACGTCGGATATAGTCAAGAACCTGCTGCTGAGCATCTTCCATAGTGGTTCCGGAAGGCAGCTCATCCAAGAGGCCGGATGACGTGTGCATCTGGCGAACAAAATCATTCATTCCCTCCAAGGCTTCAGCCGGAGGAGTAATCAAGACGTCAATACCGGGATCGACAATATTGAGATCCGCATCGGTAATCACAACCGCTACTTCGATCAAAGCATCACGAGTGACGTCCAATCCGGTCATCTCGCAATCGATCCATACCAATGGTTCTTTCAAATCACTCACAGCTTTAAGTGTAAGCGCATGAATAGGATTTCACTGTCTGGCTTCTCAAAGTCCACGCTGATTCACTGAGCTACGATAAACCTGACTACGACACGAGGAGTACGCATGACAACGGACCAGTTCCCACTTTCTCCAGATCTCATCGCCCAGGCTTCAGACATTCTGAGTGATGTCGTAGAGAAGACCCCAGTCATGCTTTCAGAGCGACTCAGCGACCTTATTGGCGTACCGGTCTACCTCAAGCGCGAGGATATGCAAAAGTGCCGTTCTTTTAAGGTACGCGGTGCCTATTTCCGAATGAGCACCCTGAGCGAAGAAGAACGTCGCAGAGGTGTTGTCTGCGCATCCGCAGGTAACCACGCGCAAGGCTTGGCCTACGCGTGCGCACAGCTCAAGGTGCGAGGCACCATCTACCTTCCCTCAAACACGCCCAAGCAGAAGCGCCAGCGCATTGAAACCATTGGCGGCGACTGGGTGGAGCAGGTCATTGTCGATGGAACATTCGACCGCGCCAATGCACAGGCCCAAGAGGCCGCGCGTCATTCGGGACGCACCTACGTGCATCCCTACGATGATCCCTGCACCATCGCCGGTCAGGGCACAATCGCTGTTGAATTGGAAGAGCAGGTGCTTTCCGAGGCCGCGGCAGTTTTGGTGCCAGTTGGCGGCGGCGGCTTACTCTCGGGAATCGCAACGTGGATCCGTTCTCGTTTCCCCGATATCAAGATCTACGGTGTAGAACCCAGGGGAGCCGCATCCATGGCCGCAGCAATGGAAGCGGATCAGATTGTTTCCTTGCCTTCTGTTGATCCCTTCGTTGACGGAACCGCCGTCGGGCGTGCTGGCGAACTTCCCTACTCGATTGTTAAGGAGCTGGTCGACGACATCTTGGTGGTTCCCGAAGGCGCTGTCTGTACAGAGATGCTTGATTTGTACCATTCAGACGGTGTGATCGCGGAACCGGCAGGCGCTTTGGCCTCTGCTGCGGCACGCATGTATTTCTCCGATCCAGAGCAGCGCAATGAACTGCTTGGAGGAAAAGAAGGAGCGATTGTCGCCATTGTTTCCGGTGGAAACAACGATATGACGCGCTACGCGGAAATCATGGAACGCTCACTGCGACACGAAGGTCTGCGTCACTACTTCCTGGTCACCTTCCCTCAACAGCCCGGTGCGCTTCGCAGCTTCCTCGAAGATGTTTTGGGGCCTGGAGACGATATTGTTCACTTCGAGTACACGAAGAAGAACAACCGTGATTCTGGACCGGCATTGGTCGGCATCGACTTAGCCGATCGAGAGGATATTACGGGGCTGCGTGCACGCATGGAGGCTTCTCCCCTCCATGTTGAAGAACTGCGTCCCGACTCTGAAATCTATCGTTTGGTGATCTAAGCACATCACCCTGAACACCCGGCAGGAACTTAGGGGAATTCCCTCCTGACCGGGTGTTTTTATGCTGCAAGGGTATGGACTCGAGTATTGCTGACGCGGACGTTGGGAGTCGAGTTGAAACGGTAGCCCTGGCCGCGCAAAGTCGAGATGAGGTCGGCCTCGGGGAGCTTAGCGCGAAGGCGACGGATGTGCGCATCGATAGTGCGAGTTTGGGATTCGAGGCCTTCCCCGTACCACACCGATTCCAGCAGTTCTTCTCGGGAAACGATCTCATCGGCATGTCCAGCAAGGTAGGCCAAGAGTTCGTATTCCCTGTTGGAGAGCTTGACCGAACTCCCGTACACCTCTAGGCGGCGGTGATCGAGATCGATATGCGTCGATGCTGGTGAGAGCTTCAGACCTGCCAAAATATCGAGGAATTCTTCGAAAGAAGTGGAAGCAGAAGAAGTGACAGTTTCAGGGGTGTAAACAAGAGCCATGATGTATCCAAACTATTTTGGTACCGCACACACCACAGTCAGTGTGGTTCCTTAAGCGGTAGCGATTGACGGGTTGAAAGGTCAATCACATACACATTCGCGAGCACATGGAGCCGCACATGGGGCGGCAGGTCATGGTCGCGTGAAAAGTCATGGCTTCAGTCTATCGAATGATACAGATGTGTCAAAACGAAAGAATGTGAGGGTGGAAACACGGGAATCAAACCCGCATTTCCACCCTCACACAAAGAGCGGACTACTCAGTTCGCAAGCTGCTGACGAACAATCCGAGTCGCCTCAACAAGGTTCTTCAAGGACTCCTCGGTCTCCGCGTAGCCTCGGGTCTTCAAGCCACAGTCGGGGTTCGACCACAAGTTACGCAGCTCAATCGAATCAGCAGCCAAGGTCAAAAGCTCCGTGAGCTCCTCAACCGAAGGCACACGAGGCGAGTGGATATCCCAAACACCGGGGCCAACGCCATGGCTAAAGCCTTGCTCTGCGAGCTCAGGAAGAACTTCCATGCGTGAACGCGCAGCCTCAATTGAGGTCACATCCGCATCCAGTCCCAAGATCGCATCAAGAATCTGACCAAACTCCGAGTAGCACAGGTGAGTGTGAATCTGAGTATCGGGACGCACACCTGCAGTCGCTAGACGGAAGGAGTCCACAGCCCACTTGAGGTAATCAGCATGACGGGCCTGATCCAAAGGAAGCAGCTCGCGCAGTGCTGGCTCATCGACCTGAACAACAGCAATTCCGGCGTCCTGAAGATCGGTAACCTCGTCGCGCAGAGCCAGACCGATCTGATCAGCAACCTCGGCCAAAGGCAGATCATTGCGCGGGAAGGACCAAGCGATGATGGTGACAGGACCAGTCAGCATGCCCTTGACCGGGTGATCGGTCAGCGATTGCGCGTAACGTGCCCATTCAACAGTCATCGCGTGAGGACGGACAACGTCGCCCCACAGAATCGACGGACGAGTGCAACGCGAACCATAAGACTGGACCCAGCCGTTCTTCGTCGCAGCGAAACCTTCAAGCTGTTCAGCAAAGTACTGAACCATATCGTTACGCTCTGCTTCACCGTGGACCAGAACATCCAGACCAAGGTTCTCCTGGAGGCGAATCACTGATTCAATCTCTTCACGCATACGCTGCGCGTAGTCTTCGTCAGAGAGCTCGCCCTTGGCCCAAGCTGCACGGGCGCGACGAATTTCCTTCGTCTGAGGGAAGGAACCAATGGTGGTGGTCGGAATGAGAGGCAGACCAAGACGCTCGCGCTGAAGCTCATCGCGGACTGCAAAGTCCTCACGCTCACGATCGGCCTCGGTCAAGCGCGCGACGCGCTCACGCAACTCGGGGCGAACCACGCCGGGGGCAGCAGCACGCTGAGCCAGAACCTCACGGGTCGCTTCAACGGCCTCGGAAATGGAATCCCAACCATTGTTCACGCCACGAGCGAGGGTGACAACCTCCCCAACCTTCTGGTCTGCAAAGGCAAGCCATGCATGAAGGTTCGCGTCGAGCACAGGGTCATCCCACTTCTCCAGTGCGGTGTCATGGGGAACGTGCTGCAAAGAGGTCGAGGTCGAAACGGCGAGCGATGCGGGGTTCAAGGCTTTGGCTGCGTCAAGGCGAGCGATGGCGCTGTCCAAATCGGTTCGCCAAATGTTACGACCATCAACAACGCCAGCAACAAGAGCGACCTTGGACAGGTCAACTGAGCCCGCCTCGGGAAGAGAACCACGGCACAGATCCAGTCCCAAGGCCTCGATACCAGTGGAGGCAAGAGAGGCTGCAGCCTGTGCACCATCGCCATAACCGATCGCAGCAAAGATCGCGGGACGCTTCTCCAGCTTGGCAAGAGCAGCAAAAACGCGAGTCGAGTACTCAATGAGGGTTGCGCGCTCAACGTGGAGGTTATCGGAGGCAAGCGCATGCTCGTCAATCTGAACCCAAGGCGCTCCTGCCTCGGAAAGCTTGGCAAGAACATCAGCGTAGGCTGCAACAACGTCGTCAAGGCGTTCGAAGGGGTTGTAATCCGGAGTTGCCTCATCAGCCTTCGCGACGGCAAGGAAGGTCACGGGACCAACGAGTACCGGGCGAACGATGGTGCCCTCTTCCTTTGCAGAGACGAAGCGATCGACAATGGTGTGATCAGCGAAAGAAATCGGCGTATCGGGGCCAATTTCGGGAACCAAGTGGTGGTAGTTCGTATCGAACCACTTGGTCATCTCCAGCGGTGCAACCTGCGCGTTGCCACGAGCCAGGGCGAAGTGCAGATCTAGGCCTTCGAAGGAACGGTAGCGCTCGGGAACCGCGCCCAGAAGAGTGATCGCATCCAGAACCTGGTCGTAGAGTGCGAAAGTTTCGGGGATCGACGCATCATCTTTGCCGAGGCCAAGTTCGACGAGGCGGTCATGAATCGTCTTGCGGAGCTGGGCTTCCGTCGCGCGGAGCTCATCGGCGGAGATACGGCCCGCCCAGTAGGCTTCGAGCGCCTTCTTCAGCTCGCGGCCACGACCGATGCGCGGGTAACCCAGGATGGTCGCCGTAGGGAATTGAGTCATTTACTTATCCTTTGTCATCGTGAAATGGACGGGTCAACACTGGCTTGCAGAAACAAGGCCTGCAGCATCGAGCACATCGAGTGCAGGAGCCGCTTTATTGAAGGTATACATGTGGATTCCGGGAGCACCCGAGTCATGGAGATCACGAGCAAGGCGACCTCCGATTTCGACTCCCATGGAATACATTTCTTGTGGCGAGGACGAAGATTCAAGCTTGCGACGGAGGTATTCGGGGAATACGACTCCGGTCAGTTCGGTCATGCGATTTACTCGCCGAATATCGGTTGGTGGCAAAATTCCCGGGACGATGGGAATCGTCACGCCGTTGGAACGCGCCTTCTCAAGGAAGTTCACATAGGTGTCAGCTTCCCAGAAAAGCTGAGTGATCGCGAAGGATGCACCCGCAGATTGCTTCACCAAAAGGCGCTCAACCTCCTGAGTCGGTGAAGTTCCGGCAGCGGGATTACCCGCGGGGAATGTGGCAACCGCAATCGTCAAAGGCTTAAAGGCGGCGCGCAAGGCAGCACCGGGGTACTGCGCACAACGAGCAGCCTCAATCGAACGAATCAAGGTCACCAGCTCGGTTGCCGAGGACACTCCCCCGGGCGAAGGCTGCCAATCTGGACGCCCCACCGGCGGATCACCGCGAAGAGCAAGGAAAGTTCGAACGCCAGCGTTGAGATAATCGGTCACAACTTCGCTGACTTCACTGGGAGTCGTTCCCACGCAGGTGAGGTGAGCAATTGGTTGAACCGGGCTATCCTTCACAAGCTTACGAACAACCCCTCGAGCACTGTGACGATCCTGACCTGCGGCACCATAGGTCACCGAAAGAAAATCGGGAGAGACAGACAGCAAGCGTTCAACGGTTTGCCAAAACGGCTTAACGAGGCTCTCTTTGCGAGGCGGCATGACCTCGAAAGACAGGGTGGTCAGATCAGAAGAACAGTCAGAAGGCTGAGACATACATTTCCTTGAAAGATTGGCGCTATACGCGCCCCGGCAGCTGATTACGGTTCAGCTGCACATTCGTGAGCGAATCGATCCCACGGGGCCTCCAAGGCCAGACATTCTTTCAAGCATGAAGCCATTATCTAGTGTTTCCCCGGTTTACGCACACGCGGCCCACAACTTGGGAAAGTGTGACGGGCGACGACATGTACACTATGAAGGTCTGATCGCACTGCGGCAGGCGTGCCTCCGTAGCTCAATGGATAGAGCAAGGGCCTTCTAATCCCGAGGTTGCAGGTTCGAGTCCTGTCGGGGGCGCAGTTCAATCGAAGGCGTGCCTGAGTTATCCGTGACGAGATAAGCGACGGAAACACCAAGGACATCAGCAACTGTAGGAAGGTCCTCCAGCGGCCACGCCCGCCCGCCGCGCCAACGCTTTGAAATCGTCGCCTGCTGCAATCCGAGCGCACTTGCGATGTCTCCCTGATAAAGGCCGCGACGCGCCGCCTCTGCGCGAATATTTGCAGCGACAACATCAACAAGGTTCGTTGTATCCATGCGGAAAGCATATACCAATACGGCATATGTAGCAATAGGAAATAGTATCTAAGTCCAATACGTCTTGCTTTTTCGTTTTCCAATATGGAATACTATTTTCCATGACATCGACACAAACCGTAGTGACGCGACTAGTCAAAAACTATTTGCGCGATTCTGGAATTACTCAGAGATCCCTAGCCGCTGAACTCGGAACCACACAAGCAACGCTTAGCCGAAAGATAACCGGCATCCGCACATGGTCACTTGACGATCTGGACCGACTAATTCAAATCGGTGTGCCGATCAGCTTGCAAACACTCACCACTGCGATCACTGAGGAACTCCAATGAAGCGCTATGCAATCGATTTCCCTCTTTTCCTGTCAGCGATGACATTCCTTGTATTTGTCGTTTCCATCGCGTATGCAACCGTGCACTATGACGCGTTCGTAATGTCGTGGGCACACTCTGCAGCGTTCGCAGTGTCGCTGTGCTGGTATTACCGCGAACTGCACCGCGTGATGAGTAGGAAGAACTGAGATGACGCGCTGCATCACTGCTCACGCATCTGTATTCAAGATTCTTGCAGCTCTGCGCAAAGCCGGGTGGGGTGATCTTGCAGGTGCTCATCATCGTTGTCACCGCGCGATCCTCGACACGCTCGTGTCAGTCTCGCGCTCGCAGGGACAAGACTTCTCCGGCTACTTCAAGATCACCACGATGCAGCTCGCTGATAGAGCCGGTTACACGGATCGGCACGTGCGCGCCTGCATTCCCGATCTGGAAGATATGGGACTCATTACGTGGCATCGCGGTGGCATCGCTGAAGGCAAGCCACAGCCCGGCTTTATGCGAATCAATAAGACTGCGCTCGTCGCTCTTGTTCGCGCTGCTCGTCCCGCATACGACCGACTGCTGAATAAACGCAGGAAGGAAACGCAGGAGCGCTTGCAGAAGCTCAATCGCTTGGTGATTTTCCCGCAAAAACCTCAGCGCGATTCAGCGGATAAGTCCCATGCGGAAATGATTTCAGACCTCCCTCTATCTAGGAGAGCGTGCGCACCAAGCGCACACGCTCATGCACAGAATGTTTCTCCCGCTGTGGATACAGCGGCAACACAGAAAGCAAATGAAGCGATGCCCATAATGATTACCTATCAGGCGTACATGCAGAAGAAGTACTCAGGAGTCCCGTCATCTCGATGGCTTGAGTATATCGACACTGATCCAGTAGCGGAAGAACTAGCCGTATGCGGTGCGATGACTTATGACGAGCTTCGACGCTTCGAGACTGATCTACGGATGGATCACGTGAACCTCACGGGAGTGGGTGTTCGTCTATGAGCAAGTATGAGGTCAAGGAATCAATCAAAGCAGTGATTGACTCTATCGATGACGCTATAGATGAGCTGCCTTCATCCCCTTACTCATGTAGTGCAATCCAGCTGCAGATAGCTACCGAGCTACACACCTCGCGCGCACGCATGATGCAGGTGCTGACACAGGTCAATCTCATTGATGACGAGGGCATGTGATGGCTTGGGGTGGCAGGAAGGTCGGTGAACTGAAGCTACTCGTAGCTGCTACGTATGGCACTCGCTGCTACGTATGTGGCAAGCCCATCGATATGACGCTGAGATACCCGAGCAAGTGGAGTGCAACTGTCGAGCATCTCCGACCTCGAAGCAAGGGCGGCACTGATGACCTGAAGAACCTCCGGTTATCCCACTTTCACTGCAACTCCAGCCGTGGAGCCAAGGCAATCATCAAATCTCGGCGCTGTTTCATCGATCCAGCCATTGAAAAAGCCCTCAAAACTGGCCCTCTTTAAAGCCCCCCTACCCCACAGGAAGGCCCGGACCTCCCTACCCCCCCCGGAACCGGGTAAAAACGGTCAAAAACGAGTGAAAAGCACACGAAATGCAGGAAAAAAACTACGAAATCGAGGCCCCGATGCTTTGGGAGCAGCCAAGGCAGGTCGGACCTATCGAAGAAAATGTAAAAAAGGTGATTACTGACCTCGAAGAACAAAAACTACTTCGTGGAAAGCACCTCGCGACAGCTGCTACATGTCTTTCGATGGCAGCAGCTGTCGATAGGGGGATGCTCGGCGGTCCTAAAGGCGTGAGCGTAGCGACTGCGCACCTCGCGCGGTTGCTCATGGAATCTATCGACACGCTTCCTGAGCCTGATCGTGGTCAAGATGAGTTTTACGATGCTCTCGATGCGCAGCTGCAGGCCCTCACAGAGGAAGCTCTCGTATGAGTGGAGAAGCTCGCTACGCTACGCGTCGCAATGAAGCTAATCCGACGTATGGTGCGCGCGTCGCTCACATCGCAGCTACCGTCATGGGCACTCCCCTCATGCCGTGGCAGCGACAGGTAGCTGATGTAGCACTAGAGCTTGACCCGAAGAATCCCGGAGCTTGGCGTTATCCCACGGTGGTAGTCTCTGTTCCTCGACAGTCAGGAAAAACCGCGCTGATGCGCGCGGTTGCTGTTGATCGTATGCTCTCGTATCGCTCGCACCTGATCCAGATGACAGCGCAGACCGGTAAGGATGCTAGAAAGCGATGGGATCAGATCGTAGAAGCGCTGCACGTTGAGAAGCATCCCAAGCGGTTTAAGAAGCTCGCATCTAAGGGATCGGAGTCCCTCGAATATTTGCGCTCTGGATCGAAAATCCAGCCGTTCGCTCCCACTCCCACCGCTGTGCACGGTGACAGCCTTAATCTCGTAATGATCGACGAGGCTTGGGCGTTTGATGAAGTGTCAGGAACAGCGCTCACCGCTGCAGTTGCACCGACGTTTCTCACGGTGATCGACTCGCAGCTGTGGATCGTCTCGACGAAGGGCACTGCGAAATCTGCATATCTGAATGGTCTGATCGAGCGTGGTCGCGCGGCTGTAGGAGATCCAGACAGTGAGCTTGCTTATTTCGAGTGGAGTGCAGACCCTGAAAAAGTCTCGTGCGATCCTTACGGCCGTGAAACGTTGAGTTTCCATCCTGCTATTGGACATACGCAGACCTACGAAAAGATTCTCACCGTTGGAAAAGATGAATCACTCTCGACATGGCTCCGCTCGTATCTGAATCTCACTGACAGTACAGGCATCCAGAGCATTGTTGATCTTGCCGTGTGGGACTCGCTCTCTGCCGATATTGACATGCCTGATGATCCCGGCGACGTGACGCTTGCCTTCGATGTCGCAGAAGATCGAAGCGCTGCGACGATCTACAGCGCATATAAAACCGCTGATGGTGTGCACATGCGTCTCGTGGCTACCGATAACGGCTCAGCTTGGCTCGCACCGATGCTCGTGCGCTTGTACAACGCTGGATACGCGCACATCGTCGCTGACTCTGTAGGACCTACTCGCACCGTCGTAGACGATGTGAAAGCCGAGGGCATCGAAGTCGAAACACTAACGAGCCGTGAATACGCATCGGCTTGTCAGTGGCTCATCGATAAGACCACGGCTGGAGAGATCAGCCACGATACGAATCACCATGTTTCGACCGGGCTCGAAACTGTTGAACTAACAACAATCGGTGGGACAAAAGCATTCTCACCGACTCGCACGGCAACGCCTATCGACGCTCTGCGCGCTCTGACAATCGCTGGATGGAGCGCAGCGACACAGCAAACCGGATTGCAGCTATTCATCCAAGGATAACCATGTACAAGATTTATGTAGACGGCTCCGACTGTACGTTTCTCCCGATCTGCTCATGCGGATGGCGCGGTGATATCTCCCGCTCGCGTTCGTATGCATGGAAGAACGCGCGCACGCACGAAATGTCATGTCATGTAGGCGGTACGCAGGCAGCGCACGCGCTCGATAACGACACTCGGCGCGTCGCATCGAAGAAGCGTGGAAAAGTCGCAACACGATGATGTCCATGAAGTTGCTCGAAGCAATTGGGATCAGTACGCGCGGTGCGCAGCAGAGTCTCTCCCCTGCTGTGCTCCCGCCCGCGCGTGAGGACAGCTTAGGCATCGATGCGCTCATTGGCTTAGAGAGCGTGTTTCGCTCCCTTACCTACCTGCAGACTCTCGCTGGACAACTCACGATTGACTGCTTTAAAGAAGCAAAGCCCGTAGCGTCGCAGCTGATTGATGCTCCCACATTTGAAATGACTCAGCGTGAGTGGATCATCAGGAACGTTGCGCAGCTGTCGATCAGCGGCAACGCGTTCTGGAAGATCACGCGCGATCCTGCAGGGAAAGTCATCAATATCGAGGTGATCGACTCAGCGCGTGTCTCTGTCGCTCAAGATGCGAACTACAAGGCCGTTTACGCTATCGATGGTCAGGAAATCGCATCAACGTCTATCGCGCACCTGCGGTACCTCACGCTCCCTGAGCGTCAACTCGGATTAGGCCCGATCCAAGCGGCCCGCGCGGGATTAACCGGCATGGTCAAGCTGCAAAAGTACGCAGATGACCTATTCACGCGTGGTGGCATCCCCTCTGGCATCCTCACTACCGATCAAGCGCTGACATCGGAGCAAGCCGAAGAAGCGTCACGTCGGTGGGATAACAATATGCGCGCAGGAAAGACAGCTGCGCTCGGTAAGGGCCTCGATTGGAGAAGCGCAGGAGTGAGTCCCGCTGACCTGCAATGGCTCGAATCGCAGAAGTGGAACACCACGCGCATTGCGCGGCTCTTCGGTATTCCCCCGCACAAGCTCGCAGCAGCTGTCGAAGGTGCCTCGCTCACCTATCAGAATATCGAGCAATCTTCGCTTGACTCGCTGCGCGATACGCTCATGGGCTATCTCTCCCCTATCGAAGATGCGCTCACGCGCCTTCTTCCTCGTGGGCACTATGCGCGCTTCAACCTCGACGCAGTGCTTCGACCCGATACCAAGACACGCTATGAAGCACATGAAATCGGCCTGCGCGCAGGATTCTTGACAGTCGAAGAAGTGCGCGAAATGGAAGGCCGTGGCCCGATCCAAACAGGAGCAGCAAAGGAATGAAAACCACCACTATTGACCTGAACTGCAGGTTTACCGAAAACGAAGCAGAATCGCGCACGTTCACCGCTATCGGCGTGCCGTGGAACAGCGTGTATGACACAGGATGGGGATATCGAGAGCGCTTCGCACCTGACAGCGTAGACGCTACAGGCGCTGTCCTCGTCTATCAGCACCGTGAACCCATCGGCACGATCATTGCGACACGCTCAACCGACGCTGGCCTTGAAATCGTCGCGCGCATTTCAAACACACCGCGCGGTGACGAGGTTTACACGCTGCTGCGCGATGGAGTGCTGCGCTCGATGAGCATCGGATTTGAACCTATCGACGTGCGCGAAGAAATGCTAGACGGTGAACCCATCGCAACCATTACGCGCGCACGCGCAATCGAATTCTCTGTTGTCCTCAATCCCGCTTATAAAGACGCTTCCATCACGGAAGTGCGCTCTCAGGAAGGAACCAACCCAATGACCCAATCGACCGTTGACATTGACGCGCTGCGCGCAGATGTGGATCACCTCACGCGCGCTGTGAGCCTGATTAACACGCCTGAGCCTGCAGCTCCCGTCGCTGACACACGCAGCGCTGGAGACTTCCTAAAGGCTCTTGCAACCGGAGACGAAGCGACTCGCGCAGCGCTGTCGCCGTTCATGGCACGTAACTACGACGGTGGCGTGTCAGGTGACGATAAGCGCACCGAAACTCCCGTATTCATCCGCGATCTGACTCGCATCATCGACAACGCGAATCCCATCGCGAAGCTGTTCGCTACCGGCGCGCTCCCTGCTACCGGTATGAGTGTCGAGTTCGCAGAGCTGGATACCAACACTGTGCAGGTAGGCAAGCAGGAAACTGAAGGCAGTGACCTGCATCGCGGTAAGGTGTCAGTCAAGACGCGCACCGCTGCTATCGAGACTTTCGGCGGTGCAGCGACGCTGAGCTTCCAAGAAATCCAGCGCTCGACCTCTCCGATGGTTGCCCTGCACCTGAAGGCGATGGCAATCGACGCAGGCCGCTCAGCTGCTGACAGCTTCCATGCCTTCTATGACAAGACCGTGAGCACCTCCACGGCAACACCTATCGCGATTAAGAAGGAAGCAGCCGCGATCAAGTGGGCAGACCTGCTCGCAATGATCGTCGATGCTTCGCACGCGTATCAGGAGCTGTCACTGTCGCTCGATGGCCTCATTGTGGACCGTGCGACGTTCCTTGCTCTCGGCTCGCTCACCGACACCGCTAACCGTCCTCTGCTGACTGTCACTGGCAGCGGCATGAACGCTGTCGGCTCCCTGAACACCTCGGCACTGACTGAGGAGATCGGCCCGCTGAAGATCGTTCCCGATTTCTCGGCAACCGCTGAAATGACGAAGAAGCAGATCGTCGGAACCTTCTTTAACTCCGAAGCGCTGCGCACGTACACCTCCGGTCTCGCGCACCTGCAGGATGACAACATCATCAACCTGTCTCGCGATATGAGCGTGTACTACTACGCTGCTCACGCTGCTGAGATTCCTAGCGCGCTGATCCCCTTCAAGGTCGGAGCATGAGCGACGTGCAACTGGCAGAGCGTCTCCGGCATCACGTGGGTGCCGGAGCCTCTACCACGCTCGAATCTCTCGATCAGATCGTGAGCGAAGCGCAGGCCCTAGTCGAAGCGTTCGCAGGAACGTACCGCTCAAAAATTCCCGGTCCCGTATGGGAGCGCGCAGTGCTCGAATGCGCGTCCGAGCTTTACGCGAAGCAGAACGCTATCGGCGGCATCGTTTCCGACTTCTCAGACGGTCCTACAGTCCGGTTAGCTCGTGATCCGATGGTAGCCGCGCGTCCTCTGCTCGCGCCTTATGTGCCCTTGGGATTTGGATAAATGAACGCGATCCGATCAGCACGCGAAGAACTCGCTAACACCATCCGCGAAGCTACCGGGTTTGATATCTACGACTACGAGCCGGATCGTCTGTCACCGCCTTGTGTGCTCGCAGTACCTCCCGATAGCGGAACGTGGATCACTCGCACGTCATACGGAGCGCTCACAGTAGGTGTGCGCATCCTCATCATCACGCGTCCCGGAGATAACAAGACGGCTCTCGAAGCGCTCGACGAAATGGCCTCACAGGTCGTTGACTCGCTCAACGAGGGAGTTACAAACCTTGAAGTTTCCGCGCCGTTTACCCTTCTCGTCAACCAGACAACGAGCTTCCCTGCTCTTTCCATCACGTGCAACGTGAACATTGTCAACTGAAAGGATAACCATCATCATGGGAGCATCTACGACAGCACCGAAGGAATCGCCGCGCCTGCGCGGTAAGAAACTCGGATTTAACCTCAATGGCAAGGAAGTTTGGCCCGATATGTCGAGTGCCGAGCTTGCAGCAGCCGATAGCTCCGATGGAGACACCTTCGGAAGCATTCAAGCCGGTGGAACCACGATGAAGCTGAGCCTCTCAGCGATCCAATCCACCGCTAAGACGAGCCTCTGGCGCTTCCTCTTTGAGCACGTCGGTGAAACTGTTCCCTTCGTGTTCGCACCTCACGGCAACACCACTCCCACCGCTGATGAGCCGATCATCACGGGTAAGTGCACCATCGAAAAGCCCCCCGCACTCACCTCGAAGGTGAACGAGACTTCAACGTTCGATATTGAGCTTCCCGTTACCGAGTGGAAGCTCAACGAGACTGGTCCGCTTCCTTCCTGATGCCTATCGTCGGTTACCGGATCGAAGGGCTATCTAAGGCTCTTCGTGCTCTGGAAGCAGCCGGAGCGGACAGCGACAACCTGCGCGGCCTGATGCATCAGGTCGGTGAACTCGTCGCAGCTCGTGCGCGTGAACTCGTCCCGTATGACAGCGGAATGCTTCACAGCACGATCCGCTCCGGCTACGCGAAGCAAAAAGCAACGATTAGGGCAGGCTTTGAGTCTCGTCCCGTCCGATATGCAGCCGTCATTCATTACGGATGGCCCAAGCGATCTATCAAGCCGCGCCCATTCTTGACAAAAGCCCTCGAAGATAGGCAGCTTCAAGCTCTCGCAGCCCTCGAAGAAGGCATGGGAGCGATCCTGCACAAACGTGATTTGAAATGAGAAAAAATGAACTTTGATAGTTTCACGATTGCTGAAATCCGGCTCATGGAAGAAATTTCCGGAGTCTCATTCCGGCAAATCGAGAAGGAAACAACCCCCATCGGCGGCATCTTCCAAGCAATCATTTTCGTGGTTGCGCGTCGCATGGGTAAGCCTCTCACGCTCGATGAAATCGATGCTCTTTCGATGAAGGAAGCAGAGCCCTATTTTGAAGGGCTCTACGAAGGCGAAAACCCTACGAACTGACACGCGCACGGCAAAAAGCGCGCGTGTGTCTCGCAGCTCATATGCAGCCGAGCGAGTATGAAAACCTCACTCTGCTGGAGCTTAGAGAGTTCATCACTGCCATCAACCAACAGCGCACATAGGAAGGTCCCGCGATGGGTAAGCAAACAGTAGTTGTCAATATCCTTGCAAATACTAGCGGATTCCGTCGCGGGATCGACCACGTTACAGGCGCTCTCGGCACTCTCACCTCGACAGCAACAAAGACAGTCGGTGCTCTCGGGCTTTCGTTCGCTGGCCTCGCAGCTACGAAGGGCATCGCGCGCTCGATGAAGATCGAGGAAGCGCAGGCGAAATTGCGCGCGCTCGGCGCTGATGCAGCGACGGTGAGCCAAGTATCAGAAGATGCGCTGAAATCGGTCAAGGGCACTGCCTACGGCCTCGACGCAGCTGCAACCGCCGCCGCCTCTGCGATGGCCGCGCAGATCAAGCCCGGCAAAGACATGGCGCGATATCTGAGCCTCGTCGCTGACACTGCCCAAATCGCAGGCGTGAGCATGGAAGAAATGGGCAGCATCTTCGGGAAAGTCGCAACTAACCAAAAAGTTACGACGATGGAGATGAACCAGCTCGCTGATAAGGGCATTCCGATCTGGAAGTATCTATCAGACGAGTACGGTGTGAGCACCGAAGCGCTGCGAAAGATGGTCACCGATGGCAAGGTTGACCTCGATCACTTCCTCAGCGCTATCGAAAAAAACATTGGTGGTGCTGGCAAGATCATGGCAGACACCACTAAGGGAGCATGGTCTAACATGCTCGCTGCTGTCTCTCGCTTTGGTCAAGTTGCCGCGTCTCCGATCTTCCCACACATTAAAACTGTCTTTTTTGAAATGACGAAGGGCATCGATGCTCTCACCTCTGCTATCAAGCCATACGCTGACAGGCTCGCAGAGTTTCTCGGTCCTCGTATTCAAGCGCTGCTGTCTGGAGTCGGTGAGCGCGTAGCAGGCAAGATCATTGAAGGCGCAAATCGCCTCTCTGAACTTCCAACGCGCGTCGCAGCTGTCATGGAAGCGGTGAAATCCCGTATCCGAAACGCAACAGGTGTCGATCCAGATGCTGTCGCAGCTCGTTTCACCGCTATCGCAGGCAAGATCACCGTCGCTCTGCGCGCTATGCTTCCCGCGTCATTGCCTGATTTCGCGAACGGAATCGGTGAAAAGCTCGGCTCTGTCTTTGAAACTCTTCGACCGATCCTGCAAGGCACGTTTAGTGCTCTCGCGCCTCTGCTCGCACCTATAAAAGAAGCATTCAGTCAGATCGTCCCCGCCATCACTCAGCTGATTGGCCCTGCAGCTCAGCTCGCTAGCGCATTTTCGCCCGTGCACTTCCTGATGCAGTCACTCGTGCCGATGCTCCCGAAGATTGCAGTAGCACTCACTACGGGTATCAGCGCTGCTCTTCCCATCATCACGAATCTTGTCACCACGCTTGGGAACACTCTCGCACCTTTGCTTCCCACCATTAGCCTGCTCGTGCAAAATATTGCCGAGCAAATCGGTGGAGTACTCACCGACGCGCTTGTATCCGTCATGCCTACAGTGGTTGTGCTGATTAAGACAATTGCTGATGTCGTCACGGCAATTTTGCCCTCGCTTACTCCCCTGCTGCAGGGTATCGCTGATGTGATGCAAGCCGTGGTGCAGGCAGTCATGCCTCTAGTGCCTATCGTCACAGCATTGGTGACGCGTATCGTGGGGATGCTTGTCCCTATCCTGCCTTCGCTTGGCACGCTACTCGCAACCGTCGCAACGCTGCTTGGGCATCTGTTCACTGCACTGTCACCGCTACTCACAGCTATCGGTAACGTCGCCTCGATTGTCCTGAATGTTCTTTCAGCGATCTTGACTCCGCTGATTGGAGCCTTGACAACCGTTGCACAAATAATCATGGATGTGCTCAGCACGGCCATTAGCGCGCTTGACCCGATCATCAGTGCAATCGTCGCTGTTCTTTCCACCTTCGCGAACGTGCTCACAGGCGTTGTCGCAACGGCTATTCAGTTTATCGCGGGAATCTTTAACACTGTCTGGACCGGCGTTTATCTTGTAACGCAAACGGTATGGACAGCGATATCAACAACCATCGGCAGCGCAGTTCGCTTTATCTCTACAATCGTTTCTACCGTCATTTCAACCATTACGAACATCTTTAACGGTGGATGGAACGCTATCGTCGGAGCCGCTCGCGGTGCGATGAATTGGCTACAAAACGCGGTTGCAGGTGGCATCAGTGGCGTGCTCGGCCTTATTGCATCCCTGCCCTCACGTGCTCTCGGCGCGCTTGGAAATCTTGGATCAGCGCTGTGGAACGCTGGCTCACAGCTAATTCAAGGCTTCATTGACGGCATCAAACACATGTTTGGCAAGGTCAAGGATAGCCTCGGATGGCTCACGAATAAGCTCACGAGCTGGAAGGGGCCTGAGTCCCTCGACCGTCGTCTGCTCACGCCTGCTGGCTCGATGATTATTGATGGCCTTATCAACGGATTTGAGCGCAGATTCCCGGCTGTGCGAAGCTCGCTCGGCGGCTTGACCGACATGATTTCTAACACCTCATTTGACGCGCTCGATCCGAACGCGATCAGCGCTGCAGGTGGACATGTAACTGTCGTTAATATCCGCGTTGACGCGCAGATGCTTGAACCGACTCCCGAAAACGGTAGGAAGCTCGCAGACAGTCTCAACGAGTACATGCGACTGAACGGAGTGAATCGATGATTACGCTCGCACCTCCGCGCGCTGATGAGTGGAGCGGTGGAACTGTGCAAACGCTTGGCACGCGCACCGTGATTACCGGAATCACTACAGCCGCTGTGTGCAAAATCGAGTATCTTCCTATCGGTCATACGCTCACTGTGCGCGCGCTCGTGCGATCTGCAAAGAAGTGCGCTGTCACCATCGCAGAGACCTATCACCTCATCCCGGCGAACACTCCCACCACCGTTGAAGCGACGTTTACCTGTGGTGCAAGTTTCGAGATCACGATTGCTGGAGCAAATCGCGTTGAGCTGGAAAACCTCACGATTACCGACCCCGTGCACATTCCAGCTGAGCCGTATCCCGCGCACGTGCTGAGCCTGCAGGCGTATTTCCCGCTGATTGGAGCTCTCGGCGCTCGCTTTGATTACTCGCGCTTCAATCGTGACGCATACAGTCACGGTGTCCCGCACCATAGCGCTGCAATGTTTAACGAGTCTCTATGGGATACGAAGCGTTTCTATAGCGAGAATCTAACTCATGATTGGCAGGATATTACCGCGCCTGTAACGTCTCTGAGCGTTACGCGTGGGGTAACGAATCGCGGCCCGATTTTCGCAGCTGAGGTAGGAATCTTGACTATCAGCGCTGCAGGTGGCCTTGATCCTCGCGAACTCGGCTTGACATACGGTGCTCCCGTGCGCCTCGTGTATTGGCCTGATCGTGTTCCCGTGTTTACCGGCAACCTCACGAGTCAGTCAATCGAGTTTCAGCCCCCACGCTCCGCAACACCGTATAACGTCACGCTCACCGCGTCTGATGCCGTGGCACGCCTCGCACAGATCACGCGTCACGGTGCGCGCGTGGATGCATCTAATACGCCTGAGCCGTGGGTTAGGCGCATCGAGCGCCTCATGCGAAGCGCGCCCGATGTTGCATATTCCACGCCGTCATCTTCCTACATCGATATGTGCCCTTCGGTTTGGGAAACCAATCTAGCGAAGCATATCGACGCGGCCTGCGCGTCGGTTGGTGGCATGTGGTGGGTATCCCGAAACAACGTCGTAAATATCAGCGCTGCTCGTCCCTCGACCACCGCGGCTATCACTCTTAGCGACGCTGAGGATAAGGACCTGCAGGCGCGCAGGTGGAGCTACACCGCTAGTGATACAAAGTGGGATTCAGGCGAAACAATCGCCTCAATTACCGTGACTAACCACGGTATGAAGATCGAAAACGGTGATCTGCGCGCAGACGATGCGACAACCGTTGTCACTGATCCTACGGCCTCGACAGCATGGAACGGCACTAATGCAGCTGTAGACATGACTCTGGCAGCAGGTGTCGAGCAAGCAGCGCGCAACCTACTTCGGCGTGCAACTGAATTGCCGGTACCCTCACGCGTCACTATCGAGCCTTCCCACCGCTCTGGCCCTAAGAATCGTCTCGATCATATGAGCGCAGCAGCAGTCCTCGATCCCCTCACCTCAGCTAGCGTCGCAACGCGCGGTGACGCTCATCCCACGGTAATTACGCGCATCGGCCATTCCATTACCCCTCGCACGTGGAAAACGACACTCACACTTGTAGCAAACAGATAAGGAGACGCGATGAAAAAGTTTGTACCCGGCGAACTCGTTCGCGCTGAGGAAATCAACGCGAATTTCTCAGAACTCTATATAGAGCAGACAGTGACGCTCCCTGTCTTTGATGGAGCTTGGCGACACGATCCCGGCGGTGGTGTAGCGCGCACGGTAAACGGCACTACGCATCTGAGTATTAGCCTCGTGCGCACAGGATCATCCTTCCATATGGGACCCGGTGGAATCATCGACGTGATGCGCGTGAATAACCTCGTGCGCGTGCCTTCAACGCGTGAATGGGTGATCTGCGGCACGTTGTTTGGCCCCGGAATTTGGCCTATGCCGGTATTTCTCAATAACGGATTAGTGCGCGTTTTGTGCTACGGAGACGTTGATATTCAAAACAATGGAGCGTACCGAGGGTATGCAACGTGGACGGTAGGTCAGCAATGACACGAATCGAGCCTAATTGGGCTGTAACTGATGTGCGTCAATCTGAGAACTACGACGAGGGCCGTCCCGCTGGACCACCTACCGGAATTGTGATCCATTGGTGGGGATTGCCTGAGTGGAATCAGACGCATGATGGAGTCGTAGATTTCCTATGCAACGGCAATCGCAGTGCACCAACCTCAGCGCACTATGTGGTCTCTGCAGGCCGTATTACTCAGATCGTCTCTGATAACGATCGTGCATGGCACTGCTCAGGTAACAATCTGCGCACCATCGGCATCGAGTGCCATCCGGAGTGCACAGACGAGGACCTGCGCACAGTGGCAAAGCTCGTCTCAGCGATCCGCTTTGAGCACGGCTATTTGCCCCTGTCTCGTCACTGCGATCACTTCCCCACCGCCTGCCCCGGAAACTATTCAGACAAGCTCGCAGAAATCGACCGAATTGCAAACGAAGGAGAATTTGACGAAATGCAACTCACAGACCGCGTAACTCGTCCCGACGGCCATAACGCTAGCGTCGCAGATATTCTTGCCTATCTTGATATGCGCGTGGAGCGCATCGAGCGTGCCCTACTCGGCGGTGTCGAAAAAAAGGGCTCAGATGGCAAGGGCACTGGAGCGATGACTAACCCCATCGATGAAACCGCGTGGAATGCGACGAATTTCAGCCGCGTTTACGACGGCATTTCAGCGCTTAACACGCGTCTCGACGATCTTGCCAAGCTGATCGAGGCAGGTGCGAAGTAAATGGAAACACCTCAGTATGCGAAGTGGCTTACACCTCAGCTACGCGCATGGCTCTACGGCATTACGACAGCCTTAGTCCCGCTGCTCACCATTTATGGAATCGTCGATCAAGCTACCGCACCACTGTGGATTGCTCTCGCAGCGTCGGTCCTTGGCACTTCGACGGCTCTCATGCATACCCCACGCGCAGATAATGAACGCAGCAGCTGAGCTGATAACCGCTCTCGGCGGCTTTGGTGGTCTAGCGGCTACGATTACCGGCATCGCTACTCTCGTAGCCGCTCGACGCACAGCTGTTCAGCTGGAGCCTAACCATGGATCATCGGTTAAAGATCAGCTGGACCGTATCGAGCGCTCACTTGATGACCACGGTAATCAGCTCGATCACCAAAGTTCACAGCTGTTGCAGATTACGCGCAGGGTGGACTCTATCGACGATCACGCGCACGATAGTCACAGCGAAATGCGCAAACGCATCGCGTCTCTTGAAGCGGAGCGCTCACGCAGCCGCTTCGATGACGCGCCTTAGCGACGCGTCTGCGATTTGCAGATATACAAGCGTGGTCTCAGGTGACGCGTGGCCTAGCACTTTCTGGAGTGCGACGAGGTCACGCGTCGCCTGATATGCGCGCGTTGTAAACGTATGCCGGAGAGAGTGCATCGTTACCCCCTTCGGCATCGCTCTGGAGACGAGAGTGCCGAGCCAAGCTGCTGAAATATGTCCCGAATCAAGACCGGGGAACACATACCCCACGTGCTGTCGCAGTTCACCTGCAAGCGAAGCTGTAAGCGGAACGATCCGAGGCTTATTGCCCTTCCCGTGGACTATCAAGGCTGTGCCGTCGGTAGTGTCAATCAGATCAGTATCGACATTGATACAAGCCACTTCGGCGCGTCGCAGTCCTATCTCCACCGCTAAACGTGTCGCTAGGCGCACTCTGTAATCCCGTGATTGTAGACACGCGGCAATAGCAGCACTGCTTGCAGGATGCGGAGCCGCTGGACTTTTCCGCACGCGCGGCACTTTCGGCATCGCGTCGCAATATCCTAACGATAATGCCCATGTGTAGAATCCCTTAACCGACTGAGTTGCTGATCTACGCGTAGATTGAGACCATTCCTGCGCTGCACTCCACTCGATGACGGCTGTCTGCGCGATTTCAAATGGCGCACAATCGATCCATCGAGCAAATCGCTTAATCCAGCCTCTTCGCAGCTTCACTGTCTTTGGAGTGCATCCTGCAGCTAGTAGATATCGTTCATATTCCGAGGCCAATCCCGCCCAATCGACCGGCATCGTCATGAGTTGCATATACAGATAATTACGCGGCTGCGATCAGCTCGCACTCAGGATCACTGTTAGCGAAATGTCTCGACGCTGCTGTGCTGAGGTTGGTTATCACCGACCAATCCCGAGGTTGCAGGTTCGAGTCCTGTCGGGGGCGCAACTCAACGCCGCGCGGCGGCGTCATCAAATCGTTGATAGTGACGCAGAGAGCGTTTGCAACACCCGGAAGCTCTGAAAGCCGCCACTCAATCTCTCCACGCCAACGGCTGCCTGCAGCCGTATTATTCATTCCGATCATGCGTGCGAGCTCCGACCGCGTGAGACGGCGACGACCAGCGTATGCACGCACATTCTCTGCGACAACCTCGGCAAGCGTCATACCTTGTACAGCAGCGGGCGAAAGCGTCGTACTCATACGAATAATTTAACTAGCTTCTAGCCAAACTGTCTATAAATCAGACACTCAAATCTCCCGCCATCTACTTCCTTTCCTCTTCCGTCATATTCTTAGCTGTAACATCAAGCAAAACTAAGGCTTATCACCCTGTTCGTTACTTCTTCATCAAAGAGCAACTTTCAATTAGCTGCTTCTCGCGCAATATACGCAATATAGGAGCTCCCAGTCCTTTTATTTCCTCGCGTCTCCCATGTACGAATCGGACGCTTCGCCCTAGCATGCTTTTCTCCCGAAAAACAGCCTAGAGTTTGCCTTTATTCTGTAGTTTCACCGGAATTTTTCCTAAAAATCTCACCGAGATAGGAATTTAGGCCTAGAATCTGCCTAGGACCACCCACTCGCACTGTTGCAGGAGTAGCCATGTTCTCTTTGGTGAGCACAAGCTTTACGCCGTCAACGACGGCTATCGGTGCAAATGTATTTTTAACGGCACTTGCGGGAATTCTCCCGCTCCTGCTGTTCTTCGTTCTTCTGGGCGCTTTTAAAGTCAAGACGCACTGGTGCGCATTGATTTCGCTCGTTGCTGCACTACTCATTGCCGTCTTTGGCTACAAGATGCCACTGAGCATGAGCCTTTTGGCAGCAGGCCAAGGCATTGTCTTCGCATTAATCCCCATCATCTACATCATCATCGCTGCAGTGTGGCTTTATAACCTCACCGAGGTTTCAGGCCGCAGTAAGGATATGCGAGCTGTCTTCAACACAATCGGCAAGGGCGACATTCGAGTCCAAGCACTGATCATTGCTTTCTCTTTCTGTGGTCTACTCGAGGGCCTCGCAGGTTTCGGTGCGCCCGTGGCAATCGTTGCCGCGATGCTTGTCTCACTTGGCCTTCCCCCGGTAAAGGCTGCTGTTGTGACTATCGTTGGCAACGCGATCAATGTTGGTTTTGGCGCAATGGCAATCCCAACAACGACTGCTGGCCGTTTGGGCGGCCAAAACCCCCTTGTGGTTGCAGCCAATATGGGTCACCTGTCCTGGATTTTCGCCTGCTTCATTCCTCTCCTTCTCTTGTGGATCCTTGATGGGGGCCGAGGCGTTGCCCAGCTGTGGCCGATCGCTCTGATTTCCGGCGTTGCGACCGCTGCCGGACATTTCTTCACCTCAGAGTTCTCCTATGAGCTGACCGCTGTCCTTGCTTCACTTCTGGGATTGGCCGCTTCTTACATCTTCCTCTTGGTGTGGACCCCGAAGACGCCCGATGACTACCGTTCTGAGAGCACTCAAGAGGATCGCCCCAATGCCTCGCGAATCACCTTGGCACTTCTCCCCTATGTTTTGGTTGTTGTCGTCATTGCTATCACCAAGTTGTGGAAGATCGGCGTCGATATTGATGCCATCTTCAAGTCGACAGACATCAAGATCCCAGTCCCTGGATTACACGGAGAATTGGTAGATTCTGCAGGCAAGGCAGTTTCTTCGACGATCTACACCTTCCAGTTCCTTTCCAACCCTGGAACGTGGATCTTCGTCACTGCTCTCATTGTTGCTTTCGTTTACGGTCGCACCAGTTCGGGCGGTCGCTACCCCATGACCTTCACAAAGGGAATTGCAACTCTCTTCAAGACAATTTCCACCTTGAAGATTTCTATCCTGACGATCTGCTTGGTCATGGGCTTGGCCTACGTCATGAACCTCTCTGGACAAACTGGGGCGATTGGTACCGCTCTTGCAACAACCGGCGTGTTCTTCGCCTTCCTCTCCCCCATCCTTGGTTGGTTGGGAACAGCTGTCGCAGGATCTGCAACCAGCGCGGGCGCGCTTTTCGCCAATCTTCAGTCCACAGCAGCGCAGATCGCCGGACTCGACCCATCGACTTTGCTTGCAGGCAACACGATTGGTGGCGGTATCGGCAAGATTGTGTCGCCGCAAAATCTCACCATTGCAGCGACCGCAATCAACGAACCCGGAAGCGAAGCAGAGATTCTCAAGAAGGCGGCTCCCTATTCAATCGGATTGCTGCTCATCTTGTGCGTCTTGATCTTCCTCGCCTCGCAAGGATATTTGGGTTCCTATATGCCCGTTGCTTAAGATCGTTGGGCTCGCAGTCTTCTGGCTGCGAGCCCAAGGTCTACTTGAAGAGAGAGACGCTATGTCGAAGTCATTGCGATCCTTGGCAGTTCTTAGTGTCATCATCACGCTTCTGACGGGATGCATTCCCTTCGGTTCAAACGGAACACGCACACGCTTACCCCAGGACCCGCGCTTCTCCAAGTTCACCTACGAAACTGACGGCGAGATCAAAGTCCAAAACCGCATCGATTCCTTCAATGAACGGATGCCCGGGCTTGGTGCAACTCAGGGACACGTCGTGGCAGCCAACTTCCCAGAAGGATGGCTCTTACCTTCACCCGACCATCACTTATGGGTAACAGGCGTCGCAAGTGTTCCTCCTGAGACAATCCAGATGCTTGCCAATGGAAGCGACGGAAATAACGCACTTCTTCCCGGTATCTATCCAGGCCTCTACGAGTACGTCCCCAAAAACTGCCACTTTTTCACTGTTCCCTCCGATCATGCGAACACGGTGCTCCAAACTGATAAGAACAACATTTATTCGAACTGGGGGTCATTCGATATCACAAGCTTCGCGGCGTCCTCAGACTGTAACCTCATCATCGTCACCGGCGAAGGAATCAGGGGCTAAGAAAACGCGTTTCCCCCCTGCTGAGCACCCTCGTGAAGTAATAGAGAAGCCGAACGGACTTCCTTTCGCAGATACGGAAACTACTACCCGGCCTTGTCAATTCACGAGGCCGGGTAGTAGTTGTTCGCGTACCGCAGCCGCGTAAAACTGAAAAAGGAAAGGATACTCTGTCTTAAGTCGTGTTTTTGGTGCGGCGAATCGCTCAAGAGAAGCCGCCATTTCAGCGATCTAATTCTACGACTTTTCCGCACGAAATCAACACTTCTGGCCCACACTCAGCAAAGCCGTAACACCTTATCCCCCATCGGGACCTCAGACCCAGCCATACTTTGAGAAATAGCACCTACGAGAAAGGATCTCCCAGTGCGTATCGCTCTCTTCTCAACTTGCCTGGCAGACGTCATGTTCCCCCAGGCAGCCCAGGCGACAGTGTCACTGCTCGAACGCCTCGGCCATGAAGTTGTCTTCCCTGAAGGCCAGGTCTGCTGCGGCCAGATGCATGCCAACACCGGCTATTTCGAAGATGCCGCCAAGATCACTCGCAACCACGTTCGAACCTTCGAACCCGTTCTTGACGGCGAATGGGACGCAATTGTGGTTCCTTCCGGCTCTTGCACGGGTGCAGCCCGACACGAGCAAAAGCTTGTCGCTGAACATGTTGGCGACGATCAGCTCGCAAAGCGCTCCCAGCAGATTGCCGCACACACCTACGATCTCACCGAGCTCATCACCGATGTCTTGGGCCTGGAAGATGTCGGCGCATACTTCCCCCACACCGTGACATATCACCCAACCTGTCACTCACTGCGCGTCGCACGAGTGGGAGATCGCCCTTACCGCCTGCTTCGCGCGGTGGAAGGTCTCACCCTTGTTGACCTTCCCGACGCTGAGGTTTGCTGTGGCTTTGGTGGCACCTTCGCCATGAAGAACTCCGAAACCTCGACTGCGATGCTTGCCGATAAGGTCTCGAATGTCATGTCAACGCACGCCGAGGTTCTGGTCATGGGTGATTACTCCTGCTTGATGCACGTCGGTGGTGGTCTGTCTCGACTGAACTCGGGTATCCGCCCGATGCACATCGCAGAGATTCTTGCATCCACCAAGGACAAGCCTTTCCTTGGCAACATTTCATTCGCTCCAGAAAGCGCACAGGTGATCTGAAATGTCTGAAACCTTCATCGGTATGCCCGGGGTCGCCTCGGGCGATGACGCCAATGCTGCGGTTCACACCGGAGGATGGCGAACGACAGTTGAGATCCCCGAAGATACTCTTCGCTGGGGTCCTACCTTCCCCGAGGCCGCGCATAAGACCCTTGCAAACACCCAGATGCGCCGCAATCTGGGCCACGCTACCCGCACCATTCGCGCTAAGCGTGGTCAGCGTGTTGCAGAGATGCCCGACTGGGAAGACCTGCGTGACGCTGCAGAAGCGATCAAGTTTGAGGTTGAATCTCGACTCCCTGAACTTCTGGAAGAATTCGAGCGCAATGTGACCGCCCGCGGAGGTATCGTCCATTGGGCACGCGATAAGCATGAAGCGAATCGCATCATCGCGGACATCATTAAGTCCAAGGGCGTCGACGAAGTCGTCAAGATTAAGTCGATGGCAACCCAGGAAACGAACCTCAACGAGTTCCTGAAAGACGAAGGTATTTCCGCACGCGAGACCGACCTGGCAGAAATGATCGTTCAGCTTGCTGACGATATGCCCAGCCACATTGTCGTTCCTGCAATTCACCGTAACCGTTCCGAGGTTCGTGGCATCTTCCTCGATCGAATGGAAGACGCCCCGCGTGATCTTTCTGATGATCCTCAGGAATTGACGGCCGCCGCACGCGCACACCTTCGTAAGAAGTTCCTGCACGCCAAGGTCGCGGTTTCAGGTACCAACATGGGTGTCGCTGAAACTGGAACGGTGTCGGTCTTCGAATCGGAAGGTAATGGACGTATGTGCCTGACCCTTCCCGATACTCTCATCACATTGATGGGTATCGAAAAACTGGTTCCTCGTTACCAGGACATCGAGGTCTTCTCCCAGCTTCTCCCCCGCTCTGCAACGGGTGAGCGTATGAACCCCTACACCTCAATGTGGACGGGCGTGACGCCGGGTGACGGCCCGCAGGAGTTCCACCTGATCCTGATGGATAACGGACGCACCAAGACTCTTGCTGATCCGATCGGCCGCGAAGCCCTTGCATGCATCCGTTGTGGTTCCTGCATGAATATCTGCCCGGTCTACCAGCACACTTCGGGTCATGCCTACGGTTCGGTTTACCCCGGCCCCATCGGCGCCATCCTCACGCCGCAGCTGACTCAAGGCTTGGACGAGAAGGATCCTGTCCACACCCTTCCCTTCGCATCTTCTCTGTGTGGTGCGTGTGGCGAGGTCTGCCCGGTGAAGATCAAGATTCCGAACATCCTGATCCATATGCGTGCCCGTACCGTGGACGTCAAGCACAATCTCGTGCCCGATATTTGGGATTTGGCGATGGACGCTTCAGCTCCTGTCATGTCCAATTCAAAGGCATGGGAGCTGGCAACAACCGGTGTCAAGGCCACCCGTATTGCCAAGAAGAAGGGAAAGATCGGCGCTCTTCCCTTCCCGGCCTCGCTGTGGACTACTGCCCGCGATCTTCCGGTCGCTCCGAAGGAAACATTCCGCCAGTGGTGGCGGCGTACTCACCCCGACTCAGATGCCTCGGCTCCACGCTCTGATGCGCCGGCGAGGGACATCCCCTTGGCAAGTGAGCACGGAATGACTACTCACACGAATACTGAGGAGGCCTGAGATGGTTATGGATGCGAAGACCGCTATCCTCGCCCGTGCGCGCGAGGCCATTGAGCGTTCACAAGAGGGACGTCCCGTCCGCGAAATTCCTCGTAACTACATCCGCGAAGGCCAGCATGCACCCGGTTCGGATGAAGTCGTTGCTGAGATGATTGAGAAGCTTGAGGATTACTCAGCGCAGGTTGTCGAAGCACGCGATGATCAGGCAATCGAAGATGCGATCGCAAAGTTCCTTTCCGAGGCCAAGGCTTCCTCGGTTGTCGTTCCCACAGGCCTCGATGATCAGTTCAAGAAGGCGACTGGACGCGATAAGCGAAAGGTACGCGAGGATTCGCGGGAGAACGCTATTCCGACATTGGAACTGGATGGAATCGATGCAGTCGTAACTCGCACGCGCGTTGGAATTTCCATTTCAGGAACAATCATCTTGGACGGTGAACCTGATCAAGGACGCCGTGCCATCACTCTTGTTCCCGATACTCATGTGGCAATTCTCGAGCGCTCTGCGATCGTCCCGACCGTGCCACAGGCCGTCGATATCTTAGGTGAGCATCCCGAGCGTCCAACAACCTGGATCGCCGGTGGATCGGCTACTTCAGATATCGAATTGGTTCGAGTCAATGGTGTTCACGGTCCTCGTCACCTGCGAGTGATCATCGCACACTGAGCGGTCCACAACTGACACTGTGTAGTTAAGTGGTGGGGCGGCCCCAAAAGGACCGCCCCACCACTTACTCTCTTATTCACCGGAAAGCGAAGAAGTACCTCAGCATGGCCGCCTCTACTCCGTTATTTCCTTCCCATCCTCCTGTGAGCTCTCAAGAGTGAATGCGAAAGAATGAGTCGTCATATCATTCATCACGATATATATCTTTTCGCGCCCCTCGAGCTCAGCAAAGAAAATGTCTTCGAGCTTAATTCCCTGTTGTTTGAGTTCCTTAGTAAGCCATTCCTTGCTCTGGCCAGAAGCTTCAAGTTGATCCTGAATAATCTGTCCCTTCGAGACTAAGACGTAGCTCAAGCTTCCATCGCCCTTCTTGACAACGGTCAAAGAGCCATTGGATCCATACTGTGCAAACTCAACATCTTCAACTGAAAAGATCCCGCGCGAGCGAAGCTCTTCGGTGAAACTAATGATGTCAAAATTACTGCGTGCATCATCGAGAGAATCAATGACGAACTGGCCGTGATTGATGATGGTCACCGCTTTGCCCTTGACGATTTGCCGCGCGGGCATAAAGCGGGAGGCAATGAAGTTGAAGAGGGAAATCATCCCGACGGTTGCAAGCAGCAGCACAACGTAGGAGAAAGTAGAAACTGAGTGGTTATAGATAATACCGCCGATGATTCCACCCAGAATGAAGTTTCCGATGAAGTCAATGGAAGTGAATTGGGTGAGGCTCTGTTTCTTTGTCAAAGTCAGGTGAGTAGAGATGATTACGATACCGATGAAAAGTCGGAAAATCGAATGCGCGTCAAGGAAAAGTTCGTGCCACATGCGTCAACCATAAAACACTGATGGCACATATACTGAGGGCGAGTAGCCGTAATTCTGATCACCTCAGGACAATACCTCTGTCATGACACTTGAATCACTCATTCTTCTTGGAACAGCAATCACCATTTCCTACGCAATATCACGGCGTTTAAAGTTGCTCTCTCCCATCATCCTTATTGCTGCGGGTGTTGCCATTTCTTTCGTTCCACACGCCGGAGAAATTGAGCTTCCGCACGAGGTCGTTCTCTCGATCTTTCTCCCGCTCCTGCTCTACTGGGAATCTCTCTCAGTCTCACTGAGCCAAGTGCGTCGCGCTCTTCGAGGCGTGATTTTGTCAGGTACTGTCTTAGTCGCTATCACCGCACTTCTTATCGCTTTGGTCGGCACATGGATGGGGCTCAGTATTGGCACCGCTTTACTTATCGGTGCTTGTCTTGGACCAACTGATGCGACAGCTGTATCCGCTTTGGGACGTGGAATGTCCTCCGGACAAAAGACTGTTCTGCAAGCCGAATCACTGATCAATGATGGCAGTGCTCTGGTCATCTTTGCGGTTGCACTTCAAGTCACCGGTGGAACAGCTCGAGTGACAACTCTTGGAGTCACTCAGCAGGTCTTTCTTTCCTTCGGCGGAGGGGTTCTTATCGGTATAGCGATGGGACTCTTCGTTCTACGCGTGCTTGTCCGACGCGGGCTATTCCAAAGTGATGCGATCTTGGCGAACATCGCTCGCATCCTTACTCCCCTTCTGGCCTACTACCTTGCCGAAGAAATTCAGGCTTCGGGAGTTATTGCGGTGGTCGTGTGCGGAATGCTTGTCTCTCGTTTCGGAGAGTCAGCAATATCGCTGGCATCACGCGTCATCGCGATCCCTGTGTGGACACTGCTGACTTTTATTCTGAATTCTGTCCTATTCATCATGGTCGGTCTTGAACTTCCCGTGATTATTCGCGGGTTGGACCACGCGACACTCGTGCACGGCTTGATCTTGATCCCGATCATCTACCTTGCGATGGTCTTTGCTCGCCTGATTGGACACCATGCGATTATCTACTCGATTCGTTTGCTCGATCGTCGCCCTGAGCAAAAACAACGCCGGACAAATTTCAGAGGCCGATTGGTGACGACAGTCGCAGGCTTCCGCGGTGCGATTTCTTTGGCAATGGCTCTGTCCATTCCCTCGGTATTTGGTGATTCTGCTTTCAAAGATCGCGATCTCATCCTGCTCATTGTCGCTGGGGCGGTGATCCTCTCACTTGTCATCCAAGGTCCGCTTCTGCCAATCGTTGTTCGTTGGGCAGCGCAAAAACCTGCGCCGGAAAGTGCTTACTTCCAGCCCGAAACTAATGAAGTCAGCGCAATGCTCACCGTTTTGAAGACCGCGGCTGATAACGTCGAAGCCATCGCAAACGCAGCGGGAATTGAAGACAAACAACTGATTGATAATCTGCGCGAAGAAATCCTCACCTACGTCGCACACGGTGAAGAGGCAACCTCTCTCGATGAGCTTTTGACCGAAAGTTCGGAAGAGAGACAACTACGTCTTGCGCTCACTCAGTTTAAGCGCGATGAAATGACACGCTTGCGCGATCGCGGTGAGATTGAACAAGAAACATGGCGTACCGCCATCGATCACATCGATGTCGAATTACTTCGTCTCAGCGGCCCCATTGAGCTCGAGGAATAAGACGCAGAAATAGTTGTGGGACTCGGTACCGATTGGTACCGAGCCCCACAAAAACTTGCGAACGGAGGAATCAGTCCTCGACGTCCAGCAGGCCGTTCTTGTACGCCTTCGCCAGACGACGGGGAACACGCACCTCACGGCCGCCCACCTTGATGGTGTTCAGCTCAGTGAGATCGGCCTTCCATGCGGACCGGCGAGTGCGGGTGTTTGCTCGGGACATCTTGCGCTTGGGAACTGCCATGACCCTACCGCTCCTCTTCTAGTTCTGACGTTTTTACCGCGTCGATGCGTATCTTTCAGATACACAGTCATACAGATATGACTTTCGACAACCTGACCACTGTAGCACGAAGGGCCAAAAGTACGCATATTCCAAAGGAAATATTCGTGCGAAGCTCGTCTCATTCCCGGACCCCGCAATCACTCATGCAACAATGAAGACACTATGTCCTCTCTTCGAGTACTTGCTTCAGGCACACGTCTGTCCCATGAGATTGAAATTAAGCGGTCGCGCTTTATTGCATCGATCGCTAGAACAGATACACCCGAAGAAGCCCGAGAGCTCATTAATTCGGTGAAAGACGCCCATCCGCAGGCGCGCCACAACTGCTCGGCATGGATGATCGCAGAAGAAGGCCATTCACCTTCTCAACATTCCTCAGATGATGGAGAGCCCTCAGGAACCGCTGGAACACCCATGTTGGATGTTCTTAAGCGCAATGAACTATGGAACGTGACGGTTGTCGTGACGCGCTACTTCGGAGGAATTCTCCTGGGCGCCGGCGGCCTCGTGCGGGCTTATTCAAGCGCAACCAGTGAGGCGCTTGCTCGGGCGCCTTTCGCACGCTTGGAGGCGCTGGCAGTCGTTGAGACTGAACTCGCTCCCGTCGATGCTGGACGAATCGAAGGCGAGTTACGCCGACTAGGCGGGCACGTACTCGATACTCAGTGGGGATCCTCTGTATTACTCACCGTGGCGATGACCCCTGAGCAACTAGAAATCGCCGAGAACTTGCTTGCCACGCTCAGTTCAGGCCAGTACGTTTTTCGCCCCCTGGGACAACGTTACATAGAAATCGCGGAATAATCTGACTCCCCATAGAGTTGCAGTTACGTGCACAGCACGAAGCGACATCTAGGAGACATCATGACCAACATCGCAACAGATGTCACCGACCTCATCGGTGGCACTCCCCTGGTTCGAATTAACCGCCTGAGCGAAGGTGGCGCGGAAATCGTCGCAAAAGTCGAGGCTTTCAACCCCGCTTCTTCCGTCAAGGATCGTATCGCTCGTTCCATTGTTGATGCAGCAGAGGCATCCGGAGAGCTCAAGCCGGGCGGAACCATTATTGAAGCGACCTCGGGAAATACCGGCGTTGCACTCTCGATGGTCGGTGCAGCACGCGGTTACAAGGTTGTCATTGTTATGCCTTCCTCGATGAGCCTTGAGCGCCGCATTCTTATTCGTGCTTTTGGTGCGGAACTGGTCCTTACCGACCCCAAGGGTGGAGTGACCGCCGCTGTCGCAGAAGCTGAGCGCATCCGCGATTCTCGTCCCGGATCCATCATCGCCTCCCAGTTCACCAACCCTGCAAACCCCGCCGTTCACCGTCGTACAACTGCAGAAGAAATTCTTCGCGATACCGATGAGAACGTTGATATCTTCATCGCAGGCGTTGGTACGGGTGGAACTGTGTCTGGTGTGGGTGCTGTCCTCAAGGAACTCAAGCCCAACGTTAAGGTCATTGCAGTTCAACCTGCAGAGTCCCCGCTTCTTACCGGTGGTGAGGCTGGCCCTCACGGCATCCAGGGACTCGGCCCGAACTTCGTTGCTCAGACCTATAACCCCAGCGTCGTTGACGAAGTGATCGATATTGAAACCCCACTTGCTCTGGAGACTTCGCGACGAGCAGCCGCGGAAGAAGGCTTGCTTGTTGGTATTTCCTCAGGAGCAGCACTTGCCGCAGCGATCCAGGTCGCCCAGCGCCCTGAAAACGAAGGTAAGCGAATCGTCGTGATCCTCCCCGATACCGGTGAGCGTTACCTTTCGACAGCGCTCTTCGAAAACCTGCGCGACTGACAGGTCTGGGGTGGATGAGCTCGCGGCTCATCCACCCCATTTCTGCGTTCTCATCCAAGAACGCACAGTCAATCCAAACCCACGGCGCTTAATCCTCATAAAAGCGCAACACTGACCACGAGCAACTGACGGAGAACTACCCATGGCCTCGTCTCCACGCAAGATAATTCAGCTTCTTGCAGAGGATCTTCGAACGGCAAAACGGCGCGATCCTGCCGCGCGTTCAACTCTTGAAGTCGCACTCGCCTACCCCGGCGTCCATGCACTGTGGACTCACCGAGTGACACACGCGATGTGGTCTCACCCCACGTTACGCACTCCCGCCCGCGTCCTTTCCTCAATTGCACGGATGGCGACCGGGGTTGATATTCATCCCGAGGCAACTATCGGGCGCCGAGTATTCATTGACCACGCCACTGGGGTCGTGATTGGGCAAACAGCCGAGGTCGGTGAAGACGTTGTGATCTTCCACGGGGTGACCTTGGGTGGTGTCGCTATGAACCCCGGGAAACGCCATCCAACCATTGGTAATCACGTCATGATCGGTGCTGGTGCAAAGGTTCTTGGCCCCATCACAGTTGGCGATGGAGCCAAAGTTGGAGCCAATGCCGTCGTCACCAAGGATGTCCCCGAAGACGCTGTTGCGATCGGCGTCCCAGCAAAGTTGCGTCAGAAACCAGAAGAACGAATGGTGGAGGACGATCGCGATCTCATCATCGATCCAAATTGCTGGGAAGATGATCCCACCTGGTACATCTAAGTTCCTCGTATTTGTCAAGCTTTGGAACAAACTCCCAGAAGCCACTCTGTGAGTTCGCACACCTTCTCACACACCGTCACCCGTGTAACAGATCACATATTCTGTCTTTATGGACAGACATTCTCTACAAGCACAGATTGACGCACTGACGCGCCTTCGCGGTGCAACAGAGTGTGAGATCGGCGTACTGACGCGCTTCGATATCCCGGAACTCGCCGAGCTTTCTTTAGCGGCATACGGTATCCGCCCAAGTATCGAGGCACATATTGAAGCAACAGACGAGATGCGCCTGTGCTTTGACGGGGTTTTCGGCACCCCATTGGAGGGATCTTTCCTAGGTGGCTGGATCGAAGGAGAGTTAATCGCCGCGATCATTGTCGTCGTCGATCCCCCCGTCGAGGAACCCAGTGGACTTCCACAGGTCATCGACCTGATGGTTCACCCAAAGTTCCGAGGCCGCGGAATTGCCACCGCATTGGTCGCAGAGTGCGCGCGTCGCTGTAAGGACTGGGGAGCATCCTCCCTCATCGTCAGAATCGACGAGGCGAATGTTCACCTTCCACAGATCTACGACATCTTCCAAGAAGGCGAAAACTCCCCCGCAAGCTAGACAGAAATGCTTCAAGCACAGGGAAACACTTCGCAATTAGTTGAGCTGTCCCCTACCGCGAAGTCTTTCTACCGCTTTAGTTCTGGCAATTCGAACACCAGAAAAGACGGCGATTTTGCATGAGCTTTTCACTGATCGTCGTCCCGCATTTAATGCACGGCCGTCCACTGCGATGGTAGATATACCAGCGCGCCAATTCTTCATCGCCTTCAGGGATTGGATCAGGCTGATCCTCGGGGCGAATCGTATCGATACGTCCAATCTCTAGGCCTCGTATCATCAGTTCACAGACGATATCCCACAGATGCCCAACGCGCTGAACCGAGAGGCGATTCCCAGCCCTCATCGGTGAAATACCGGCCAGGAACAATGCCTCGGCACGATAGATATTCCCAACTCCAGCAGCGATCGACTGGTCCATTAAGAGCTCGCCGATCGGACGTTTACGTCCGCGAATCATCTCAATGAAACGCTTACGCGTTGCAGGATCTTTCGCAGCCCCCGGTTGAAGCGGGTCGCACCCTAGCTTGGATTCGACAACACGTCTATCCTCATCGGAAATGAGCTCACACCGATTCGGACCAGTAACATCTGCGACTGCGTGCTCAGACAACACACGCAGGCGAACCTGTCCAACAGGATCGGGGGCATTCCATTCTTCGCCACGCTTCTGGATATTTCCAGACGCCAAATTATCTTCGACGTACAGAGTATCGTCTGCGTAGCTTGCCCACTTCAGAGCCGCATGCCGGTGACCTTTTGTTGCCACCCAGTTCGTGCGCGGTGCACCAATGGAGGATGGGACATCAAATGCGCGCTCATCAGCATCAAAACGCCAAGACCCATAGAGACCCAAGTGAATATGGAGCCACTGGAGCTCCTCGTCACAGGGGAAAGCGTGCTCTCCCCACAGCGGCGATGATCCCGTGAAGGGCAATGCGGCCTCGGCCTCGGGACTACCTAAGTGAGCGGCAAACTCAGCCTCCGCAGCCTTTGCTTCCTCAGCACAAGAGGCGGCAGCCTCAGCTGGCATAAAACCAACGAACATGTGCTTACCCACCGCCCGCACAGCGACAACCTTGTGGTGGTTAATCAACTGCGCGGACGAGGCAAACCGCCCCTGCGGTGACGAAGTCTCGACCTGGCTGCCCTGGAAGAGGACAGAAAAAGTGTTGGCGATCCGATGGATCGCATCTCCTTCAGGCATGGTTACTTCGGAAGAACGATGTTTACCAGCTGCGGTGCGCGAACGATAACCTTTAAGGGTTCGCGCCCATCAAGAAGCTTGACAATCGGCGCCTGCTCAAGAGCAAG
This sequence comes from Trueperella pyogenes, assembly GCA_963534475.1. Taxonomy (GTDB): domain Bacteria; phylum Actinomycetota; class Actinomycetes; order Actinomycetales; family Actinomycetaceae; genus Pauljensenia; species Pauljensenia pyogenes_B. The sequence continues at coordinate 117,446 of CAUSSZ010000002.1, read as the reverse complement.
AGTGCGCAAATCATCTTCGCTAATCGACACGGGAACCTCGAGCTTCGCACGGAGCTTGCCATTGGCCTGGACAATAGCCGTCACGGTGTCGTCTTCAAGCAAGGACTCATCTTCCACGACCGGGAAAGGCACTCGAGCAAGTGATTCTTCATGTCCCAGCTTCTGCCACAGTTCCTCACAAATGTGCGGAGCAACGGGAGAGAGCATAAGAATCAGTGCCTCGACGGCCACGCGAGGGACGCGATCAAAAGAGGTCAGGTGATTGTTGAGAACAATCAGCTTGGCGATCGCCGTGTTGATACGCAGGTTCTCGTATTCAACGGTGACCTCGGAGATTGTGCGTGCAAGCAGACGTGCCGTCTTCTTGTCCATCGGCTCATCGCTAACGGTAACCTCGCCTGTCTCTTCATCCAGGACGTTTCGCCACAAGCGCTGAAGGAAGCGCTGCGAGCCGACGACTGCACGCGTATCCCATGGACGCGAAACATCCAGGGGTCCCATGCTCATTTCGTAGACGCGGAAGACATCCGCGCCATAGGCGTCGTACATCTCGTCAGGCGTGACGATATTCTTGAGCGACTTGCCCATCTTGCCGTATTCGCGATTGACGGGCTGTCCCTTCCAGGTGAAGCCACTTGTCTCATCGCCTTCGACCTCGTCAGCCGGGACGTACTGTCCGCGCGCATCGGTGTATGCGTAAGCCTGCACATAGCCCTGGTTAAAGAGCTTGTGGTAGGGCTCGCTATCGGGAACGAATCCCAGATCGAAGAGAACCTTTTGCCAGAAGCGTGCATAGAGCAGGTGAAGCACAGCGTGCTCGACACCACCAATGTATAGGTCGGTGCCACCACTGATCTTGTCCTCACGCGGCCCCATCCAATAGCTCAGATTTTCTGCACCGGCGAAGGTCGTGGGGTTACTCGGATCGGTATAGCGCATTTCGTACCAGCACGAACCTGCCCACTGAGGCATGGTGTTCGTCTCGCGGCGGTACTTCTTGGGGCCATCACCCAAATCAAGGGTGACATTGACCCATTCCTGAGCGCGTCCCAGAGGCGCCTCGGGTTCGGTATCGGCATCGTCGGGATCGAAAGTACGCGGTGAATAATCACTGATTTCAGGAAGCTCGATGGGGAGCATATCTTCGGGAAGTGCGTGCGCAACGCCATCCTCATCCCACACGATCGGGAAAGGCTCGCCCCAGTAACGCTGACGGCTAAAGAGCCAGTCGCGCAGGCGATAGGTTGTTGCGGCGCGCCCCAGTCCCTTTGATTCCAGCCACTGCGTCATCGCTGCCTTTGCAGCATCCTTATCGAGGCCATTGAGGCTAATTTCCTCATTGGCTGAGTCAACAGCAACACCGTCACCGGTGTAGGCGCTCTCAGTGAGATCGTGCGCCGTGGGATCCTCAGCATCACCGATCGTGCGAATGATGTCCAGATGGAAACGACGCGCAAACTCCCAGTCACGATCATCATGCGCAGGAACCGCCATGATGGCGCCAGTTCCGTAATCCATCAACACGTAGTCAGCGATAAAAACGGGGATACGCTTCTGGTTCACGGGATTAATTGCCCACAACCCAGTGAAAACACCGGTCTTCTCCCCCGCATCCTCTGCGCGCTGCTCCGGGGTCTTCGCGGCAGCCTGTGCACGGTAAGCGGCCACTGCTTCTGCAGGAGTGGCGTAGCCCGCACTCCATTCAGGGCGAGTTCCCTGCGGCCAAGATGCAGGAAGTTTGAGCGCAGCCTGGTCCGAGGAAGAACCGGGAGTGGTTCCACCAAGGAGGGGATGCTCGGGAGACCAGACCACGAAGGTCGCTCCAAAGAGCGTATCGGGACGTGTCGTGTAAACGGTGAACTCACTATCTGACACGCCATCACCCACGGCGCGGAAATCGACCTCTGCACCATGAGAGCGGCCGATCCAATTGCGCTGCATCGTGCGCACCTTTTCAGGCCAATCAATGGTGTCCAAGTCTTCGATCAGGCGATCGCCGTAAGCAGTGATACGCATCATCCACTGGCGCAATGAGCGCTTAAAGACCGGGTAGTTACCACGCTCTGAACGTCCTTCGGCGGTTACTTCTTCATTGGCCAAAACTGTACCCAGACCGGGGCACCAGTTGACCGGAGCCTCAGAAATATAGGCCAGTCGGTAGGAGTCAATAACGCGCGCACGCTCACGCGGGCTCAGCTCATTCCATGAACGAGCGGAGAATTCTTCTGGAAGCTCACGCTCTCCTGACTCAAACTGCGCAACAAGCTCAGAAATCGGGCGCGCAGCACCCAGGCCTCGGCCATCGCGACGGGGAGCCTGGGGATCAAACCACGAATTAAAGACCTGCAGGAAGATCCACTGAGTCCAGTGAACGTAGTCGACATCAGTGGTTGCAAACGAACGGCGACGGTCATGAGAAAGGCCCAGACGACGCAGCTGGCGTCGCATGTTGGCAATATTTTCCTCGGTCGTCACACGCGGGTGTTGACCGGTTTGAACAGCGAATTGCTCGGCAGGAAGACCGAAAGCGTCATATCCCATTGTGTAAAGAACATTTTCGCCGCGCATACGGTGGAAACGAGCAACCGTATCAGTCGCGATATAGCCCAGTGGGTGCCCAACATGAAGACCCTTACCTGAGGGGTAGGGGAACATATCAAGGAGGAAGAAGGGATCGCGCGAGGCGAGGTCTCCAGCAAGGTCTCCTTCAGGGTTATCCGCAAAGAAGGTCCCTCGCTCGTCCCATAGGTCCTGCCACTTGTTTTCGATCTCACCGGCCAACTGTGCCGTATAACGGAAATTGGGCTCGCCTGTCGAGATCTCGCTCATCCTTGCCTCCATTTACCCTGAAAATTCGCAATCTTCAGGCTCGTTCTATGCCCTATATAGGTTAGTGCATTGGCGCGAATTTGCCTGTTTATTCCCACTAGGCAAAACCGGTCCGGGGCTTGACAATAGAGCTATGAGTACCGTTTTCGAAAAAATCATCTCCGGAGAATTCTCCGGACGCTTTGTCTGGGCTGACGACATCTGCGTCGCATTCGCGACAATCGAGCCGACGAGTCCCGGGCACGTCTTGGTTGTTCCACGCGAGCCCGTCCCTTCATGGACGGCCCTGGATTCATCAACGTGCGAGCATCTTATGAAGGTTGCGCAGCTTATTGGACGCGCCCAAGAGGCCACTTTCGGGGTACAGCGCTCCGGCCTGGTGATCGCCGGATTTGAGGTGCCACACACCCACCTCCACGTCATTCCCCTGCGTCAAGAAAGTGACGTCCTGCTCAGTAATGCTGCTCCGGCCAGCGATACCGAGCTTGACGAGGCCATGGATAAGCTTCGCCGGGAGCTGATTAGTGCGGGTTACAGCGAGCAGGTACCAGCGTCAATGAACACGCTGAACTAGCCTCACGCAATTCGGCGGGCGCTACTTAGGCAGCCTTCACACCACAGAAATAAGGGCGGCTTCTTGGGCACTCAGCTCAAGGCGTCGCTCTTTTTTCTGGGCTCCACCGCGAGTTTTAGGAGGATAAACGCTGAGCACAAGCTCGCCATTCTCACCGCGCTGACGAACCTCAACCTGATCGTCAAGACCAAGCCCTTTATTTTCAATCGAACGCAAGCACACTGCGTCACTGTCGCTAAAACGTGCGATACACACTCTGTTTCCCGGGACGACCTCGACAAGAGGAATCGTCGCTAAGAGCTCAACATTGCCGTCGGCAGAAGGAATCGGGTCTCCATGTGGGTCACGCACCGGGTGCCCTAAGCGTTCATCGATTCGATTGAGCAGGCGGTCTGAGATCGCATGCTCAAGGATTTCCGCTTCTTCGTGAACTTCATCCCACTCGAAACCAAGCGCATCATGCAGATAGGTTTCGAGCAAGCGATGGCGCCTGACCACTTCCAGTGCGCGTCGACGCCCTTGCTCAGTCAAGGTTACTTTTCCATAGGGCTCGTGAAAAGCAAGCCCCTCAGCAACCAAACGCTTGACCTTCTCCGAGGCCGTGGAGACAGCAACACCGACACGCGAAGCAAGGAGACGGACCGCGATACCAGCTTGCCCGTTCTCTTCAGCGCTCCAAATCGCCTTGAGATAGTCCTGAGTAACGGCGTTCTCACGCACTGAACGACTATCACTCATAAAAATGTCAGCTGCTTGCACTCCCCTAGCCTACCGCCTTGCGACTTGTGAAAGGCAGAGTTGATTTGCGAACTGCTCAAAACGTATGTATTGTTTTCTCCTGTCCCAAGGACACGCGTCATTAGCTCAATTGGCAGAGCAGCTGACTCTTAATCAGCGGGTTGGGGGTTCAATTCCCTCATGACGCACGCAGTATGTCGATAGATGTGCTACTGTAAACACATAACCCAAGCGTCATTAGCTCAATTGGCAGAGCAGCTGACTCTTAATCAGCGGGTTGAGGGTTCAAGTCCCCCATGACGCACCCATTGCCGAGGCGGCGCCAATGGCCGAATACAACTATGAGTATTCGTGCCCTACTAACCTCGGAGCTTCTTATGCGTCGTCTTACTTCTTCTGAGAAAGATCTGCTCGCATCTATTGAACAACAGCTCAGCGCCCGTCGCCGCACGGTGATTACCCCAGATATCGTCGAACAAGCGACTCACCTGATCCGTTCTATGACAGACCCGCGTCCGGGTCTTCACGAGCTCGTTGGCCCCGTATGTACCACGTCAGACATCGTTGCCTGGCTGGGTATCTCGCGGCAGGGGATCAACAAGGCCGTGCGAACAAACCGTATTCTCGCAGTTCAATCGCCCACGACTATGTGGTACTACCCGACATGGCAACTCATGGCCAACCACTCGGTTATCGACGATATGTCCGAAGTGCTCGGGCGCCTGCGTGGACGCGTGCATCAATTGACTGCGGCAACGTGGTTCCAGCGTCCACTTGAGGTCTTGGAGCAAACAACTCCAGCACAGTGGATGCTCGATGGGCACGATCTACACACCGTGGTCGGCGCAGCAGAAGCCTTTGCTACCGCAGAAGAACGTCGTCCGTCACCGGTGCCGCTTTTCGATCCGGAGATTCAGGCAACATCTCTATAAATTGCTAGAGATTATCCCGACACCACAGAGTAATCGGGCCAAATCGCAATGGAGCGGTTTGGCCCGATTTCCTGTTAAGCAGCGTTATTGATCCAATCCCAGCAGCTTCCGCACACGTGCGACATGTCCCGTTGCCTTCACGTTATACAGGGCGTGAGTGACGGTCCCAGAGGGATCAAGAACAACTGTGGAGCGGATAATTCCTTGAAAAACCCTTCCATAGTTCTTCTTTTCACCAAAGGCACCCCACCGGGTAAGAACTTCCTTTTCAGGATCCGACGCCAAGGGGAAATTAAGGTCTTGACGCGAAGCAAAGTTCTCAAGAGCAGTCATCGAATCGGCACTAATGCCAATTACCGAATACCCTGCGCCTTTCAGCGAATTGAGGCTGTCACGGAAATCGCATGCTTCTTTCGTGCACCCGGGAGTCGATGCCTTGGGGTAGAAATAAACAACCACACCCGACTTCGCTTGTCCCAGCAGATCGTGCAAGGAAAGCGTGCCGTGAGTCGTTTCAAGAGTGAAATCGGGAGCCTTCTCCCCCACCTGAAGTTGAGTCATAAGCTGAGCTTAGCCGGGGTTCCATTGCTGCGCCCGTCCAAGATAGATCCTCAGCACTTATCCCTTCCAATAAGGTAAACTCTGTGCTGTTGCGCGAGTGGCGGAATTGGTAGACGCGCTGGATTTAGGTTCCAGTGTCTTTGACGTGTGGGTTCGAGTCCCATCTTGCGCACTGATAGCTTCCTTTGCCCCCTACGAGGCCGCGCTTGCCTGCCCGCGGTATGCGCGCTCAATGGTCGCCTCGGCAATCACTCGAGTACCCCGGTACAAAACCAAAGACTGCCCGGCAGCAACACCACGGATTGACTGTGCCAAAGCTACAGATAGCCGTGAGCTTCCGTCTTCATTGTTCTCGCGAACAAGCTCGGTCACCACGCTGGGTACCCCATGTGCACGAATCTGAGCTGTCACGACGCCCTCATCGACTTCATTCAGGCAGCGCTCACCAAGACTTGGGCCGAACTCGCGTGTGGCCAGCTCATCGATCTCTCCCAGATCATCGGGCGCTAGCCACACGAGTTCAGAACAATCAATATGGTCGATAGAGAGCAATTCAGATGCACCAACGACGACCTGGTTGAGCTGAGGCTTCGTCTCGACGACATAACGAGGCCGCCCATCGGCGGCGGGGTTGCCCAAGTTCAATCCTCGTCGCTGACCAACAGTGAAATTCCAGTAGCCATCGTGACGGCCCACAACGCGGCCCTCAGTATCAACAATGTCGCCCGGGTTGCTCCCCAGGTGTGAACGTAGGAAGCCCTGCGTATCTCCATCAGGAATGAAGCAGATATCGTAAGAATCCGGCTTATTGGATACTCCGAGCCCCATTCTTTCCGCTTCGGAACGCACCCATGCTTTCGATGGAGCATCTCCCAAAGGGAAAATCACACGTGGAAGTTCTTCGGGTCCCATAATTGCAAGCACATAGGACTGATCCTTTGCCTCGTCACGTCCGCGATGGAGCTGAGGACCCGAATCTGTCTGAACAATACGCGCGTAGTGACCGGTACAAACCGCGTCAAATCCCAGTGCCCGCGCACGCTGGGCAAGCTCTCTAAACTTGACGAATTCGTTGCAACGAACACAGGGATTTGGGGTGTGTCCGGCCTTGTACTGATCAACGAAGTCGGTGATGACCGTCTGCTCAAATTCTTCCGCAAGATCCCATACGTAAAATGGAATACCCATGATTTCGGCAGCACGAGCAGCATCAGCGGCATCTTCAACCGAACAGCAGCCGCGCGAACCCAAACGACATTCTTGTGGTTGAGACGATAGGGCCATATGCACTCCAACGACCTCGTATCCGGCCTCTACAGCCTTCGCTGCCGCGACTGCAGAGTCCACTCCACCCGATAGAGCCGCAAGAACCCTCATGCATCCATCCTGTCTCGTTCATCCAATGCCTGTCCCGCTCGGATTGCGGCGGGAAGTGCGCGAAGAAAAGCATCAATATCTTCTACGGTAGTTTCCATTCCCGTGGAAACCCGCAGCACGCCAAGTGCTTGATTTTCACTGTAGCCAAGGGCCATCACCACACGCGAGGGCCGAGTTACTCCAGCATGACATGCCGAACCGGCCGACACGTCTACGCCTGCCATATCCATAGCCAAGAGAACTGCTTCGGGATGGTGGGTCGGGATCAATAAGTGAATAATCGCTGCCGAGGCCGTGGCTGGGTCAACACTTAAACGCACCCCCTGAGGGAGGCCGGAAATAAGACGCTCACGGAGTTTCTGCGCACGTTGGACACGCTCGAGGCGATGCTCCACTGCAAATTCAAGGGCAGCTGCAAGCGCGCAGGCCCCAGCAACATCAGGGGTTCCAGAACGGATTCCACGTTCATGTCCCCCACCGGGCCGGTCAGTGACCATCTTGATGCCTCGACGGACGATCAGTGCACCCGTACCAACAGGAGCACCGACTTTATGACCACCGATCGACAATAGGTCTAAGCCTGACTGAGCAAAATTAACGTCGCAGTAGCCGATTGCTTGAGCTGCATCCGAATGTAGAAGAGGCGATTGATCCGCCCGCGCGTCGCGGACAAAGCTGGCAAATTCACCGACCGGCTCAATGGTTCCAAGCTCAGAACACACCCACGTCATTGACATTAATGCCGCACGTTCAAATTCTGCTGGCCCTAAATCCGCATACTCCACACGCCCCGAAGAATTCACCGCAAAGATCCGGGGCGTAAATCCCTCTCGACGCAGGACAACACCTTGCTCGTGCACCGCGTCATGCTCAACTGGAGACATCCAAACATCAACACGTGCTGCGTCGGCCCCGCGCATCCCTCGAGAGGCAGCGACAAGCGCCAGCGCATCTGATTCTGTCGCACCCGAGGTAAAAACAACCTCCGCGCGTGAAGCACCCACGGCAGCGCCTACGCGTTCACGCGCATCCTCCAGCAAACGCTTAGCGGAACGTCCGCCAGCATGAAGAGCTGCGGGGTTTCCAGGACGCTGACTGAGAGCGTCTTGGGCGTCAAGCCAGGCCTGACGAACTCCGGGTGCCAAGGGGGTGGAGCCGGCGTGATCAAGATAGTGCGACACGGGTGTCTTTCAGTTGTCCTGGGGCTCATTCGCACGCCAGGCGCGAATATGCTCCAGCGCTTGGGGAACAATTTCGTACAGATCTCCGACAACTCCGAAATCAGCAATTTCGAAGATCGGAGCATCTGGGTCATCACAGACTGCAACGATCGTTCCCGAGGACATCATTCCAATCGTGTGATGGATTGCACCTGAAACGCCAAGAGAGATATAGAGCTTCGGAGCAATCGTGACGCCGGTTTGGCCGATTTGCGCGCTGCGCTTCGCCCAGCCTTCATCAACAGCATCACGCGTTGCTCCGATGCCAGCGCCCAAAGCATCGGCAAGATCTTCGACCAAACTCCAGTCCTGCCCTGCGCCGCGACCGCCAACTACAACGACCTGAGCTTCAGTCACCTTCGGGCGACCGTCTCCACTTTGATACGCACGCTCGTGAACCCTGGTCGTCTTATCGCTCAGGGACAGCACAATCGGCTCACCCACCCGGCACTGGTCATCACTCTCTTGAGGAATGAGACCGCGCGAACGCAGACACACGCACGCGGGTGCAGCCGTGGCAAGGACTTCTCCCCTCCACGAGCCACCAAGAGCATCTGTCGTCGCGCGCAAACAATCCTCTTCAACGTGAATCTCGACGGCCTCGGCAATGGCGCACCCACCCAAAATTACGGCAAGGGAAGCGGCACACTCACGGTCAAGGAAACGCGTGGCGAAGAAAATCGGTGCTCCGGGGAGATTCAGGCTTCGGTACGCAGATTCCAGTGAAGGGAGCAAAGCGGATGTCGTGATCGCGGCCTCGGGGCAGATAATCGGGATCACAGAGGACACACCAATTCGCCCCAACTCCCCTCCAAGGCAATCGTGGACCTCGGGGCACAAGACGATCGCATGCAGCTCTTCGAAGCACCCGCGAGCCTGGGCGATGATGTCCTTGTGACGGGCGTCAATTGTTCCTTCAGAGGAGGCCAGGTCAAGAACGAGGACCGCAGAGTTCAATAAAGCCTTCACTTCAACTTCTCCTCAATGAATTCCGCAAGACGTGTGCCACCATCACCGGTATCGGGGAATACCTCACCTGATCCGCCACGAAGATGTTCCTCGATAAATTCCATACGAAGAGGCATCGCATCGAGTCCAGAAGCCAAGACAGATGAGAGCACTCCGCTGGGATCGCACTCAGCAATGTCGTCAAGTTCAGCACGAACTAAGGGCTTCATCCGCGCAGCCTTGAGGTCTTTAAAACCGGGGAAACGCGGTTCGTTCAGCTGATCTGAAACAGAAATGACAGCAGGGAAAGGCGCTTCGAGAGATTCATCGACACCATCAACACTTCGCGAGGCACTCAGCCGTGAGTGCTCGACATCAACAGTTAACTCTCGAGCCTGTGAAACCAAAGGAAGGCCAAGGACCGCCGCGAGCGCCGCGGGAAGCATCGAAGTCATCGAATCCGCCGCTGCCATCCCGGCGATGATCAGATCGAAAGGCTCCTCATCCGCCAGCACCGTCAGCAAAGCCGCGAGCGCACGTGCTGAAACAGTGACATCTGCACCCTCAAGTTTGGGATCAGAGAGCAGATAAGCACTATCGGCACCAAGTGCCAGCGCACGAATCAGCGCGTCACTGGCATCTTCTGGCCCCATGCTCACCGCAACGACTTCGCCTCCGTGGGTGCGAACAAGATCAGCCGCAGCTTCCACTGCGTGTTCGTCGCCTTCATTTAGGACATCGTCTTCACCACGCACTAAACGTAAGTCTTCAAAACGCCGGTCCGAGCTTGTATCAGGAACCTGTTTGACCAGAACTGCAATCCTCATGTATCCAGAGTGCCATATCGATGCTGATATGCGCAGCTCTATGTGTGCCAGCGGACGGATACGACTATGATGTTCTCAGTTCTGACATGAGAAAAAGGGGCGGCAATGTCACAACAGGCGAATTACGTCTACCACGCCGTTACGCAACCTCATCCTCGCTATCGCCAATTGGGCGTCACCGTTTCTGGATCAGGTCTCAACGTTGCAGTGGTATCGACACGTGCTACCCAGGTTGACTTCTGCGTCATTGACCCGGATACCGGGTTTGAGCAACGCTATCGTCTTCTTGGCCCCGATCATGGCATCTGGCATGGACGTATCGAAGGTTTTGGCCTTGGAACCCACTACGGTTTCCGTGCGCAAGGCCCTTGGGATCCCGATGCTGGTCTGTTCTTTAACGAAAACAAGCTTCTGGTCGATCCCTATGGCCGTGGCCTCGCAGGTACTGTCGACATTCGTCCCGAGGTCTACGCGCACCAAGTCGATGAGGATTCCTACCCGGTCTCTTACCCCCTCGAGCCCTCGACAACTGATTCCGCGCCCTTTAACGCTCATAGCGTGGTTATTGACACCTCATTCCGCATTACCCCACAGCCAAAGGTTCCTTTGGATGAGACCGTCATCTATGAGTTACACGTCAAAGGCTTCACGCAGAACATGTCGGAGGTCCCTCCCAATCTGCGAGGGACCTATGCGGGTCTTGCGCATCCCGCTTCCATTCGTTATCTCAAAGAGTTGGGAGTGACCTCTGTCGAGCTTCTCCCGATCCACGCAAAGTCTGATGAACCTTTCTTAGTCGAGCGCGGCTTGACGAATTATTGGGGATACTCCACCCTGTCCTTCTTTAGCCCTGAGCCTTCCTATGCCAGCGCCGCCGCTCGTGCACGAGGCCCACAGGCCGTGATTGACGAATTCCGCGGGATGGTCTCAATCCTCCACGAGGTCGGGATTGAAGTGATCCTTGACGTGGTCTATAACCACACCTGTGAGAGCGGAGACACTGGTCCGACGCTCTCACTGCGAGGGCTTGATTCCCCTCTGTACTACAGGCGAACCGATGCCTACCCCTCACAGATCATCGATACAACGGGGTGTGGCAACACACTTAATACCGATAATCCTCAGGTGATTTCCCTTATTTTGGATTCGCTGCGCTACTGGGTATCCAGCATGGGAATTGATGGATTCCGCTTTGATCTCGCTGCGACTATCGGGCGTTTTTCAACCGGTTTCACTCCCCTTCATCCCCTACTCATTGCGATGGGGGCAGATCCCCTACTCCGCGAGACCAAGCTCATCGCAGAGCCCTGGGATGTTGGTCTAGGCGGGTGGCAGACGGGTAATTTCCCCGATCCTTTCTGCGAGTGGAATGACCGTTTCCGCGATTCCGTTCGGAGCTTCTGGCTTTCTGACTTGCGAGAGATTACTGCGGGCCGGCCGGCCGGCGGAGCCAATGAGCTCGCAACTCGTCTTTCGGGTTCTCAAGATCTCTTTGGCCACGGCGTTGGGTATCTTCGTGGGCCTGGAGCATCTGTCAATTTTGTGACGGCACATGACGGCTTTACTTTGGCCGACCTGACGGCATTTGACCACAAGCACAACTTGGCAAACTTGGAAGAAAACCGAGACGGTTCGGATAACAACCACTCGTGGAACCACGGTCTTGAGGGAGCTTTGGCCGCACCGATTCTGGGTGTGGACCCCGATGTCCGTGATATCACCGGCTTTGTTGAAGATATTGTCCCCGCGCGCCAGCGCTCACAGCGCAATCTTCTTGCCACGCTCCTTGTTTCCTCTGGAACGCCCATGCTGGTTGCAGGTGATGAGTTTTCGCGCACGCAATTTGGTAATAACAACGCCTACTGCCAAGATTCTCCAATCTCGTGGATCGACTGGGATCTCTCCGACCTCCAAAAGGAACAACTCGAGATCGTCCGTTGGCTTCTTACATTGCGTCGCGTGCATCCTGCACTGCGGCCAATGAAGTTTTTCTCCGGATCCGAGCCCCATGGCGATACGCTTCCTGACCTCTCGTGGTATGACGCGAGTGGGGTTCCCATGCGTGACGACGTTTGGACATCGCCCGATTCACGAGTTTTCCAAATGCTGCGTTCAGGTACTCCCCACCGTTCTCGCGATGCTCTTGTCCTTTTCAATGGAACAACCGCGGACCGTAATGTTCTTCTTCCCCGAGGCCGAGGGGTCCAGTGGGTGCACGTCTTCGATAGCGCATGGAGCCAGATCGACGACGGTGGTGTGACCTCGATGAATGATGCGGTGACCTTGCCAAATACTCTGGATTACAAGGCTTCAGATGCGACGGTGTCCATGGATCCGTTCAGCATGCATATCTACCTCTCATCCGTGGACTCTTCGCCCGCGCAGTGATCACGCTAAACTGAGCTGGTGACTACCAGCGAAGAAACTCTCGAGCAATCCACCTCTGATGCTTCCCTCGCGCGCTCTCTTGCACGTTCGAAGGAAATTGACGAGGCAATCGACCAAGACCCCACGCGTTTTCGCGTGCTTACTGGCGACCGCCCAACTGGACGCCTACACCTCGGTCACTACTTCGGTACCCTGCGCAACCGCGTTCTCCTTCAAGAACGCGGAGTCGATACATGGGTGCTTGTAGCTGACTATCAGGTCATCACAGACCGCGACGCAGTCGGCCCCATTCAAGAGCGCGTCCTCGGCTTGGTCACTGACTACCTCGCAGTTGGCTTGGATCCGGAAAAGACAACGATCTTTAATCACTCGTCAATTCCTGCGCTAAACCAGCTCATGCTTCCTTTCCTTTCCTTGGTTACCGAGGCCGAGTTGCACCGCAACCCCACGGTTAAGGCAGAGTTGGAAGCAACCGACGGTCGCGCAATGACCGGTTTGATGTTGACCTACCCGGTGCACCAGGCCTGTGACATCCTCTTCTGCAAGGCGAATATCGTTCCTGTCGGGCAAGACCAGCTCCCTCACATTGAGCAGACCCGTCTGATTGCTCAGCGTTTCGATAAGCGTTACGGTCGCGTCGACCCCAAGCGAGCCGTATTCCCCCGTCCTGATGCGCTTCTTTCAGAGACTCCCCTGCTCTTGGGAACGGACGGAACGAAGATGTCAAAGTCTCGCGGCAACACGATCGAATTGGCAATGACCGCCGATGAGACTGCAAAGATCTTAAAGCGCGCAAAGACCGATTCAGATCGTCACATCACCTTCGACCCCGAGAACCGTCCCGAGGTAGCCAATTTGCTGACACTTGCTTCGTTGGCGACTGGCGAGGATCCGGTAGCCATCGCCGAACGTATTGGTGATGGTGGCGGCGGTGCGCTCAAGGCAACCGTTACAGAGGCCCTCAACGAAATGCTTGCGCCGATCCGTGCACGTCGTGCCGAGCTAGCGGCTGATCCGGGATACCTGCTCTCGATCCTCCGCCAAGGCAATGAGAAGGCAAACGAACGTGCAGAAAAGACCTTGAACGAGGTCCGTGAAGCGATGCACATGGTCTACTGAGCTTCTTGGAACGCTCAAGGTGGTGGTTACTTCTGCGGAAGTAACCACCACCTTTTTGAACCCTTTGCAGCTTTTTCCCCTCCTGGGTATGTCGATCGTCACAGTATCTATTAGGCTTGAGTATGTGAACGAGACACTACTTCCACGCATCCCGGCCACCGAAGTTTTCCCCGTCGTTGAGGACGGGAATTTGCCGGCTAAAGCAACGGTTTTTGAGGCATTTCCTATCCGAGCAACCGTCTTCAGAGAGGGCCATGATGCCTACGCTGCCGAGGCAGTTCTCATTCGCCCCAGTGGCTCCATCCATTCACGCGCCCTCATGCATGACATTGCTCCCGGCCTTGACCGCTACGAAGCATGGCTGATGCCAGACGCGGTTGGCAAGTGGAGTTTCCGCATTGATACCTGGTCAGACCCCTATGCTACGTGGCGTCACGACGCCTCAGTGAAGATTGGAGCCGAGGTCGACGTCGAACTCATGCTCGAAGAAGGCGCACTCTTGATGGAACGCGCCGCGCGCGGAGAGGCACTAAACAATCCTTCTCAAAAGCAGCCAAGTCGAGCAGGCATTCAAACCCTACTTGCTGCAGCACAGGCCCTACGCGATACCACTCAAACTCCCCAGCGTCGTCTCTCCGCCGGCCTGGCTGCTCCGGTGCGCGCGGTCTTCCGCAATTTCCCACTCCGTGACCTCTTTGGGTCAACCCGTAGTTTCCCTCTCTACGTTGCGCGAAACCGCGCCCTCGCAGGGGCGTGGTACGAGATCTTCCCACGTTCGCACGGCGCTTTCCAGGATAAGAAAGGACGCTGGGTATCGGGAACCTTGCGTACCGCAACCGAGGACCTACCGCGTATCGCGTCTATGGGCTTCAACGTTGTCTATTTGACGCCAATTCACCCTATCGGTTTAACCAATCGAAAGGGAAAGAACAACTCTCTGGTTGCTCACAGAGGCGAACCCGGTAGCCCCTACGGCATTGGTTCAGCGGAGGGCGGCCACGATGCTATTCACCCTGAGCTGGGCACTTTCGACGATTTTGATTATTTCGTTGCCCAGTCAAAAGAACTGGGCTTAGAGGTTGCACTGGATATCGCACTTCAGTGTTCCCCCGACCACCCGTGGGTCAGCGAGCATCCGGAATGGTTCACCCAACGCGCAGATGGCTCGATCGCCTACGCAGAAAACCCACCGAAGAAATATCAGGACATCTATCCCCTGAACTTCGATCGAGATCCAGAAGGGATCTACACAGCGATTCGTGACATGCTCGAATTGTGGATTTCCCACGGGGTGACAATCTTCCGTGTCGATAATCCGCACACAAAACCCGTTCCTTTCTGGGAACGCCTCCTGGAAGAAATCCATACGCGTCATCCCGAAATTATTTTCCTTGCCGAGGCTTTCACCCGTCCCGCGATGATGCGTACCTTGGGCGCGGTTGGCTTTGACCAGTCCTACACTTATTTCGCGTGGAGAACCGAAAAGCAAGAAATCGAAGAGTATCTTCAGGAGCTCGCACACGATACCGCGCACCTTATTCGTCCGACCTTCTGGCCGACGACACACGATATTCTCACTCCCCAAATGACTTCTGGGGGAAGTGCAATCTTTGCAATTCGCGCGATGCTGGCCGCACTCGGAGCACCTTCATGGGGAATCTACTCGGGATATGAGTGGGTTGAGAATATTCAACGCGAGGGCGCCGAGGAACCCAACGATAACGAGAAGTATGAATTCCGGCCTCGTGATCCAAAGCTTGCCCAGGAGACGGGAATCCCGACTCTACTCACACTTCTCAATAGCGCTCGTGAACGCCACCCAGCACTGCGCCAGCTTCACGATCTTCGCATCCACCCCACGACCTCGGAGAAGATCCTGTGCTTCTCCAAGCATGTCCCCGCACGTTTCTCACCGACCGGATTGCCCGATACAGTCATCGTCGTGATCTCCTTGGACCCGGAAAACACGGTTGAAGGGGAAATCGACGTTGATTTGAGCGGACTTTCCTTGGGGACATCATCGGCAAACTTTACCGTGGTCGATGAGCTCGACGGACAGCGTTACTCCTGGTCGCGCACCAATTGGGTACGCCTGTCCCCCTGGGATCGATTGGGTCATGTCATGGCCATCGAAACCGAGTAATTATTGGAAATTCTTTAAACGTGAGATGATGAACACATGGAACCTCAAGCGACAGCAGTGGCCACAGACGTCCTCGATGCGGTAGCCGAAGGGCGCTATCCTCTCCCCCACGATGTGCTGGGAGCACACCTCAATGACGGTGTTGTCACGATCCGCAGCGTTCACCATCTGGCCGATTCGGTCGAGGTGCTCACTCAGGACCATACCTACCCGGCAACCCACGAACACGGGGGTGTTTGGGTATGTGTCTTCGCTGCAGAAGACATTCCCGACTACCGACTGCGCGTGACCTACGGAGATCATTCGCAGGTCGTTGATGACCCCTACAGGTTCCTCCCGACCGTTGGTGAAATGGATACCTATCTGATCTCCGAAGGACGCCATGAGCGCCTCTGGGAGGTCTTGGGTGCCCACCTCATGCATTTTGATGGTGTCATGGGACCTGTCGATGGTGTCGCCTTCGCAGTGTGGGCTCCCAATGCGCAGGCCGTGCGCGTTGTCGGTGACTTCAATTTCTGGGATGGCACCGGACACGCCATGCGCACAATGGGTGCTTCCGGAGTCTGGGAACTCTTCATTCCCGGCGTTGGTGTCGGCGCCCGCTACAAGTTCGAAATCCAAGGACCTTCGGGGAACTGGTTCCAAAAAGCAGACCCCATGGCTCGGGCAACGGAAATTCCCCCAGCCACGGCCTCGGTCGTCACCGACGTCTTCCACACATGGAACGACGAAGACTGGCTTCGCGCACGCGAGGATGCCAACCCCCACAGCGGCCCCATGTCGATTTACGAGGTTCACGCAGGCTCCTGGAAGCAGGATCTGGGTTACCGCGGTTTGGCTGATGAGCTCATCCCCTACGTCAAGAAGATGGGTTTCACCCACGTCGAATTCATGCCTCTTGCTGAGCACCCCTTCGGTGGGTCTTGGGGCTACCAAGTCACTTCCTATTACGCACCGACCTCACGCTATGGCACTCCCGATGATTTCCGATACCTTGTGGACCGTCTCCACCAAGAGGGTATTGGCGTGATCTTGGACTGGGTACCCGCCCACTTCCCCAAGGACGATTGGGCACTGGCGCGCTTTGACGGTACTCCACTATATGAAGATCCTGATCCGCTGCGCGGTGAGCATCCCGATTGGGGCACCTACGTCTTTAATTTCGGCCGCACTGAAGTGCGAAACTTCCTGGTTGCAAACGCGCTGTACTGGCTTGATCAGTTCCACATCGACGGCCTACGCGTTGATGCCGTTGCCTCCATGCTCTATCTGGATTATTCGCGTAAGGACGGTCAGTGGCGTCCGAACCAATACGGCGGGCGTGAGAATCTTGAGGCGATTTCTTTCCTTCAGGAAGCAACTGCGACCTCCTACCGCCTGCATCCTGGAATTGTCATGATCGCAGAAGAATCGACCGCATGGCCCGGAGTTACTGCTCCAACCTCAGGTGGCGGCCTAGGCTTTGGAATGAAGTGGAACATGGGGTGGATGAATGACACCCTGCGTTATCTCTCTGAAGATCCTGTCAACCGTCGTTGGCATCACGGTGAGCTAACCTTCTCACTGGTTTACGCCTTCTCAGAAAACTACGTGCTGCCTCTGTCTCACGACGAGGTTGTTCACGGCAAGGGCGCGCTTGTGTCCAAGATGCCCGGTGATCATTGGCAGCAGATGGCTGGCCTGCGTTCGCTCTTCGCCTACCAGTGGTCGCACCCCGGTAAGCAGCTGATCTTCATGGGGCAGGAATTTGCACAGGAACAAGAGTGGAATGAAAGCTACTCGCTAGATTGGTGGCTCTACGATCGGCCCGATCATGCGGGAATGGCAGCTTTGGTTGCGCGCCTCAACGAGCTCTACCGCAGCCACTCAGCACTGTGGAATGACACCTACACAGGTTTCGAGTGGATTGATGCCTCCGATGGCGATCACAACCTGATCTCTTATATCCGTAAGTCCGAGGCCACTAGCGGCCACCGCGCTCAGGATGAGCTTGTGTGCGTGGTGAACTTCGCTGGTAACCCCCACGAGGGCTACCGCATCGGCCTGCCTCATGCGGGAACCTGGCAAGAGGTCGTCAATACGGATGATCCACAATATGGTGGTTCAGGAGTCGTTAATATCGGCGAGCTCGTTGCTGAAGAGATCCCCTGGAATGGACGCCCCTACTCGATTGAGCTTCGCGTTCCGCCTCTGGGTGCTCTCTGGCTGGCACCGCAGCACTGAACTTTTGAGCACTAAGGGGGTGTGGGGAACAGATTTTAATCTGTTCCCCACACCCCTTATCAGCTTGTCTGTTAACAGCCTCTAGATCATCAACAGCGCAGACAAACGCCGTCTTGCAGCCTTAACCTCCGGGGTATTCCCCGCAATTCGGAAAAGATCCAGCAGCCTGACACGGTAATCCTCACGCTGTTCCTCCGGGCTGTCCTCAATAAGACGCAGAAGGACGTTAAATGCCTCGGCAGTCTTTCCCTCATTGAAGAGCGCATCTGCCTGTGCGGAAGGATCACCGTTTTCCTGAGCTTCACGCAGTTTGAAATTAATCCGCGCGCGATGATTCTTTGCTTCTTCATCGCGGGGATTGTGTTCAATGATCTTCTCCCAAGCAGCCTGGGCAGCTTCAAGATCTCCGCGTTCTTCAGCTTCGAGTGCGGGGAGGTGCTCCTCTGGAATGGGCTTTGCAATATCGGATCCGCTCACAGCAATCCGACCGGTTACGCCCATCTGCCCAGCAGCCTTCAGCAAATCCTCGATAACAGGGGCAATCTGTTCCTTAGCAGCTACACCTTGGAAAAGAGGAACAGGACGGGCGCCGACAAGAGCAACTGTTGTCGGAAGCACCTGCACTTGGAACGCCTGTGCGACTCGAGGGGCCTGTTGAACATCGACCTCAACAAGCTGGAAGGCACCCGCCTTTTCACGTGCGAGCTCTTCGAGGGTAGCCAGCAACTGTTTTGATTCAAGAGACTGAGCAGCCCAAAGAACGAGGACGACCGGAACCTTTTGAGAATTCGCAGCAATGGCCTCGAAAGAGGAATCATCGCAGGAATCAATCAGCGGAATGTTGATGCCACCGGCACCACCTTCTCGGTTTGTCTGCTGAGAAGTGCTGGGGCCTCCCTGTCCTGCGGCGGAAGCGGCTGCACTGAGGTCGAGTGCACCGTGCGAATCTGCAGGTTGAGGATTGTGAGCATCATTATTCATGAAGAAGATCTCCTTAACGTTGATCAGGGTTCCCGGCGCCATCATCCTTGACGACCGAGCCAAGTGCGCGTTCCGCGCCAACAGCGCTAATCAGCTGCGAATCCGAACCGGCCTTGGGGATGTGCAGGAGCACGGTCACAATGTAGGTTGCTGTCGCCTTTCCCTTGACCGTATCGTCATCACCTTCTGCCAATGCAGCAGTTGTTCCCCCAAGGCGCATAGTCGAACGAGCAACAGTGCGCTGGTAGGTCTGAGTATAGGTGAATGAAGCGGCAACAAGAGCTGAACCATCGACCAGTTCGACACCGACAATCGGGAAATCAGCCGAGAGGTCAGCATGTGCCTGAACATTTCCGGCAGCCTGAACCGCATCATTCAAGCTCTTTGCATCCTGCAAGTAGCGACGAGCAAAATCATCACCCGCATACTGATCGTTACCGGCATTACCGGAATTCAGCATGTCCACATAGCCCTGGAGCGCTTCCTTCGGGGTCTTCACGAATCCCTGAGCATCAGGACCAAGTGCCGCAGAGCCCTTCTCCACGTTATCCAACTGGAATTGAGCTCCACCAAGCGCGCGTGCCCATCCGACGAGCTTATACTTCGATCGCGCATCATCTTGGACTGCGAATGCGAGCACAGGAAGAGATGCCTGATCAGGGCTGGAAACATTCACAATAACGCGCGGCCACTGATCCGAATTTGTCACTGCAACCGAACCCTGGTTGACGACAAGCTTAGGAACCTCAGTATTCGTTGCTTTAGCAGCAGCATACTGGTCACTACGCATACGCAATGCCCCACCCTCAAGCCGAGGTTCAAGAGCAGCAGCGTCACGTGTCGCATCAGCAGTATTGATAGTGTCCTGAATGGATCCAAGAACACGCTCGATGCGCGCTGAGTCTAGGTTCGGAGAAGCGGAAGAAGGCTGGGAAGTCACCTCAGGGGCAACTAGATCACGGCTGCTACATGCCCCAAGAACAAGTGCAGGCACGCACAGAACTGGGAGGATACGTCGTATTCTCATCGTCACTGTCCCTTCTGTCCGCGTTGCTTCGGTGAAATCCAGCTCCCCATGATCGAGCCCCACGAGCGCTTTTCTTCGGATCCATCACCGGTGGATGCTTCTTCTTCCTTCTCCACCTGAGGAATCAAGCCAGTATCGAATTCCTGGCCACCAATCACTAAGCGTCCTTCGCCCTTTTCGCGTGCCTGACGCAGCGCGCGGCGCGAAGGAAGAACTGCACCCGGGCGAATACCGGACAAATCAATAATTCCCGTATCTGTTGATTCGCGAGCAGGTGGGTCTACTTCAGCATCATGATAGGCAATGCCGTGGCGACCGCGACGCGGCTCAGAGTCCGAAGATTCATCCCGATCGGTCACAGAAGTTTCATCAACTTCAACGCGCTCTTCTACGGCACGGTCATCTGAGGATTCATCTTCTGGTGTTTCCTCGTCAAGCTCAGCGACCTCAGTGAAAGCATCTTGGGCCGTTACGTCATCAGGCGTTTCCCCGCCCTCGATTGAGTCGCTGTACTCTTCAGCTTCTTCGTTGTCGCTTTGAAGGGTTTCGGTTTCTGCTTCAGAAGACTCAGAGTTATCGGCGGTTTCAAAGAAGGCGGGATTCACCTGTTCAGATGCCCCTTCTTCTGCTTCGCCTTCCTTGCCCTTTTCTTCTTCAGAAGCCACATGACGTTCACGCCAAAGAACGAGGCCGACCAAGGCAGCGGCGACGAGAAGGCAGATGAATGTAATGACGCCGGCAGTGATTGCTAAAACATTCGCATGCGGCGTCTGCCAGGTCATAGTGACCGTCAAATCAGAGGGAGTCGTTCCATCTGAAGTAATAACCAGTGAACGACCTGCTGCAACATCACGAAGGGTCATTGTTGCGGTCGAAGGAGCGGTCGCCTCGTCAAGCCACATATCTCCACCGGCAGCCGACAGAGTTGGAGTCGCGCTGGGAGAAGGCGAAGGCTGAGCATTCTGATCAGGGTTTTGTGGAGCCTCACTGGAGGGCGAAGGAGAAGGCGACGAGGTTGCCGACGTTGCGGAGTCATGTCCCTCGGTCAAAAGATTCTCACGGTTCGCCGAGATGCCAGTGATTTCCGCATAAGACAGATCAGAAACCCATGCACGAACATCTGCCGCTGTACCCAACGCCATCGTCACTTGCTTTCCCGAGGCAGAAGCCGCGGTAACGGTGACTTCACCCCCCTCGAGTTGGAAGAGTCCTTCGCGGGTGATGACGACCGGCTGCTGGGGGGTAACAGTCGCACTAATTTGTTGCGTTGGCTTCCACACGGTCAAAGCCAATACCGCGACAATCGCAGCAATCACCGCAACTGCACATGCTGCAGCTGCTCCTGAAAATCTTCTGAGCTGGTCCACTCGGAGTCTCCTATTAATGGGATAGTGTCAACCTCTAGTTGTAACTCTACGGGCAAACAACACGAGTGCATACTGGAGGTGTCTCACGCCACGTGCACGTAGCCAATCACGCCCATTATGCCGGGCGAAGACCACGTTTCCAACAGTTCAGGTGCCAGTGTCGCCGAGCGCGAACTCCCTGATCCAATCCATAGGCACGTTCTTCGGGCCATGCAACGACGTGTGCGCTACCGACGGCAATTGTTTGCAGACACGCGGGACAGGTATAGGGCTTCGAAGAAGAACGAAGATATTGGACCTGATAGGACTCGCCATCAGGTCCAATTTCGCTGCGCGCAACTGAGGCGAGAGCCGACATCTGCAATGGTCGACTCTCGCCCCATGGACGCTTACGAGATCGTTTTCCTCTCACTCAACTACTGTGCCACGGCGAACTACGCGACGCACATTGAGCTCAGGATCCACCTCGACAATATCTGCAAATTTCCCAGCCTCAAGGCTGCCCACTCGCGAATCGCCCAAGATCTTGGCGCCTTGAGCTGATGCCATGTAGACGGCATCCACCAGAGGAATGCCACCCAAAGTCGTTGCCACGCGAACACAGTCAAGAAGGTGCGCAGTGCCACCGGCAATAGAATCGCCCTGAGCCAGGCGCGCGATACCGTCACGAACGACAACATCTTGAGGACCAAGCGTGTAGGAACCATCAGGCATACCGGCGGCAGCCATCGCATCCGTGATCAGCACAACGTGATCGCGACCGACAAGTTCGTAGACATCGCGAACAAGAAGTGGATCAACGTGGACGTTATCGCAAATCAGCTCTGCGACCGCACCTCCACGGGCAGCATCTGAAAGGAATTCTGCGATCGGACCGGTGTCGCGGTGGTGCAGTGGACGCATGCCGTTGAAAAGGTGCGTGATCGTCGCACGAGGGCCGCGAGGAGTCGAAGAATCTGCGAAATGCTCACGTGAGTATTCCAAGGCTTGACGCGCAAAGGTCGAGTTCGAATCCGTATGCCCCCACGAAGGAATCGCACCCCCATCGATCAGCGCTTCGGCAACAGAACCTTCTCCAAATGCGCGGGGCTTTTCCGGAGCAAGGGTCATTGAAAGTGCATATCCCTTGCATTCATCAATGAGTTCGCGGGTGAGATCGGGATCCGGATCAACAATGTAGGTCGGATCCTGGGCGCCGCAACGCGCATGGGATACGAAGGGCCCCTCGAAGTGAATACCCGCGATTTCATCTTTCTCGGCAAGCGAAGCTAGGGTGCGAGCACGTGCCTTCAAGGTGTCAGCATCAGCGGTGACGCACGAAGCGACCAACGAGGTCGTACCGTGACGACGGTGTTCCATGACGGCTTGCATTGCGGCCTCGGGAGTCGTTGCGTTCGGGAAAGACTCCCCACCGCCTCCGTGACAGTGCACATCGACAAGTCCCGGAAGGAAAGTCGAGCCACTTGACTGCGGAAGCTCGCCAGAAAAATCAGATGCCGGGCAAATATGAGAGATAAATTGGCCTTCAACGGTGATGACGCCATCTTCAATGATGGAATCTTTCAGGACGATGCGGCCTCGCATAACTTGTGAATCCATACGAATATTTTCGCACATTTTCAGCTGCGCGATCACTTATTTGCCGCTCAAATACTCACCGATTTTTTCAGCTTTTTCCAGCAGAGATTGATCGTATTCGTCTCGCGCCGAGTCTAGAAACGCATATCCTTTGCGCGGATCCTGTACGGCAATCACTCGGCCATCTTTGATAACAATTGGTCGAAACATCCCATTCTTTGCGGGGCAGATCGCTCGCTCTGCCTCCGAACTGGCCATGCTACTCCGGTCTGCATATCCCACATGGATTTCATCGAAAGACGGGCAAGAAAACAGCGCTCGTGCTTCTTCTCCGCAGCGGCTCAACAGCGAGTTAAGATCGGCACGTTGATATCCAGATTCACCGAGAACGATAGGACGGTCACTTCTTAATCGCACCGCACGTTCCAGCGCAGCCCGAGACTCACGTTTCGTTAGTGATGTCCAACGAGAAAAATCCTCGACACTGACGGGTCCGTGCCCCCAAGCATAGCGACGCGCAAGCTCCGCCAGCGCGGCCTCGTGATTGCTTTCTCCCTGGGCGACTCCTTCCGCAACGGGCAAAGGCCTCGCATCACAAAAAAGGAAGGAATTCCCCCGCTTGGGACCGCCCACGAGGAAGCCCTCAATATGCAACGCGAGGAAGAGATGACGACGGTCAAGGAAAGTCCCCCTCTCCCCCGCTCGCAAGGCTGCCTCGCGTTGTGGGCGCGTACCCGTTCGGATCCCTTCCTCCTCCCAAGCCACGCAGAGCTCTTCGCGGCTTCGAGGTCCCGACGAGGCAATGCACGAATATGCGATCTGCGCAGCTTCTTCAATACGCGCGCGAGTCAATCCCTCTTCCTCTAACGAGCGCATCCATGTGCGATACCGATGGCGAAGCAGCTGTCGCAGCCAATGATGATCCTTTGCGCTGGTGACGTGGATTGTTCCGCGCATAGGCCACGAACGCACAAGCTCAGCAGACTCAAAAGCCTCATCGATTGCGCTAACAGAAGGCTGTTTAACGCGTAGATTAATCGCCCACGGAATCGAAGAAGGAAGTTGTGCCTGCAAAGCGAGCATATTGTCGACCGCAGCGATGGGATTATCCGCAGCCGTTTCTTCGACGAGGCCTTGGCTAATAATGCGCGCCAAGCTCAGAGTGCGTGAGGCGTGAGTCATCAGAAGAGACGGGAATCGGGATCGTCAAAACCTCGCATGGCGTCATAATCGAGAATGAGGCAGTCAATACCGCGATCTTCGGCCAGGGTACGGGCCTGTCGCGTAATCTCTTGAGCTGCAAAGATCCCTCTAATTCCGTCAAGCAAAGGATCACGGCCCAAAAGGGACAGATAGCGCGTTAATTGATCAACGCCATCCATTCCTCCTCGCCTTTTAACCTCGATTGCAACGGGCAGACCCTGCGGATCGCGAACAAGCAGGTCGACTGGACCAACAGGAGTGGGATACTCACGACGTACCAGTTCCCAGCCTTCACCCAGCACCTGCGGAACCTGCTGCGCCAAGAGTTCTTGAAGATGGGTTTCAACACCGTCTTTGACGAGTCCCGGATCGATACCAAACTCTTCAGTGACGTCACTGATGATCTCGTGAATGCGAATAACCAGTCGGTCATCGGTCTTATCAGATTGGACCTGCCAAACCTGGGTCACACCGTCCATCTCTTCCCCCTCTTCGGGGATTTCGGTGGTGACTGTACAGGGAGCATTCATCCAATTCAGCGGTTTATATGAACCGCCATCAGAGTGGATCAGTACAGAGCTATCCGCCTTGTGCATAATCAGGCGAATTGCGCGGTCAAGGTGCGCACTGAGGCGGCCAGAGTAATCGACCGTGCATGAAGCGATAAGAACGCGCAAAAGCTTACCTTTCGGGAACTGGCGGTGTCGTGGGAATAAAACTAGAGCGTTGAGCCATGTTCGATAGCGGGAGGCTCGGATTCTCCCCACGATACAAGCCCGTTATAGGTCAGTGGTTCAACTGCAATGTCCAGAAAAACATCCCCTGATGTCAAGCGGACCTCAACCATTGATCCATCGGTTGAGCGTTGCAGGGGAAGGGAGACTTCAAGTCCATGTCGGGGAAGGACGACATGCGGTTTCAGCGAAGGGGCAAGCAAGCGATACCAACACAGGCGATCGCCCTGATACTGACCGATTCCTGACATCCATCCGGAATGCGAATCAAGTCGCGCCCACGCCCGAAAAGCACCATCTTGTTGATCGAGATGACGCGCCCGCAGATTAAGGAGCAGCCAGACGACAAAGAGGGCAAGGAGGAGCATCACGATAATGTTCAGCACAACCATGAAAACCTCCTGAAGAAAATGAAAATGAGGGTGTGCGGACAGTTTAAGCCCGCACACCGCTCACTCACATCTGGGAGGCGTGTTCCACGACAATCGTAATAAAGTCGGAATCTACCGAAGCCAGACCTTCATCGATATCGAAGTCGACAACTCCTTGCTCAGTCGTGATACTCACACGTCCGGGAACAAGGCCCGCAAGAACTGGCTGTCGTCCCGGAAGTACACCAATGGAGCCATCCATTGCCGGAAAACTCACCTGAGATGCACTACCGTGCCAGAGCCTGCCTTCGTGAGAAACGATCTCGACCTGCAACTTATCGGTGGCAGGCACGTCAGTTATCCTTCTCGATCTCGTGCCAACGACGTTCAAGATCGTCGATGCCACCAATATTGTAGAAGGCCTGCTCCGGGACCTGATCGTAGTAGCCCTCAGCAATGCGCTTGAAGGCCTCGATGGTTTCGGAGAGCGGAACAGTCGAGCCCTCAACACCGGTGAACTTCTCAGCCATGTAGGTGTTCTGCGAAAGGAACTGCTCAATGCGACGTGCGCGCGCAACGGTGACCTTGTCTTCTTCAGACAATTCATCAACGCCCAAAATTGCGATGATGTCTTGCAGTTCCTTGTTCTTCTGCAAGATCGCCTTTACGTGAGTAGCAGTGTCGTAGTGCTCACGACCGACCAGTGCCGGGTCAAGGATTCGAGACGTCGATGCCAATGGATCAACGGCGGGGTAAATACCGCGCGATGCAATTTCACGCGACAACTCAGTCGTTGCGTCCAAGTGGGCGAAGGTCGTCGCAGGTGCCGGGTCGGTGTAGTCGTCTG
This sequence comes from Trueperella pyogenes, assembly GCA_963534475.1. Classification (GTDB taxonomy): domain Bacteria; phylum Actinomycetota; class Actinomycetes; order Actinomycetales; family Actinomycetaceae; genus Pauljensenia; species Pauljensenia pyogenes_B. The sequence continues at coordinate 91,459 of CAUSSZ010000002.1, read as the reverse complement.
CAGGAACGTAAATTGCCTGCAGAGACGTAATCGAGTGGCCTCCAGCAGAGGTAATACGTTCCTGAAGCTGTCCCATTTCATCAGCGAGGTTCGGCTGATAACCAACAGCAGAAGGCATACGACCGAGAAGCGTCGAAACCTCTGAACCAGCCTGGGTGAAGCGGAAGATGTTGTCGATGAAGAGCAGCACGTCCTGATGCTGAACATCGCGGAAGTACTCTGCCATGGTCAAACCGGTCAGCGCGATACGAAGACGGGTCCCCGGCGGTTCATCCATCTGTCCGAAGACCAGTGCCGTCTTATCGAAGACGCCGGCCTCTTCCATTTCGTGAATCAGGTCGTTACCTTCACGGGTACGCTCACCAACGCCAGCGAAAACCGAAACGCCACCGTGGTTCTGAGCAACACGCTGAATCATTTCCTGAATCAGAACGGTCTTGCCCACACCTGCGCCACCGAAGAGGCCAATCTTGCCACCCTGAACATATGGGGTGAGCAAGTCGATAACCTTGATGCCCGTTTCGAACATCTTCGTGCGAGCCTCAAGTTGGTCGAATGCCGGCGGCTGGCGGTGAATGGGCCAGCGCTCGGTGATTTCCAGATGCTCACCGGGCTTGAGATTCAAGACCTCGCCGGTCACGTTGAAAACGTGACCCTTCGTGATGTCGCCTACCGGAACCGAGATCGGAGCACCGGTATCGGTGACAACCGAGCCGCGAACCATACCGTCGGTCGGCTTGAGCGAAATCGCACGAATCAGGTTGTCACCGAGGTGCTGAGCAACCTCAAGGGTGATCGTCTGAACGCCGGATTCACCTTCGCTCTGCCCGGAAAGATTCACATCGACGTGCAATGCGTTGTACAAGGGAGGAATTGCGTCCGGCGGGAACTCAACATCGACAACCGGTCCGACAACACGTGCGACCCGTCCCTGTCCCGTTGAAGTAGTAGTCATTTCTATTTTCTCCATGTGCACGGGCCTCAGCCCTGGACCAATGCGTCGGCACCGCCCACGATTTCAGTGATCTCTTGAGTGATCTCCGCCTGACGGGCCGAATTCGCCAGACGCGTGTATTTCGTAATGAGCTCTTCTGCGTTATCCGTTGCCGTATGCATTGCACGCTGGCGCGAAGCCAGCTCTGATGCGGCAGCTTGCAAAAGAACATTTCGGATCCTGCTCGAGACATACAGCGGAAGCAGGGTGTCAAGAACTTCTTCGGGTGAAGGAATGAACTCGTACTCGGGGAAGAGTTCGGCATTCACCTTGTGCTCACCGCGTTCCTCATCACGTTCACGATCCCCTTCAGGAGCATCGACAACGGAAAGAGGAATCATGCGTCGAACCTCAGGAACCTGACTCATCATCGACTTGAACCGCGTGTAGACCAAATGAACTTCGCACACGCCAGTCATAGGATCTGAATCCGTAAACCGTTCAAGAAGCTCGCGAGCGATCTGATTGCTGATCTCCTGGGAAGGTGAATCGGACTCGCCTTCCCACGAATCTTCGATCTCCACGCCCCGGAAACGGAAGTACGCCTGGGCACGTCGACCATAGGTGTACAGAACCGGGACTTTTCCTTCTTCTTCGAGGCGTTCGACAAGACGTTCGGCCTCGCGAAGAATCGTTGCTGAGTAGGCTCCGGCCATCCCTCGATCGGAAGCAACCACAAGGACCGCGACACGTGGCGTATCGTGACGCTCACGGGTCAGCGGGTGGTCAAGGTCAGTATGGATAGCGACAGCGGCAACTGCCTGAGTCAGAGCCTTCTCATAGGGTCCAAGTTCAGTAGCTGCCCGACGCGCGGCGCCGATTCGCGATGCCGCGATCATTTCCATCGCACGAAAGACCTTAGCCAGCGTCTGCGTAGATGCAATCCGCTGTTTATAGATCCTTTGTTGTCCGCCCATACTCAGGCCTCAGACACTACCGGGCGCGAACGAACGATTTCTTCCTGAGAACGCTCGGCCTGCACCTCAGCGTCATCAAGCGAGACCGGTGATGCCTTCGCACTCACCCATTGACCATGGAAGGTCTCAACTGCAGCGCGCAAGGCTTCTTCGGTTTCCTTCGAGAGCTCACCGGTTGCGGCAATCTCATTAAGCACCGTGGAGTTTGCACGCAAGTAGTCCAGCAGGCCGCTTTCAAAAGAAAGGACTTCGCTGACCTCAAGGTCGTCGAGGTAACCATTCGTTCCAGCCCAGATCGACGCAACCTGGTCTTGAACAACATAGGGCGAGTTTTGCGGCTGCTTGAGAAGCTCCATAAGACGCTCACCGCGCGTGAGCTGACGACGCGTTGCAGCATCAAGATCAGAAGCAAACATCGCGAAGGCTGCCATCGAACGGTACTGAGCAAGCGTGAGCTTCAAGGTACCGGCGACCTTCTTCATCGCCTTAATCTGAGCAGCACCACCGACACGAGAGACCGAGATACCGACGTCAACAGCCGGTCGCTGGTTCGAGTTAAAGAGGTCAGACTGAAGGAAGATCTGGCCATCGGTAATCGAAATGACGTTGGTCGGAATGTAGGCAGAAACGTCATTTGCCTTGGTTTCGATGATCGGCAGACCGGTCATCGATCCCCCACCGAGCTCGTCAGAGAGCTTTGCACAGCGTTCTAGCAAGCGAGAGTGCAAGTAGAAAACGTCACCGGGGTACGCTTCACGCCCCGGCGGACGGCGCAGAAGAAGCGAAACTGCGCGGTAGGCCTCTGCCTGCTTAGAAAGGTCATCGAAAACGATGAGGACGTGCTTGCCCTGGTACATCCAGTGCTGACCAATTGCGCTACCCGTGTAGGGAGCCATGTACTTGTAGCCGGCGGGATCCGAGGCCGGAGAAGCAACGATCGTCGTGTACTCCATTGCTCCGGCGTCCTCAAGAGTCGAGCGAACCGAAGCGATCGTCGAGCCCTTCTGGCCAATGGCGACATAGATGCATCGAACCTGCTTGTTGACATCGCCGGAAAGCCAGTTGTCACGCTGGTTAATGATCGTGTCCAAAGCGATTGCGGTCTTACCGGTTTGACGGTCACCAATGATGAGCTGACGCTGACCACGACCGATCGGAATCATCGAGTCGATCGCTTTCAGACCGGTCTGCAGCGGCTCGTGAACCGACTTACGCATCATGACACCGGGAGCCTGGAGTTCCAGTGCTCGTCGACCTTCCAGGTCGGTGATATCACCGAGGCCGTCGATGGGGCGGCCCAGCGGGTCAACGGTACGACCGAGGTAGCCATCGCCAACGGGCACTGAGAGAACTTCCCCAGTACGGTAAACGGGCTGCCCTTCTTCAATGGAGGAGAAATCCCCAAGAACAACGGTACCGATTTCACGCTGTTCAAGGTTCATAGCAAGCCCCAGCGTCCCATCCTCGAAACGCAGGAGTTCGTTTGCCATAGTTCCGGGAAGCCCTTCAACATGGGCAATACCGTCGGCAGTTTCGGTAACATGACCGACTTCATCGGTCGCAACCTGTGCAGGTTGATACGATTCCACGAAAGAGTCGAGCGCCGCCCGTACTTCCTCGGGGCTAATGGACAGATCAGCCATTGAGCATTCCTTCTATCTATTCCTCAGACACATCGGGCTTAACCGACGATCGAACGTTTTAGAGCGCCAACTCGCGTGGCCAGTGATGCATCGACTCGCTCCGTCCCCATCCGGATGACGAGGCCGCCGAGCAGCTCGGGGCGCAGCGTGTAGGTTGCCGAAACGGGGCTGGCCAGCTTGGTCTCAAGAATCTTCTCGAGACGCATCTTCTGGTCGTCACTCAGCTCGTGTGCCGACTCAACGAATACGAAGCGTCGACCGGAGAGGTTTGCCGCGCGAACAGCCAATTCCCGCAGCTTTCCCAAGAGATGGCCATGCGAGGTTCGTCCCACGCATCGGCGCAAAAGACGCATACTCGGCTGGCCAAGAACACTCTGGAACACCGACTGGGCAAGATCTGCACGTCCCTTCGGAGAAAGGGCAGACAGGTCAGAGAGTTCATTTCTGAGATCGCGATGCGACTGAAGGAAAACAGAAACCGCAACAAGCTGAGCTTCTGTTTCTTCCAATACTCCATCAAATTGCGCGCTGAGCAGCACTGCATCGCAGCCTGCTTCTTCGACAGCGTGCACGATGTCACGCGGACGGGACCAGTGACCCGCTACCAGGTCATGCAGACACTGAATCGAGACAGCAGATACAACCGGAGCGAAAAGACGATCAACAAGAGCGTCTTTATCACTCTGTTCTCGCGAGGGGTCAGTGAGTGCACGTTGGACGGAAGAATTCGTACGCAAAAAGTCTGCGACGCCGAATAGATCTTCCGCTACCTTCATACGCTCATCGCCCGCCTGCGCAAGACGTTCGCGTAACAACTCAGGAGTCATCAGTTCACACCACCAATGGGAACTTCTTCAGCCTCGAGTTCATCCAAGAAACGATCCACAACGCGAGCAGTGAGATCAGTATTCTCCAGATGCTCACCCACGAGCTTCTCTGCGAGTTCGCTAGCGAGCAGACCAACGTCGCTACGCAGGCTAATCTGCGCGGCCTGCCGCTCGGCAAGAATCTGACGCTGAGCGGCATCTTGCACGCGCTGAGCCTCTACCTGCGCATCAAGACGTGCCTGTGCGACGATCTGCTGAGCTTGAGCACGTGCATCTTCACGGATCTGGTGAGCCTCAGCCTGAGCATCGCGAAGCATCTCGTCTTTCTTACGCGAAGCAAGAGAAAGATCTTCACGAGCTTTCTCAGCGTTATCGAGGCCTTCCTGAATGGCGTCGCGCCGCTGGTCGATCATGGAGTAGATCCGCGGCAACGCGTACAGACCAACGACCAAGAGGATGACCAGAAGAATCAGCGCTGACCAGAAAATCTCATAAAGAGGCGGCAGAACAACGCCAATTCCTCCGACCGATCCCTCGGACATAGGAACAAGCTGTGCGAACATCAGACGATGAAGGGCAGAACGAAGCCGATCAGGCCAAGAGCCTCAGCAAGTGCTGCACCAATAATCATGTTGGTGAAGAGCCTACCGGCGATCTCAGGCTGGCGTGCGGTTGCTTCCTGGGTCTTTCCCACGAGGAGGCCAATACCAATACCAGGGCCAATCGCAGCCAGGCCGTAGCCGATGTAGGCAAGGGATCCGGTCATTTTTCTTTCCTTTTCCTTTGGTGAATCAGTCGAAGGCGCAAGAAGCCTTTAGTGTTCTTCGACTGAAAGCTTGATGTAGACCGCTGTCAGCATGGCGAAAATGTAGGCCTGCAAGACAGCTACGAAAATTTCGAAGAGCGTCGCCGCAACCGCGCCAGCTCCGGTTAAGAGGGCACCAGTCTGCTTCATACCGGCAGCGATGAGAAGATTCGACGTTCCAAAATAGGTCAGTGCAAGAAGCAGGTGCCCTGAAATCATGTTGCACAGAAGACGAATAGCCAAGGTTGCGGGACGAACAATAAAAGTCGAGAAGAACTCGATGGGGGTGATGAGGAAGTAGATCGGCCAAGGCAATCCCTTGGGGAAAAGCTGCGACTTGAAGAAATGGAAGAAACCGTACTGTTTAATTCCGGCGCCCACGAATGAGACGTAGGCAATGACGGCGAAAACAATCGGTACAGCCATCACAGAGGACGCTGCGATATTCATCCCGGGGATAATTCCCTGGATATTCATAAAAAGAACACCGAAGAAAACAACACCGATAAAGGCAGCCCAACGACGGCCTCGTCCTTCACCCAGCATCGCGACGGAAATACCATTGCGAACAAACTCGGCTGCCATTTCGAGGAGAACCTGTCCCCGCCCCGGCATGAGCTTGACGCTGCGCGCACCGAGCCAGAAAACCAAGCACAGTGTAATTCCAGCGACCACACGCACCAGCGTCAGCCGGTTGAATTGGAAGAGCGTACCCTCACCAAAAAATGCATCTGGGAAGAAATCATTGATACCGGGAGCGTGGGGCGCCTGAGTAACAGCGGGAATACATGTTGCGGCAGCGATCAGTGCGACAATACCGATAAGAACCTTGTACCACAAAGGCATAGCGTAGCTGCGCTGTGTGGCCTTCTCTTCGCCGAGAACTGTCGATTCCACGTGCTCCACTTCCTCACTAGGTTCAACCCGACCCAGTCTAGCCTAGCTAACCAGGGATCGATAACTTATCCCTGCGAATTTTGTCCCTGCGTCAACGACGACGACTAATCAGCATCTGCAATCACTGGTTCTTCCTCAACCGGAACCTCACGAATTATGCGTGATAAAGCGACCCCAAGACCACCAAAAACAACAAAATGCTCACAAATCAGAACAAGTCCGGTGACAATCGCAGATGTCCCCAAGGCTTTGCTCAGGAACAGCCCACCGATCAAGACGGCAAATGTTCCGAACATATGGACCCAAATCCAGACCGGTCGGACGACAGCGTCACTTCGAATCATGGCGCCAAGGCACAGATGCGTGACAGCGCCCAATGCCAACATAAGTACAGGAAGAAGCAAGCTACGCAGACCGTATCCGACGCATGCCTGCCATACACCGACAATCAGAGCGCTGGCAGCAATGACGCCCCACAGGCGGCGCATGATCAGATGAATATCCTTCTCATGCGTCTGCAAAGAATCACTCATGCATTTTCCTTGGAAGTCTCGAGAGAAGTTGCTGCAATCTGATCCTGCCGCGCACTCCGACGTGCGCGCGTAAAAGCAGGGAATTCTGAAGCGGTAAGCCAGATGCCCAAGGCCAGTGCCGGAAGTGCGCACAGTGCAACACGCTTCCAGTCATGGACAAGAATGGCGACCGGAGGAAAAGCTACTAGGGCTGTCCACATCCACAAGATTGCGACAACGCCTCGGTGCGAGTGTCCCCTAGCAAGCAGACGATCGTGGAAGTGCGAGCGATCCGCATGGAAGGGGCTCTTCCCCCTGAGCATCCGTCGAATTGTGGTGACGACAAGATCTCCAATGGGCACGCAGATGACCGAAATAGGAAGCAATAGCGGGAGGAAGGAAACTAACAGCTGCTGTCCACCTAAAACAGAAGGGTCAACCTGGCCCGTAACGATGATTCCCGCAGCGGCCAGAACCAAGCCCATTGTTTCAGAGCCTCCACCCATCATGATCGAGGATGGGTGGAAGTTGAACCACAAGAAGCCCAAGCAGACTCCAACCAAGGTAATGACCGCCAAAGACGCCGTCGTCGCGTATGAAGCCGCCCCCATGATTCGCGTGAGCACATAGGAATAGACGAAGAATGCTGCGGCTCCAATACCGACGACACCTGCAGCCAAACCATCTAGGCCGTCAATGAAGTTCACCGCATTCATAATTCCGACGATCAGGAAAACGGTAAGCATCAAGGAGAGGCGCGAGGAGCCAATGGTGACGCCAAAAATTGGGAAACTGACCAATTGAACGCCGTTGAAGGCCATCGATCCAGCAATCAGGATTTGTCCGGAAAGTTTCGTCAGCCAGTCCAATTCCACGACATCATCAACGACGCCGAGAATGCACATCGCGAGTGCTCCCACGACAACAGCCCAGGCAGCATTCGTTTCGAAGAGAGGCGCCATATAGGGAATCCGTGCACTGATGAGCATCGTGATGACCAGGGCAATAGTGATCGCGATTCCTCCAAGTCGAGGAATCGGAGTGGATTGGATATCTCTGCTGCGCAGTTTGGGGACAATCCCCCAACGCAGGCATGCCCAGCGGACCAGCGGTGTCAGCAGCACAGTGAGTGCGCCGGCCACGACCATCAGCAGGACATAAACCTTCACGGCGGCGATGTCTCCTCCCTCACCGAGCTAGGGGCTGGTAGTCCAGCACCCTGGCGATATCTTCTACGCTCAGCGCTCCTTCGCGAAGTACGCGAGCCTGTCCGTGTGCACAATCGATAATTGTGGACGGTTGTGCGCCCTGGGTCGGCCCCGAATTCACGTAGTAGTCTACCGTGCCACGGAAGTATCCGAGCGCTTCATCAATATTTGTCGCAGGAGGTTCTCCCGTTAGATTGGCTGAGGTGACTGCCATCGGCCCCACGGCCTCGAGCAGCTCACACACTTGCGGATGATTGGGCATGCGAAGTGCAACGGTACCGTGAGTTTTTCCCAGATCCCAGTTCACACTGGGGTTTGCGCGCACAATCAGAGTCAGTGCACCCGGCCAGAAGGCTTTCATCAGCCCAATGGCATCGTCGTCAAGGTCAATTGAGACGCTTTGTGCTTGCTCAACAGAGGCGACAAGTACAGGAGGAGGCATCGTCTCTCCGCGGCCTTTCGCCGCCAGAAGACGACGAACACCCTGGTGATCGTCGGCGGATACACCGATTCCATACACGGTATCAGTTGGCAGGACAACCAACGCGCCCTGCCCGATCTGGCTTTTAAGGAGGTCGAGTTCCTCCTTTGCCCAGCCATGAGCGCACTCAAAAATATGTTCCACTGTGAATCACTTTCTCTGTGTTTTCCAAGCGATAAGGAAGCGCTCAACCCCACTTAGATCTTTGCGGGTATGCACCTGAGTAAATCCGTTCATCACCGCGATTTGCCGGAGCGTTTGTGCCTGCGAGGGAGAGTGCTCCATAGCCAGCATCCCACCGCTGACAAGAAGATCATGCGAACGTTCAATAATCCGGCGAGGAATCTCAGTACCGTCGTCTCCCCCACCGTAGAGGGCGCACTCGGGGTCGTGCTGTGCCTCAATTTGCGTCGGCGCTTCCTGAGCCGGCACATAGGGCGGGTTTGTCACGACCAATGCGGTTTTTCCATTGAGGTCGCGGATAGTGTCGGGGGCAGTTGCGTCCCCCTTGACGAGGCGAAGCCTGGCTTTCGGGTATCGAGCAAGGTTGCGCTCGGCATAAGCAAAAGCATCTGAGTCAATTTCCACAGCTGTCACCTGGTGCCCAGTTTCAGTGGAAAGTGCAAGTGCGATCGCTGCAGACCCGGTACACAGATCAACCCATTCACCATCAGGAAATGCTCCGGAGCTCGCCAGCTCTTCAACATGTTCGACAAGCATCTCGGTTTCGGGGCGGACAGTGAAGACCCCTTCACCACCTGAAAGAACAAGGCCTCTGAAATACATTTCACCGGTCACATGGCTTCGCGGGTGGCGAAGGGCACGTTGGGTGACTGCGGCGCGGTAGGCGGCCTCGTTGGTCGGAGGAACCTCGCGGGGGGCAAATAGCAAAGAATCGACGCCCAAGGCCCACGTCAAGAGGTAGCGCGCCTCGGCTACTGGAGTCGCTCCCCCTTCGTCGCCTTCAAGGATGCTCAGGCGGGATGCACCCCACGCGATCAGCTCAGCTTGCGAACTCATACATGTGCATCGGCGGAGGCGAGACGTTCGGCCTCATCTGCGCTTTGAAGAGATTCAATAACCGGGTCAAGTGCGCCGTCAAGCACCTGATCAAGGTTGTAAGCTTTGAAACCACTGCGGTGATCAGCAATGCGATTCTCGGGGAAGTTGTACGTACGAACACGTTCCGAGCGGTCAACAGTACGAACCTGAGAAAGGCGCTGCGCCGAGGCCTCAGCCTCACGCTTGGCTTTTGCTTCAGCTGCTAAGCGCGAAGCAAGAACACGAAGCGCAGCCTCTTTATTTTGAAGCTGAGACTTCTCATTTTGCATGGAGACGACGATGCCCGATGGAAGGTGGGTAATGCGGACGGCTGAATCGGTGGTATTCACCGACTGACCACCCGGACCTGAAGAGCGGTAGACGTCAATTCGCAAATCATTGGGGTCAATGACAATCTCATCATCGACTTCAAGTTCGGGCATGACGAAAACTCCCGCAGCACTGGTATGCACACGCCCCTGCGACTCGGTGACGGGAACTCGCTGTACTCGGTGCACTCCCCCTTCATACTTCAGGTGTGCCCACACACCTTCATCTGGTGCGGGGTTACCAGATGCTCTAATTGCAAGGGTGACTTCTTTGAAACCGCCTAGCTCGGTGTAAGTGGAGGACAGCTCAGTGGTCTTCCACCCCTTCGAATCCGCGTAGCGCAGATACATCCGGGCAAGATCTGCGGCAAAGAGTGCTGATTCTTCACCACCTTCACCTGCTTTGATTTCCAAGATGACATCACAGGCATCATCGGGATCTCGCGGTGCAAGGATCGACAGAAGATGTTCGTGAGCGATTCGCTCTGCTTCTTCCAATGCGGGAATTTCCTCTGCGAAAGAGGAATCATCTTCGGCAAGCTCCCTCGCGGCCTCGAGATCTCCCTGCGCGTGCTCGAGCTGATCTGCAGCGGCTTTAATGCGCGAAAGCTCCGCGTAACGACGAGAGACTTGCTTGAGAAGCTTGGGGGAAGAAAGGACCTCCGGATCAGACATTCGAGTTTCAAGCTGCGCGTGTTCGTCAAGTAGCGCGTCCAATGCGGAGAATTCTTCTCCAAGAGCACTCATGTCTGGTCCTTCCTGCGGGAGTAGTTCAAGGGTAGCTGTTTAAACACGTCGGCGCCGACGACCATAAGTCGTCGGCGCCGAGTAAAAGCTCACTTGGAGGGGCGTACGCGCTTTCCGTAACGCGCCTCGAAACGGGCGACACGACCGCCGGTGTCGAGGATCTTCTGCTTGCCGGTGTAGAACGGGTGGCAAGCGGAGCAAACGTCCACGCGCATCTCACCAGAGGTGATGGTGGAACGGGTGTGGAAGGTGTTGCCGCAGGTGCAGGTCACAACGGTATCCACATATTCGGGGTGAATGCCCTTCTTCATGGAAATATCTCCTGGATCGTTTGGTGCTCCGGGTCCGAAATGCAGCGCTCATTGCATCTGGCAATGAGTCACCTTCTTCGATTTTCTCAAAGAAGCACTCCGGTGAGGCGGAAGCCGACATGACATTATGCCATGCGAATCGCTATTTTTTCACCCTCAGTTCATTCGCCGTGCGTGAAATAGGTAATGCTCTGGTCTAGAACGACGAGGAAGACCCAGAGCCCGAGAAGCCCCCTCCTGAGCTTCCATAGTCACTACTCGATGAATCGCTACTGGGTGTCCACGTGTGTGCGGACTGATAATAGGTACGGTCAGTCGATAGAGGTTGAAAGAGGTACCAGTTATCCGTGGAGGAGTTCCGACCCGCATAGGTACCGAATGCGGCGGCCTTCAAGGCAGCAAGATCGATACCCGCGGACTGAGAGTTCAAGCGGATAGTTTTCGCGGGGTCGTAGTTATGCAAAACACCGTTCAGGTGGTAGTACCCGGTGTAATCGGCAGAATCGGCTGCTTCGCGCTCCTTCTGGGAGTTCTCCCACTGCTCGTAGCGCTTATCGCTATTCGAGGAAGGATCGGCCTTCAAGGAGGCAACAATAATTCCCTTTGCCCAACGGCGAGTGCCTTCAGCGATTTCATCGAGCTTTTCAAGAGCAGCGATTGGAGTAATACCGCCCTTTGCCAATTGCTCTTTAAGGGAGTCGATCAGCGCCATTTGCTGGCTGGACCACTGAAGGATTTCATCACGACCACGTATGGCATCTGGAGTGCCCATTTCCTCACTCACAGAAGTGACCAATTCACAGAGGACCTCAAGGTCTTCCATGACCGGGCCAATCTCCTTCATCCAGACGTCAACCCATCCGGCTCCCAGATTGAAGAACTCAGCCGCAGCAGCGAAGGTGTCATCACTCGCATCCATCGATTCGGTACGCTGACGCAAGTCGGCACTTGCGTTATTGAGCGCTGCGCTGAGAGTTTGCAAGAAAGTGGGATTACCGATTTCGTCCCACTCTTTCCCGGCCTCGACGAAATCAGACTGATAGCGCTTGTAGCGCATATCAAGTCCGGTCTTGTACTTGCCTGCATCCCCGATACCTGCAAATGCTTGCTCCGCACGATAGCGATCAGCCTGAACAACATCCCAGTGTGCTCGCGCTTCACGAAGGTTCCGCCTTGTCGAGAAGCGCAGACGGAACCCCCTGAACAGGATTACTGCACCGGCAATCAGCAAGTAGAAAAAATACAGAGGTGGGAGATCAAAGTCTCCCCCACCGTTACCGGAAGAGTCCGGCACATACTTGGCAGCTGCCTGAGCTGCCTGGAGCATCCCTTGACTCCACTCACCAGATCGAAAGTCGTCCTTCGCGGCCTCTTGAATTTTGCTTTGTTTTGAGGAAGAAACCTTGACGTTTTCACCAAAATACGTCCCAACTTTTCGGTAGCTGGGGGAAACCGCAAGAATCACCAGGCCGTCTGCCCACTTATCCCGGCTCGCCGATAACCATTCTTTGTGGTTTGAACGGGCATAGTTCAAGACTGCTTCGTTGAGATTGGCAGTCGGTACGTTATCGGTTGAGAGAATCACCAGTTTAATAGGCTGACGAAAACCTATGGATTCCACGGCTGTACCCAAGGATTGCCCATTGATATCTTCGAAGACTGACGATTGATCTTCAACAACAACCTCAGGAGCGAAATCGGCCTTGCTTGCTCCACTGATCCCGCTTTGGATAAAAGAAGTCAGGAAAGAGAGCGGCCACACAGCCATCAGTACTAGCGAAAGCACTAATCGGATCACGCCACGTCGACGCAAGTTCTGAGATTTTTCGGGAGTTCCGGGTGAAGCTTGAGGTGTATTCGACATGAAGCTATTTCTCCTAACGCAGACTCACTGAGGATACGCGCTCTGTCAAAGAGTAAACAAACGGAAGCTAGCCAATTATGCTTGTCTGCACGCCGGCCTCGTCGCTAGAACGAAGAAGAGGATCCGGCTCCAGAGAAACCACCACCGGAGGCTCCATATCCTCCAGAGCTCCCTCCTGAGTCAGAAGAGCCACTACCTGGCTTCCAGGTCTGAGCAGACAAGTAAGCCCTGTGATTGCCCTCGATCGGAGAATAAATTGCCCAATTATGCCCGCTATCAGCTGGCTCGATGTAGGTACCGCTTGAGGAAAACTTGATCGACCCAAGATTGACTCCTGCCGATTGCGAATTCAGGAGGATCGTTGTCGATGGCTCATAGAATGAGACCATTCCTCCGAGGTAATGGCGTCCCTTGTAGGGAACAATTGTGGAATCCCCCCGCCTACTTTGCTGTTCTTTCCAGTACTGATAGCGCTCTTTTCCGCGAGTCGAGGAATCTGCCTTTAGAGCCAATAAAATAATGCGCTGAGCTCGTCGCCGAGTATCCCGAGAAATTTCTTCAAGTTTTTCGAGGCCACCTGCGGGAGTAATGCTCCCCTGGCGTATTTCTTCTTTAAGTTCCTGGAGCCTCGTCTGTTTTTCGCAGATCCACTGAGCCGTTGTATCGCTTGCTTGTGATACCTCCGCTGTCTTTACATGTTTCTTCGCTTCGTCTGTGAGCCGAGCCAAGACCTCGAGATCCTCAATAACAGGACCGATTTCATTCATCCATACGCCCTCCCAACCGGGACGACAATTGAAGAACTCAGCTGCGCGGATAAAGACATCATTCAGATGATCTAAAGAAATTGCGCGTCGCATCAATGCGGATGAGCGATCGTTCACGCCTTGGGTGAGAGCTTCACAGAACCCCGGAACTCCAAATTCGTCTAAGTGCTGTTGCAAACGCGGGAGGCTCCGCGCACTCTGTGCGTGACGCATTGCCAAGAGCTTCTGATATTGACCGGCGTGATGAATATCTGCGAATGCTTTTTCTGCCTGTCCTCGGCGATTCTTCGCGTGCTCAACGCATTCGCGCGCACGCCGCAGATTCTTGCGAGTTGAGAAACACAACCACAATCCCCAGATCAAATTTCCGGCGCCGAGGAGCGAGAGCCCCCAACACCATACGGATAGATCCACAAGATAGGCATCAGAAGGACCATAGATGCCCGGAACATAATGCGCTGATCTATTTGCTGCGGCGACTACTCCCCCGCTCCAATCCGCGGCGCGAAAATAAGCTTTGGCAGATTGCTGAATATCGCTTTGTTGTTTCTGGGGAACTTTGACGTTTTCGCCAAAATACGTCCCAACAAGTCGATGTTGAGGGGATACAGAAATGAGAACCAAACCCTGCGCCCATTTCTTTCCCTTACTGTCCAGCCACTCCTGATGATTAGCGCGGGCATAGTTCAAGGTTGCTTCATTGAGGTTTCCCGTCGGCACATCATTTGTCGCCAAGATTGCAAGCTTGACAGGTTGGCCAAAACTTAATTGCTCAAGCTCATTTTTTAGAGAATTCCCACGAATATCAGTAAAAACCCGTGCATCATCGTAGATTTCCACCTCCGGATGGTGGCTACCATAACCACGAAGCGCGATTTGATTAAGACCATAAGAAACAAGAAAAACCGTTGGAACTACTGCAAGAAGTAGACACGAAAGAAGAAGACGGTAAGCTCCACGTTGCTTTGCGCTGAGCTTTTTCTTCTGTCTTGGTTCAGAAGAAGGATGCGGTTTACGCGCCACGCTTGCTGTTCTCCTCACATGGTGTTTTTAGGTGTCTAAGCAGCCCAAAACAAACGGGGGCGAAAGGATTGCTCCTTCCGTCCCCGTAAGTCCCGCCGATCAGTCGGCAGATGGCACTTGCTTTTGAACCAGCATGAGGAATTCTGCGTTCGATTGCGTTTCCTTCAAACGGTCCAAAACTGCTTCCAGCGCACTTTGCTGATCCAAAGTGCCCAAAACGCGGCGCAGCTTCCACATAATGCGCAATTCTTCGGGCTTAAGCAGCATTTCTTCGCGACGTGTTCCCGAGGCATTGATGTCGATAGCGGGGAAGATTCGGCGGTCGGCAAGCTGGCGCGACAGACGCAGTTCCATGTTGCCCGTACCCTTGAACTCTTCGAAGATCACCTCGTCCATCTTCGATCCGGTCTCAACAAGAGCCGAGGCGATGATAGTCAGCGATCCACCCTCGCGCAGGTTACGTGCGCCGCCAAAGAACTTCTTGGGCGGGTAGAGCGCCGAGGCGTCAACACCACCGGAGAGGATTCGACCCGAGGCCGGTGCGGCGAGGTTGTAAGCGCGCGAAAGCCTGGTGATTGAGTCAAGAAGAACGACGACATCTTGACCGAGTTCGACCAGACGCTTGGCGCGTTCAATCGCCAGCTCTGCGACAATTGCGTGATCCGATGCGGGACGATCAAAGGTTGAAGCAATAACCTCACCCTTGACGATGGAGCGCATATCGGTGACTTCTTCAGGACGCTCATCAACCAGAACAACCATGAGGTGAACCTCGGGGTTATTCAATTCGATTGCCTTGGCAATCTGCTGAATAACCATGGTCTTGCCAGCCTTCGGAGGCGAAACGATCAAACCACGCTGTCCCTTACCAATGGGGGCAACCAAGTCGATGACGCGAGGAGTGAAGGCCTTTGCTGAGGTCTCCATTCGCAATTGCTGGTCGGGGTAAATCGGGGTGAGCTTGGAGAACTCGCGGCGAGCCTGCGCGTCCTCAATGCTCATGCCATTGACCGAGTCAACGCGAACCAGCGCGTTGTACTTCTGGCGCTGGCGCTCGCCTTCACGGGGTGCGCGAACCGCGCCCGCGACAGCATCACCTGGACGCAGTCCCCAGCGACGAACATTGCCGAGGGTAACGTAAACATCATTGGGTCCGGGCAAGTAGCCGGAGGTACGAACGAATGCGTGGTTTTCTTGAACGTCCAAGATGCCCGCAATCGGTGCAAGATTCTCTTCGGAGACCGGCGCAGACTCGCGACGCTCGCCACGCTCGACGCGTTCATTGCGCTCACCGCGTTCACGACGTCCCTCACGTCCGCGTCCACGGCGGCGTCCTTCGCGATCGCGACGGGAACGATCGCGGGCCTCGGGATCATCACTATCGGGAAGGGCAATCTCAATGTGCTGCGCCGGCGCGGGAGCACTTTCCTCTTCTTCGTGACGGGTCGGGGTCGGCAGATCCAGGGTAACGGTCTGCGGTTCTGCAGCTTCACTGGAGACAACGCGACGACGACGGCTCTTTCGCGGAAGGCCAGCGTCGTTCGAGGAACGCTCTTCCACGGTTGACTGCAAAACAGGAGCGGGCAGCTCAATACTGACCTGCGGGGCCTCGCTGGCTTCCTCACGCGCAACGCGACGACGACGCGAACGCGGGGCCTCTTCTTGCTTGGGCGCGCTACCTTGCGCAGCACTGAGCGCCTCAATCAGCTGGGGCTTACGCATTGCAGAAACACCTTTAAGGCCAAGTTCGGTGGCCATGGCTTTGAGTTCCACCAACTTCATGCGCGACAATTCGCGCTCTTGGGTGGTCACATCGTTGCTCAACTGATAATCCTCACATGCATGGTCTCACAACAGACCAGGTGAACTTCTCAATCAACATGAGATGAATAGAAAGGACATGTCCCAACAGGAACACGGAAGAATTTCCATATTTGGAGATCGAAGGATTTCCTTCAGTGCGATAGTAGCAAGCAATACGCGTTTTCTCACTACTTTCACGCAAGCAGTTTTGCTCTGCGCGCTAAATCACACAAATACGCATCCACCGTTAATCTTTGAAAGATTGCCTCGAGTGATTTGAAGACCCGACGTGGCAAGTTTCAAAGGACGCACTGCCCAGCCTGCTGCCTGAGCATCGGCTTGAACCTTGGGATCAATGCTTTCAAGACTGAGCACTGTCGGTCCCGCGCCAGAGATGACCGCTGCTTTACCAGCACCACGAAGCCAAGTCACCAAGGCATGAGAAGGTTGCATTGATTGACGTCGGTAGTCTTGGTGCAGGCGATCTTCAGTCGCAGCCATAAGCAGTTCATGAACATTCGTCCCAGCACCAATCACATGATTTTGCCCACTGAGGACTGCAGCCAAGATTCCAGCACGCGAAAGATTAAATTTTGCATCATCGAAGGGAACCTGCTGTGGAAGCACAGCACGTGCTTTCGAGGTCGCCAGCTCAAAATCAGGGATAAAGGCAACGGGCTCAATCGGCGCCTCCCCCGAAAGGCACAGCATGCCCGGAAGCTCACCATCCATCCATGAAATCGTCACTCCGCCAGAGATGGCTGGAGCGACGTTATCCGGATGACCTTCCATCTCGGTCGCAATCGAAAGGATATCTTCCGCAGTAAGTGCCTCGGGATCTCCAATAAGCGCACGAGCAAGCCCAAGACCAGCGACGATTGCCGAGGCAGAGGAACCGAGGCCTCGAGAATGAGGAATCCGGTTCATACAGCGCATCTGGATACCAACCTGCGCAACGCCTGCTGCATCCAAGCCCATACGAAGCGCCTGAACAACAAGGTGATTTTCGCCTTCGTCGAGGACGCCTGCCCCTTCACCCTCAATAGTCACGTGGGTTGCCCCGGCGGTTGCGTGGACACTCACCTCATCCCACAGGTCCAAGGCAAGACCGAAGGAATCAAAACCGGGTCCGAGATTGGCCGAGGTAGCGGGAACGCGAACAGCGACGAAATCTTGAGTGATGCGCATGGAGGGTCACTTTCCAGAATTTAGATATCCAGGAGCGGGAAGATTGCGGGTGGGACATGAGCGTTGAGTTCATTCACCAGAGCCTCGACGAGGCCATGGGCGCGGTCTCGCGCGATTGCCTGGGTTGTCAGGGTCGCAACGCTTTCTCCTTCAGTATCCCCCGCTTCGATATCGATCCCCTGTAGCGACACTTCGAGTGAGGAACACACCCGGCTTACAGACTCACTAACACCTGAAGTCGTTGGGATACTCAAACGGATAATGAATGGCGAAACAACACTCCAGTTATCTGAGAGCTTCACAGGCAACTCATCTTCTTCACGCATCGCCCCCAGCCCATTGAGACGGTCACGTGCTGCGGCAACAATGTCTCCCAAAACAGCCGAGGCCGTTGGGAAGCCACCCGCCCCGAGGCCCAGGAAAGACAATGTTCCCGCAGCTTGGGCATTAACGAAAACACCATTCGCGGGCCCATGAAGAGAGGCGAAGGCATGATCAAGAGGAACAAAAGTCGGCTCAACCCCTAGACGAAGGACAGGCTCGCCTGCCTCCTCGTCATATTGAGCGCGGGCAACAAGCTTAATGACGTAGCCCAGACGTTCAGCTAGTGCAATGTCATCGGTCGACAGCGCGGTAATCCCCTGACGCGGCACGCTCTCAACACTGACCCAACGTCCAAAGGAGAGAGAGGACATAATCGCGCATTTTGCTGAGGCATCATAGCCCTCAACATCGGCGCTGGGATCAGCCTCCGCGAAACCCAATTCCTTGGCCTGAGCCAAAGCTTCGCCATAGTCCGCGCCCTGAGTGGTCATTTGATCAAGAATAAAGTTGGTCGTCCCGTTGACGACTCCAGCAATCTGGCGAACCCGATCTCCGCGTAGGGATGAGGTCAAAGCCCCAATCACGGGAATTGCACCAGCAACGGCGGCTTCGAAGTAGAGGCGGGTATTCGCCTCGCGGGCAGCAGCAAAAAGCTCGGGCCCACGAGAAGCAATAAGAGCCTTATTACCAGTAATGACTGCACTGCCATTCTTCAGGGCAGCCATGACATACTCATAAGCCGGATCGACCCCGCCGATCAATTCAACGACGAGGTCTTTCCCCGCAATGACTTCATAGGGATCAGTCGTTAGCAATGAAGAATCAATGGGGAAGGCGCGCTTGGCGTCTAGGCGTCGAACGAGCACAGATTGAACCTCGAGCCGCGTACCCAAACGACGTTCATACTCATCCGACCACTGTTGAAGAAGGTGAATCACATGAGCGCCAACAGTGCCTGCACCCAAAACTCCAATACGGATCGTGGATGGTGTCGTATTCACATTTCCTCCTCTTGGGGGCCAAATCGGCACGTATATAAAGTCAGCTGAAATTGCTCGTGGACCAGTGACGAGTCTACTGTGCACACCCCCTGAAGGCACAGGCTCATCAAGTGATGAACGACTTGCAGCGCGCTCAAAGACTAAAAAGGACTTTTGTCCTACACTATGAGTGATCGGAGCGACAAAAGTCCCAGATTGTTAGACATGGCATATACACAGAACAGGCATAAAGATGCTGTCCATGCACCAAGTGCGAGAGACTATTAGCAGATGCCCGATACGGCACCAAAGATGAGGCCGATGCCTTATCAACCGGAGGTTTTCAGTCCGAAAGCCACGGCAACCGAGAAGAGGGAACATGACTGATCAGCAGACCGCCGACGTCACGACCGACGCCTGGGACGGTTTCGTCAAGGGCCATTGGTCCGAAGCAATCGACGTGCGCGACTTCATCCAGCGCAACTACACCCCTTACGAAGGAGATGCCTCCTTCCTGGCCGGGCCGACCGAAAAGACCCTGCGCGTCTGGGAGACGCTCGAAAAGGACTACCTGTCCAAGGAGCGCAAGGTCCGCATCCTCGATGTTGACACCCACACCCCCGCCGATATCGACGCTTTCAAGCCCGGTTACATCAGCGATGATGACGACGTCATCGTCGGCCTGCAGACCGATGCGCCTCTGAAGCGTGCAATGATGCCAAACGGCGGCTGGCGCATGGTTGAGACCGCTATTAAGGAAGCTGGCAAAGAGGTCGACCCCGAAGTCAAGAAGATCTTCACCCAGTACCGCAAGACCCACAACGACGCGGTCTTCGATATCTACACGCCTCGTATCCGCGCAGCGCGTTCCTCCCACATCATCACCGGTCTTCCCGATGCATACGGCCGTGGCCGCATCATTGGTGACTACCGTCGTGTTGCACTGTACGGTGTTGACCACCTTATCGAGGAGAAGCAGAAGGATAAGGATCGCTACGCAGATCAGCCCTTCTCAGAGCACTGGGCACGCTACCGCGAGGAGCACTCGGAGCAGATCAAGGCTCTGAAGAAGCTCAAGAAGATGGCAGCCGACTACGGCTTCGACATCTCCGGCCCCGCTCGCAACGCACACGAAGCAGTGCAGTGGACCTACTTCGGCTACCTGGCCTCCGTGAAGTCCCAGGACGGCGCCGCAATGTCGATCGGCCGTCTCTCCGCATTCTTCGACTGCTACTTCGAGCGCGATCTTAATCGTGGAACCCTCACCGAGCTCGAGGCCCAGGAGATCATCGACTCTCTGGTCATCAAGCTCCGCATTACCCGCTTCCTGCGCACGATCGATTACGATCAGATCTTCTCCGGCGACCCCTACTGGGCAACCTGGTCGGATGCAGGCTTCGGCGAAGACGGACGTACCTTGGTTACCAAGACCGCCTTCCGTCTCCTGCAGACCCTGCGTAACCTCGGCCCCGCACCCGAGCCGAACATCACCATCTTCTGGGATGAGAAGCTCCCCAAGGGCTACAAGGAATTCTGCGCACTGATCTCGATTGAGACCTCCTCCATTCAGTACGAATCCGATGAGCAGATTCGTGAGCACTGGGGCGATGACGCAGCCATCGCATGCTGTGTTTCCCCCATGCGCGTTGGCAAGCAGATGCAGTTCTTCGGCGCCCGCGTGAACTCTGCAAAGGCTCTCCTCTACGCCATCAACGGTGGCCGCGATGAGATGAGCGGAAAGCAAGTCATGGAAGGCTACGAGCCCATTAAGGGTGACGGCCCGCTCGACTTCGACGAGGTCTGGGCAAAGTACGAAGAGATGCTGGACTGGGTTGTTGGCACCTACGTCGAGGCCCTGAACATCATCCACTACTGCCACGATCGCTACGCCTACGAGGCAGTCGAGATGGCGCTGCACGATTCCGAGATCATTCGCACCATGGGTTGCGGTATTGCTGGCCTGTCCATCGTTGCTGACTCCCTGTCCGCCATCAAGTACGCGAAGGTTTACCCGATTCGCGACGAAACCGGACTGGTTGTCGACTACCGCACCGAGGGGGACTTCCCGACCTACGGTAACGATGACGACCGCGCGGACGATATTGCAGCAACCGTCGTTCACACCGTCATGGATAAGATTCGCGCAATCCCCATGTACCGTGATGCAATCCCGACCCAGTCGGTGCTCACCATCACCTCGAACGTTGTTTACGGCAAGGCAACCGGCTCCTTCCCCTCGGGCCACCAGAAGGGCACCCCCTTCGCACCCGGCGCAAACCCCGAGAACGGTATCGATACCCACGGCATGGTCGCTTCCATGCTCTCGGTCGCCAAGCTCGACTACAACGACGCACTGGACGGCATCTCGCTGACCAACACCATTACCCCTCAGGGCCTTGGTCGTACGCGTGACGAGCAGATCACCAACCTGGTCGGCATCCTGGACGCAGGCTTCGTCCCCGACGATTGCTGCGCCGTCGACGCCACCAAGGGTTACTGATAGAAACAAGTCTTAGGCAAACGGAACACCGCTTGTCTATCCGGCCCCACCCGGAAGAAAAGGAGAAATGAAATGGCAACGAAGACCTACGAAGAGCGTCTTGCTTCCATGAAGGCCGCCCGCGAAGAGCGTGAGGAAGGCGCTGGTCTGTACCACGCCAACATCAACGTTCTCGACCAGGCAACCCTCGAAGACGCAATGGAGCACCCCGAGAACTACCCGAACCTGACCGTTCGCGTTTCGGGCTACGCAGTGAACTTCGTGAAGCTCACCCGCGAGCAGCAGCTGGACGTGCTTTCCCGCACCTTCCACCACTCTGCCTGAGCGTAGATGACATGAATGGGGCGCTGGCCGCAGGGCCCGCGCCCCATTCATTTATCTGGCGGATCACGAAATTTTTCTCATTTTTCTATCGTTCCTCTAGGTAGGAACCAACCTTTGGGTAGTAATCCACGGAGCACACAATGACCATGACTATGAGCAGCGCTGAGCTACTTCGCGATCAGGATTTCCAGGCACCTACGGCCCGAACAGCCGGACAGGGTGTTGAAGGCCTGGAAGAATTGACTGACCTTGAACGTTCGGATCGCTTGGCTCGAATGCGTGAGGGAACCCTTGGTTCAATCCACTCTTGGGAATTGGTCACTGCCGTTGACGGCCCTGGAACCCGCATGACGGTCTTCCTCAACGGCTGCCCGCTTCGCTGCTTGTACTGCCACAACCCAGATACTTTTCTCATGAAGGATGGCGCTCCCATTTCAGATGAGGAGCTTCTGAATAGGATCCGCCGCTACCGCAGGGTTTTTAAAGCGACCAACGGTGGAATTACGCTTTCCGGTGGCGAGGTCCTCATGCAGCCCGCATTTGCCAAGCGAATTGTCCTGGGTACAAAAGCAATGGGGATCCACACCTGCATCGATACCTCCGGTTACCTTGGCGCTAACTGTGATGATGAGATGCTGGACAACCTTGATCTTGTCCTTCTGGACGTGAAGTCTGGCTTCCCCGAAACATACAAGGAGGTCACTGGCCGTGACCTCCAGCCGACCATCGACTTTGGTGATCGCATCGCCCAGCGCGGCGGTCCGACCAGAATCTGGATCCGCTTCGTCTTAGTTCCCGGTCTGACCGATGACCCGGAAAATATTCGTCGAGTCGGCGAGATTGTCTTGCGTTGGAAGGACGTCATTGATCGAGTTGAGGTCCTTCCCTTCCACCAACTTGGTTCGGATAAGTGGAAGAGCTTGGGACTCGAATACAAGTTGGAAGACACGAAGCCGCCCTCGCCCGAAGCAACAGATAAGGTTCGCGATTACTTCCGCAGTCTAGGCTTCGAGGTCCACTGAGGAACCGCCGCTGACGAGCAATAGTTTGCCGCCCCTAGAATCCATTCAGATTCAGGGGCGGCTACTTTGTTCTCACGATTGAGGTCAAAGTGCCTCATGCGTGTAGGTGCGCATCCAAGGCAGCGTGCGGATCTTCACCCTCATGTAGCTCACGGATGACACGAGCAGGATTACCCACGGCCAAGCTATAAGGCGGCAGAGAACGCGTGACAACCGATCCGGCTCCGACCACTGAGTCATGGCCAATTGTCACTCCCTGGCACACTGTTACCCCGCTTGCCAGCCACACATTATCTTCAATAGTGATGGGCTCAGCACTTTCCCATCCTGCCCGACGAGGCCCGTGTTCCAAGGGATGAACGGGAGTTAACAACTGACAATTCGGACCGATAAGAACGTCATTACCAATACGAATTTCGGCAACATCGAGCGCGGTCAAGCCATAGTTCACCCAGACGCCCTCGCCGATATGGATATTAAATCCGTAGTCAACGCGAAAAGGCGGACGAATTGTGACTCGCTCCCCCACGCTGCCGAGGATCTGCTGAAGAAGATAGTGCGCAATATCAGGGTCTTCTGGAAGTGCCTGCTCGTAGAGTTTCAACAGACGCTGCGCGCGCTGCGAAACCTCAGCCATTTTCGGGTGATCCCCGATATACCAATCCCCTGCGAGCATTCGCTCCCAATTATTACGCCCATCAGCTTCGAAATTTCCATGCTGGCGCATCAGCTATCCCAATTCCGCAATAGCGCAAGCAACAGTTCCATCGAGTAGCGGTCCGAACGCGGATCCTCAGGATGCCACTGAACGCCAAGAATTCGGCTATCAGGATCCTCAACGGCTTCGATCACACCATCACTGCTACGCGCGCTCACCTGCAGCCCATCTCCCACGCGGTCAATACTCTGGTGATGCGCTGAACTAACCGTGAGTTCATGGCCAAAACCGGCACGAATCAGGACCGACCCTTCATCTACGGTAACCTGGTGGCGCGCAAAACGCTGGTCGTCAAGAAGAGTCGGGCTCTCATGACCATCCATGTCTTGAATCAAGGTACCGCCATAAGCAACGTTAATTACCTGATGCCCGCGGCAAATTCCAAGAAGCGGAATATGGCGTGCACGGCACAACTGGACTAACGCGATTTGTCGCCGGTCACCTTCTGGCCAGTGCTGACCTTCTCTGGGGTAACCAGAATCCATGCCGTAAAACTCGGGAGCGACATCTGGTCCTCCCAAGATGATCACTGCATCGGTGCCTTCAACAAGCTGCTCGGGCGAGCGAGGATCACTATCAGCAATGTGCAGTCGCACATCCCAAGTAGCGACAGCAGTGCTAAGGACACTCCCCTGCAAGGCCTCCAGCAAGGCTTGTTCCCGAGAAGTGGCACGGTGATCGGTCAGGGCACTGACCAAAAGGGTCGGGCGAGTCATCACGTTTCCTTGACGTCACTTAAGCCAGGGTTCCCATGGGATCCCATGCCGGCAAAACGATGGGCTCAGAGTCCACTGCGGCAGCCAGGTCTTCAGGAAGCGCACTCTTAGGCACAACAACCTCGAAAACATTATCGGTGAACCATTGATCATCCATGGTGAAGAAGCCCGAATCTCCGGGCTCATCCCCCCAGGAATTCTCAACCCTCCACGCACGCGGTTGTCCGGCCTCGTCAAGGTCTACTCCGGTAAAGAGCATCGCGTGGTCCATCGCTGATTCACCCGAGCGCACCCGCTCAAGCTTCGTCGAGCTGAAATCGACATCAAAAAGGCCGTCATAGTCATGGATACCGGTCACAAAGAAACCGAGGCCTCGATCATAGGGCTGAGAGACATCGGCACCGAACCACACAGCCTCACCTGCAGCGATCTGTGCAGCCGCAATGCGCTTAATCTCTTCAACGGGGGCATTCAGGTAACGAATCGGACGTCCACCGACAACATTACCGAGGTGCTCGACAGTCTCCATCGATCCCTTCGGGTTTTCGGGACGGGGATCATCAACTAGGCAGATGTACTCGCTGAGGTCCACGCCCACGTGGCGCTCGTAGAACTCATGAGGAGTGATCTCGCCGTCGCGGTGGAAGTTACCCTCATCATCACGCCACTGCCAGTTAAAACGCACGGGCGGCTCACCCAGGCATACAACGAGAATCTTCCACACATCAGCCAAAATCTTGCGACGCTGAGTATCGACTTCTTCAGCACTTGCACCTGCTGCAATGGCCTCGCGCAGACGAAGGGCACCAATGTGGAGTACTGCGCGCAGGCGCGCGTTCATTGGGCGCGAGTTGGTCGATGCCTCACTTTCAGGCATGACTTCCTTGGGCACCAAGCCATACTTCATATAGACCGAAACAGCCATATCCCACTGGCCACCATCGCCCAAAACATCGCCCAGCAGGAACTGAACCAGACGACCGTCAACAGGCTCATCCGAAGTGGCAATGATGTCGGTCAGGAACCAGTTGGCGCGTTCAAACTTATCCCAGAAGAATACGTAGCTCTGAGAGAACTCGAAGTTCTTGATCCCCAGGCTTTCGCGCGCCCGCGAGCGCAGGAAGTTCAGCGAGGAAAAGAGCCAGCAGCGGCCGGACTTCTTCTGAGAAGTTGCCTTCCAATCATCCAAGCGGTGTGAAACAGCTGTGGAAGTGTGCTGAATCTTTTCGCGGTTCAAAGAAGCGGCTTCAATTCCAACTTGGGTTGCAGCGTTCCTGGCCAGCGCGACCTTGGCGCTTTCCTCTTCGCGCAGCTGCATCAGGAGGTCGTTGGAGATCTCAGGCATATTCTCGTCCTCTCATTTGACTTGTACTTTAAGCATCTTTGCTTCCTCCATACTACGCTCCTGAGGAGCATCTCCCAGTTTCTGTCCACGACCAAGGAAGGGCCTGAAGTCTTAGGGATAGGCGTTCTTTCCCACTTAGACTGAACTGGTACAGTTTCCTCTGTACAAGCCACAGTGAGGTGTTGCTATGAGTTTCCATGCGTCGGGTCGCGAGCTTTCGTGCGAGGCCGGGGACTATTCCCTGAGCGTCGTCACCGTTGGTGCTGGGATCTCTTCCTTGAAGTGGAAGGGACGAAACCTCGTTCTTCCTCATAAGGTGACCGAAGTTGCGCCCGGCTGGTCTGGAAAAATGCTTCTTCCCTGGCCTAATCGGATTGCCGATGGACGTTATTCATGGAATGACAGGGAATACCTGCTGCCCATCAACGACCGTGGGACTGGCACGGCGCTGCATGGACTTGCGGGTTGGGTTCCGTGGGAGATTGTTGACGCTACGGCATCTCACGTGAGATTAGAAAGCTTTATTGCGGCTCAGGAGTCCTATCCCTGGCCCCTCACAGCGCGTCTCGATCTACGTTTAGATCCTGAAAGTGGCCTAAATATTGAGTTGTCGGCAAAGAACTTGGGGGATTCTCCTGCGCCCTATGGAGCTTCTCTTCATCCCTATCTTCTGGGAGGCACCACAGCTAATGACTCGATACTGAGCCTTCCGGCCTCGCAGATCGTCGATACCGACGAGAATCTATTGCCAACGGGAATCAACCCCGTCAGCACTGCATACGACTTCCGCCTCCCCCGCATGGTTGACGATCTTTTCATCGACCACTGTTACGGCGGCCTTCAAGGGGACTGGGAGGTGCGCGTGACGAACGCGCAGGGTGAAGGCGCAGCTTTGGTTTCCAATACACCGTGGGTTCAAATCCACACAGCAGATGCCCTTGGCCGTCCAGGCATCGCGGTTGAACCTATGACTTGCCCACCCGATGCCTTCAATTCGGGAATTGATCTCATCTCTTTGGCCCCTGGCCAACGTCACCGTCTGTCCCTGTCCATCCGCGGACTGTAAGAGAGCGTGTAATACTGAAGCGGTGTTGAGCTTTCAGGATGCGATTACTCGGGCCAGTGAATTGCCCGTCTCTCGGCTGCTTCCTGGTTTTCTACGTTCATGCAGCTCCGGTAGCGTATCAATTATTTCCGCCAGCGCTGGTAGCGGAAAGACGACTCTTATTCCCCTTGCTTGCGCAGAGCTTCTTGAGCCCCAACAGCGAGTCCTTGTGTGCTCCCCGCGGCGCGTGAGTGCACGTTCCTGTGCTCGCCGCTTGGCCCAGTTATTGGATGACCGCGTTGGCCACCTTGTTGGGTTTAGCGTCCGCGGTCAAAGCGAGCGAAGCACGTCAACGCGCATCGAATTCGTTACCCCAGGTGTCTTGACTCGAATGATTCACTCTGACCCAGAATTGCAGGGAATCGGTTGTGTCATTCTTGACGAGTTTCATGAACGAGCGGTCGATAGTGATCTTGCGTGCGCCTTCCTGAGCGATATTCGCGAGGTTCTGCGCGAAGACCTTCGCTTGGTCATCATGTCTGCGACCGTCGATAGCGACGCCCTTCGCAGCCTTCTCGCTGATTTTTCGCCTCGGGTTATTGAGCTTAATCAAGAACTTCATCCAGTTGATATTGTCTGGGAAGCACCGCCGCGCGATGTCGACTATTTCCAGGGCGAGAGGGTGAGTATTCCCTTCCTCCGCCATATTGCTGCGCTTGCTGCGCGGGCGTTGGAACGCTATCCCGGAGACGCGCTTGTGTTTGTTCCAGGCATGCGGGAAATCTCCAAGGTCTGCGAATTCCTTGAGGAAGTGGATGCACAGGTCATCGCACTTCACGGCCAGCTGTCTTCTTCGCAGCAGGACGAGATTTTTTCTTCTTCACCTTCACGACGAATCATCGTTTCTTCCTCTATTGCAGAAAGTGCACTCACGGTCCCGGGAGTCCAGATCGTCATTGATTCAACATTGAGCAGGCATACACGCTTCTCCCCCGCTCGCGAGGCCACTTCACTGGTCACGGTGCCCTCGCCTCGTTCCTCAATGGTTCAACGCGCGGGACGAGCGGGGCGCCTCGGTCCTGGAGTGTGTATTCGAGCCATGGAATCCTCGGGATGGGCGATGCGCCCGTCCCAGCCCTCTCCCGAGATCACAATCTGTGACCCCGTTCCGCCTTTGCTTTCTGTGGCGTGCTGGTCGCGCGCAGACTTCTCCTCTGTCCGTCTTCTTGATACCCCCAGCCGAGGCCTTGAGGAGTATGCGCGTTCCTCCCTTGAAGCTTTGGGGGCGATTGACGAGGCCGGTCAGGCACTGTCCCACGGACGTTCGCTTGCGCTCTCCCCGGTAGACCCTCGCCTTGCCCACGCACTCAGCACTCTTGAGGATGAGATTCCGCGAGAAATTGCGGCGCTTTGTGCAGCTGTGCTCTCTGAAGATTTACGTCCAAAGGGAGGCGACTTACTGAGCTGTCTATATTCGCTTCCACTGGGTGGTGTTCAAGCTGCCCGCATTGAAGAGACCGCCGCGCGTATGTGCCAGGCTCCCCGCCCTATCTGGGATACACACTTACGCGCGAAAGTCGCAGCTGCTATGGCTGATTTTATCTCTCACGCTTTTCCGCTTCGTCTTGCACGCCAACGTGAAGGAAGTAACCGTTATCTTCTTGTTTCGGGCGTAGGCGCATCGCTTCCACAAGCTTCCGCTTTAGAGGGAAGCACCTGGCTTGCAATAGCCGATCTGCAATCAACCACCGGTGATGGAATCATTCGTTCGGCGCTCCCTCTTGACCAAGACACTGCCTGCACGGCTGCGTCCCATCTTCATAAATCTGTTTCGCGCCTGATGCTTGATCAGGGTCGAATCCTTGCAGTTATTGAGGAAAAACTCGGGGCTGTGACCTTGCGCAGTACCCGCGATCTCAATCCTAATCACGAAGCAATGCGTTCCTTTGCTCTCGCGGAGTTGGCAAAGATGAGCGTTGCAGATCTACCGTGGAGCCAGAGCGCATCACAGCTACGACTGAGAATTCTCAAATGCCGAGAGTTTCTTGGAGATCCCTGGCCTCTTGTTGATGACGAACACTTCATCATTTCCTGCGGGCAATTTTTGGCAGATCAGTGGAGTGACGGCCGTCCTCTAGCAGAGCTGTCTCTTGGTGAGGCCATGACCTCCCTCTTGGTCTGGCCATTGAATAGGGAACTTGACCGTCAAGCACCAACACAGATCACAATCCCAACTGGCGCCGAGCGGCGCGTGGAATGGGATCACGAGGGGGCACGTGTTTCCCTGCGTGTTCAAGAAGCATTTGGCTGGACGGATTCTCCCCGCTTCATGGATGGCCGGCTTCCGCTGCGCATCGAACTCACGGATCCCGCAGGACGTCCTGTGGCAATTACCAGCGATCTTGAGTCCTTCTGGAAAGGTCCCTACCAGCAGGTTCGATCTGAGCTTCGAGGCCGCTATACCAAACATCATTGGCCTGAAGACCCCTTCTCCGTTGCTCCGACAGCACGAACGAAGCGCGCGTCGACGAGATAGAAGTGAAGCGCCTCACCATCAGCTCTTCGTTGGAATGATGTTGTTTCAGTCTTCGTTCTAGGAGGTAAGAAGGATCGCTCCACTCAGTAAAGGAGACACCGTGGAGAACTTTGACCTCATTGTCGTTGGAGGCGGGAAGGCCGGAAAGTCACTGGCGATGAATCGCGCCAAAAAAGGCTGGAAGGTTGCTCTGATCGAACGACAGTTTATCGGTGGTACCTGCATAAACGTGGCGTGTATCCCCACCAAATCTTTGGTCGCTGCAGCTCGCCGCATGGAAGATACTCGCACGGATGCCACCTTTGGTATCGAGGGTACCGCCGGCGCTTACATCAACGTAGAAAAACTGCGCGCACACAAGGAAGGTATCGTCTCGGCAATGGTTGCCGCACACGAGAAATTCTTCGCTGCGCCAGGAATCGATTTCATGCGTGGAAGTGCTCGTCTTTTGGACGCACACAGCGTGGAAGTCAAGCTTGAAGATGGAACGCTCCGCCAGCTCCACTCCGAGCGCGTCCTGCTCAATCTGGGAACCAGCCCCGCACATCCTCCAATTCCTGGACTTTGGGAAGCTGGAGCATGGGACAGCGAAGATATCCTGCGAGTGGAAGAAATCCCCTCATCACTTGTCATCATTGGTGGCGGATACATCGGTATCGAATTTGCATCCATGATGACAAGCTTCGGATCGAAGGTAACCGTTGTTGCTTCCGGCCCCCATATCCTTGACCGTGAAGATCCCGATATCGCAGCAATCTACGAAAAGAGCCTGCAGGATAGAGGCGTCACAATCCTCACCGGTGTTCTTGCGAAGTCCGGCTCAAAGCAGGACGGTGTGATCACCGTCGAGCTTTCTGATGGCAGTAGCGTGAGTGCAGAAAAGGTACTGGTTGCTGCAGGGCGCATCCCCAACACAAAGGGAATTGGTCTTGAAGAAGCTGGAGTGACGCTCGATCAACGAGGCTTCATTAGCGTTGATGATCATCTGCGCACCAATCTCGATGGCGTCTGGGCTGCAGGCGACTGCGCAGGCACACCCATGTTCACCCACGCCTCGTGGAACGACTACCGGATTATCCGCGAACAGATGGACGGGGTCTCCCTGGATGATCCACGGACTTCAAAGGCCGGACGCCTCATCCCTTGGGCGCTCTTTGCTGAACCGGAGCTTGGACGTATCGGAATCAACGAAACCCAAGCAAAGGAACAGGGACTGGATGTCCTTGTCGCCTCGATCGATACTGCGGCAATTCCACGAGCAAAGACCATGCGCGATACGACCGGTAAGTGGAAGGCAATCGTTGACGCGAAGACCCACACAATTTTGGGCGCAACGCTTGTCGGTCCTCAGTCCGGTGAAGTCATCACCGCCGTTCAAGTAGCAATGAGCGCGGGGATGACCTACGAGCAGCTCCGCATGCTCCCCATCGCCCACCCGACAATGGGAGAAGGACTCAATATCCTCTTTGATTCTCTTGCCTAAGCTGGGCGCAAGCTCTGCGGAGCATCTGCGATCCATTTAAAGGTCGAAACGGGTTGGCCCCGCAGTTTCGGATGAAACTGCGGGGCCAACTGCGTCTATCTGACTGAGCTCACATACGTTCGGGAGCCTCAACGCCAAGAAGATCCAGACCGCTACGCAGGACCTGCGTCACCGCGTCATTGAGCCACAGACGTGCAACATGGCCTTCATCGACCGGATCGTCTCCACGAGGAGTAACGCGGCACTGCCCATACCAAGTGTGGTAAGCGGCGGCGAGCTGCTCCAGGTAGCGAGCAACACGGTGGGGCTCACGTAGATCCGCAGCTTGTGCAACTTGCGCAGGGAACTGTGCAAGAACGCCCAGAAGATCGCTATCGGCCTGAGTATCCAGTGCTGCAGGGTTAAAACCAGCATCGCGCGTGACACCGTGCTCAGCTGCATTTCGCGCAACGTTGCGAGTACGAGCATGCGCGTACTGAACGTAGTAGACAGGGTTTTCGTTCGTGCGCGATCCCAATAGATCCAAATCAATATCCAAATTGGAATCCATGGACACTCGAACCAGCGCGTAACGGGCAGCGTCCACGCCAACGGCATCGACCAAGTCGTCAAGGGTAACGATGGTTCCAGCGCGCTTGGACATGCGGACCGGCACGCCATCCTTAACCAGGTTCACCATCTGGCCGATGAGAATCTGCATGTTGACACCGGGCTTGTCGCCAAATGCCTCGCACATCGCCATCATTCGGCCAATGTAGCCATGGTGATCTGCGCCCAGTAGGTAGATGGCAACATCGGCACCGCGGCGGCGCTTATCAAGGTAGTAGGCGACGT
The DNA here is from genome assembly GCA_963534475.1 of Trueperella pyogenes. Taxonomy (GTDB): domain Bacteria; phylum Actinomycetota; class Actinomycetes; order Actinomycetales; family Actinomycetaceae; genus Pauljensenia; species Pauljensenia pyogenes_B. The sequence goes on along the minus strand of CAUSSZ010000002.1, from coordinate 60,275 downwards.
CACCGGCAAAGTACGCTGCTTGGCCGTCGGACTTAATCAGAACGCGGTCCTTGTCATCGCCGTAAGAGGTTGTCCGCAGCCACACGGCACCATCCTGGTCAAAGACCTCACCGCGCTGACGCAGAGTCTCAATTGCGGCGTCAACGGCTCCCGAATTGTGAAGCGAATCTTCGTGGAAGAAAACGTCAAACTCAGAGCGGAAATCACGCAGGCGCTGCTTGATTTCATCGAACATCAGCTCGACGCCACGTGCGCGGAATGCCTCAACAGCTTCTTCTTCGGGAAGAGTAACCGGATCGGGCTCCCCTGCTGCGACAGCGTCTTCACGTACTTGCGCAGCGATATCGGCAATGTACTGGCCGCCGTAACCATCTTCGGGTGCCTCATGGCCCATCGCGCGCGCATAGAGAGAACGCGCGAAACGATCGATCTGCGAGCCGTGATCATTGAAGTAGTACTCGCGGGTCACCTTCGCACCCGATGCCTTCATCAGGCGAGCAAGGGAGTCTCCCACGGCCGCCCAGCGTGCACCACCCAGGTGAACAGGACCCGTGGGGTTGGCGGAGACATACTCCAAGTTAATGTGCAGCCCCTTCATGGATTCGCCACGGCCGAAAGCTCCACCGGCCTCGACAATGGTGCGGGCAAGCTCGCCTGCAGAGGCAGCGGCAAGACGAATATTAATGAAGCCGGGACCAGCGATTTCGGCACTATCAATGCCCTCGAGTTCATTGAGGTCATTGACGAGGATCTGCGCAAAGTCGCGCGGGTTCATTCCCGCCTTCTTTGCCAATTGCATGGCAATATTGCTGGCCCAGTCGCCATGATCGCGATTACGGGGCCTCTCGACCTTCACCGTCTCGGGAAGGTCTGCGGGCTCGAGAGCCAAGTTGCCCTGCTCGATCTCAGCGAGCAAAAGGTCGTGGATATGAGATGCAAGTTCTTCTGGAGTCACCATTAAAGAGTAATCGTTTCGATTGCTCCCATGCCACACTGAAACTCTGTGACACCTCACAATATCTGGAGTAAAGTTCGGTTATACGAAGATTTTGATCTGTGGAGATAGAAAATGAGTGGTCACCGTCTCAAGCAGCATCGACTATTTGCCTTGATGGGTCCGGCATTTATTGCAGCAATCGCCTATGTGGACCCCGGTAATGTCGCTGCGAATATCACTGCGGGTGCCCGCTACGGATATCTCTTGGTATGGGTGCTTGTTCTTTCGAATCTCTCAGCCATGCTTGTCCAATACCTCTCAGCAAAATTGGGCATTGTCACCGGAAAATCACTCCCCGCACTCCTTGGTGAACGCCTTCGTCCGCAGAATCGAATTCTGTTCTGGGTCCAAGCGGAAGTCGTCGCAGCTGCAACAGACCTCGCTGAAGTTATTGGTGGAGCAATCGCCCTCAATCTTCTCTTCGGAATTCCCCTCTTGTGGTCCGGTGTCATCATTGGCGCCGCATCGATCGTTATCCTCCTCTTCCAAGGACACCGTCAGAATATTTTTGAAGCAGTCATCATCGGGATGCTTGTCGTCATTACCGCAGGATTCTTAGCGGGGCTTTTCTTCGCGCCCCCTCAGTGGTCTGAAGTTGCAGGAGGCCTGATCCCCCGATTCAAGGGCACCGATTCAATCTTGGTCGCTGCCTCGATGCTCGGCGCAACTGTCATGCCGCACGCGATTTACCTGCACTCTTCCTTGGTCAACGACCACCACACGGATCCCGAAATTGAACGTCCGCATAAGCGTGCACTTCTTCGCGCGACTCGTCACGATATCTTGTGGGCGCTGAGCATTGCCGGAATCGTCAATATCGGCCTACTCCTTCTTGCTGCCTCGGCTTTGTCTGGAGTCGAAGGAACCGACACCATCGAAGGCGCCTACCACGCGATCGCAAATGCCCTGGGAGGCACCGTTTCCACCATCTTTGCTCTTGGCCTGCTGGCCTCGGGTCTAGCATCAACCTCGGTGGGCGCCTACGCGGGTTCAGAAATCATGAACGGCCTTCTCCACGTGAACGTCCCGCTGCTGGCACGCCGCTTGGTGACAATCATCCCGGCCCTGATCATCTTGGGAATGGGAGCAGAACCAACATGGGCATTGGTGCTCTCGCAGGTCGCCCTTTCCTTCGGTATCCCCTTTGCCATTGTGCCGCTCATGTATTTGACGCGAAACAAGAAGCTCATGGGCGAATATGTGAATAAGCCGCTGACAATCGCAGTGGCATCTGTGATTGCAGCGGCAATTATTCTTCTCAATATTTTGTTGGTCTATCTGACCGTTACCGGTCAAAGCTAAGCGAGAGCACCCAACCGAGTATTAGTACGCGTCCATCACTGCGATGCGACGCTTGTGACGCTCATCCTCGCTGAAAGGCGTTTCCAAGAAGGTCAAAACAAAGCGGGTGGCATCTTCCTTCGAGTGCTGACGAGCCCCGACGGCAATAACATTCGCATTGTTGTGTTCACGGGCAAGCACGGCGATGTCTTCGTTCCATACCAGTGCCGCACGTGCTCCCTTGACCAAGTTGGCAGCCATCTGTTCGCCATTTCCCGAACCGCCAATGACTACACCCAAAGAGCCGGGATCAGAAACAACACCTTCAGCGGCTTCGATACACATCTGCGGGTAGTCATCGTTGGGATCATAGGTTGTTGCACCATGATCGATAACCTCATACCCCGAATCACGAAGGACCTTCACCAAGTGTTCTTTAAGTTCGAATCCGGCATGATCAGTTGCAATATGGACGCGCATGTAAACTTCCATTCACGTTGAAGAGAGGGAACCCCTTCATGATACGGCCTGATCCGGGGATCTACTAGCGTTTGAGCTCGAGCTAAAGACTGATAAACTGAGGCGGTTGCCCCGATAGCTCAGTGGATAGAGCGTTCGCCTCCGGAGCGAAAGGTCGCAGGTTCGAATCCTGTTCGGGGCACTTTTCGCGCCACAATGATGGAACGCACCAAGAGCACCGCAAACCACGCACCAAAAAGCAAGGCATCAACGCGAGGCGACAAAAGCGTCGCACACCATGCTCCAAAAGGAACTACGCACACAGCCGTGCAGCCAACGATCAATGCGGGGCCAAGGCGGACAAGGCCTCGTCGATAATTCGTTACCGTTCCGCTCAGCGCACCCGGAAGCATCACAACCATCGACACTCCACGAGCACCCAGGTCAGACATACCCAGAAGGGTCAGTCCGGGTACTGCGACCGCTCCCCCGCCAATTCCCAACAAACCGGCAAGAAAACCGCACAAACATCCCAGCAGGAACAACGCTATTCCCACCGCGAAAATCACGGTGAGAATCCCTTCGCGAGCGGGAACATACACAACCTGTATGACAATCAATGTCACGATGAATGCGACGAATCCCCAGCGCAAGACGACCTCAGACAGTCGCGCAAGCATCCACGTTCCCACTTGTACACCGATCAACATACCCACGGTCATCAAAAGCGCAGGGATCCACGCGATTCTGCCGACCGAGGCATAGGAGATCACCCCAGAAATGCAGGTTGGAACGATGGCTAGCAAACTTGAGGCCGATGCCTCGCGCTGAGAATAGCCAACTGCCATGAGCGCGGGAATAATGACGGTTCCACCACCAATTCCAAATAAACCCGAGAGTGAGCCCGCAAATAAACCGGCAGCGATAAGTAGCGCAACATCACGCACACGCTGGGACATTGAACCTCCTTGACGAACTCCATAATAGGCGCACCGATCGGATAGGAAGATACTCGCTGCCCCGCGCAGCGCCATAGCCTAGGATGAGTGAGGCGATTGCCAACCAGATTCACCGTCAAGGAGTTCTTGTGGAATACCCGTTGTGGTCTCTACTTCCCTTTGTCGCAATGCTCGCATCTATCGCGGTTTTGCCACTTATTCCTGCCACTTCACACTGGTGGGAGCGCAATTCCTCTCAGCTTACCGTCGCACTGATCTTGGCAGTTCCGACGACGCTGTGGATGTTCTGGAAGGCCGGAAGCGGCCCACTGATTGATACGGGGATTGAATACTTCCAATTCATCTGCCTTTTGTTTTCGCTCTACGTGGTCTCGGGCGGTATTCACCTCGCCGGCGACATTCGGGCAACCCCCCGGAACAACACAATCTTCTTGGCAATTGGCGGCGTTCTAGCATCTTTCATCGGAACAACTGGCGCAGCAATGCTGTTGATCCGTCCCCTGCTTGCCACCAACCGCGAGCGCGTCAACAAGGTCCACACCGTTCTCTTTACGATCTTCATCGTCGCCAACTGCGGTGGCTTGCTCACTCCACTTGGTGACCCACCGCTCTTCCTTGGTTTCCTCAACGGTGTTCCCTTTACGTGGACACTGAACCTGTGGAAGGAATGGGCATTCGTCCTTGGGATCCTTCTTTTGTCGTTTTACTCGCTTGATCGCTTGTACTACGCAAGCGAACCCAAGGTGGCCATCGAAGAGGACAACGAAGACATCGAACCGCTGCGCCTACACGGTGCAATTAATCTCCTGTTCTTCGCAGCGATTATCTGCTCCGTTGCTTTCCTACCTTCGTGGGATGCCGAGGCCATCATCGAAGGTCACGCGCACGGAAGCGAGTTGGTTCCGTGGCGTGAGGTCGTCATGCTTATCGCAGCTGGCCTTTCACTGACTGTTGGCAATAAAAAGGTCCGCTACGAGGAGAACGCTTTCCAGTGGTCCCCCATTGCCGAAGTTGCTGCACTCTTCATCGGCATTTTCGCCACGATGGCCCCCGCACTGCGCGTCCTCGAAGAAGTTGCGCCTTCTCTTCCCCTCAACCGCGGAACTTTCTTCGTCTTCACGGGTTCCTTGTCCTCGGTCTTGGACAATGCTCCGACCTACATGACCTTCTTTGGAATGGCAAAGACCTTGGGCGGGGACGGGACGCTCATTGCCGGAGTTCCCGAGGCCTATCTGATCCCGATCTCCTTGGGTGCAGTTTTCTGCGGCGCTATTACATACATTGGCAATGGTCCGAACTTCATGGTCAAGTCCGTGGCCGAGGCCGACGGCATCGAAATGCCCAGTTTCGGTCGCTACATTGTGGATTCATTCATGTTGCTTGTTCCCGAGCTTGCGGCGATGGCAATGATTTTCGTTGGCAGCGGCTGGGTCCGCATCGCAGGTATCGCAGTGGCCGTCGTGTTGGTGGGGATTTCATTCTGGCGAATCGCACGCGCCCGTACCATCGAACTGGCAACCCGCACCCAAGGCATTGATGCCTAAGCGCTAAGACGACACCGTCATAGACAAGTTTGTGGGAGGCACCTCAGGTGCCTCCCACAAACTTTATGCTTTTCTATCGGCGTCTATTGGGCATTTGCCGGTGCAATTGGATACCACTGGCCTCGTTCTTCAAGAACCTTGCGAGCCTTTGTTGGATAGTCCGTGATGATTCCATCAACGCCAAGATCTAGCAGACGATGCATCTGCTCTTCCTCGTTGACGGTCCAGACGTGCACGGCACAGCCCAAGGCATGTGCAGTGGCGACAAAGCGGCGATCGACGACTCGGATCGCCCCCATCTTCTCAGGAACTTGAACCGCCCATACTCCTTCAAGAGGACCCGGGACAAGAAGACGTCTGGCCGGCTGAGCGAGCTGTGAAGCTGCAACAAGACGGGTAACCGCACCAACCCCCACAGAGGTGACCAAACGCGGTTCCAAACGACGTAGGCGACGCAGCCGCGATTCATCAAAGGAAGCGACTAAGACACGTCCAAGCGCATCATGTTCGTGAATAACTTCAAGCAAAGGAAGCGCAACTTCCTCGCTCTTTGCGTCGATATTGAAATACATATCGGGGAACTCATCCAGGGCATCGGCCAAGCGGATCATTCGCCCACCGTCAACACCGCGCAATTCACGCAGCTCACTCCAGTTCATTTCACGGATTTTGCCACTCGCTGGATACGTGCGATCGACCTCGGGATCGTGGTTTAGAACAACCTGACCATCGGCGCTTAAATGCGCGTCAGTTTCAACGTGGTAGACCTGAATATTACGTAGCGCCTCAAAAGCTTCTGGGGTGTTCTCAGGCCCTTCTGCTCCCCCGCCTCGATGCGCAAGAATAATCGGTCCATCGCCCACAACCCGATACATGCTTAGCACTCCTTACCGATGTGGACCGCTTTATGGTCCGCCATCCATACCTCCGGATCAACCGGTTGATCCGAAGAATTATGAATCTCAAAGTGAAGGTGAGGTCCAGTAGACCAGCCATTTGATCCAACGGCTCCAATTTGCTCTCCAGCTGAAACCTGTTGGCCAACCTTGACTTTAATATCTTTCATGTACTGATGAAGGTAAGCAGAATAGAACACGCTTCCATCACTGGCGGTGTGACGAATCGTCACAAGAGCTCCAGAACGAGAATTCTCTGAAACTTCCGTCACTTGTCCAGCAAATACCGCGTGAATTGGCGTGCCAAGCGGGGCGGCCATATCAACGCCTTCATGCATGAGCATGGTTCCCGAGACGGGTGAAATTCGCATCGAGAAAGGCGAAGTAATTTGGTAGGTCCCCTCTTGAAGAGGCCAGTAGATCGTATCCGCCTTCGTCAAAGTGCGCGTGCCATCAGCCGCACCACCGCCATCACCGACGCACTGCACCATGAGCGGCGAACGCACCCGCGATCGCGAGGCGGCATCGACCTGCGCATTGAGGCCGGAAGAAAGCGAAACGGCCGCAGAATCAGAGGCCCAGGACTGTGAACCAATTGCTGCGCCGAACTGACGCGAAGGAATAGAGATTGAAACGTCTGGACGAAGAAAACCGCTGAGCGGAACAGCGATGGTCATCGCTCCTAAAGCAAGAAGAACACTGGAACGCACAAGAAGGCGACCAGCTCTACCGCGCTTTCGTCCCAGAGGTTCAGTAGGAAGAACCTGGGCAGCATCAACTTGCGCACGCTGTGCGCGCTCGTGGGCGCGCTGGCGTCTCGTGGGTAAGTTCGGTGCTGGTGTCGTCATAACTTTTTAATCATCCCAAATATTTTTCACTCACGCAGGTACTTGTGTCCTAGCGCTCATGCTTGGCGGTGAGCCCCCGGAAGCGAATCGCGTTGAAGTGCATCGCGGACCTCGCCGACAAGACGCTCAAGAATATCTTCAAGGAAGAGCACTCCTTGAACGTTTCCGTCCTTTCCAATCACCTCTGCGAGGTGGGCACCCGCGCGCTGCATATGGCGCAGAGCATCTTCGATCTCTGCTTCCATAGAGACCGCTTCCATCTTGCGGATTCTCCATGAAGTGACTGGTTCGAATCTCTCGGCGCCCTCGGCATACAAGACGTCCTTGAGGTGAATGTATCCACTGAGCGCTCCGGAGTCATCGGCCACCGGGAATCGCGAGAAACCGGTACGCGCGACTTCCTTCTCAACGTCCTCGGGAGTGCACTCTGAACTCAGAATCACCAATTCGCTCAGCGGAACCATGACGTCAGAGGCGTTCTCAGTGGAAAACTCTAGGGTTCCAGAGAGCAAGCCCAGATCATCATCAATCATTCCCTCTTGCTGAGAATGCTCAACAATGGTCGCCATCTCTTCGATAGTGAAGGTCGCAGAAATCTCTGACTTTGGTTCGACTCCCGCTAGGCGTAAGAACCAATTTGCCAAATGATCCATTGCGTGAATGATCGGGCGAATGACATGGCCGATATTGACCAAAATCGGCGCAAGGACAAGAAGAAGACGCTGTGGATTCGCAATTGAAAGGTTCTTCGGAACCATTTCGCCGAAAACAACGTGGAGGAACAGCACTAAGACCAAAGAAAAGGTGAAGCCAACAACGTGCACCCACGAATGCGGCAGCCCCCATTTTTCCATCGGGCCCTCAACCATTGCGGCAAAAGTTGGTTCAGCAACCACGCCCAATGAGGTGGAAGCTACGGTCACGCCCAACTGACAGATCGCCAGCATCAAGGACACGTGCTCTAAGGCAAAGAGTGCATAACGCGATCCTCGAACTCCCTCTTCCACCAAAGGCTCGATCTGGGAGCGCCTCGAGGAGGTCGTCGCAAACTCTCCCGCGACGAAAAAGGCATTCATCGCAAGCAAAAGAACGGTGAGGACTAAAGCAAGGGTGCTATTCACAGGAGCACCTCACCTTCGGCCTCGTGAACGGGCGGAACAACGCTCACCTGCATGACGCGCCTGCCCATCATCTGAATGACCTCGAGGCGCACGCCAGCAACAACGCACCGATCTCCAACCTGTGGGATCGTTCCGAGCTCAGTCATAATCAGGCCTGCAAGAGTGTCGTAGGGCCCATCATCAGGAAGGAAAATTTTAATCTTCTGCGCGAGTTCATCAATACGCAGACGCCCCGGTACAAGGTAGGACCCATCGGGGCGAGGACGAATACCTAGGCGACGCTGATCGTGCTCATCAGCGACATCGCCAACGATCTCCTCGACGACGTCTTCAAGGGTGACAATTCCAGAGACACCGCCGTATTCATCAACGACCACTGCCATCTGCAAACCTTCTTCACGCAGCTGAACCAAAAGGGTCGCCAGATCCAAGGTCTCAGGGACGCGTGGGGCATCAGCTAAGAGCGAGGATGAGAGGACGGGAACCTCATCGCGCTTTTCATAGGGAACCGCAACGGCCCTGCGCAACGAGACAAAACCAACGATGTCGTCACGATCCTCGCCAATCACGGGGAAACGAGAGTGCCCTGTTTCGTGCGCGGCGCGGACGACATCGGAGGCAAAGGCATCATCGGGAATCGTGTGAAGAAGCCCGCGATCGGTCATGACGTCCACTGCGGTGAGTTCAGTGATACGGATGGAATTCGTGAAGAGCGAAGCCGTCGAGGTATCCAATGTCCCTTCTTGGGCAGAGTGGCGAACCATCGCAGCTAATTCTGATGCCGATCGTGCAGATGAAAGCTCTTCTTGAGGCTCTACTCCCAAAAGACGCAATATCCCATTCGCAGAGGAATTCAGGACAACGATCACCGGCTTGAAAATCACGGTGAAGAGCGTATTAAAGGGGACGATACGCCCTGCAGTCTTCAGGGGATGGGCCAGCGCCAAGTTTTTTGGAACAAGCTCGCCAAAAACCATGGACATGACGTTGATGATGACCGCTGCGACACCCACTCCAACCGCTGAAGAAATAGCAGTGGATAGCCCGAGGCCGACCCCCGCCTTGGTGAGAAGATCCGCGAGCGCTGATTGCGTTGTATATCCCAAGAGAATGGTCGTTAAGGTGATGCCGACCTGCGAGCCCGAAAGTTGAGTCGAGAGGTTCTTAATGGCCTGTCCCACCTGGCGCGCCCGGGCGTCACCCGCAGCTGCACGACTTTCAACGACGGCCTGATCAAGGGCGACAAGAGAAAATTCTGCGGAAACAAAGATGAAGGTACCCGCGGTGAGGATCACTCCTAAAAGGAGCATTGCGATATCAAGAAGCACGCTGGCCTCCCACCATTTGGTGGTGAACACACGTCAAACTTTGGTCAGGGCAACAACTGTCACTATCCATGGTTCTTCCAGTCTATCTGGACTCACCCATCTTCGAAGTGTGAGAAAGGCCCACGTAGGAAAGGGCATTCTGGACGTGAGGGCCTAAAATAATGTCAAGACTCACATGGCCGTGTTCAGGGAAAAGGATGGTGTAACGGTGGCGGATTCCCCACGTTCACACGAATGGGTTCAACAAATGCGTCAGCAGTGGTTGACCGATCCACTCAGTGTCGATGCGTCTTGGCGCGCCTATTTTGAGGGCGATACCGTCCCGGCACAGCTCCATCGAAGCCAAGCTCCTCTCCCGACTCAGCCCACCGCGGTCGTCAGTGCCGAGGCCGCTTTGGCCGCTCACGAGGATAACCCGGCAACAGAGCAGCCGGAAGTTTCGGTGACCCGCTCCGACCTTCCTCCCGCTCCTCCAGCGCAATCCGCCCAGGCCTCGTCACCCTATGCGCGTATTCACCGCACTTCCCCGGTCGCCTCGTCTTTGTCGGAGCAGGGGGAAACCCAAGATGAGCTCCATGTGTTGAAGGGCATTGCTCGCGCAACGGCTCGCAACATGGATGAGTCACTCACCATTCCAACAGCAACTTCTCAACGTCAGATTGCTGCGAAGATCCTCATTGAGAATCGATCGGTCATCAATGCGCACCTCGCACGCACGGTTGGCGGCAAGGTTTCATTTACCCACCTCATCGGCTACGCGATTGTCGAGGCACTCTGCGAAATGCCGCAGATGAATGTCCGTTACTCGCTCAACGATGGCAAGCCGGCTATCGACGAGCGTGCACACGTCGGTTTTGGACTGGCAATCGATATCCAGCACGCGGGTGAACGCCGTCTTGTTGTCCCCGTGATTCATGATGCCGATACCCTCACCTTCACCGGTTTCGTCGAGGCTTATCAGGACATCATTTCACGCGCGAAAGCTGGCTCGCTCAGCGCTGAAGACTACCAGGGCGCAACGGTCACGCTCACGAACCCCGGAACCATTGGAACGACAACTTCCGTTCCGCGTCTGATGAATGGCCAGGGCGTCATCATCGGTGTGGGCGCAATGGATTACCCCGCGGAATTTTCGGGAGTTTCTCCGCGCAAACTCGCCCTTTTGGGCATTGGCAAGACGATGTTCGTCTCCTCTACCTACGACCATCGCGTGATCCAGGGCGCCGCTTCGGGTGATTTCTTGCGCCTCCTTGATCTCAAGCTCAGCGGACGCGACGGTTTCTATGACCGCGTTTTTACAGCGCTTCATATCCCAGTTCCTCCCTACACATGGGAAGCAGACTTCGAATACGATCTGGAGCGCGAAAAGGGCAAGCCCGCTCGTATTGCGGAGCTCATTCAGGCCTACCGTTCACGAGGCCATTTGGCAGCAGATACCGACCCCTTGGCTTATCGCGTCCGCCGCCACCCCGATTTGAACCTTTCAACCTACGGCTTGACCGTGTGGGATTTGGATCGTTCATTCCCCACGGGCGGCTTCGGCGGAAGCGAGCAGATGCTGCTTCGCGATCTGCTTGCTCGCCTGCACGATACCTATATTCGTTCTATCGGCATCGAATACATGCACATTCAGGACCCGAACCAGCGACAGTGGGTCCAAGAACGCATTGAAGGCCCCTTTGAAGCACCTTCCGCTAAGGAACAGCGTCATATTCTGTCGACGCTCATTCACGCCGAGGCTTTCGAAGAATTCCTGCAGACAAAGTACCTTGGCCAGAAGCGTTTCTCTCTGGAAGGCGGGGAGTCGCTGATCCCGCTTTTGGACGAGATCTTGAATAAGGCTGCACACCGCGGGATCCACGAGGTTGCCATTGCAATGGCTCACCGTGGCCGCCTGAATGTTCTGGCAAACCTTGCTGGCAAGAGCTATGCCCAGATTTTCTCCGAGTTCGAAGGAAATCAGGATCCGCGCACTGTCCAGGGCTCCGGCGACGTCAAGTATCACCTGGGCACCGAAGGCGTATATTCCTCTGAAGATGGCGTAGCAACGAAGATTTCTCTTGCGGCCAATCCTTCGCATCTCGAGGCCGCTGACGGTGTCCTTGAGGGCATTGTCCGCGCGAAGCAAGATATCTTGGGTGATCCTGATTTCCCCGTGGTTCCACTACTCATTCACGGCGATGCTGCCTTCATCGGCCAGGGTGTCGTTCAAGAGACTCTGAACATGTCTCAGCTGACCGGTTACCGCACCGGCGGAACCATTCACGTCATTGTGAACAACCAGATTGGCTTTACAACCGGTCCAGCTTCGGGTCGTTCAACGCGCTACCCAACCGATTTGGCCAAGGGTCTGCAGGTCCCGATCTTCCATGTCAATGGTGATGATCCCGAGGCCGTTGTCCGCGTGGCTGCATTGGCTTTGGATTTCCGCGAGGCTTTCCACAAGGATGTCATCATCGACATGACCTGTTACCGCCGTCGCGGTCACAATGAGGGCGACGATCCTTCAATGACCCAGCCGGTCATGTACTCGCTCATTTCGAAGCTTCCATCCACCCGTGAGGTCTACATCCGTAACCTGGTTGGCCGTGGTCAGCTGACCGATGAAGAGGCCCGCGCTTCGATCCGCGCCTACGAGGCCGAGCTCAGCGAGATCCTTGAGCACACTCGTGAGCACGGTTGGGCCCCAAAGCCCGAACACAACTCTGAGGACGATCAGTGGCAGGTCCCCGAAAGCCAGCTTCCCGGCGCGGGAATGATGATTGGCTGGTCTTCGGCAGTCAGCCCCGAGGCACTCGAGCGTATCGGTGACGCCTACGTGAATTTCCCGCCTGATTTCACTGTGCATCCCAAGCTTGAGAAGCTATGCCAGAAGCGTCAGGAAATGGCGACTGGTCATGCTCCGATTGATTGGGGTTTTGCGGAGCTCCTGGCCTTTGGCACTTTGCTGATGGAGGGAACGCCTATTCGTCTTTCGGGCGAGGACGCACGACGTGCGACCTTCGTCCAGCGCCATGCAGTTTTGCACGATCACAAAGACGGTCGCGAATTTACTCCCCTACACTTCCTTACTCCCGACCAGGCAAACTTCGATGTTTTCGATTCGCCACTGTCAGAGTATGCGGTATTGGCCTATGAGTATGGCTACTCCATCGAGCGCCCCGAAGCTTTGGTTTTGTGGGAAGCACAGTTTGGAGACTTCGCGATTGGCGCTCAAACGGTCATCGATGAGTTTATTTCTTCCGCGGAAACAAAGTGGGGACAGCGCTCTTCCTTGGTCATGCTCTTGCCACACGGTCAAGAGGGCCAAGGCCCAGACCATTCATCTGCACGTATCGAGCGATACCTGCAGCTTGCCGCAGAAAACAACATGTGGATTGTTCAGCCCTCTACCCCGGCGAACCACTTCCACATGCTGCGCACTCAGGCCTACAAGCGGCCTCGTAAGCCACTCATCGCCTTCACCCCGAAGCAGCTTCTGCGTCTGCATGCAGCCTCATCACGTCTTGAGGAATTCACCACCGGCTCCTTCACTCCCGTGTACGGCGAAGTCGATTCGAGGGTGGATACAAACCACGTGTCGCGGGTGATTTTGTGCTCGGGACGGGTCTACTACGACCTGATCCATGAGCGGGAAGAGCGCGGTGCGTGGAATACGGCGATTATTCGCGTTGAGCAGCTCTATCCGCTTCCCACTGAGGAGCTCCGTGAGGTTCTGTCTGCATTCCCGAATGCCGAACTCCTGTGGGTCCAAGATGAGCCAAAGAACCAGGGAATTTGGCCTCACTTCGCATTGAATTTGTTCCCCGAGCTAGGAATTGCACCAACTTTGGTTTCTCGTCCAGAGAGTGCAACCACCGCCGCTGGGCGAGCAAGCTTGCACCGCGAACAGGCCGCGGAGCTCATGCGCCGAGCCTTCGCATAGGGGTCATCATGCGAATCTGTATTATCGGCGATGAACTCATTACCCCCATGGGAGATCCCCGAGGCCTCGGTTGGGTTGGGCGAGTATTGGCACGCTCTGAGTTCCCTTCTCCGCCAACCGTCATGACTTTGGCTGTTCCGGGAGAAACAACCTCGCAGCTCGCTGCGCGCTGGGAGGATGAGGTCGTGTATCGCTTTGCTCCCGACGAACCCTGCGCACTGATTATTGCTGTCGGGTGCAGTGATATTCCGGCCGGGATTTCAACTCCCCGATCGCGCCTCAATTTGGCGAATATTACTGATCGAGCATCAACTTTGGGGATCCCCTCGATGGTCGTTGGGCCGCCTCCGCTTGCCGGAGTGCAATCCTCAGCGGTCAAGGAACTTTCACTGTCATGTCAGCAGGTATGCGAACGCCGAGATATCCCCTTTGTTGATACCTATACTCCCCTAGTCGCTCATGACCAGTGGTTTGAAGATATGGCTTCTTCGTCCGTACGCAGTGCCCGTGGGGCATCGATGCCCGGACAATCTGGCTTTGCACTCATGGCCTGGCTTGTTCTGCATCAAGGATGGTTTGAGTGGATTGGCGCTCAAGAAGCCGAATCCTAAAAAATCCAGCGGAAATAAAACTGTGGGGTCCGATGCGCTGCATCGGACCCCACACCCGTTTAAAACACGGTTCAGGCGTTAGGACGCTTGCCGTGGTTCGCGCCGTGCTTACGACGATCGCGACGCTTACGACCCCTCTTCGACATTGTCGTCTCCTCTAAAACTGAGATATCCAACCTGTACAGTTTTTCACACCCACAGCGTTTCTCCAAACAGAGAGCACCCTGCGAGTCGAAACTCACGATTCTGTCGAGCTCCAGCTCACCGTCACACAGGTCTTGGAGACAATCCGTGCTCGAAGAGATGCAGGCGCAGGTTCGTCAAGACAATGTGCCAGTAGCGAGCGAACATAACGCTCGGTGTACATCGATTCCTGACAGTGGGAGCAGCGCGAAATGTGTTCGAGCAACTGCGCGCGCAAAGCGGGATCCTTCAGACAGTCAGTCGTGATGTGCTCTTGGCATCCCTCTCGGTCAAGAAAGTCAATGACCTCATAGAGGTGGTCATGTAATTCCTGACAAGCACGATGATCATCAATCTGCATGGTATCCCCCAATACCGTATTCCGCCGCAAGTTCAGATAGGCTGTCGCGAAGATTCTTTCGCCCACGATGAAGCCGTGACATGACAGTTCCAATGGGAATGTCAAGCATCTCGGCAATTTCTTTATAGGCAAAACCCTCAACATCAGACAGAAGTACGACCACACGCTGATCTTCAGACAAAGCTTCAAGAGCCGAACGAAGCTCCGCTGACGGAATATTATCCAGAGCTTCGGTTTCCGCCGAGACAAGCCCCTTTTCGTCGTGTGAGGCAGCCGCTGCCAACTGCCAGTCTTCAACGTCTTCACCACCGCTACGCTGTGGCGAACGCTGTGCCTTGCGGTACTGGGTAATGTACGTGTTCGTCAAAATCCGATACAGCCAGGCCTTAATGTTCGTTCCTTGCTGATATTGGTGGAACTTCGTGTAGGCCTTCATGAAGGTCTCTTGAACGAGATCTTCTGCGTCGGCACGATTGCGCGTCATCCCCAGCGCCGCACCGAAGAGCTGATCGACCAGAGGAAGGGCCTGTTCGGCAAAAAGCCGGTCCTTTTCCTCTTGACTGATTTCTTGTGTATCACTCATCGGTGTCAAGGCTAATCGCGAATACCTAGGATGGGAAAGTGGACGCGCAAAATCAGGGCGAGGCTTGTGCCTTCCCCTAACCCGTGGGCGCTGCGCCAGTCTCACATCGCTTTGCATATCCACATCAACGCCTGCGATAGCTAATTATTCCGCTCCGCATTCCACCCGCAGCCAAAATTGCCCATCTTTATCGACGTGGAAACCGGTGTACCTGAGGATTTTTTGACACAATAAGGCTATGTCTATTCTTCGCGGTATTGCTCGTCCCTTGTTGGTTGCACCCCTTGCCCTAGACGCAGTTGACGCCTTGATCCACCCGGATCAGCATGCAGCTAAACTCGAAGGACTTCGCCCGCTCTTCAACAAAGTTGAAGATTCGACACAGATCGATGACATCGATCCCTACCTGCGTTCCGCCGCACGCATCAGTGCGGGCGTAGCCTTGGCTGCCTCCGTCACTTTCGCCATCGGCAAAGCCCCCCGTACCTCGGCTGCGCTCCTGGCAGGGATTGCCCTTCCCATGGCGATTATCAATCACGAGGATCGCACTTCCCTTGGTCTCAAGCTCGCAAATTGCGCAGGGCTTGTTTTTGCGGGGATGGACCGACGCGGTCGCCCAAGCGCTGCCTGGCGTCGCGATGAGAAACGCCGCGCACTTTCTCAGCAGGCAATCACAGCAGGCTCTGGACAGTGAAGCACTGGGACGCACCGCGCGCACACGAACCACTCAACACCCAGGTTGAAATCCCAGGCTCAAAATCTCAAACTGCCAGGGCACTCTACCTTGCAGCAACCGGTTCTTCGCCCTGTACCATCCACGGGCTGTTGCGTTCGAGGGACACAGATCTCTTTGCCGAGGCACTAGTGATCTTAGGTGCGCAGATCTCATTTATTGGTGAGATGTCGGCGCGCGTGATTCCAATGGAAATCTGCTCAGCTACCGAAGAAGAACGGCAGATCGACTGCGGCCTCGCCGGCACGGTGATGCGGTTCCTCCCTCCCTTAGCTGCGCTCTCCCCCACCCCCACGCGCTTTGATGGCGACAAACAAGCCTATGCGCGCCCTCTCGGCGCACTTCTCGACGTCCTCGAAACTCTTGGGGCACGCATCACCTATCACTCAGAGCACGGTCACCTCCCCTTCACCATTCAAGGACCACTCCGCGATCACCCCGGTACGGTCACCATTGACGCCTCGGCATCTTCTCAGTTCTTTTCTGCAATGCTCTTGATCGCTCCCCTCCTTGGCGGAGCAATCATTCGCAGCGAGCAAGAACTGATCTCTCTTCCTCATATCAACATGACCTTGGACATGATGCGAGCAACTGGGATTACCTGGTCCAAACTCAGCGCAAGGGAATGGAAGATTGAGGAAGGCAAGCCCACGGCCTCGGAAATCAAAATCGAGGCAGACCTTTCGAATGCGGGTCCCTTCTTGTGCGCTGGAATCCTGAGCGGCGGAAGCCTTGCAATCCCCCATTGGCCGGTCAGTTCCACACAGCCGGGAGCAATGTGGCCAGAACTTTTTGAACGCATGGGGATTGAGACGCGATTTGTTGTCGAAGGAAGCGAAAACGGTAGCTTGGTTGTCCGCGGTCAAGGCCCCGGTACCTTCCAGGGGATCACCTGCGATATGTCCGCAATGGGCGAGATGGTTCCAACCCTTGCTGCGCTCCTGCTCTTTGCGAAAACCCCATCTACCCTCAGCGGAATCGCCCACCTTCGCGGGCATGAAACTGATCGTTTGGAAGCCATCGCGGACTCCATTCGATCTCTGGGAGGCTGCGTCGAAGTTTTTGACGATGGACTCTCAATTACGCCGCGCCCGCTTCATGGCGCCGAGCTGCGCTCCTTCGCCGACCACAGGATGGCAACTTTCGCCGCAATCGTCGGATTGGTGATCGATGGAGTGAGCATTGATGACATCGCGTGCACTTCAAAGACTCTCCCGAATTTTGAATCTATGTGGCAGAGCATGCTGGAGAATCGAGGCGCAAATGTCTAGACGCGATATCGGTACCGATGATCCGCGCGTGAAGGTTCGCCCCGGGAAGCGCTCGCGGCCGCGCACAAAAGTTCGCCCAGATTGGGGCAACAAGCCAATCGGTCAGGTCATCGGTATTGACCGTGGCCGCTACTTGGTTCGCTATGAGGATATCGACCTGCGCTCTGTTCTTGCCCGCGAGCTGAAAAAGGGAAGCGTTGTCGTTGGAGATCGTGTCCGTTTGACCGGAGATCTCAGCGGCCGCGTTGACACCTTGGCCCGGATCGTCGCTGTAGAGGAAAGAAACAGCGTCCTGCGCCGCTCTCTTGAGGATGCTCCCGATCAAAAGGGAGAAAAAATTATCGTTGCGAACGCACAGATTATGGTGATTGTGACGGCTTTGGCCGATCCTCCTCCTCGAATGGGAATGATTGACCGCTGTTTGGTAGCCGCTCACGAGGCGGGGATGCGTGCCGTTCTTTGCCTCACGAAAGCCGATCTCGCTCCGGCCGAAGAGTTCCTTCGCGCGTATGCGGATTTTGATCTGACAACAGTGGTGACCTCGGTTGCGGCTGGCGATCAGGGGCTTGATGAATTAAGAGAGCTCCTAGCTGGGCATTTTTCCGTTTTGGTCGGCCACTCCGGAGTTGGAAAATCAACGCTTATTAACGCGCTGATTCCACAGGCCCAGCGCAGCGTGGGAATGGTCAATCAGGTCACGGGCCGGGGTCGCCACACATCGACCTCTTCACGAGCTTTCGAGCTTCCCGGTGGCGGCTGGATTGTTGATACCCCCGGTGTGCGCTCCTTTGGACTCGGGCATGTCGATACCGATGATGTACTTGCCGTTTTCCCCGATGTTGCCGAGGCCGCGCAGTGGTGCCTCCCGCTGTGCACGCACCTCGAGGATGCCCCCTCGTGTGCACTGGATGCGTGGGCACAGGGGCGTGAGCCCTTCAGCCTTCCTTCCTCCCCTTCCGAGGCCGAGGCAGAGCGCCAGAGGCGTACTTCGCGGGTTGCTTCCGTCCGTCGTCTTTTGGACGCGGTTGCAGGAGCAATGCGCGTTTCAAAGGCTGCACGCTAATTTCGAGGTGAATTTTTCTGGTGCTGCTCCAAAGTAACTCAAAATGCTGGTGGGGCAGTTCATACTAGGCACATGCGAATTCTTCACACTTCCGATTGGCATTTTGGCCGTAGTCTCCACGGTCAAGATTTAGGCGATGCACGCGCTCTTTTTTCTCGCTGGCTCATCGACACCGTGAAGACGCAGAAGATCCAGCTGGTTTTAATCTCTGGCGATGTCTATGACCGAGCTATTCCTCCCGTCGGTCAGATCAATGAAGTGATGAGCCTTCTTGAAGAACTCAGCTCCATCACTCACGTACTACTTACGTCGGGAAATCATGATTCAGCGGCTCGCCTGGGAATGTATTCGCACTTCCTTCGCGGAAATATCCAGGTGTGTACACGTGTTGAAGACATTGGCACCGCCCGCGAATACCTCGGTACCGGTGATGATCCAGGAGTTTTGGTCTACCCGATCCCCTACCTTGAACCAGATTTGGTCCGTTCGGCGTTATCCCCCAATGATCAGCCGCTTGAGCGCAGTCATCAGGCGGTGATGGATGCAGCAATGCGGCGTATCGGCATTGATCTCAAGCAACGACGTAGTGAAGGGGATTTGCGCCCGGCTGTGGTGATGGCCCACGCCTTCATTGTCGGTGCTGCGCCTTCGGATTCGGAACGCAACATTGAAGTTGGTGGGGTTCCTTCCGTATCAGCCGAAACCTTCGAAACTTTCGGTGGTGATTCACAAGCACCAACTCCTGGGCTGAGTTACGTTGCCTTGGGACATTTGCATCGGCCTCAAGCTATTCCCTCTTCTCAGGTTCCTATTCGCTATTCTGGTTCGCCCATTGCCTATTCATTTTCAGAAGCTCCTGGGGATAAAAGCGCAGTCATCATTGATACTTATCCGGAAAATAAAAAGCTCACGCCGCATACTCAAAGGGTTGAGATTCCTGGTATTTCAATGCCTCTTGCACTCTCAACGGTTGATATCCCATCCGCACATCCCCTTGTTGTCCTGACGGGCTCAATGGATTCTCTTCTTGAAAAAGCGGTACAGATCGATCGGGAATCCTATGTGTCTCTGACCGTTACCGATGATGCGCGACCTCAGTCAATGGTCTCCCGCCTCCGCGCTGCATACCCACACGCGCTCTCGATCATCCACGCGCCAGCACATATACCCATCCTGTCAGCGCCCGGGCGGAACCTTGCAACGATGGATATTCGTTCAACCCTCGCAGACTTTTTCTCTCAACAGGGTGGACAGCCGGTATCAGCAGAAGAAAGCAGCGTTATCGATCAGGTTGTGAGCAAGGTGAAAGAAGACCTCCAATGAAGCTACTCACTTTGGAACTCAGCGGGATCGGGCCCTTTGCGTCACGTCAATTTATTGACTTCCAGCGTTTCACCGACGCGGGACTCTTCCTTTTACGCGGAGCAACCGGTTCTGGAAAATCGACACTGATCGATGCCATCGTGTTTGGACTCTACGGAGATGTCGCAAGCGGGAACGACGGGGCGAAAAACCGTCTGCGTTCGCTGTATTGCGCGCCCAATGATCCCTCTTATGTGGAAGTGGTCTTTGAAGTTTCTGCTGGGATTTACCGAGTTCGCCGAACCCCGCAGTATGTCAAAGAGGGACGTGCGACCCCGGTTAATGCAACAGTCACCTTTGAGAAGGTGACTCCCAACCCTTCGGATCCCTCTGGTTTTTCAACACTCGAAGCCCTAAGCCGTTCCATCCCTGAAGCGCAATCAATGATTACCTCGCTCATCGGGCTAACGAAGGAACAATTCCTGCAAACTGTTGTTCTTCCACAGGGACAATTTGCACGCTTCCTCGGTGCCAAATCCTCGGATAGAGAGAAAATTCTCCGAGATATTTTCGGTACTCAGTACTTTCAAGATCTGCAAAATGCTTTTATCGAAGAAGCAAAGTCAGCAGATGAATCCATCACGCAGACACGCCGCGATTTTTTGAGTGCTCTGGGAACACTACAGAGTCAGATCACAGACTCTCCCCTGGGTGCCTCTCTTTCCGATGGGCTCACGAAGCTGAGCGAAAAACTTGAAAGTACCGGTGAACATGAAGAACTAAACGCAGATCTGCTCAGGCTCAGCGGGCACTTGAATGATTTATTGAAGAAACAGCGCGATGATGCCCAGCGCACTCTTGAGACTGCTCAGGTCCTCCTTGACCAACGAAACGCAGAGTTGAGTGCAGCCCAAGACCTTCAACAACGCTTCAATGAATACAAGCTGTTAACCGCCCAGCAGGCCGCACTTCTTTCACAAGAAAGTCAGATTGATTCCCTCACCGTCAAGGAAGCGCATCTGCGAAGCCTCGAGCCTCTCAAAGCTCCCCTGCAGCAATTTGACTCTGCAAGGTCAAAACTCATCCAGGCCTCGTCCGCTTTAGAAAAGCTCATCTCGCTCTCTGAGCGGATGGATGGCGCGCTGTTCGATACGACTCAGGCCCATGCCGAATTATCCGCGGGAAAGAATGAACTTCTTGCTGAGTTTGAGAAGATGAGCAACGCAAGCCATGTCCACCAGCAATTAGTCGATGCACGCATGGAATATGACCAGCTGAGCGCCCAGGAAATCCAGGCACGTCAACTGATCGAAGAGCTGAAACAACGCTCAGATGCGCTGCTTAAGACCCGAACGGAACTCAGGCAGAAAATTGAAGCCAGCCAAGAGGCGCGTTCTGTCCTTGCTTCCTCATCGGCTCAGCTCGACGCATTGAACCAACGCCTCGATGCGGCTGAAAGAGCCGATATACTGCGTGCTCAACTCATCGGTCTTGCTGAGGAAATCCAAAAAGCGCATCGGACTGCCCGCGAAAGGGGCATCGCCGCTCTTCTTGCACGCGAGACATGGCTCCAAGAAACTGCTGCCTCGCTGGCTACCGAACTCGAAGAGGACACCCCCTGTCCCGTCTGCGGCTCAACCTCGCATCCCGCCCCCGCACAATCGGATAGCGACAATACAATGAGTCGCCAGAAACTCGATGAGCTTGAGGCACTTCGCCAAGAAGCCGATCAACTTCTTCATGAGCTCAGTACCCAACGCTCGCAATGCGTGGCACAAATTACCGCGCTCAATGAGCAAGCTAGATCAGACAGCGAATCCCTACGCATTCAACGCGATACCCTCAGGCAAAGCATTGACCAGCTGAACTCTCTGGCAGAAAACTATCAGGCACTGAGCGCAGAATTTGAAGCTACTTCAGAGAGCGAAAAAGAAATCCTGAGTGCGCACGCATCAACGCAAGAAAAACTCACAAGTATTAACTCACGAATCCAAGAAGTCAAAGCTCAAATCAGTACATTCGAAGCATCCCTCGCCCAAGCTCTGGCGGACTACCCCTCGCTTGAAGAATGGAAAGAGGCCCTTGAGCGCAAGCAAGATCATCAAGATGCTTTTTCACAAGCTCTCAACTCCTTCGATCAGGCTGCACAGCTTGTCCAGAGCAATCAGGAATACCTCAATACCGCGCTCTTAGAGTCCGGATATAAAGATGAGCATATAGACCTCAATCAGATTCGTGAAGAGCTCAAAGACCTTCCTCAGTTGGAGGGACTCAGCGAGCAGATTCGTCACTATCGCCAAGAACTTCATACGGTTCAGGCACGTTTGAATTCGGAACGTTTTTCTGGTTTAGAGACGGCAGAGGCACCTGATCTTGATGCATGCGAAAACGCGCGAGAAGCGGCACGAGAAGAAGAACTCCGAGCCAGTTCCACCCTTGCTGGCATCCAGGCACACGCAAAAAGTATTCACCGCTCAGAAACCCAGCTTCACTCTGCACTGACCGAGCTCAGTAAAGCACTCAAAGAAGGCTATCCTCGCCTTCGACTTGCCCAACTTGCAAGCGGAAACGGTCAAGCCAGTGTACATCGAGTACCGCTGAGTTCATGGATCCTCATGTCCCGTTTTGAAGAATTGATCTCAGCTGCCAATCCGCGACTTGCAGAGATTTCACACGGACGCTACGAACTTCAACGCAGCGATACAGACCCAACACGATCGCGCAAAAACGGCCTAGGCCTGCTGATCTTCGATCATGAGGCTGAAAATGCTCGCACCCCTTCGACTCTCTCGGGTGGAGAAACCTTCTATGTCTCCCTGGCATTGGCACTTGGCCTTGCAGACGTGGTCATGGCGGAAAGCGGCGGCATCATGCTTTCAAGCATGTTTATCGACGAGGGGTTCGGTTCCTTGGATCTCGACACCCTAGACATCGTAATGGCACAGCTCTTGGCCTTACGTCAAAGCGATCGATGCATTGGCGTCATCAGTCATGTCGATGAGATGGCACGGCAAATCGCAGACCAAATTCAGGTCACGTGGAAAGAAGGCCGGGGCTCAACCCTGAGCATCAGAGGAGCCTAGCCCTCAGCGCATCTTGCGAAGAATACGGATCACGTCCTCACGTTCTTCCGGGGCGTACCATTCCATGCTTTCATCCCACAGCCTTGCAACAGCCTCGTCCGCCTCGTCTTGAGTCTGTGCATCAAGGACTGCACAGACCTTCTCTGAAGCATCGGGATGATCGATAAAGTAAGCGACGATATGGCTTTCAACGGGAGCGCAGGGCTGTGTCTGAGCAACCTCACCATCGAAGTGTGCAACGGAAATACCCTCGATATCTGCAGCGATAATGCAACGACTGAGCGCACCTTCTTGTTCATCGCGTAGTAGCGCCAAGGAATCGAGGGCAGCTAAATCGCGTGCATCATCTTCGGCAAGTTCTAAATCTTCACCGCGCAGCGAAGAGGAAGGGTCGACACAGTAGGCGGACCGGGGCACCAAGTTCCCCTCTTCCAATTCACGAGCAAGAACAGGGTAATAGATTCGCATAGCACAAGTTTATGCACGAAAGTGCGTACTGTCTTAAGCCACCCGCATCCGCCTAAAGATGTGTTAGACAAGAACGAAATGACATTAAGTGAAATGAAGTGGCAGTAATCAAATTGACACGAGTGACATTGTCCGAACTTAATCGATCGCCCGCGACTCCAGCAAAGCGCAATCAACAGGCTTTCATCTGCACAAATAGCTCAAAAGTAATTGCTTTATCGGCTCCAAAAATCCCGAAAATAATGGCATGATTGTAGGCATGAATCAACGATTCCTCACTCTCGCCGAGGTCGCCGAGACACTCAACATTACGCTTTCCGCTGCGCGCTCACTGGTAAATTCCGGCGAGCTACCGGCAATCCAATTGGGAGGAAAGCGTATGTGGCGTGTTGAAGAATCCGTCCTCGAAGAATTTATCCAAACCCAATACGAGCATTCACGTGCACGCTTAAGCCATACCGCATAACCCTAGGAGATGTTAGATGTGGGCAGAGACTTCTCTGCCCACTTTTTCATGCGAAGGATGCCTAATCCTAGGTCTTTTCACGGCTGAAAACAGCTTATCCACAACCCTAAATCTGGATGTTTTCCCATGGACAACTGCACGTTTTCTCAATTTTTACTGAGATTACGTAGGTCCTTATTTTGTTGCCACTGACGCATACGTCTACCTTGGCGACTTCACTTTCGTATATAAGTTGACCAAACTAGGCAACATCCACACCGGGCACACATTCCTTCAACGGGCATTTCTCATACACAAGCATTTTATAGTTGGATTGACAGCTCAACTTAATTCCTCAAGACTCCAAGTATCCGCCCCAAAGATGAGGCGCCTCCCCCATGAATACAGCCGCCCAAGGAGTCTTGACAATGCCACGACAGTCAAGAGTACTGATCCCACCAGCAGATCACGCTTTCCGAATTAGCTGGGACCTTTCGCGAGATACTCCTGTCAATAGTCCAACAACGCTGAGTTCGTATCTCAACGCCGATAATCCTCTGATCCCGCAAGAACAAGAAATTACGAACCTATGTCAGTGGTCGATTGGACTAGCTCGGGGCATTATGGAGGTCCTTCTCCACCTTCGCCCCTACGAACAACTCCGACGATGGCTAGTTCCACCGCTCTACCAACGACTTGTCACCATCATTAACAGAGATCCACGAAGCTTTCGACGCGAGCCCTGCTACCCCATTCAATGGCATATCAGCCAAACTTCAGCAACGGTCATCGAATCCTGCGTGATCATCGCACAAGGAGAAGGCAGACACGTCATCTCCATGCGTCTGCAGACTTTTAAAAACAGATGGATCGTCACCGCACTGGATGTCCTGTAAGGAGAGCGCAGATAAAACAGTGGCGGCATGCACCGCATGGTGCATGCCGCCATCAACATTCAGTCACAGTGGTCAATCAGCGCTTCTTACGCTTCTTTGCCGCTCGACGCTGAGCACGATTGCTTCCCTCTGTTGTCGAGGTCGTCTCACCGTCTTGATCGGGCGAAGAATAGCTCAGACGCGCAGAAGTCTTTTCCTGCCCCACATCTCCCATAACGGATGCGGAACGCTCGATAGCCCGTTCTTCGGTCTCAGCAGCTTTGCGACGCGCATCCTCGCTGAGTTCAGCCTCAGATACGCCCTCTGCCTGTTCTTCGACCGCCGCGCGTTCACGAGCTTGCTCATACGCCAACTGGAATTGACGTGCGTAGGAGAAGATCTGCTGAACGCTTTCCTCGCGAATGCGGTCCATCATCGTGTTAAACATCCGCGCACCCTCGTCCTTATATTCGACAAGAGGATCACGCTGACCCATCGCACGAAGACCGATACCTTCCTTCAGGTAATCCATCTCGTATAGGTGTTCACGCCACAGGCGATCAACAGTTGCAATCACTACTCGTCGTTCCAGCGTACGCATCGGTTCATCACCGAGCTGCTGAATAGCCAGAGGATTGCGATTGAGCTGCTCTTCTGCTTCTTGGTACTGGGTTTCGATATCGCCCAGGACCTCGCGCATCAAGTCATCACGGGTCAGCGAGCCGTGGCCGCCATACTGCTCTTCAACTTCCTCGGGAGTAACCGAGGGCGGGTAGTAACCGCGCAGGGTGTCCCACAGTTCCTTGAGATTCCATTCGCGAGGCGACAGACCGTTGGTCTTTTCAGCGATGATCCCAGACACCAAGGACTCCATGAAGCCTTTCATCTGGGGCCCCAAATCCTCGCCTTCCAGGACGCGACGGCGCTGCTCATAGATCAGCTCACGCTGGTCAGTCATCACATCGTCATACTTCAAGACGTTCTTTCGAATCTCGAAGTTACGAGCCTCAACTTGGTGCTGTGCGGAGGCAATCGAACGGGTGACGATACGATTTTCTAGCGGCTGATCCTCGGGGTAAGCACCCGAGGACATAATGCGCTGCGCGAGGCCTGAGGAGAAGAGACGCATGAGGTCGTCTTCCATCGACAGGTAGAAACGAGATTCACCGGGATCGCCTTGACGACCGCTACGGCCTCGAAGCTGATTGTCAATACGGCGGGACTCGTGGCGCTCCGAACCCAGCACATACAAACCACCCAGCTCACGAACTTCTTCGCGCTCGGCCTCGACTGCGGCCTCGGCCTCGGCAAGGGCTTCCGGCCATGCGCGACGGTATTCTTCTGCGTCAGCCTTCGGGTCCAGCCCACGAGCGGCAAGGTTTGCCTGAGCAAGGAACTCAGAGTTTCCACCGAGCATGATGTCGGTACCGCGGCCTGCCATGTTCGTCGCAACGGTCACTGCGCCCTTACGACCGGCCATTGCAACAATCTGAGCTTCACGCGCATGCTGCTTGGCGTTCAGAACCTGGTGCGGGATCTTACGTTCTTTGAGCATCCGCGACAGAAGCTCGGACTTTTGAACCGATGCAGTACCAACCAAAACTGGTTGTCCAGCCGCGTGACGTTCTTCGATATCGTCAATGATCGCGCGGAACTTACCGGCCTCTCTCGGATAGACCAGGTCACCCTGATCCTTACGAATCATCGGACGGTTCGTCGGAATCGGAATAACACCGATCTTGTAGGTCGAGGCGAATTCTGCAGCTTCGGTCTCTGCAGTACCGGTCATGCCCGAGCGCGAACCCTCGGGGTACAGACGGAAGTAGTTCTGAAGAGTAATCGTTGCCAGGGTCTGATTCTCAGCCTGGATCTTCACGCCTTCCTTCGCTTCGATCGCTTGGTGCATACCATCGTTGTAACGGCGCCCAGGAAGCACACGACCAGTGTGCTCATCAACGATTAGGACCTCTCCCCCGTCAACAATGTAATCGCGATCGCGGTGGAAGAGTTCCTTTGCGCGAATTGCGTTATTGAGGAAGCCGATCAGCGGAGTATTAGCTGCTTCGTAGAGGTTCTCGACACCCAGTTGATCTTCAACCTTGTCGATACCGGGTTCAAGGACACCGATAGTCTTCTTCTTCTCATCGACTTCGTAGTCCTCGTCGCGAACCAGGATATTGGCGATGCGAGCGAATTCCGTGTACCAGCGATTGACATCGCCGGATGCGGGGCCAGAGATGATCAGAGGGGTACGAGCCTCGTCAATCAGAATCGAGTCGACCTCATCGACGATCACGAAGTTATGGCCACGCTGGACCATGTCTTCCGGACGCTGCGCCATGTTGTCACGCAGGTAATCAAAACCGAATTCATTATTCGTTCCGTACGTAATATCGGCGTTGTACTGCTCGCGTCGCTCTTCCGGCTCTTGTCCGACCAACACACAGCCCACGGTGAGTCCCAGGAAATTGTAGACGCGAGCCATCAGATCAGATTGATACTTCGCCAGATAATCGTTCACTGTAACAACGTGAACGCCCATACCGGTCAGTGCACGCAGGTAAGAAGGCATAGTCGCGACGAGCGTCTTACCTTCACCAGTTTTCATTTCTGCGATATTGCCTCGGTGCAGAGCAATACCACCCATGACCTGAACGTGGAAGGGACGCTGACGCAGGGTGCGCCATGCTGCTTCGCGAACGGTTGCAAAAGCCTCAACCAGGATGTCATCCAAGGTTTCGCCTTCATTGAGGCGCTCTTTAAATTCCTCTGTTTTTCCGCGCAATTCCTCATCAGTGAGAGCTTCAAAGTCTTCTTGAAGAGCATCAACTTGCGAGGCGAGCCGGTCGAGTTGACGCAAGGTGCGTCCTTCTCCAGCTCGGAGGATCTTGTCAATAATGGACACGGGGACTCCTGGGATTGTGACCGGATGATCCGGGCGTGCGTCGAGCACACTTCTCCTAGTCTACGAATTTCCGTCGGCGCTTTCGACTTCATCCCAGCAACCGTGTCGTTTTTCTCTGAAAGCCGATTGTTCTGAACTTGTTCATCAGTGATGCAAAATCAACCCGACAACTGATATCCGACAACTCGAAGCACAAGCAATGGTACGCTGTACAAGTCAGGAAATTACGCGCGTAGAAATGGGTCTATGCGCCCAACCTCGCGATCTTCTCTTCTACGACGAGGAGCAGGTCCCTAGGTGCGAAAGAGTCAAAGTCATGTCCGAAATTCAATCGCCTCACCCCGACGCTGGAGTGTTCGCACACCGGAGCGCGATACAGTCGCCACCTCCAGCACTACTTTCACGCACCGAAACAACGATGGAAGCGATCGAGCAGTACATCCTCGCTAATCACTTACAACCTGGAGATCCTCTTCCCACAGAATCAGCTTTATGCGATTCTCTTGGCGTATCACGTTCATCGGTACGCGAGGCCCTGCGCCAGCTCAAGGCTCTTGAGATTGTTGATGTCCAGCAAGGACGCGGCGCTTTTGTCGGCGATATGACACTTCGCCCGTTGATCAAGACCGTTTTCCTTCGCTCCTCTACCGCTCCTGATTCTGCCGAGGCCTTGTCCCAGGTTTTGCGGGTCCGCCAAGTTTTGGATTTAGGTTTGGCAAGCGAGGCAATCCAGGCACTTCAAGGCACACATGATGATCATCTTCATGAACTGGTCGACCAGATGATCTCCAAGGCCCAGCGCAGCGAGTTCTTCATGGACGAAGACATTGAATTTCACACCGAGCTCTTGAAGAAGATCAATAACCCCCTTGCCGAGCAGTTAGTCAATGCCATGTGGATGATTCACATGATGGCCCTCCCACAGATCCATCGGGGCTTTGAAGGTCTTCCGGAAACTGCTCGCGCTCACGAGGCCATGCTGGTCAGCGCAGAAAACGGCGATATTGAGGGATACCGTCGCGCAGTCTTTGCGCACTATGATCCGCTCAACCAGGCCTTGGGTTCTCTTGCGCAAGAAGAAGACTGATCCACCGATAAATGAAAACTTTAGGGGTGTGGGGAGCCTGCTTTGGCAGGCTCCCCACACCCCTATAAAGTGCGCGTATTATTCGCCAGTTTGGATAACTGTTGCATTCAGACGCAGAACACCATAGGTCCACCCGTGGCGATGGTAGACAACGCAGGGCTGCATTGTTTCTTCATCGACAAAGAGGAAGAAGGGGTGCCCCACCAATTCCATCTGATTCAATGCCTCATCAACGCTCATGGGAACCGTCTCATGGACCTTCTGGCGCACAATAATCGGACTATCACCCAGCTGTTCTTCACGAGCTTCTCCGACTTTCAGATCCCCCGCGCTCTTCAAAGATGTTGGGGCCTGTTCAACAAGCTCCTCGTCTCCCCCAACGCTTGCGGGAAGAACATCTAAATCAGGAGCAAGAATTTCTTCCGTGCGGTGGTGATCTTTCGCTCGATCACGCATACGGCGAAGGCGCTCAAAAAGCTTTCCAGCGGCAATATCGACCGCGGCGTAGCGGTCTGCAGATTCTGCCTCTGCTCGAATAATTGGGCCTTTGCCAAAGACTGTTAGTTCAATCCGCTCTGCTGTATCAGCCTGCCGCGGATTCTTCTGGTGGGTTAACTCAACATCAACCCTTTGGGCTCGAGGATAAAACTGCGTCACCTTTGCAAGCTTTTCCTCAATGTATGCGCGGAAGTTCGGATGAATCTCCGCATTACGTGCAGCTACTGTGATGTCCATATTTCTCTCCACATCATGAAATGCGACCACAGTCGCGATCGAAAACCCGGCGACGTCATTGCCCCGGAGTGTCTTGAACTACCACCCCCGATCAGCATGTGATGGAAAACCATCACTGGAAGAGATGCATCGAGTATAGCAGATAACGGTGATCTGCATCATAGAGCAACACTATCGTCTCGACCGTGCGATACACGCCCCTGCCACCCAGTTCTGCCCACACACACGGAATAATTCGCTCATCGTTCCCCCTGTTGCAACAACATCGTCGATTGCTACAAGTCCCACATCCTGAGGGATTGGCATTGATACATACATGTGTCCACGTCGAGCTTCTCTGCGCTTATCCGAGTTCTTTCCAGCCTGCGAAGAGACCCAGGGGTCCAGCCTGCAGATATCGCGAACCACTACCGGAACCGGCGCCGATGAACGAATTCCTTGAGCCACACCCTGGGCAATATGCGAGGTTATGGGATGGCCAAAGAAACGGCGTTTCCAACTGGAGGGTGCAGGAACAATCCACAAACGTGCATGTGCATCGCCCACCTCAAGCATCCCGCTCTTTCCCAGTGCATCGCCGATAGTTTTTCCACATTCGAAAAGAAAAGGAGATAAATCTACGCGCCCGGAGTGTTTTGCGGCCAAAATAATGGACCGCATTGATCCGGAGTATTCACTGAGCGACCACAGCGGATATTCCGCCCAACCTGAATCGATAACTTCCCATGTCGGTACGAAGGAGTGTGATAGCCCAAAACATTGGTCACACAAGGTGTGATCCCACGCGCCACAGCCAGCGCAGCTACTGGGGATACATAAGCTAACCAACTCCCGCGCGACCTCGTGAAAAACTGCCATAAAGGAAGCTCAACACGAAAAGAAAGCACACGCAGACCGCATAGGCAATCTGTGGAGAAAACGATTCAGCCCGGGAAGTTCACGTCGCGAAGGTTTCCTTCGAGGGATTGCCATAGTGCCCCGGAACGAACCTGATAATTGCCGTCTTTCCCGCGGATCACCATAGTCGCCGAAGACGATCCTGCGCTCAGTCGCTGAGTCCCAGTGGGAAGAGCAAGAACCGAGGGAAAACCACCGACGGGCACAGTCACCAAAGAAACTTCGTCAACCTGATCATTGCCTGCACGGAGGCCCCCTTGACGCACGGCAACAACCGTAGAACGCCCCGCCCACGAGACATCATCGACACCGGTCGACAAGCCAGCCAAGGGTTCGGGGTCAGTAAGCGCGATCGGCTCACCACTGCCTCGGCGCTCAATTCCGGCAATCCAGGCACTCGTGGAGCCACCCACCTGGCGGAGTAAAAGTGCACGCGCACCATCGGGAGAGATCCTCACGGCACTGACACCGTTGAGGGATTGATTTTCCGAGGCGATCGCCAGGTTCTGCCCTTCAATTCGCGAGGCCCTCAGGTTGCCTCCCCGAGGAATATCCCACACCCATCCGAAACGATCGATAGAAGGCGAATACTGCCCTTCTGACCCGTCCACTACCCGCGTAGCGTTGGTTGAGGAATCGACCAAAATAAGACGATCGTCCTCACGCCAAGCGAGCAAGGATGAAGAAACTGGAGACACCGCCGGAAGCGAGGCAGATGGCGAAGGGGCAATGGGAAGAATCCGGGTCGAAACGCTACGCCCGTCAATTCGAACCAAACCGTTCGAATTCAAAGCAACCGCTGAATCAAGATCAAAGGACGGCTGAGAAGGAAGCCCCGAGGAAGGAAGAACCTCTCCCCCGACGTTAATTTCGACAGAATTCACGCGGCCCGAGCGCTGGAGGGTTTGGGAAATCTCCCACGCCATCAACTGCTTCCCGCGATCATCGCTGGGAAGCGTTCCGTTCAAAGACACCTTCGCAACGTGGTCGGAGAGCTCAATACCACCCGCAGAGATCGAAGTGCCCGAAGGGATTGCATTTACTAGGGCATCGGAGAGATGCGACTGGGGGCCAGCGATGAGTCCCTCGAGCATATGGGTTTCGACTCGGCGCGTGGGATACCAGCGTGGATCAGCAACCAGAGAATCGCCGGTCGCTGAAAGAAACATCAGCGAAACAAGCTCGTGCGATGCAGTAAATGATGCCTGAGAAACAACGACCCCATCCGCAGGCGCGTCAATACGCCACTGGCCATTCTCACGAACCAGGTGGAAGCGCGCTTCAAGTGAGGAAGTTTCTGCCGGGGAAAGGACACCATTTTGGTCAACAGAGCCCACGCCGGTCGCCGTGATAGACGCATTGAGCGTATCCGTTTTCGAAGGGTCAAAAGAGTACGACACCTTCGGGGTTGAATCCGTCGAATAAATCGTCACTAACTTATGCGGGTCCCAGGTCTGCGCGGAGGAGCTCGTTAAGAAAAGACGCGCAGTTGCGTAGTCGTCAGAAGCTCCCGCGGCACATGCCAAGAGAAAACTGCTGAGCAGACTTTCCGGATCCGCATCAGCCACAGGACCACCCGCAGCCAAATCAACCGGCTGAGCATTGGGGGCATCGACATCAAAAGGCGAAGGAGATGAGGAAGTCGGCAAAGAGGTGCAGGCAGCCAGAGAAAGGCTGCTAAGAATAGCCACAACAGCAAGACACAGTCGCTGATTCATCTTCACTCCTTTTCCCACAGTTCTAAGGGATCGCTTGCAATCGCTGTCCCAACTTTCTTGGGAAGTGTCATCATGAACGAGGAGCCAACTCCAATCTCACCCCACGCAGTTAATGTTCCTCCGTGAAGAACAACGTCTTCCAAGGAAATGGCCAAGCCCAGACCCGTTCCTCCGGTGGTACGTGTTCGCGCAGGATCCGCACGATAAAAGCGGTCAAAAACTCGCTCAACCGTTGCCGGTTCCATCCCGACACCATGGTCACGCACGCGTACCGCGACAGCGGTTTCATTCGAAGCAATGGTCACAACAACTGGTCGAGATTCTGCGTGTTCATAAGCGTTCACCAAGAGATTGCGAATGACACGCTCAATACGTCGATCATCAATTTCTGCCGTGCAATGATGCGTTGGCGCATTGACAATAACCTCGACTCCCAAGCGCTGCGCAAGCTCACTGTTTGCGTTAACAACGCGCGTCACCAATCCGCGAAGATCAATACTTTCCGCAGCAAGGTCGACAGATTGGGCATCGTGACGCGAGATCTCTAGGAGATCAGCCAGCATAGAATCGAATCGCTCAACCTGCTCATGAAGCAGTTCTGCACTCCGAGTGGTCACAGGATCAAAATTCTTACGTTGATCCCAGATCATTTCTTCCGCCATACGAATAGTCGTCAGCGGCGTGCGAAGTTCGTGAGAGACATCAGAGACGAAGCGCTGCTGGAGCCGAGAGAGCTCGTCATATTCATCAATTTTCTTCTCAAGCGATTCGGCCATGTTATTAAAAGCACGCCCAAGATTCGCCATCTCATCGCTACCGCGGGCATCGCTACTGTCAATTCGAACATCAAGATTTCCTTCAGCAAGCTTCCGTGCCGCTGTCGCAGTACGACGTACCGGTCCCAAGATGTGATAGATCAAGATGAAGGTGATGATCGGAATCAACAGCAAGAACGGAATCCCAGCAAAGATCAAGATCCCCATAACGGTATCAATGCGTTCTTGGTCTGCTTGAAGCGAATAAACGATATACAGCTGGTGGGTCCCTGCTCGCGGTACCTGAACGTTAGTCCCCACAAGGATTGCAGGCACTCGCTGGCTCGCATCACGCACGGAAGGAATCGAGACTGATTGCCATTGGGGATCTGTTGATCTCGCTACAGCATTTTTCATCTCTTCACTAACGACGCCTAAGACCGTGGGGTCAACAATCTCATTGATCCGAAGCGATTGAGATTGAGATTCGGAGCGCAAGAGCAGAACAGAAACCGCCCCAGTACCCGAGGCAGAAACACGCAAGGAGGTTGCAAGCTGCCGGGTTGATTCTTGAATTTGATCGGGAGTGCTGGCTGTTGACTGGTCAAAAACCGATTGCGCAGTTGAAAAACGTAAAGCCGCATCTGAAAGTACTGCGGTTCGTCGAGATTCAAAAACGCTACTGCGCAGTTGAGTCGCAACAATTGTTCCCGCGACAAGGATGAGCACCATCGACAC
This sequence comes from Trueperella pyogenes, assembly GCA_963534475.1. Taxonomy (GTDB): domain Bacteria; phylum Actinomycetota; class Actinomycetes; order Actinomycetales; family Actinomycetaceae; genus Pauljensenia; species Pauljensenia pyogenes_B. Next base: position 27,104 of record CAUSSZ010000002.1, on the reverse strand, counting down.
CGCAGCAAGGTACGAAGCCGCACGCAAAGAAGCGGAATTACGAATTGCTCGTAGAGCTTCCCACTGAGAAATACGTTCCCAGCCACGCCACTGCCGAAGAGGCCGGAAGAGACGTTGAAGAAAAAGAAGAACGCGCTCCAGTGGCGCAACATGAGACTCAGGAACAGGGGGCGTCGAGAGCACTCCCCCATCTCCGCCTATCATGACGAGGCGTTGCCGGCGCGGTAGCCTACTCCGCGGACAGTCACAACGACCTCGGGATTATCCGGATCGCGCTCAACTTTTGAACGCAGACGCTGGACATGGACATTCACCAAGCGAGTGTCTGCAGCGTGGCGGTAACCCCACACAGATTCAAGCAACTCTTCGCGGGAGAATACCTTCCACGGGGAACGCGCAAGAGTCACAAGCAGGTCAAATTCAAGTGGTGTTAAAGGCAATTCTTGGCCACCACGATGCACACTATGGCCCTGAACATCGATGACAAGATCCCCGAGACGAACCAGTTCTTCACCGCTGTCATCTCTGCCACGCAGTCGTGCTCGGACACGCGCGACTAGCTCCTTGGGCTTGAAAGGTTTAGGAACGTAGTCGTCCGCCCCGGCTTCAAGACCGGCAACAACATCTGTTGTATCCGATCGAGCAGTCAGCATCACAATGGGGACATCAGATTCCCTGCGAATCTGCCGGCAGATTTCAATCCCATCAACGTTTGGAAGCATGAGGTCCAGAAGGACAAGATCCGGTGAAACTTCATGGAAAACATCAAGGGCTTGCGCTCCATCTGCGCAATCAGCAACCTCGAAACCTTCAGCATGAAGCATGATTCCGATCATTTCGGAAAGCGCGACATCGTCGTCAACGACCAGGATCCGTGAACTCATGTAACGATTGTGTCACGAAACTGACAGGCGTGTCGAAAAGACGCGGCGAATTTTGGCAACAGAACAAATGCTGAATACGCGCTGACTACTTCCTCAGTTCTTTCTGATTAGTTGAATGCGTGGCACAATATTCAGGAAGACACGTGTCACCTATATAGGAGTAATAATGTCTGATCCTCAGGGAGCTCCCACGAATGATCCGTGGGCACCCCAGTCATCTTCTTCGCAGAATCCCTCCCAGGGTTCTGTTCCCTCAACACCTCAAGTTCCTCAGACTCCTCAGGCTCAGCAGCCTTGGGGCGCACCTGAGCAGCCCGCACAGCCGGCACAGCCTCAGCAAGCTCAGCAGCCTTGGGGTGCACCTGAGCAGCCGGCACAGCCTCAGCAGCCTTGGGGAGCGCCCGAGCAGCCCCAGCAGCAGTGGGGTGCAACACCTCAGCCCGATGCCGCATGGCAGGGCACTCAGACTCAGGGCGGTACCGCATGGACCGTTGCACAGCCCGGAATTATCCCGCTCCGCCCGCTGACCGTTGGCGAGCTCTTCAATGGCGCCTTCCAGGCGGTTCGCGTCAACCCGCAAACCATGTTTGGCTTTGCCTTTGCGATTATGGCGGTCGTCGGTCTTGTTCAGGCCTTCTTCGCTTCGTCTTCGACGTCTTCACTAACGCGAGCACTTACCTCCGGAGATACCGATGATTTGGTCTACTCGCTGGGCAGCAGCATGGGTTCCCTCGTAACAGACGGACTTACCCTGCTCGCAACCGCGTTCCTCTCGGGCATGCTTGCACTGACGGTGTGGGATGCAGTCCTCGGACGTAAGTCTTCTCCCGCGGACGCATGGCACCGTTTCTCGCCGCGCTTCGTCCCGGTCCTTCTGGCAACCCTCCTCATCGGCATCATTGAATTCGTGGCGATCGTGGTAGTCCTGCTGGTCTTCATGATCCCCTTCTTCCTTGTGATTGTTAACACGGCTTCGGCTCGTAGCTACGATTCTGCGAGTGCCGGTATTGGTGGAGCCTTTGCGCTCATCTTCCTCATGGTCGTTGCTCTGATCGTGATCGCCTGTTTCTTGACCGTGAAGTTCGCATTCACTTCCAGTGCAGTCGTCCTTGAGGGACTTGGCCCGGTCGATGCCATGAAGCGTTCATGGTCGCTGTCGAAGGGTTCCTTCTGGCGAATCCTGGGCCGCATCTGGCTTATCGGTATCGTCACCGGTTTGATCTCAGCAGTTCTGGGCGGCATCGTCGGTGCAATTCTGGGCGTTGGTGCCGCTGCAGCTGACTCGGTGGGTATGCTCGTCGCCTTCTCGGCCTTCTTGAGTGCACTACTGTCGGCAGTTGTGATCCCGGTTCAATCGTCCTTCTACACTCTGATGTACTTGGATGAGCGCATGCGCAAGGAGAACCTTGCTCCCATGATTGCTCAGGAAGCTTCTCGCGCCTGATGTTTTTCTGTGAAGCTCCGCTGACACCCGACGACGAGGAAGCTCGCGCATGGGTGTCAGCGGAGCTTTCGCGTCCCGATTATCTCCCCACCCCGCCTTCTGCATTATCGCGCTTCTTCAACTGGCTTATTCAACACCTCGTGAGCGGCGCCAGTAAAGCTGCACCCGTCGGTTTCCCCGTTGAAGGTTTCTTTATCTTCCTCTTATTAGTGGCACTTGCTGTCATCGCAATCATCGTCATCACCCACCCGATCCGCCTGCGGCGCCGCATGCGACGAACTGCTGTGTTTGACTCTGATTCCACACTTTCGCTACGCGACATCATGAAGCGGATTGACGAGGCTCGCGCAAGCGGAGATCTCGATGCTACGTTGATCTGGTCCTACCGACTATTCGTACTCTACCTAGCTCGCGACGGCATTCTTCGAGATACTCCCGGTCTTACAGCGGATGAAGCCGGCCGAGCAGCTCAAAATGCCCTTCCCTTCCTCACTGCCCCCATTACCTCCGCAACTTCCATCTTTGCCTCGGTACGCTACGGCGAAGGCCACGCAAGCGCAGAGGACTGCGCGGGGATGGACCAGCTCATTGCTGCCTATTCACAGAACAAGAAACAGGCAGTGCACGCATGAAAGCAACTCAAAGTACTGTCGTTTCGCCAACTGTTCGTCAGCGTTGGACGCGAATGCGCCCGCTTGTCATCATCATCTTTTTGGGACTGTTGTTTATCATTGCAACCACATTGGTCCCCCGCTACGAAAAAGACAGCGAGACTCTATCGCCGAATAACCCTGGGAATTCTGGCGCTCAAGCTCTTGTCCAAACGCTGCGTCACCACGGTATTAAGGTTGTGAAAGTCCGCTCCGCACGCGAACTCATTGCACGCTCAACGCCTGATTCGACCGCTGTTATTACCTATCCTGGACGTTTGCCTGACGCCACCGCACAAGCAATCGACGAGAAACTTCATCGAGTGGTCTATCTTCTGTCTCACTACGGCTCGGATCTTGATACCCCTTCCGTCGAAGTGACGACTTCAAAGACGACAAAATCGACGAAAATCCTCTCTGCAGAATGCGCTTCTGAGCCTGCGCAAAAAGCTCAAACTCTGCTCAATGAGAGTGGGCAGCTTGTTACCACCACCGAAGCTGGATGGACCAAGTGTTTCCCCGTAGATGACGCCTACGCCTACCTTGAAAAGAATGAGGGTGATCGTTTCCGCGCGATCATCGCCGATGGAGCTATCGCATCGAATCAATGGGTTGATAGTGATGGCAATGCAGCACTTGTCATCAATGCCATGGCCCAGAAACCAACCATCTACTGGTATGACGGCAGCAAAGACAACGTCCTAGCTAGCGACAAGGTTGACACTCTTCAACCCGAGTGGCTAATCCCAATCCTTTTGCTCATCGGCATCGGAATTACCGTCATCGGTTTTTCTCGAGGCCAACGATTGGGACGTTTAGTTCCCGAAGATCTGCCCTCTTACGTCCCTTCATCGGAGACAACGAAGGGCCGCGGACGTCTAATGGCTTCGCAGAAGCAACATGCTCACGCGGCTCGCCTCTTGCGCATCGAGGCCGTAACGACAATCGCCAAGCGCTTGGGAATCGACCCGAAAGCACCGCGAGCCACCCTAGAACACGCACTTGCGGCGCGAGGATTGCTGAGCGCGCACGTGAGTGATTTACTGTGGGGTCCAGCCCCAACAAACAACTCTGAACTGGTCGAATTGGCCGAAGCACTATCCGCGCTCACACAGGAGATTGAGTATCAATGACAAGCCCCGAACTACCGCCCCAGGGGCGTGATGCCCGTGACGCTCTGGTTTCCCTGCATTCAGAAATTGGCAAGGCTGTTGTCGGCCAAGAAGGCGCACTCACCGGCCTGATCATCGCTCTGGTAGCCGATGGACACGTTTTACTTGAAGGTGTCCCCGGCGTTGCAAAAACACTCTTGGTTCGAACCCTTGCTCGATGCATCGATTTGACCATGACGCGTGTCCAATTCACTCCAGACCTTATGCCCGCCGATATCACGGGTTCTTTGGTGTGGGACAACGGCAAGAGCGAGTTTGAGTTCCGCCCGGGACCGATCTTCACCAATCTTCTTCTGGCAGATGAAATTAACCGAACTCCCCCCAAGACTCAATCTGCGCTCTTGGAAGCTATGGAAGAGCATCAGGTCAGCGTCGATGGGCATACCCGCCCGCTGGCCTCGCCCTTCATGGTGATCGCCACCCAGAACCCTGTCGAATACGAGGGCACCTATCCCCTTCCTGAGGCCCAGCTCGACCGTTTCTTACTCAAGCTTGATCTGCCTCTGCCCTCTCGCGAGGACGAATTCAATATTCTTCTTCGCCACCAAAATGGTTTTAATCCTCTAGATTTGGGCAGTGCTGATCTGCACCCAGTTGCAAACGCCTCGGATATCTTGACGGCTCGCGAGCAGGCAGAACACATTGAGGTCTCCCCCGCGGTTTTGACCTACATGGTCGATCTCATCCGCGCGACCCGCACCTCTCCCGCTGTCCGCATCGGTGTCTCTCCCCGTGGTGCAACCGCATTACTTCGCGTGTGCCGCGTCTGGGCGTTCCTTCAGGGACGTTCTTTCGTCACTCCTGATGATGTCAAGGCAATGGCCGACTCGGTTCTTGCACACCGCCTGAGCATGAAGGCGGAAGCAGAATTGGAAGGCTTAAACGCTCACTCTGTCATCGCCTCGATCCTCGAGCAGGTCCCGGTTCCTCGCTGATGGCACTGTCTTGGCGCGCGAGTATCCCCATTTTCTTGGGGGTCATTCCACTGTTTTTCTTCCCGACATGGGGTTTCATTGTCGGATGGTGTGTTCTGTGCGCATGCCTGTGGGCCTTTGATGCTTACCTTGCGCCTTCCCCCAGGCAGTTGGTCATTGAGCGCTCCATTGATACGCCTATCGCAATGGATTCTCCCGGTCATTCGCGCCTTTCTCTGCGCTCGGCGCTCCCCATGCGCGTCGATGTCAGGGACGCGTGGCCACCCTCGGCACACCCCACGCCCTATTCACATTCGTGTGAGCTCGAAGCGGATGTTCCGACGGCGCTTACGACGCTCTTGCAGCTGGAGCGTCGCGGAAGCGTTCGCGCCGACTACGTGACGATTCGCTCCTGGGGGCCTCTGGGAATGGCCGCCCGTCAGACCTCGATTGCGGCGCCACTGACACTGACCGCGCTTCCTCCATTCCGCGCGAAGCGTCTTCTTCCTTCTCGGCTTGCGCGTCTGCATGAGCTTGAGGGAACAACCGCCACGATTCTTCGAGGCCCGGGAACGGAATTTGATTCTTTGCGCGAGTACGTCCGCGGAGATGATCCACGCGATATCGATTGGCGAGCCTCGGCGCGTTCAAAAGATTTGGTTGTACGCACGTGGCGGCCCGAACGGGACCGTCACGTCATGATCGTTGTCGACACCGGGCGTTCGGGGGCAATGCTCTTGGGCGAGGCTCAGGAAAAGGACTTGGGAGACAAGGACCTGGTCGAGTTGGGGGTTGCACCTCGTTTGGATGCTGAGATCGAGGCGGCACTCTTGCTGGGGGTTCTGGCTGACCGCGCCGGAGATCAAGTTCATCTGCTTGCTCTGGACCGCAGTATTCACGAAGATCTTGCCCAGGCACGTGGGGGGAATTTGATTAGCGAGGCCGCGCAGGCTTTCTCGCGCGTCCAGCCTTCCCTTCTTCCACTGGATTGGCAGTTGGTCGTGTCCTCAGTTGAGAAGCGTATGCATCACCCGGGGCTTGTTGTCCTTCTGACAGAGATCCCGCCCGCAGCTACAGACGCCGATTTTTCCGAGGCCATTGCGGCGCTCAGCAAGCGTCACCGAGTAATTGTCGCGGGTGCACGCGACCCCGAGCTTGGTCGAATGGAACGCGATTGGAGCGATGCAGCTTCTGCCTTCACCGCTGCCGCGGCAAGTGCAACAATCCGCGACCTTGATGCTGGTGCCAATGATTCTCGCGCACTTGGCGCTTATGTCGTTGATTGTGATGCGGGCTTCTTGCCTGCACGTCTTGCAGACACCTACATTGCACTGAAGAAGGCCGGAAAGCTCTAAGGATTTCTTAGATCACAGGTGTCGCGTAACCGGCGTCTTCGTCAAGGTCACCGCTCACTCCCGCGCGATAGGCACGTCCACCGGCCACGAAGGTGTAGATCCACACGCCCGCGGTCAAGGTCACACCGCAGGTGATCTTCAGCCACAGTGGAAGATTAGACGGGGTGACGAAACCTTCGATGGCTCCGCACAAGAACAGCAAGATCACCATTCCCAAACCAACAGTGATCATCGAACGCCCTGCCTCGCCGAGCGCTTGGCCTCGAGTCTTTCGCCCAGGAACAAGCCACGCCCAGAAGAGGCGTAAGCCCGCTGCGGTTGAGATCCAAATTGCTGTAAGTTCCGGGATGCCGTGGGGAAGAATGAAACTGAAGAAGTGCGCGGGGCCGGCATAGTGAATGACAACCGCAGCGGAAATTCCTAGGTTTTGGGCATTCCCCCACAAAGCCATAATTGGATAGAACCCTGTGATTCCACCTGCAACGACACGCAAGGCAATAAAGGCATTATTCGTCCACACATAGGACATGAAAGAGGCATTGGTGTCTTGACTGTAGTAGCTGGAAAATTGTGTTGTCGCGTAGTTCTTCAGCTGTTCCGGACTTCCCAGCATGGAGAGAGCAGCGGGGTCACGCAAGATCCACCACGTCTGCAACGCTGTCATCGCAATGAAAATGAGCATGATCGCAATCGTGACATAGCGGATCCGATACAGGGCTGCGGGAAGATCATAACGGAACCAACGCGAAATCGCCCACAGGCTCGCTCCAGCCGTTCCCGTCAATCGAGCTCGTGCGTGCAAGAGCTCACCAGAGAGATAGGAAATAACATCCTGATCTGGGTTTTGCGAACGTACTTTCGCAAGATCAGCGGTGACCTGCCGATAAAGCACCGAAAGCTCATCAATTTCCGGCCCCGTCAATCGACGTGAATGCGCCAATTGATGAAACCGATTCCAATGGCGCATATGTGAAGCTTTTAGTGCGTCGATATCCATACAAGATATAGTGTCATACATGAGCGAGCTTCCTGTAAACGTCCAACGAATTTCTGATGAATCTTTCATCAGCGGTGAGGGCGTCAAACTCGATCTCAAACCCGCTTCTCCTTTTGTCAGGGCCGCTGCTTTCCTCATAGACCTGACTCTGTATGTTGGAGCTTTTTTCGTTCTCTTCTGCATTCTTGTTACCGTCACCTTTGATCAAGGCCTTCCACAAACCTTGGTGAGGGCAATATTCGTTATCATTATTTTCTTGTCTTTTGTAGTCCTCCCCTTTGTCATTGAGGTCTTCACCCATGGTTATTCCCTCGGCAAGTGGGCATTTAACCTAAAAGTTGTGCGTCGGGATGGCGGGATTATCACCGCGCGTCACGCCTTCGTCCGCGCAATGACTGCAATAGTGGAAACCTACATGCTCTTCGGCCTGTTGTCTTTCATGGCAACGGTCTTCTCTCCGCGAGCGACACGCCTAGGGGACATTGCAGCAGGGACTATGGTTATTCAGGTTCCCGAAGCTGTCTTCTATCCACCGCTGGTTATGCCCCCCGACTGCGCTGAGTGGGCATCTCATGCACAGGTCCTTCCGATCCCGGATGAACTGCACTTTGAGTGTATGAATTTCCTGCACAATAATCGTCAGATTCTTGACCAGCTCCGTCTGTCGATCGCAATGTCCTTAGCGGGACGAGTTTCGGCTTTTGTTTCACCCAAGCCTCCAACAAGCATTCACCCCGAGCGTTTCCTTGCAGCGGTTCTTGTCGTTCTGCGCGACCGCGAGTACGCGAAGGAACTCAAGCGACAAGACATCCTTGAAACTCGCCGGCAACAGGTGGAAGCCGTCCCCTTCGAGGTCTAGTACACGCGCGCAGCCCTCTTATTCCTGATCGGATTATTCCTGATCGGCAGAAGGTTCCTCGGTGATCAATTTAAACTGAGCCCGGCGACGAGCCCACGGCGAATGTGGATCCAGGGGGCCGGAGGATTCGGCCTCGTGAGAGTCGGTCCCTTGGGCAAAGGGGCCAAGCTCAGCGTGTACCGAGGCCCTAGCAGCCGTTTTCGGGGCAGATGCAGGCTGCGCAGGAGTCTGAGTTTCCGCGGCATCAGTGCGCTCTGAGCGGTTTCGGGTGTGTGCTGCGGCTTGGCGAACGGCGTCGACAAGAGCCATAAGGTCATCCCCTGATGGAGGTGCCGGTTCGAAGGTCGTCTGAAGACGCACGATCTGCCACCCACGTGGGACCGTCAAACTGTTTGCATGGTGCTCACACAGGTCGTAGGCATTGGGGTCTGCAGCCGCTGAAAGCGAACCGACAACAGCAGTCGAATCCGAATAATCGTAGGTGAGTGTAGCTACAGCAGGCCTCGAGCAGCCGGGCTTAGAACAGTGTCGAACCGAGATCACCGCTCTACAATACGGCATTTTCTATTCCTATTGCGTGCCCTTCGTCGGCAGGTCATCAGCTTGAGCGGGAAGCTGAGCGATACCCTTATGTGTATGGCTCTCCCATCAGCTTTTCCCCGCACCCATGACCGCCATGGCCGCACCCCGCGCTATGTGCGTCTTTTCCCTGGGCTTCCCGTGTGGAAAACGCGTCGGGAGACTTTTGATTCGACCGTTGCCCTTGTGATTAGCGAGCTCACCGAGCGCTGGCCTGAGGTTGCAACAATCGAGTTTGCAACCGAGGACGTTCCTCCCTCAGATCCGGCTCCCTGGGAAGACCACGGGGTAGTTTTAGCCCGCGTCTTTCCCGCGGACCGACGAAAGGGGCTGGGAGACCGCATTGTCCTTTACCGGCTTCCCATCACCATGAGGATTCCTCCGGTAGACCTCTATTCGGCATTGCGCGCACTCATTGCCGAGCGCATCTCGCATATCCTCTACATCTCACCAGAGGAACTCGATTCCCTCTCCTAGGCGTTCTGGCGACTTCGCATTGCCGTAGTAGAAGGTGACAAAAGAGGCTAAGCAGGCCACGGGCTTGGCACGCTTTGAGCACGAGCATGCTTTGAGCGTGTGGATGCTCTTTGCAGGCTAGTGAACGGTGATCGAGGTCGATGCCTGCTCGACATCGTCTGCGCTCAGCGGCCATACGGCACGAAGCACTCCACTGGGAGTTTTCGCTTCCACCTCAATCGCAATCGCAACATCACTGGGAGACTCTAGGCTTGTGTCCTGCGCAGGAAGATCCAGCACCGCCATCTTCCCAGCTTCGAGGGTTACCTGTTCATTTCCCAGTTGAAGCTGGATGCCACTTTGAGAGTGCACAGAGGTGAGCAAGAGATGGGAAGAAATCTCACCTACTCCGCTGCCGCTCTCTTGCGCAGTCCCGCGTAGAATCGTCGAGCTCAAGCGCGAACGAACCAGCGCTTCCACCGTTGATGCAGAAGGTAGTTGAGCGTGAACGAGCCCCTGAGCAGAGCTCATGCCCGCGCGCATTCCCCAGCGTTGTCCTCCGGGATATTCTTCCTGCTCGCTATTCGTCACAACCTGAGCCACAAGCGGACGATCAGCATGGACACGCAAGGTATAACGTTCATCAGTGATTCCGTTGAGCGGAACGTCAACGACCGTTCCCGCACTCACGTCCAATTCTCCGCCCGGCACATTAAAGGTGCCAGCGTCACTGGTGTAGCTCAAGGCAACGTGAGTATCGGCCTCGTCATCTGCTGCCGAAGGAGGAACAAGAAGACGCAGGCTACTGCTCCCCTGCTTTGAAAGCCCAAGGAAAAGCTGGTCTTCCCTTGGCTTTGCGCCGCTCACGCTTGTCACGCCTTTGGGCACTTCTCCTTGCATTGCAGAGCTTTGCACCCAGGTCGCCACTCCTTGGCCATCGGCGTGGATATGTACGGCCAGTGCACTTTCTTCTGGGAAGAGTCCCCCTGCCAGGACAGATTGAGTGGAGCGGGCCGGAATCGTCATCTGGTGTGGTTTGGCATCAATGGGACCGTTTGCTCCGTATCCCTCAAGTGTGACCACAGAAGGCGAGGAATTGGGGTTTGCAAAGGTCACGACCAAGTCTTCGCCACTGGTACTTGATCCCAGAACGCTCCACTGGTCATTCGCCGGCAATTGGCATGACGTCATACTTAGACCGCGAAGCTCTCCCCCGCCTTGGCCCATCACTCCAAGCGTTGTGGGAAGGGTGTGCGCAGAGGTATCCGCACGTAGGATTGTCCATTCTCCACTAGTCTCACGTTCCCCGGCGGAGTTCCACACTGAGGCCGCTGATACACCTCCATCAAGATGGAATGGGTCGACAATCCCTGCCGGACAGGCATAGTTAAGGGTTTCTGGACGCGCGTGAACGACCTGGGGCGCAGGAAGTGAGGACTCAGGCACGACTCTGCCTATTCCCCACGAGGCGGTGCCTAGGAGTAGCAGTGAGGCAGGAATGGCACCAATAGTGAGCACGCGTTTTCTATTCACCATCGTCTACCACGTCCTTCCTCCCTCGAAGAAGACCACAAAGCATCACCGCGGCTGCAAGTGCGCACGCAGCTTTCCACGCCAGAATCCAGTTCGAGCGGTAGTTCAGTACGAGCTCACCTTCGGATGGAAGCGAAAATGCCGTTCCCCACTGATTCGTTGCTTCAGTTTGGTTCAAGCGCTGCCCATTGAGAGTTGCAACCCAATTCGAATTCTGTCGTTCAGCAAGACGAAGGACCCCGGGGCCGGAGACGTGTGTACGAGCACCGATAACACCGCTTGCGAGCTCTTCACACTGGGAATCGGCCGATTCTGAGGCAAGGCACAGGCGCGCGGGCTTACGCCCATCTGGACGCACTCTCCATGCGCTCCCGGCCTCGGTTTCACCGATCTTCTCAATACCGGGCGCACGGTCCAGCGTTTGTGTAATAGAAGACGCTGCGGGTCCCCCGGAGTGAACAATGATCGTATCGACACCGTGAAGCGCTAAACGCTGGGAAGCAGAATCGTCGGGGAAAGACACGAGAGTCGCGATTGTCTCCCCCAATTCGCTCCGCGCGGGATCGCTGGTGTTGTTCATCCTGTCGCGTAGAGCCACCCACGAGGCCACGCTGGAGTGCTCACTCCACTGCGGGCCTGCGCCGCGCCAGAGGCGGGCATCGAGATCACCATCGGCACCGACGTTGAGGACAAGAACCCGAGCCTCGCGCGAAGAATTTTGTGCGTAGCGGGAAACAAGAGGCACCTGTTCGCTGGTCGAGCGCGCGCTCCACTGCGCTGAAGGTAGTACCTCAAGCCAAGGGGATGCCGCCATTGAAAGGAGTGGGATCAACCCAACACAGGCAACAAGTTTCCATCCTGTGCGGACAATTTTTCCTTCCTTTTCGACGTCTTTTACGCAAAGCAATAAAGCGCAGATCAGAGCTAAGGCCTGAACGCTGAGCAGCGGTCCGCCCCAAGCAAAAACCGGGCTATGTGAAGAATCGACAGGAATGTAAGACAGGGCCAATGCTCCGATACCGCTCACAAGTGCGATACCCACGAGCGCCGGAAGAGAAACCGGGAAAAAAGAAGAACCTCGGGAATGAAGAAGAAAACGACCGACGCTCAACAGCGTTACCAGCCAAAGGCTAAGGAGGAGAAGCACGCAGACGCCAAGCCACGCGGCAGAAGAAGCTGCAGGAATACCCCACGCTCCCAAGCCAAAGGGTGCGCGCTCATACGAAGCTGCGGCCTCGGCGGGAGCAAGAAGCGCGGGCCAGGCACGCCAAAGAATTGCATCAACAAAGAAGGGCAGGCACAGGAGTAGACCGGGAAGAGCGGCGGTGGCGCGGCTGAGGCTGCGCGAGAAAAGCACAAGTGCGCATATGCCAAGCAGCGGGTAAGCGGCGGTGATAATCAGCCCAACGATTGCAGCGCAAGTCCACCCGCGGCGCAAGATGGCATGTCGATCACGCGGAAGGGAAAGGAGCAGGGCCACCCACAGGGGCATAAAAACATGCACGGCAAGGGAGGCCAGTCTTCCACTGGTGATTGCGAAAAGAGCACTTGGAAGGGAGGCCCACAGACACATCAGCGCCACTCGCAGCGAGCGCGATGATGTCAGGCGCATGCTGAGGACGTCCATATTCCACGCTGCCCACGCCGGACTCAGGATTAGGAACGCGTAGAGCAGTACCGTCGGTGCGATACCAAAAAGCGCAAGTGGAGCGCTCAGCACGCTGAGAAGCTGAACAAGAGGATCCGCCGCGTGTGCAGAGCCATCGCCAGAAGGCAACCAGCCCGACCAAGCGTAGGTCCACAAATCAGTGAAGCGGTCGGGAAGGTTGAGCCAGGCTCCCCCATTAATCGCCCCCAGATCGGAGCGGTAGATCCACAAAGAAAGCAGGAAGAGCGCAAGGCTCGTGACAACGCGAGGCGCCAGGTCGTTGCTTCGACGTTCAAGAAGCGAGTCTTTCCACGAGGCCTGTTCCTCAATTACGTGAGCGCTACGGTGCGTTCGGCGAATGCGAGAAGCATCAAAGCGTCCAGTGAGCAGCGGGCGTAGCGAGGAACGCGGCTGGCTGGCACAGCGGGCATGACGCGCCCGTGCAGCCACAATATGTGGGATATGAGCAAAGAGGCCGAGCCATGCGAAGAAACGCGCATAGGCCGCGCGCGGGCGAGCGCTGAGCAGCAAGGCAAGGCAGCTCAGGGGAATCCAGAGCAGCGAAGCCATGGCCTGAACAATAAGTAGAAGCGGGTTTGCAATGAGAGTCGCGAAATAGAACTCACTGGAACGTCGAGCTCGTAGCGCCGAGGCGCGCCTCAGGTTTTGCGGTGAGGAGACCTGCAGGTGAGTGAGATGGGCATTTGGGGCCGCAACAACGCGGTGGCCTGCTCGGTGAATCCTCCAGCAGAGCTCAAGACCTTCGTTGTACGGACCGAGGGCTCGATCGAAACCACCGACCTGGTTAAAGACGGAGGAAGCCACCAGAAGACCTGCACTACCACCGGCAAGAACGTCAGTAACACCGTCGTATTGCCCCTGGTCGATTTCGCCATCTAGGACGAGCGGAACTCGCCTTCCAGAGGCTGTGGCATGGATTCCAACTTCAGCAAGAGTCCCATCAGCGCGGAAAACCTTTGGAGTGACGGCGGCAATAGAAGCCCCTGCCTCGGTAGCTGCAAGCTGTTCCTCCAGGCAGGTATCTGCCGGAAGACAATCATCATGGAGGATCCACAGCCAATCGCTCGCGGTCATTACCTGAGAGGCCGCATGATCTTTGGTGGCTTTCGCGAGTGCATCGCTAATGTTGCGCACACGCCCAACTGAGATCAGCAGCGCATTTTCGGGGAGGTCTTCAGCGACGACGACCTGACCCGAGGCTAAGGGAGAGGTTCGAGGGGCTCGCACATCACAAACGATCAAGTGATCGACTGCGCGACTCTGCGCGGTTAGTGCATCAAGAAGCGAACGTAGCTCGGGGGTCATTCCCCGAGCGACGACGATGGCTGCGACTGTCCCCCGCGAAAAGGGGATGCCCCGAGCCATTAGATGGCCGAGCGGCGCAGCCGACGACGTTCGCGCTCTGACAGGCCACCCCAAATTCCGAAGCGTTCATCATTTGCCAATGCGTATTCGAGGCATTGCTGGCGAACCTCGCAAGATTGGCACACGGCCTTTGCTTCACGAGTCGAGCCTCCCTTTTCAGGGAAGAAGGCTTCGGGGTCGGTCTGAGCGCACAGTGCGTGCTGCTGCCAGGCTAGGGGACCGTCAGAGAAGGGAAGAGCTTCAACATCGGCGTCAGACCACTCAATAGGGCCGTCACCCAGAATGTTCCACACGGTAGTATCCCCTCTGTGTGATGAGATGTAACAAAAAGGTCAATACCAGAATTACACGCGTGTCGTTTCCACCTGTCAAGCGGATTAAGGATAAAGGGAATGCGTGCGAAGGGCGCCCAAAACAGTGCACGAATTGACACATTACGCAAGTCCAAAAGCGCAGAAATCCGGGCTTTCCGCGGAATTTCAAGGAAACCTGAACATAAAGCTGGACACTTGCTGTGAAAATCGGGCAAAAACAGCACATTTACAGCCTTTCCGCTACCCTTTTTCTATGCAAGCCATCTCACATTTTCTCTCGACAACCCAGCAGGCAAATCATCCAATTTTGACCCACTATCACAGTTTTCGAGATGAGATTTCAGGCCCCGTCGCCTCTCGCTGGGTTTCAAAAATGGCAAATTTACTTGCTTCTGACCTCAGTAACGACCTGTTCGGAAATGCTGACAGCACCTCTAGCATTCTGATTGAGCTACCAGCGGGCTGGCAGTCGACATTTTGGCAGGTCAGCGGGGATTTGATGGGTTGGCAAACCGAAAACACCCTTTTCTCCCAGCATTTATCCAGTAACGCTTTCAGCTTCGATGTGCACGTGAGTAACGAGCTTGCGCCCCTCGAGGCAAGCACTGCAGCATGGCGCTTAGCCCATTCCACCGCTCCCCTGGCTATGCACTGGAGAGGCTCTTTACCCTCTGGGATCCTTGACGCGCTGTCCGAGCTCATGGCTCAAAGCGATCAATTCGAGTACGAGGCACTGGAGAGCGCTCCTTCCATGAAGGATTACCTAGCGCAGATCAACTCTGACGAAGAGGCTCTTCTCAAGGAGGCCTCGGCACAGGGACAACCCACGCGTCTGGGTCTCTACAGTGAAAGCTTCCCGAGCGCTCCCCTACTCGCTCGCCTATGGATGGATGGACACAGCGTCGTGATTGTCGACAAATCCCACTACACCCTCGAGAAGGCGCAGGAGATCTTCGCCAGCGAAAAGGTCCGCCTTGTCGTGGATTAGGAGCTGAAAGCGCCACACTCTAGGGCTGCTTAACAGTCCGTTAGCGGCGCGGGTGAAGACCTCATCACTTCTTGAGGTGGAAAATCTCTGTTCCTTCTCGATTGATCTTTGCACCATCGCCGGTTTCGGTGTCCCAGCAAACCATCGCCTCGCTTGTGCTGGCACACACGTCATTGCCCGCGTAAACGGTTTCGCCATAGGCAAGGGTTCGCATAGGCTCGTCTGGGTTTCCGGGAACTGGCCCATCGCGACGAGCAGCTATTTTTGGCATTTCCCCATCTTCGGAATAACCTGCAAATAAGATGGTATCTTTCGCGATCGGCAGCGAACCCGGGAATAGCACCTGCTCACCATAGGGCTTATCTACTCGATAGGAATCGACCACGCACAGTTGCAAAAGGTCGCCGGCAAACCAACAGTGAATGTTTCCAGAGGGTGAATTCACCCAGATCCCTCTGGCATCTCCAACATCCTCCAAGCGGCTTGCGCCCTGAGGAATTGAGCCGAGTGTTGGGGTCACTCCCCCCTCTTGGGCGCTCGCCGTGGCACTTTGCGTCGAGGCCGTGGGAGAAGAACTTTGCGAAGCCTCGCTTTGAGCACTCCCTTTCGTTCCGTTCCCGCTCGCCGAGGCCTCCGGAGAGCTCTGTGCATTTTGGTTCCCAGATCCTGTCCTGCAGGAAGTCAGGGAAAGGCTCAGCAGGCCGATGAGCGCAACGGCAGAGACTTTGATGATGGGGTTGCGCATTATGGGACCTCCATCAGCGCTGTATGGATGTGTTGGAAGGAAGTATATCTACTTCTTACGGGTAAAAATGAACCTATACCCCAAGTAGTTACATACCGCTCCGGTGCCCATTGCAACGATCTTTGCAGCGGGTTTCAGCAAGGACAGCGAGATCCCCAAACCGAGTGCGGGAAGACCGTGGACAATCACCCAAATGATGGCGGATTGAAGGACCATTCCCGTAAAAAGAGTCAATCCCGCAAAAGAAAAGAACGAGGCCCAGGAAAAACCTTTTGCTTGGAAGACAAAGTGTTGGTTAATCCAGTAGCTCACGCACACGGTGATGACCGTTGAGGTGATATTCGACGGGATCACCGGAACATCGAAGCCCACCGAGAGCAGCGAGAAGAGCGAAAAGTCCAGAAGCGAGGTTCCAACACCCACCAAGAGGTAACGGTAGAAGGAACCCGCTTCAAGAAGGCGCTTCCACGCCTTTTGAAAGACGTTCATAAAGCCCGTAATTCGCTTATCAGTTCGGAAGCACTGAAGAGTAGCGCAGGTAAGCCAAGCGCATGGCTTCGCGGCGCGTCTTCAAGTTACCCGATTGAAGCAGTCCCACCACGAAAGACAAGACGCCAACTATCACCAGCGAGGATGCCAGTACAGCGCTGGGCAGCTTGGGAACATTGCCCGCCTGGATGAAGTGCCAGATGACGGGAGCGCCGAAGCACAGGGCCAGGAGCATGAAGATTGCAGAGAAGATTCCGTAGAAGGCCATGGGGCGTTCATGTGCAACCAAACGGCCAATCAGTCCGAGAATACGGAAGCCATCGTGGAAGGTACGCAGCTTGGATTCTGAGCCTGCGGGGCGATCCTTGAAGCCGACACCGTACTCGGCCTGAGGAACGCGCAGCGCCATGGAGTGGACCGTGAGCTCAGTTTCGATTTCGAACTCGCGAGAGAGCGCCGGGAAGGACTTGACGAAACGGCGAGAGAAAACACGGTAGCCGGAGAGCATGTCGGTAACGGTGTCGCCGAAGAGGAATCCGACCAGAGAGTTGAACATCTTATTGCCCTGAGCGTGGCCGGGGCGGTATGCGGAGTTGTCCTTGTCATCAACGCGGCAGCCCAGTACGTGATCAAGGTTTTCACGAACCAGCAGGTCAATCATTTCGGGTGCGGCCGAAGCATCGTAGGTGTCGTCACCGTCGATCATCACGTAAACATCGGCATCGATGTCTGCGAATGCGCGACGCACAACATTGCCCTTACCCTTGCGGGTTTCGGTGCGAACGATTGCGCCGGCCGCGGCTGCAACTTCAGCGGTGCGGTCCGAAGAGTTGTTATCGTAAACGTAGACTTCAATTCCGGGAACTGCATTCTTCAGGTCCGTGACAACTGTGCCGACTGCGGCTTCTTCGTTGTAGCACGGGACGATTGCTGCGATACGCACCTTGAATTCCTTTACTCCGACATCGGGGGCCACAGGCAGAGCCTGCACTCATGCGTATAGCCTAGCGAAGATCACTGCAATTTAGCGAGATAGCGCCCCCGGCAAGTCTGTTTTCTACCAGCGTTTGGAGGAGATAGTTACCTCATTTTGCACCCTCGGGATTGTTCGGATGCTTGTACTCAGGTATTCGTCAAGAAAGAAGCCGCCAGCAACCCCACATATTAGGGCCGGGAAAGCACTTTCAGAAAAGCCTTTTCGCAAGGCTGGACAACGAGCCGGAAAATTACGAAACATACAGCTAAAAGCACGAGGTAAATGAGCACGATGCTCAAAGAGGCATATGCAAGTCGCCATACTCCGCTAGGGCTGGGAACCGAGAAAACAAGTCCCCACAGGTGGGGCTTAAAAATAAAATTCTCGTGAAGAAGATAGACACCAAAAGTCGCCGGAGAAAGTGTCAGGACAAGGGAGGAAATTCTCTCATGCGTCGATGCATGCGTACGGCCTGAAATGTACTGAAGTGTCATGAGGAAAATGAGCACGCCACAAATCACGGAAAGGATCGGAGAAGCCCCTGTACCGGCTGTGAAGAGATTTCCTGGGTAGTACAACTGTTCCCTAAGGAAAGAAGAAACAGCAATTGTATGCGTACCAACCATGCAAATGAGCGCGCAGAGTATCATGATCGCCATCGCGAAATACCAACGTACGCGAGGCAAGCGATCTTCGTGTCGACGAATCAAAGCCCCGATGAGATAGAGAGTGCACAGATAGGACGCATCAGTAAAAGCCCATGTGTTCGCAGGATTCAGAATATGCCAGATAAAGGTAATCCATAGTGATAGGCACAGCAGTGCCCCGTGCTGGCGAGCTGAGGTCGCGTCAAGAAGAATATTGATATAAGGCGCGACAATCACCATCACAACGTATGCGCTGATGAACCAGTACGCTCCGAATGTCACCGGGAAAACGGACATCAGGATAGAACGAGGATTGACAAAATATTGACTGGATCCCACAAAGTGCGAGAGAACAAAGTAAGCACCCCATAATCCACATGAATAAATAAAGGTCTGAATCCAGATCTTTGCTACTCGTGTGAACGGGCTGCGCTTACTACGCGATAAAAAGTAGGCTGAGATGAGAACGAAAATCGTCACGCCTACTTGCCCCGGCATGATTGTGACCGCGTGGAGCGCTGATTTCCATGACTGGGCGAGTGCTGGATCTATGCGTGAGGGAGAATCATCAGAAGCAAAATAGTGCGTCGCAACAATGAGGAACATTGAAAATATGCGGAGAAGTTCGAGTTCCCAATGACGTTTCGTCGCTGACTTCCCTATTTGTGCAGCACTCATTTTGTTCTTTCCCCTCTGATCGACAGATCAAGAACTTAGATTCGCGCGAATAAGGGAAGGTGTGAGCAGTTTGAGCTGCTCGCACCTTCCCTTATCTCACAGACCGAAAGTCTTTTCCCAAGCCTGGACAGAAACCAATTCGGGAAGAGCTTCCCGATACTCACGGCTCAGCGAGGCCCAACGACGAATGAGCTCCGCGTGGAGCGCAATGCTCTCTGCCAGAGCACGACGGTAGTGCTTCGCATCGCGCTGGTAGCGCCACGCACCAGAACCTTCCGCGTTCGACACCAGAGCAGAGTTGAGGTTTGCAAGCCTCCACCAACGAGCATCCGTGCTGGAGAGAACATCCTCAACACGATCCTCACGGTGTTCGCCTTCAGGCAGGAACTGCTTGGTGATACCAGCAATTGCCTTTGACATGAACTGGGCGCGTGAATCAGGCTTGGTGCCGACCGGAGCGGGCTTCTTACGGTGCACTGCCGGGAAGTCTGCAGCCTCAGTCATCAAGCGTGCGTCGGTGTATTCCTTTGCCTTTGCGCGTGCTTCTGCAGCTCGGGTGTGCATCGAAGGATGCAGGTGGCCGGGGCCAAGCAAAACGTCCTTGAGTCCTTGGCGGCGCAGATCGGCGCTGTAGTACTGCAGAGAGAGCAGTGCTCGAACGTCCGAGGCCAGCGAGGTCTTCGGGAAGGACGCGCCGCGCGGGTAAGGAGAGTGCAGCAGAGCTGCAACCCAACGGTTGCGCTGGTGGAAGTAGGCCTGCCAGTCCAGACCATCGTCCTTCTCGGTCCACGGCACGTGCCACACGGCAGCGCCGGGAAGAGAGACCGTCGGAAATCCGTGTTCTGCTGCGCGCAGACCGTATTCGGAGTCATCCCACTTGATAAAGAAAGGCAGGGACAGGCCGATCTCAGCGACAACGGGCTTGGGGATCAAGCACATCCACCAACCGTTGTAGGCAACATCGATACGGCGGTTCAAGCGGGGATCATTGCGGATCGTGCGCTGAGCCAAGTCAACTGTTGCAAGTTCAGGGTTGACAGCTCCCCACCAGAACTTGTGAGCATCAATCGTTTCACCCATCGAGTGCAAAATGGTGCGTTCATTTGCATTGAACATGTGGCCACCAACAATCGTCGGGGTCAGCGTATGCTCTGCGAAAGCAAGCGCACGAAGAAGGCCTTCAGGCTCGATTACAGCATCGTCATCAAGCAGCAGGACGTAGTCCGAATCGGGGTTCTTGAGCATCTCGTACATGCCGCGCGAGAATCCGCCGGAACCACCCAGGTTTGCCTGCTCGATGACACGGAGCTTGCTTCCCAGTTCTTCTTGCAGACGCGGGTAACGCTCGCAGTCCTTCACGTTCTTATTGCCCTGATCGACAATCAGAATCTCGGCAATGTGATCAAGAACCTCGGGTTCTGCTTGGAAGCGTTCAGCCTGAGTCAAGCAGTCTTCGGGAAGGTTGTAGGTGGTGATACCCACGGTCACATTGGCATGACGATCGCCTTCGCGCGAAGGTACTGACCAGGTTCCCCATTCAAGTTCGACATCTTCCTTGAGGGCAGTGATTTCCGGCCAAATCCAACCACCGTCACCGAAACGGTTCAGCGGAATATCAAAGCTCAGCTCACCAGAGCCAGCGCGAGTTGCAACGGGAGTAAAAGTACCGCGCGCAGAAGAACGCATGACCTCAACAACGGCCCTCTTTGACAGCTTCAGAGTCAGACGAATGTTACGGACATCCGTCCACCGCTGCCAATAAGAGGCAGGGAATGCGTTGAAGTAGGTTGCAAGGGAGAGACGTTCACGAGCAGGGATCAGCATCGAGGTGCGCGTTGCGTCGACGCCGCGCGGCATCTCAAACTGCCGAAGAGTCAGGGCCTTCTGGTCTCCTTGCGAAGCACTCAGCGCTGCGCTGGAAGGAGCAACTCCCCAGTCCACATAGAGCGGCCACAACGAAGTGTCGCTTTCTCCGGGAAACACTACGCGCTGAACGGGAACCCACTGTTGTTCGGTCACAGTTCCTTCAGCGACCGCTTCACTTTTTTCTTTCACGCGACACTCCTTCAATGTGTGCACTTATGTGGCAAGTCTATGTGAGAAAACGGAAGAAAATCTATGTCACAGCACCGCAGAGGCGTTGACTCTTAGCCAAGACCGCATGCCGTGACCTTGTAGAGGCTGTATGGCCCGCGTTGCAGAACACGTTCAAAACCGGGTGTTTCCGGAGTAATGTTCCGAATGCCAGTCCAAGGCGAGTGTTCATCAAAGATCTGTCGATGACGCTCAAGAACAATCGCGTAGCGGATATTTTCCTGTTGGATCACGGGACAAACTTCTTGAGGGTCTTCGGAAACCTTGTACAAGTCATCGATGATGACAGTAGTACCCGGTTTCATCTGCCCAATCCAGTTACCTGGCATCGACGTAAAGACGACCGGCAATCCGCTGGTCGCGTATCCAAACATCGATCCATCGAAGGGATCATTCGCCACCTTGTCGCGGGTACCGGTGATCTGACGCGCTTCATCCATAAAAGCAATCTCGTCAGAATAGGTGTAGTGACTTGCTCGGTCTTCGGCATTATCTTGCATCGTAGTAATGCGCCACTTGATATTCCCCCCAGTCAGCGTGACCGCAGCGATCAGAGCATAGACGAGCGCAGAGGAGATGAAACGAAGAGCGGCGCCCTTGGGATGTGATGTCTTCACAAGACTTTCGATCAGCCACGCAAGAGCGAGTGCCATCAGCGGAACCGCAAGGATTGACATCGCACCGGCGGGGCGATAAGAGTCGTGATACCAGAAACCCGTTGCGATGTTTCGGAATTTACCTTCAAAGCCCGCACACAAAACATAGAGCGCGGCGATGAATGCGTAGGAAATGACAAGCCAGGCCCGACGGTATTTGAGGATGGCAAGAAGACCACCGATGGCAACGCCAATGGCAAGGAGCCACTGTGCAGCCAAACGCACCGATCCTGCATTCGTCGACAGAAGAAGGACCGCCGCAATCGCGCGTTTTGGACTCTGGAAGGAATCCCAACGCCATGTAACGGTGCGTTGCATGAACGGAGCTCTATACAGTGCATACCACAGGCAAGCTGCCAGAGCGACCAGCACAATTGCGACCAAGGCTGCCTTAATAGTGCTCCCACTCGAACGACGCACCTGGTTGAAAGCAAGAGCAACCACGTAGGGGAAGAGAATAACCGCAAGGGTGAAGACCGAGTTGGGCTGAGCCAAGGCAATGGCTGCAAAACCACCAATAGCAATCAGAATCAGACCGCAGAGCTCGGCACCCTTGAATTGCTTGACAAGAACGCCTCGAAGCAAAAGAACAAATGCCGCGAGGTAAGCAGGCGCGAGCGCGTAGGAGAAGAAGTTTGAGTACAAGACTCCGAAGGCAAGCAATCCCCAGGGATATGCCGCAAAAAGCGAAGAAACCAGAACGGCAAAAACTGGCGATAGGCGCACCTTCTTCCCAAAAAGCACGTCCGTCAGAACGGCAGAGGAAAGCGGCCAAATGGTCAGCAAAACCACCAAGCACGAGGCATTAATCGCAACCGTCATGGGGGTTCCCAAACCGGAAATCACCATAGATACCCAGCCGTGCCACAGAGCGGGATAGAAGTGGGAGCCAACGGTCCCGTCAACAGCTGCGCTATGAAGTGAGGATCCATCTCCGCTTTCGATCAGCCAGCGGATCACGGACATATGGAAGGGGGTGTCGTAGGTCGAGAAGAAAGCCTGGGGAGAGGGAACAGAACGAACGAAAACTCCAATTGCGATCACTGCATTAACGATCAGTGCGCCGAGCAGAGCAATGGCGCGTGACCCCGCCCAGCCCGAGAAAAGCCTCTTGTAGTTCTCAAGCCAATGCCTTGGCCTCGAACCGCACAACCACATGATCCCCGCAACCACAACGAAAACGCCGATGTCGCAGCACAGGACAAACTTGAGGCTCCAGTGTCCTGGAATAACGCCGCTCGCAAGCGACGCGAAGCCCAAGATCGCTGCTCCCGTCACGGGTGCAAAACCGACCGTATAGAGGCGTTTACGCAGGAAAAGAGCGTTAACCGCAATACCGGGAACGTACAGGATCGCAGCCAGCACAAGCGCCGGAACGATCACCGAGAGCCATGCCATTTTCTCTCCTGATCTACGTGAAAAGCGTGTTACAAAGAACGCAGTCGATCGACTGCTTCTTGCGCTGTACCATCTACAAGAAGCTCGCCGTGGTGCAGCAACACTCCCCTATTGCACAGACGCGCAATCAGGTCAAGGTCGTGGCTCACAATCACCAGCGAGGTCCCTTGTTCTTGCATCTCATGGATGCGATCAAGACACTTGCGTTGGAAGGGCTCGTCACCCACAGCCAAAATCTCATCAACAAGGAAGATATCCGGGCTGGTGTGCACTGCGACCGCGAAAGCCAAACGCAAGAACATACCCGAGGAGTAGAACTTCACCTCGGTATCGATAAACTTCTCAATCTCTGAAAAAGCAACAATATCGTCAAAAGCAGCTTCGATCTGCTCTTTACTCATTCCCAGAATTGCGCCGTTCAGAAAAACATTTTCACGGCCCGTCAGGTCCGGGTGGAAGCCCGCACCGACTTCAATGAGGCCTGCCATGCGTCCGCGGTATCCCACCGAGCCCTCGTCCGGCGTAATGACACCTGAAATGAGCTTAAGCATTGTGGACTTACCGGAACCGTTGAACCCGATCAGACCGATCGAATCCCCCTGCTCAACCGAGAAACTCACATGGTCGAGTGCGCGGAAATGATTCACCAGCTGATTGCGACGCCCCGTCAAGCTCCAGACCAAACGGTCTTTCAGAGTGTGCGTATTGCGCAGTGCGAATTCTTTGACAACATCATCAACGCGAATAACTTCAGTCATCACAGCTCCTGAGCAAACTTGGGATCCATGCGCCTGAAAGAGACCTCGCCAAAGATGACGGCGCCAAGAGAAATCAGAAGAGCAATTCCCGTCCAGAGTCCCAGATTGGGGAGGTAGGGATTCGCAGCAGTATCAACCAGCGTCGGCTGCCAGAAACCATAGTGGAAAAGCTCAACCGCAATGGTCAGCGGATTGGCCTCGTACACCCACCACAGCCAGTGCCAGCCGTGGGCATCCAAAACGTCTCGCACGCTAAACCACGTGTACAAAACGGGAGAAACCCACGTCGCCATCATCAAGATCAGGTCAACGAAGTTCTCTGAATCTCGGTAGAACACGTTGAGCGCGCCGGAGAAAAGACCAATCCCCAGTGCAAACATCGAAACAATGAGGAAGGCCGCAAGGATTGCCAAAACTCCCCACACCGTCGGATGCCAGCCAAAGAGAAGCGCACCAATGAAGAGAACAGCAACCTGCGGGAGGAAGTGGACAAGGGCAACCCACATGGCTGACATTGGGAACAACTCGCGGGGAAGATAGATCTTCTTCACCAGCGGAGCGTTGCCGACAACAGATCGGGTTGCGTTGCCAAAAACTTCCGAGAAATAGTTCATGAGAATCACGCCGGAGAACATGTAAATGACATAGTTCTCCACGGCGCGGTTCATCTTCATGAAGACGCCAAGTGCGAAGTAGAAGACCAAGAATTGGGTCAGAGGCTTCGCGTAGCTCCACAGCATTCCAAAGATCGAGCCGCGATAGCGAGCTCGCAGTTCCTTATGAACGATGAGGCTGGTCAGGTAGGGCTGACGGAAAACCTCGATCAGTCCCGATGACTTGCCCGGGGTTTGGAATTGCTGTGATGCGATGTTACTCAACGAGTGGTCCCATCCTCGAACAAGGGGGCAAGCTCGTTATCGAGCATCGTCAGTGCCGAAGCGATGGCCATGTGCATATCCAAGTACTTGTAGGTACCCAGACGGCCACCGAAGAAGACACGGTCTTCATTCTTCATGAGTTCACGGTACTGCTCGAGGCGTTCGCGATCCTGCGCGGTGTTCACCGGGTAGTAAGGCTCGTCGCCATGATCAGCAAAGCGTGAGAACTCGCGGAAGATCACGGTCTTCTCATCCTGGTAGTCACGCTCGGGGTGGAAGTGGCGGAATTCGATGATTCGGGTGAAAGGAACATCGATATCGCCGTAGTTCATGACCGAGCAGCCCTGGTAGTCACCGGTGTCGACGACTTCCTTTTCGAAGTCGACGGTGCGCCAAGACAGGTCACCTGCCGAGTAATCGAAGTAGCGATCAACCGGGCCGGTGTAGACAACCGGAACCTTGCCGACGACCGCAGCCTTGTTCAGCGGGTTCTCGGGATCGAAGAAGTCGGTATCCAAGTAGACATCAATGAGGTCCGAGGCCACCATGCGTTCCATCCACGCGGTGTAGCCATCCACCGGCAGGCCTTCGTACTTATCGTTGAAGTAGCGCGAATCGTAGTTGTAGCGCACGGGAAGTCGCGAAATGATCGAGGCGGGCAGATCCTTGGGATCGGTCTGCCACTGCTTGGCGGTGTAGTTCTTGAAGAAGGCCTCGAAGAGGGGGCGACCGACCAGGGAAACGCCCTTGGACTCGAAGTCGGTGATCTCTTGGCCGTCAACTTCTGCTGCCTGCTGGGCAATGAGCGCGCGGGCCTCGTCCGGGCCGTAGGCGGCGGAGAAGAACTGGTTAATGGTTCCCAGGTTCACGGGCATCGGGTAGACAACGCCGTCAACGGTGGTCCATACGCGGTGAACGTAAGAAGTGAAGGAGGTGAAACGATTGACATACTCCCACACGCGCTCATTGGAGGTGTGGAAGAGGTGCGCACCGTACTTATGAACTTCGATACCGGTTTCCGGATCAATCTCAGAGTAGGCATTGCCACCAAGGTGCGAGCGACGCTCAACGATTGCGACGCGGAGGCCCCAACGGGATGCGGCCTGCTCAGCAATTGTCAGGCCGAAAAGGCCAGATCCGACGACAACGAGGTCATAGTTCACGGTCGAACTCCTTTCAATCCCAGTCAGTATAAGCGAAAGAACTGGACAGATCGCGTCATTGGCCCTTCGACACGAACCAGCGAAGTTTTCCAACCCCCCGATAAAGAGTTTGTCGAAGTTGTGTAGGAATCAACCGATAGGCCCCACGGATAGCAAGGTTTCGCGAGTATTGAGCCTTAGACACGATTCCTTCATTGAGGAAAAGGTTTTGAAGACGCATCTCTGAGCGCAGCATCTGCGCCCCGCCGCGCCTCTTATATGCGCCTGATCCCACGCGATATCGAACAAGAACCTCCGGCACATTCGCACATGGAACTCCCGCTGCAACCATCCGCGCAAAAAGCAGGTAATCCTCCATCAGCTGAAGGTGCTCGTATCCCCCAACTGATTCAACCGCACTCTTGCGGTAGACAACTGAAGGGTGCGCGAAGGGAGAACGGTAGGAAATGACCCGACGGATTTCTTCTTCGCTCGCCGGCATATTCCGGACCATCCCGGCTTCGGCCTCGTCGTCACTAAATTCTTGAATTGCTGAACCCAGCAAGCCCAAGCCGTCTTCGACAAGGGGAACTTGAACGGCGAAACGACGAGGGAGCGAAATATCGTCAGCATCAACGCGCGCAACGATTTCGTACGAACAATGCGCCAGGCCAATATTCAAGGCATTCGCCAATCCCATATTGTGCTTGAGCCGGACAACTCTGACATCGGTGTTTCCCAAAACTTCGGTTTCTTCCCCTCGCGCGGCGCGGTGGAGAAATTCCGAAATCTCTTCGGGGACAGGACCATCGCACACAATGACCAACTGGCGTGGGCGCAATTCTTGTTCCCGCGTCGCGCTGGAAATTGCACGGAAGAAGAACTCCGGCTGATCCCCCGCATAAACAGGGAGCAGGACCGAAAAGTTAGCGGCTGTCATCGAGGCTCCCCCTCTGAACAGCCACGTGCCTCAGAGACGGATGAGGAGCATCCGCAGCCACAGCCGCACCCGCAAGCGCGTCGCCCCTGTTCAAGAGCAGCAACTTCATCAGCCACCTCGGTGAGATGCAGGATTTCACTGGAGCGCAACGGTGGCCGCCAGGCATCACGAAGTCCCTCACGCAGATATCCGAGCGCGGCTTCGCGGTCAGCCGAGGCGGCAATCATCTTTGCCCAGCGAAGCGCAGTGGCAGCTCCAAAAGCACAGCGATCAAAAAGGCCAAAGCCGGAAGAAGTTCCAAGCGCCCAGACTTTGTTGCGAACTTCGTTGTAGAAACGCGGGCCGGGGTCGGCAGTGGAGTTTCCGAAGGTCTTCGTCCGGTGCTCGACACGTGCACCATCCACGTAGAGTCCAACCCGGCCCTTGAGAAGGCGCGCGGTGTATTCAAAGTCGTCATTCCACAAGAAGTAGGCGGCTTCAGGAAGCCCTTCTTCTTCAATCGCGCGAGCATCGATCATGATCGC
>CAUSSZ010000001.1:0-375387 GCA_963534475.1 Trueperella pyogenes | reverse complement strand
TCGGCTGATAAGTCCGCTTGGTGGTCACTGATATCTCCTCGAATTGGTCATGGACAGTGTGCGCCGCAATTAGGCACACATACGAACTGACAGCCTACGGGTTTTTGGCCGTTCCGTCAACGAAAGAGCGCCGTACCACACCGAATCCACACCTGTGGAAGCAGGTGTGGATAAATTGGGGGTTAGTTATCCACATGCGAAGTTATCCACAGAGCTGTGGACAGAGGTCTTTTCTTTTTGGCACAAGGGTGAGGTGTTGTAACTACACAAATGTCATTTGGGGATTAAATATCCACAGGTCTATCCCCAGCTGTGGAAAACATGACATGCTTGTAAAGTTATCGGTGGATAATGATTCGCAACCGATATCATTTCTCGTGTCCTATCTCACGTCAGCTTTCGGAGGTTCCCGTGTCGATCGATGCCCTTACTCAGGCTTGGTCTGAGGCACTGTCGCAAAACTCAGATCAGCTGGGACCCGCAGCTATGTCTTTCCTACGTTCAGCAAAGCCGCTGGGCGATATTGACGGCACGATCCTCGTCGCAGTTCCCAATGACTTCGCAAAAAAGTGGATTGAAAACAACGGTGCAAATGACCTCACGCAGGCACTTGCTGCAATTCTTGGTCGAAGTGTTCGACTGGCTGTAACCATCGACCCCACTTTGGATGCACAAGAAGAAGCGGTAGAGGAAAGCTCCTCCACGGCCTCGGAAATTGCGGATAATTCAGCGCCTACCTCACAGGCCGAGCCCGCCCATTCATCCTCTTCTTCTCAGGCTTCTTCACAGCTCAGCCAAACCTCCGGCAGCACTGGAAGCCCACAACTGGCAATCGATACCGCCAGCACGCATCTCAATCCCAAGCACACTTTTGACACCTTCGTCATTGGTCCTTCGAACCGCTTCGCTCACGCTGCAGCTTTTGCGGTATCGGAAAGCCCGGGACGTGCCTACAACCCACTGTTCATTCACGGTGGTTCCGGGCTGGGGAAGACCCACTTAATCCACGCAATTGGCCACTACACGCTGTCACTCTTCCCGCAGATGCGCGTGCGCTACGTGAACTCAGAGGAATTTACCAACGACTTCATTAACTCTGTGCGCGAGGAAAGCATTGAGGAATTCCAGAGGCGCTACCGCGAGGTCGACGTTCTGCTCATTGACGATATCCAATTCATTCAGGGCAAAGAGCGTACGGTCGAAGAGTTCTTCCACACCTTTAACTCTCTGTACAACGCGGGAAAGCAGATCGTTTTGACCTCAGACGTCCCGCCTCGTGAACTCGATCTGGAAGATCGAATCCGTTCGCGCTTCGCAGCGGGCCTTTTGGTCGACGTCCTTCCTCCCGACCTGGAAACCCGTATCGCAATCTTGCAAAAGAAGGCCAGTGCGGAAAATATCGAAGTTGATCCTCGGGTTCTGGAATACATTGCCCAGCGAATTTCCTCGAATATCCGCGAACTTGAAGGCGCCCTGGTGCGAGTTGCAGCCTTCGAATCCCTGTCGAAAGAACCGGTCACCGTTTCGATGGCAGAGATGCTTTTGAAGGATTTTGCTTCCGACCCCCAGGACACTGAGGTCACACCAACGCTGATTATGAGTCAGACCGCGACGTATTTCGGCGTGACGATTGACCAATTGTCGTCTTCAGACCGTTCGCATGTCGTCGTCGAGGCACGTCAGATCGCGATGTACCTGTGTCGTGAACTCACCGATCTTTCGCTTCCGAAGATTGGCGCCGCATTTGGCGGACGCGACCACACAACCGTGATGCACGCGAATAAGAAGATTGTGGGGTTGATGGCGGAGAAGAGGGAAACCTTCAACTACGTCACCGAGTTGACCAACCGCATTAAGCAGGCAGCACGCCAGTCGGCGACTCTCAGCTAAAAACTGGGCGTTTCGGGGTGCAAACTTCCTTTCCACAGAAGCTGTGGAAACTGTGGTGAAACATCATCGATCGCTTGTGCATGACACAGAGCAATTTGTGGAGAAAAAACAACAGAACAATTTTCGTCCACAAAAACGTGTAGTTCGTTCACACACAGATTCACATATTCATCCACGAAAGAAGTGCTGTCATTTCACGGTAAAAATGGGTTTTCCACACAATCCACATAGCCGATGATGACGACGAACTTTAGTTCAAGACAAATAACAAAAAATCGCCAACATCAGTGAGGCCTCGAGTTCAGACTCGTGAAGGTGTAATTCTCAGTTTCCTTGAGGCCTACAGCCAGGTAAACTGACCACGGTATATCTACATTCAGTTCCAAGGAGAATCCATGAAGTTCACCGTCGCCCGCGACGTGCTTGCAGAAGCTGTTTCATGGACAGCGCGTGTACTTCCCACCCGTCCCGCAAGCCCCATCCTTGCTGGTATGCGAATCTCGGCTCAGGGTCAGGAATTGACTCTGTCCTCCTTCGACTACGAAGTTTCTGGAAACTCGCGTATTCCCGCCTCGGTTGATGAAGAAGGCGAAGTTCTGGTTTCCGGTCGACTTCTTGCAGATATTTCAAAGTCCCTGCCCAACAAGCCGGTCACCATCGAAGTTGATGGACAAAAAGTTTCTCTTTCCTGCGGATCTTCGCACTTCACCTTGGCAGTCATGCCGATCGACGAGTACCCGCTTCTTCCCGCACAGCCTCAGGTTGCCGGTTCTGTAGATTCGCAGGTTTTCCAGCAGGCCGTTGCGCAGGTATCGATCGCAGCTTCTCGCGATGAAACCCTTCCGCTTCTTACCGCTGTCCGCGTTGAAATCGACGGCGATAACATCACGCTTTTGGCAACCGACCGCTACCGCCTGGCCATGCGTGAGCTCAAGTGGGATTCGGTTTCCGATATGTCCGAAGCCGCACTGGTCAAGGCACGCATTCTTCAGGATGTCGCAAAGTCCATGACTTCGGGTGCAAAGGTTGAGATCGGTCTGTCGCAGGAATCTCAGCCGGGCGCTTCTTCGCTGATCGGCTTCCAGGCCGGTGGACGCCGCACGACATCGACCCTGATGGATGGTGACTACCCGCCGGTTCGCCGTCTCTTCCCGGAAACGACCACCATCCAGGCAATCGTCGAGCGCCACACTTTGCTCGAAGCAGTCAAGCGTGTCTCCTTGGTTGCCGAGCGCAAGACCAGTGTTCGCCTGTCCTTCTCCGATGGTCAGCTTGTTCTTGAAGCCGGCCAGGGTGATAACGCTCAGGCTTCTGAAGTTGTTCAGGCACAACTTATGGGCGATGACATCGCGACTGCGTTTAACCCGCAGTACCTCAGCGAAGGTTTGTCGGTCATGGATACCGAGTATGTTCGCTTCGGTTTCACTCACCCGACGAAGCCCGCTGTCATCACCGGCCAAGAAAAGGCCGATGGCGGAGAGTCGACCGACTTCCGCTACCTGCTGATGCCGATCCGCTACGGAATCTGATCTGGAGTTTGTGTGCGAGTTTCGCACGTTGCGCTGGATGACTTTCGTTCATACCGTCATGCGGTAGTGGAGTTTGCGCCGGGAACGACAGTCCTTTTGGGCTCAAATGGCCAGGGAAAGACCAATCTCGTCGAGGCCGTTTCCTACCTTTCCGCATTCTCTTCCCACCGCGTGAGTGCAGAACAAGCCCTGGTACGTTTACCGCTTTCCCCTGATGAACCTCAGCCCGGCGGGGCAGTTGTTCGGGTCAGGTTGGTGACCGCGGGTGAGCGCGAAACGGTTATTGAGCTTGAGATTGTTCGTGGAAAAGCGAATAGGGCGAAGGTCAATCGCACCCAAGTTCGACCCCGCGAAGTTCTTGGCCTGCTCAAAAGCGTGGTGTTTTCGCCAGAAGATCTTCAAATTGTTCGCGGTGACCCGCAGGTCCGTCGCCAATTCTTGGATGATCTCCTCATTCAGCAGCACCCGCTGATCGCTCAGGTAAAAAGCGATTTTGACAAGGTTGCACGTCAGCGTGCGGCCCTGATGAAAAGTGCTCAATCGCAGTTGCGCCGAGGTTTTACTCCCGATTTTTCAACAGTAGAAGTTTGGGACGACACTTTCGCTCAGCTCTCTGCGCAGCTCAGTCTTGCGCGCGTGGGACTAGTTGAGGAACTTCGTGGTCCCGCGGCCCATGCCTATGAGGAAATCGGTGGATCGCCTCGGAAATTGGATATCGAATTCCTTGCTTCCCAGGGGAATTGCCCGGTGGGTGGGGACGTGGCCACGATTGCGGGTGAACTCAAGGAAATTTTGGCCTCGTCACGCATGAAGGAAGCCGAAAGGGGAGTGAATTTATTCGGCGCACACCGTGACGATTTGAAGCTCACCCTTGGTGGGATGCCCGTGAAAGGTTATGCAAGCCACG
Source organism: Trueperella pyogenes (assembly GCA_963534475.1). Taxonomy (GTDB): domain Bacteria; phylum Actinomycetota; class Actinomycetes; order Actinomycetales; family Actinomycetaceae; genus Pauljensenia; species Pauljensenia pyogenes_B. Next base: position 371,061 of record CAUSSZ010000001.1, on the reverse strand, counting down.
GCGAGACATGGTCGGTTGCTCTTGCGCTACGTTTGGGTGCTTTCGAGCTTCTTTCTCGAGATGGGGATACCCCGATTCTCATTCTCGATGATGTGTTTGCAGAGCTTGATTCGTCGCGCAGAGCGGGATTAACCCGTATGATTACCGAAGCGGAGCAAGTATTAATCACGGCAGCGGTCGCCGATGATGTTCCGCAAGAATTACATGCTCAGGTTCATGCAGTCCATTGGGATCCTGAGCTTGGAACGGTGGTCGGTGATGAGTGAATTTTCCGATTTCGAATACGCTTCTGCTGCACTACGACGTGTACAAGCCAGAGCGCAGGCCCAGGGCCACTACCGCATTCCTCTGCGGTCACGACGCAGAAGCGTGAGTGGACAAAGTGAAGAATTTGCTGAGGAAATTTTGCTCGATGATGAGCAGGAAGCTTCGGAGGTCAACCTTGATCCTCAGGCTGATCCGGATGGTGAATTTAGTGCGCTGTCAACGGTTGTTTCTCGGGCTGGAAGTCGTTGGATCAAAATGCCTGGAATGGCTCCGATGCGGCGAAAATACCGCGAGCCGAAAAAGCTTGGCCTGACAATTGATTCTTTAATTGCCTCGCGCGGGTGGCAGGAACACACGCGGGCGGGAGATCTGATGGCGCGATGGAGCGATATTGTCGGCGATGAAGTCGCTGAGCACTGCTCCATTGAAACAATTGATGATCACCGCTTGATTGTTCAATGCGATTCCACCGCGTGGTTTAAGCAACTTCAGCTACTTCTGCCGCGCCTGGAACGTACGATTGCCGAGGCCGTGGGTGAGGGTGTTGTGCAGCAGGTGATCTTGCGTCCACCGGCCTCTCCTTCGTGGAAAAAGGGCCGTTTATCGGTGCCCGGACGGGGTCCTCGCGATACCTACGCCTAGTTTCTGAACGTGTGACTGGTCACAGCCTCAAAAACGGCTATATTTCGCGGATAATTCCTGTGAGTGATTCTTCCTCATAGCGGTGTCAATCAGGGCTTTCCCCCTGCCTTTTCGGTAGAATGGTAGCGGTTGTTTTATTGCTACTGCGCCATTTTCGGGCAGTGCACACCCATGCGGGTGAAGAATGAGGGGAGCCATTAGGTGGCTGAAACGCAAGAACCAACAGTCGATGACGGATCCGACGGCTACGGCGCGTCAGATATCACCGTCCTCGAAGGTTTGGAGGCGGTGCGTAAGCGCCCCGGTATGTACATCGGGTCAACCGGTGAGCGCGGCTTACATCACCTGGTGTATGAGGTTGTAGATAACTCCGTTGACGAGGCCTTGGCTGGCTATGCGGACCACATTGAGATCACGATCCTGGCCGATGGTGGCGTTCGTGTCGTCGATAACGGACGCGGTATTCCCGTTGACGAGCACCCGACCGAGCACAAGCCAACGGTCGAGGTTGTCATGACCATCCTGCACGCGGGCGGTAAGTTCGGCGGTGGCGGTTACGCAGTTTCCGGCGGTCTTCACGGTGTGGGTATTTCGGTTGTGAATGCCTTGTCTACGCGTGTTGACACGGAGATTCGCAGGCAGGGATACGTATGGCGGATGTCCTTTGCTAACGGCGGCCACCCCATTACCGAATTGGTTCGTGGTGAAGAAACCACTGAAACCGGAACGACGCAAACCTTCTACCCGGATCCCGAAATCTTTGAGACCACCGTCTTCGATTTCGAAACTCTGCGTCAGCGCTTCCAGCAGATGGCATTCCTCAACAAGGGACTGCGTATCACCCTGACTGATGAGCGCGAAACTGCCACGGATGAAGGCGACGAAATCGCCGGAGACGAGCAGGCCTCGGAAGAAAAGCACAAGGGATTCCGCCAGGTTTCCTACATGTACGAGCACGGCCTGCGTGACTACGTGGAATACCTGGATTCGGCAAAGAAGATCGAAACGATCAACGCTGACATCATTGACTTTGAAGCGGAGAACGACGAAGGCACCATGAGCGTGGAAATCGCCATGCAGTGGACCACGGCGTATTCCTCGTCGGTTCATACCTTCGCAAACACCATCAATACCACCGAAGGTGGCATGCACGAAGAAGGTTTCCGTACCGCGCTGACCTCCTTGGTGAACCGCTACGGCCGTGAAAAGGGCATCATCCGCGAGAAGGATGACAACCTGACCGGTGATGACGTGCGCGAAGGTCTGACGGCCGTTATTTCGATCAAGCTCACCGAGCCCCAGTTCGAAGGCCAGACCAAGACCAAGCTGGGCAACACCGAAGCGCGAACCTTCGTTCAGCAGCAGGTTTACTCCAAGCTCACCGACTGGTTTGATGCACACCCGGCGGATGCCAAGGCCATTATCCAGAAGGGCCAGGCAGCTCAGGCTGCGCGCGTTGCCGCACGAAAGGCACGCGAAGCTACTCGTCGTAAGGGCGTACTGGAGTCGGCCTCGATGCCCGGTAAGCTGCGCGACTGCTCTTCACGAGTTCCCGAAGAATGCGAAATCTTCATCGTCGAGGGTGACTCCGCAGGCGGCTCGGCCGTTGGCGGACGCGACCCCGAACACCAGGCGATTCTGCCGATCCGAGGCAAGATTTTGAACGTGGAAAAGGCTCGCCTGGACCGCGCACTGAGCTCGGATACGATTCGCTCCCTGATCACCGCATTCGGAACGGGAATCGGCGAAGACTTCGACCTGGCGAAACTGCGCTACGGCAAGATCGTCATCATGGCCGACGCCGACGTTGACGGTCAGCACATTGCAACCCTGTTGCTCACCCTGCTGTTCCGCTACATGCGTCCCCTGGTTGAACAGGGACACACCTTCATCGCTATGCCTCCGCTGTACCGCATCAAGTGGTCCAACGCAGAGCACGAATTCGCTTACTCAGACAAGGAACGCGACGAGATGCTTGCCGCGGGAGCCGCTGCAAATCGCAGGCTTCCCAAGGAAGGCGGCATCCAGCGCTACAAGGGTCTGGGTGAGATGAACGATCACGAGCTTTGGGAAACCACCATGGATCCCGAGCACCGCATCCTCAAGCAGGTCACTCTCGAAGATGCAGCAGATGCCGATGAAACCTTCACCATCTTGATGGGCGACGACGTCGAGAGGCGCCGCACGTTTATCCAGCGCAACGCCACTGACGTGCGCTTCCTCGACATCTAAAGCCCAGCGATGAGGCCACGACGCACGCGGCCTCGTCAGTAGAAAACGAAACGAAGGACCAAAGTGAGCGACGAACAAACAGTCGATGCCGGACACATCCGCGACGTCGAACGTATTCGCCAGGTCGACCTGCAAAAGGAAATGCAGCGCTCCTACCTCGACTACGCCATGAGCGTTATTGTCGGGCGCGCGCTGCCCGATGTTCGTGACGGACTCAAGCCCGTCCACCGCCGCATCCTCTACGCGATGTACGACGGCGGTTACCGTCCCACCTCTTCATTCTCAAAGTCATCGCGCATCGTTGGTGACGTCATGGGTAACTACCACCCCCACGGCGACGCAGCGATCTACGATGCACTTGCGCGCCTAGTGCAGCCCTGGTCGTTGCGCTACCCCTTGGTCGCCGGTCAGGGTAACTTCGGTACCCCCGGTAATCTGGGCCCCGCAGCACCTCGTTACACCGAATGTAAGATGGCGCCTCTGGCCATGGAGATGGTCCGTGACATCGACGAAGAATGCGTTGATTTCCAGGATAACTACGATGGCCGCAACCAGGAACCGACCATTCTTCCCTCGCGTTTCCCCAACGTCTTGGTCAATGGCTCGGAAGGTATCGCCGTTGGTATGGCGACCCGCATTCCTCCGCACAACCTGCGTGAGGTTGCACGCGGCGTGCAGTGGGCGCTTGAGCACCCCGAGGCCTCGCGAGAGGAACTCCTTGAAGCCCTCCTCAAGCTGATCCCCGGCCCCGACTTCCCAACGGGTGCAACCATTTTGGGACGTCGCGGAATTGAAGACGCATACCGTACGGGACGCGGTTCCATCACCCAGCGCGCGGTTGTCAACGTGGAGGAAATCCACGGACGCCAGTGCCTGGTGGTCACCGAGCTTCCCTATCAGGTCAACCCCGACAACCTGGCTGACAAGATTGCTCAGCTGGTTCGTGACGGTCAGATCCAAGGTATTGCAGATATTCGCGATGAAACTTCGGGCCGTACCGGTCAGCGACTGGTCATTGTCCTCAAGCGTGATGCAGTTGCCAAGGTCGTTTTGAACAACCTGTACAAGCGCACCTCCCTGCAAGAGAACTTCTCAGCAAACATGCTTGCGTTGGTCGACGGTGTTCCGCGAACCCTGTCGATTGACGGCTTTATCCGCCACTGGGTTGCCCACCAGATCGACGTGATTGTGCGCCGCACGCAGTTCCGCCTGCGTAAGGCTCAAGAGCGTCTGCACATCTTGGACGGTTACCTCAAGGCTCTCGATGCCTTGGATGAGGTCATTGCCCTGATCCGTCGCTCGCCCACCGTCGACGAGGCACGAAGCGGCTTGATGGAGCTGCTGGATGTTGATGAGATTCAAGCCGACGCAATCCTAGCCCTGCAGCTGCGCCGCTTGGCCGCTCTGGAACGTCAGAAGATCTTGAACGAGCACGCGGAACTGCGCGCACGTGTTGAAGATCTGCAGGATATCTTGGCCAAGCCTGTGCGTCAGCGCGCGATCATCTCCGAAGAACTTGGCGAAATCGTTGAGAAGTTCGGCGATGAGCGTCGTACCACCATCGTTCCCTTCGATGGGGAAATGTCGATGGAAGACCTCATCCCCGAAGAGGATGTTGTCGTCACCATCACTCGCGATGGTTTCGCAAAGCGAACTCGTACTGATAACTACCGTTCTCAGAAACGAGGCGGTAAGGGCGTTCGCGGAACTCAGCTGCGCGGCGATGACGTGGTTGAGCACTTCTTCGTCACGACCACGCACCATTGGCTGTTGTTCTTCACGAACCTCGGTCGCGTTTACCGCGCGAAGGCCTACGAGATTCCCGAAGGCGGTCGCGATGCCAAGGGTCAGCACGTTGCAAATCTTCTGGCATTCCAGCCGGAAGAGCGCATTGCGCAGGTCCTGGCAATCCGCACCTACGAGGACGCACAGTACCTGGTGCTGGCAACGAAGTCCGGCCTCGTGAAGAAGACCCCGCTGGAGATGTACAACTCTCCGCGAAGTGGCGGCATCATTGCCGTTAACCTGCGTGAGGACGAAGAGGGCAAGCCGGATGAGCTCGTTTCGGCTCAGCTAGCTAACTCTGATGACGATCTGCTGCTGGTGTCTCGCGATGGCCAGGCCGTGCGCTTCGCTGCAACGGACGAGCAACTGCGACCCATGGGCCGATCCACCTCTGGCGTTCGCGGTATGAAGTTCCGCGGCGATGATGAGCTCTTGACCATGGATGTTCCTCGCGAAGGAACGGACCTGCTGATCGTCACCGATTCCGGTTACGCCAAGCGCACTCCCATTGAGGAATACCCGACCAAGGGTCGTGGAACCATGGGTGTACGCGTGGGTCGTCTGGTCGAAGAGCGTGGCGGACTTGTTGGCGCGTTGGTTGTTGATCCTGAAGAAGACATCATGGTGATCACCGAGTCCGGCAAGCTTGTCCAGGTCAATGCCTCGGATGTGCGCCCGACTGCGCGTAACACCATGGGTGTCATCTTTGCTCGTCCCGATGGGGACGATCGCATCATTGCAGTGACTCGTAACCCTGAGCGCGACATTGATGAAGAAGAGTCTGAGGAGGCGCAAGCACAGGACAATTCTTCGCAAAGTAATGACGAAACCCCTGCTGAGGATGTAGCGTCAGAGCATGACGACTCACAGGAGGTCCAGGAATGAGTGATCACGCATCGAACGACCGCGATGACCTTCCCCGCCAGGTAGACCTCGCCATTGTGCGAGTGGACCCCTGGGGAGTCATGAAGGTTGCCTTCCTGCTCAGCGTGGCATTGGGTATCGCACTGGTCGTTGCAGTCATGATCCTGTGGCTCATGCTCAACGCGATGCATGTCTTCGCCTCAGCGGAAAGCTTCCTGCAGTCCATTGGCGCATCGCAGATGGTCTCGCTTCTGGATTACGTCAGGCTTCCGAAGGTCATGGCCTACACGACTCTCATTGCGGTCATGAACGTTGTTCTGCTGACTGCACTGTCGGCTCTGGGAACCTTCCTGTACAACTTGGTCGCCTCGCTGGTCGGTGGCATCAAGGTGACACTGATGGATGAGTGAGCTTTAAGTTCCACTGTGTGGGGGTTGGTGCGCGGCGCCGACCCCCACACGTGTATTCAGGCCGTTCTTACGGTGGTTCAATGGCGTTCTTATGGCGGTTCGACACGGGGAACGCTAATGAGTGGGCGACGTCACCAGAAAACAATTTTGCGTGAGTCACCATGCGCATGTACTATTTAACGCGTGCCTTTCGGCATGGCAATGGGCCTATAGCTCAGTAGGTTAGAGCGCAGTCCTGATAAGACTGAGGTCGGTGGTTCGAGCCCACCTAGGCCCACCATCCGCAGGCGAGCGAAAGCGGAGGATCATCATGAAGAAATGGGTCACCTGTTGCGTGGCTGTCGGATCCGTCGTGGCCGTCGGCATCGCCGTCCGACAAATCCTCGTTGATCTTTCCGATAACGCTGACCTGTGGACGTCCGTCACGGACGCCGTGGAGGACTGAGTTCCTCCAACGGGGCTATGGCGCAATTGGTAGCGCACCTGCTTTGCAAGCAGGGGGTTACGGGTTCGAGTCCCGTTAGCTCCACAATCAAAGGTCCAGCTTCGGCTGGACCTTTTTGTTATGCGCGGGGTAGATCGGACGAGGCGCCAAGGGCGTAGGGCCAGAGCCCTCAGCCCGCGATCAACAGCGCGCCCTGATCGATGCGCACAGCAACCTTCGCGCTGCGGCCAATGGCATCCCCATCGACCTCAACAATCGCAGCTTGATCCAGTTCAAGCTCGCACTCGCGTACCTGCCTGATCGAAAGGCCGGCAGGGGAGACAGGCGTATTGACCGGGGGAAGTCCAAGGCTCTGACTGAAGACCTTCAAGGACAGATCTGCCCAACCGACCAAACCAGCCTGCGTATCCACAGCGATGACATCAAGCAACCCGTCATGCAATGAGGCCTCGGGAGCCAAGGTGATGATCGGTAGATCTCCGCAGTTCGCAAAGAGTACGCAACGAGCGGTGAACTCCGAAGAATCATCGCCACCGTGAGAATCTTGTCCACGAAGGCGAGCACCCATGCGAGGAACATCCAGTGAATTAATTGCCGAAAGTACGTAAGCGGCCCAGCCGATGTTCTTCTTCAGCTCAGGATCCGTCTTCGACATGGTCTCACCATCGAAGCCCATCCCAGCCAAGGTGGTCACAAAGGGGAATTCATCGTCTAAGGCCAGCGCGGCCTCGTCAGAGGAGGAAGGATGCGAGGAGGTTACGCCCGCGAGCAGCTTTCCTTCGCAGGGAAGGTCAAAGCGCTCCTCGGGATCAACCATGCGAAGCCACGCAAGATCTACTCGGTGGGTGGATTCCCCAAGCGCAACCGCTAGTGCATCAAGGGGGGAGTCCAGCGGAAGCCCAAGATTACGGGCCAAAACGTTGCCAGTGCCCTCGGGAAGGATACCCATGCGCACTCCGGTGTGGGCCAAGCCTGCCGCAACAGCGCGAACTGTTCCGTCTCCGCCAGCGGCAATGACATGAGTTGCGCCAGCGCGCACAGCCTTGCGCGCCTGAGAAACACCGGGATCAGCAATGGTCGTCTCAATGAAATGAATGTCACGCACGCCAAGCGCACGCGCATCCATTGTCAGAGAGTTGCGAAATTCCTGCGGATCATCATGCTTGGAAGGATTAAAAACCACCCAAGGGCGAATGTTTTCGGCAATGCTCGGGGGCAGTGAAATTGCCGAACGATGCGCGCGCCGCGACCGTGACTGGATGAAGTACTTGGCACCTGCTGTGACGCCTGCTCCGGCAATTCCAGCGAGCGCGATTAGGTACGGTGACGGTGCACGAAACTTTCGCATACTCAAAGTGTAAAGGGCACTGAGCTCACAGCACAGACATTTGTCGGCACTGACATGCTTCAGTGAACTAAGATGGCCCCATGATTGATGTGCGTTCACTGCGTGAAAACCCTGAGCCCGCACGCGCCTCACAGCGCGCTCGCGGAGCTGATCCCGCCCTTGTTGACCAGATTCTTGAAGCCGACGTTGCCCGTCGCGAGGCCCTCCAGAACTTTGAGGCCCTTCGCGCGACGCAAAAAGAGGTGTCCAAGTCCGTGGGTCGCGCATCCAAGGAAGAACGCCCCGCCATTCTTGCGCAGGCAAAGGAACTCGCTGAGGAAGTGAAGGCAGCCGAGGCCGCCGCGAACGCTGCCGATGCCGAGGCCGATCGCCTGGCCCGCCTGCTCCCGAACCTGGTCCTCGACGGAGTCCCCGTTGGCGGCGAGGATGACTACGTTGTCCTGCGCCACGCAGGTCCGGAGCGTCGTGACTTTGCAGCCGAAGGCTTTGAGCCCCAGGACCACTTGGCACTGGGCGAAGGCCTTGACGCGATTGATACCAAGCGCGGCGCGAAGGTTTCTGGCGCACGCTTCTACTACCTCAAGGGAATTGGTGCCCGCCTCGAGCTGGCTCTGATGACCATGGCCATGGACCAGGCACTTGCCAACGGCTTCATGCCCATGATGACTCCGACCCTGGTGACCCCGCAGGTCATGGGCGGTACCGGCTTCCTCAACGAGCACTCCGAAGAGATTTACTACCTGCCCGCTGATGACCTGTACCTCACGGGTACCTCTGAGGTTGCACTCGCCGGCTACCACGCCGATGAGATCCTTGATCTGTCGGATGGCCCAAAGCGCTACATGGGTTGGTCGACCTGCTACCGTCGCGAAGCCGGTTCAGCCGGTAAGGATACTCGCGGCATTATCCGCGTCCACCAGTTCAATAAGGCTGAGATGTTCTCGTACTGCCGTCCCGAGGATGCAGAAGAAGAGCACGCACGCTTCCTGGCTTGGGAAGAAGAGATGCTGGCCAAGGTTGAGCTGCCCTACCGCGTGATTGATACGGCTGCTGGTGACCTGGGTACTTCTGCCGCTCGTAAGTTTGACTGCGAGGCCTGGCTGCCCACTCAGGAACGCTACATGGAGGTCACCTCGACCTCGAATTGCACGACCTTCCAGGCGCGTCGACTGGGTATCCGTGAGCGTCGCGAAGATGGCATGACCGCTGTCGCAACCCTCAATGGCACCCTTGCTACAACCCGTTGGTTGGTTGCAATCCTCGAGAACCACCAGCGCTCTGATGGCTCAATCTACGTTCCCGAAGCAATGCGCCCCTACCTGGGTGGCCTCGAGGTTCTTGAGCCCGTTGCCGCAAAGTAACGAGGCTGCGTGACCAGCTACTTAACGGCGCCGCTGAGCGGTGAAGCTCCTCGTCCTTTCGAGGAGCTGGTGGGGGAGGCGCTCAATGCGCTTCCTTCCACTTTTCCGCGTGATATCACGCAGGTGATGGTCGCCCTGGACATCGATGGGACGATATTGAGTCCCAGTGGTGCCAGCGCACAGGTCGTTGAAGCGATTGCGGCGTTGAGCCGCGCCGGTGCGCAGGTCGTTATCGCGACAGGCCGCTCAATGGGTGCGGTCCTGCCCGTTCTCCCGCTGTTGGGCTTCCGTCGCGGGTGGATCGTCGCGTCGAATGGTGCGATCCTTGCTCGCGTTCACGAGGCCGGTTATGAAATTGTGCATCGCCACGAGTTTTCTCCCGCCGAGGTCATCGACGAGGCGTTGAAGACTCTTCCGCAGGCGCGTTTCGCCGTTGAGGACCGACAGCTGCGCCTGGTTTCAACCGGCTTCCCCGAAGGGGAAATCGTTGAGGATACCAAGTTGGTGAGCGTTGATGAACTCAAAGCGATGCGCACGCCGAAGCTTGTCATTCGCGAACCTGCGCTGGACCGTGATGCTTTCGAAAGCATCTTATGTGCCCTGCCCTTTGCGAAGACTCACGAGGTTTTCGTCGGTTGGACGTCATGGGCAGACGTCAGCGCACTCGGCGTAACGAAAGCCAGTGGGCTTGATGAACTCCGACGGGATCTCTCGCTTCCCGATGAAGGAACTGTCGCTATTGGTGACGGTACGAATGACATCGCCATGATTCAGTGGGCGGCCTTTGGGGTTGCCATGGGCGGTGCCACAGACGAAGTTCGCATTCACAGTGATTTCGTTGCAGCAGCCGTTGAAAACGATGGTGCGGCCGCCGTCATGCAGGCAATTTTGCGCTGGTGCGGGGCAACGGCCTCGTGAATGCTGGGAAAACCGCTACGATAGCCCCATGGGAAAAGCCTCACGTCGTAAAAAAGTAGCAGTCAGCGCAGATCGCCCGGCATACCGCCCCCCGATCCCCTTCGTGGAACGTCCTTTTGAAGGACTTCCCAACGAAGTTGAACTGGTCGCAATGCGCGAAATCATCCCCTGCGCAACGCTGAGCGGACGCACCACCGAAGAACACGGCGGTGCAGATTTCGACATCGTTACCCTGCTGCCTGACGGACACCCCGCAATGATTCGCCCCGATGGACGTATCCTTGTCGGCCTGCAGACTCGCTCGAACTCGGGCGATCTCTCACACGACGTTGCCGCAGCTCTTCTTGCTGCCCTTCAGGCACAGTCCGACGGTGTTGACGGCGTCATCGACATTGATGTGCGCGAACCCGCCCCTCGCCTCCAGGACATTGTTGATCCGAAGGCATTTGGCGATATGGAGATCGTTGCTGATTTCGGTTACTGGTTCGACCCGAATCAGGAGCTCACCCCCGAAATGCGCGATGCTCTTGAGCAAAACCGCGCTGACGTTGTTCCTACCGCTGCAGTGCCCGGTACCGAAGGCATGTACTGGTGCGAAATGAACCGCAACTTCGTTCGCTACGTGTCTGCTGCCCCTGAACACAAGCTTTTTGATGCGCTTGCTCGCCTGCAGGCAGCTGGAAATGCTCGATTGGGAGAAGGCTCCCGTTTTGTCGGTGCATTCCGCGCATGCGGTCTGGCAATTCCGGTTTTTGAGCTCGCTGAAGGCGCTTCGGCAGAAGATGTTGCCGCCGATGCAAAGGCTCTTGCGGAAAACGTTGAGAAGGCACTGAAGGAAACCACCCCGCTGAGTGCAGACGAACGTCGCGCACGCCAGGGCCTCGTTTCCCGCCAGGTCACGATTCGCTAAGGAAAGGCGGCACTTGAGCGGGATAGACTAACAGAGTGACTCCCGTTCAATCCGTCGAACCCTCACCTTCCCAGAAGGTCGCTGCGATCATCTGTGCCCACAATGTGGGTCGGCAGATCGCCTCAACAGTTCGTGCATGCCGCGCAATCCCAGGCGTTGACCTGCTGATTGTCATTGACGACGGCTCGGACGACGACACCGGGAAGTATGCGCGCGCCGCCGGTGCGGTTGTCGTTCGCCATTCCGTTCCCCGAGGCCGGGCCTCGGCACACGAAACGGGCGTGAAAGTCGCAGCAATGCGCGATCGCGTGGACGCTCCCGGACGCCATATCCTCTTCCTCTCGGGAGACTTGGGGGAGAGTGCCGTCGATGCCGCCTTCCTTGTCGAGGCGATTTCCAGTGGGCGCGCAGATCTGGCGTGTGGCGTGCCCGCGGACTTGAGCGCATCCGATGGGAAATCACGGAAGGGAACTTCCGCTCAGCGCCTCGCCCACAATACGATCCGTCGCCAGACCGGTTGGGATTGTCAGGCGCCTCTTTCCCCAGAAATGTGCCTGACTCGCGAGGCTCTGAATTGCGTCATGCCTTTCGCAAATGGATACGGCCTAGAGCTGGACCTGAAGGTACGACTGCTTTCTGAAGGAATGACAGCTATTGAACTCCCCTGCGCTTTCGAGCATACGGGCGATGATCACAGTCTGGTTGAGCTTAACCCCACGACAGGTTTCGCCGATGTGTCGTGGACGTCAGCGATGTTGGCCCTACGCAAAGTGCGACTGCGCCGTCGCTACCGAACCGCTGTCTCTCTTCAACGCTTGGGTGCCCCCTATCCTGATCCCGAGCACACCCCCGTATCCCAATCACCCGCAGGAGAAACCAGTTAATGTCTGAAAAAGGTACCCGTTTGCGTACATCCCGCGCGCCTGCGGCCTATCTTCCCGCTGCACTTTCTGTTGTCTTGGGCGCCTGCCTGTACATCAGCTTCTCGGTTGGCCAGTGGCGTTCACTGAACGTCCCTTCGTGGGATCTGGCTATTTTCACCGAGGCAGCGAAGTCCTATTCCCACTTCTCCGCGCCGATCGTGCCCGTGAAGGGGCCGGGTTACAACCTTCTGGGTGACCACTTCCACCCCATCTTGGTTCTTCTGGGTCTGGTCTATCGCTTCTTCCCCTCGGGACTGACCCTGCTGGTCGTTCAAGATCTTCTGATTGCGGTTTCTGCGTGGCCGCTGGTTCGCCTCGCCAGTAAGCAAGCCGGTTGGCTTCTTGGCTCATTCGTTGGGATTGGGTATGTCACCGCATGGGGATTCCAGGGCGCTGTTGCCTCTCAGTTCCATGAGATTGCTTTTGCTGTTCCCCTTCTTGCGTGGGCCTCTGCCGCATTTGTTGAGGGTCGCTGGGTTGCCGTGATGGCATGGTCGGCGCCTTTGGTCTTGGTGAAGGAAGACCTCGGCCTTACCGTCATGATGATCGGCCTCGTGTTGGCGTGGCGAGGCCGAGAGAATGAAAAGTCCTTCACCTACCCCTTGTTCTTTGCGGTCTTTGGACTTCTTGCCTTCTTCGTAACCGTCAAGCTGCTTTTGCCCGCCTTCAACGCCTCGGGTACGTGGGCCTACAGCTTGGATGGAAGCAGCAATCGCGGGGGCGTCACTTTGATTGAGCGCGCGCTGTGGCCTGCCCAAAAGTACGGCGTGATTGCCATGGTGATTTTAGGGGCCGGCATCATTGGTATGGCATCCCCCTGGTTCTGGGTCATCATGCCAACAATTGCTTGGCGTTTCTTGGGTTCCGTTGACTACTACTGGGATTGGAAGCACTGGCACTACAACGCGATTTTGATCCCGATCCTCTTGGGTGCCCTGCTGGATGTGCATCGCCGGTGGTCTTCGCAGGAGGATTCTTCGATTTCCCGAGGCTGGGGCTGGGTAACCAGCACGCAGCGTCCCTTGGTGGCAACAATCGCCTTGGCGCTGCCCTGCGCTGCGGCCTTTGTGACCGCTCCGCAGCTCCCGATGTGGCAGATGACGAATCCGGGTTTCGGAACCTTAAGTCCTCGAATGACCCAGGCTCAAGAAATTAATGAGCTCATCCCCGAGAATTCGAAGGTCGAAACTGATCTCACCCTGCTGGCCTACTTGGTTCCACGCCATGAGGTGTATTGGGTGGGATCCGCTAAGAATGTTGACGTCGACTATGTCGTTGTCGACCAACGGGGTGCTGCCTGGGGAGATAAGAAGAATGTCGATGCCGTGGCCTACGCACAGGGCGCGCATCCGGGGCATAGCTTCGAATTGGTTTATAACCAGGGCGGTTTCCAGGTCGCTAAACGCATCAGCTAATGCGCTTTACTGGAACTGATTGAGCATCATATCGGTCAAGACACACGGGTGCCCCCGCGAGAAATCGCGGGGGCACCACGTATGAGAGTGATACTTCAGTGCGCGCGGCGCAGCCTCATGGAGTTGAGGACAACACATACCGAAGACATGGCCATCGCAGCCGAAGCGAGCATCGGGTTGAGAAGCCCGAAAACCGCGAGCGGAATCACGATGACGTTGTAGAAGAAGGCCCAGAATAGGTTCTCTTTGATGACCTTCAGTGTTGCGCGCGAGATACGAATTGCTGCAGCAGCCATCGTCGGATCCGAGCTCACTAGCGTCATATCCGCGACAGCGATCGCACTATCCGCACCCGAACCCATGGCAATACCCAAGCCCTGAGTCGAGGCCTGTGCCAGAGCAGCCGCGTCATTAACGCCGTCACCCACCATGGCGACCTGGTGGCCTTCTTCTTGAAGGCGCATCACCGCATCGCGCTTATCTGCGGGAAGAACTCCTGCAATAACCGAGTCAATCCCAACCTGCGAAGCGACAAAACGTGCTGCAGATTCGTGATCACCAGTGAGCAAGGTCGGAGTGATACCCAAGGCCTTAAGCTGGGCAATCGCATCCTTCGATGACTCCTTCACCGTGTCACGCACAACGAATGCACCCAGAAGCACGCCATCGAGGTGCTCGGGAAGTTCGCGCGTTTGAGGTGTGAGTGTCGCTGTGGGTGCTTGAGCGGAGGCAAGCCGACGCGAACGAACCTGCGGCTCGTAGCCCGCTGCCTTCACGACCTCTTCAAGCTGAGCATCGCTGTAATCGTGCTTGAGGGTAATTCGAGCACTCTCAGTTGCCAGGTTCACTTGGGCCTGAACACCATCAAGCTTGCCCAACTTGCGCTCGACCCTGCGGACGCAGGAGGCACATGTCATGCCGCCCACGGCCATATCGATGATGATTCCGCCGTCTTCGTCCTCTTGCGTAGGCTCTGAGGCCTGCGTCGAAGCCGTATCACCAGCGGAGGAAGTCTCCTGCCAGCCCTCAACGCGCGCACTGGCCACAACGGTCGCTCCCGTGGCCTCGGCCTCGGAAATGGCGGAAAGCGCGGACTGGGGAAGGGAAATACCAAGCTCACCCAGCCAGCTCACGCGGCCGGCCAGAAGCAGCGTCCCATCCTCGGCGAGTGCGGAAACCCCAAGTCCGGGGTGGTTGCGCAGCTCGCGAACCGGGTGCGAGGGAAGCTCGCGCTCGCGGGCAGCCGCAGTGAGCGCGCGGGCAATCGGGTGCTCCGAGGCCGATTCCAGTGAGGCGGTCACGCTCAGCGCATCCTCGCTGGACTGGGAATCAGGAGAATTCGCGCTTCCGTCGGGAAGGATGACGGACTCCAATGACATGGCACCCTTGGTCAAAGTACCGGTCTTATCAAGGAGGATCGTGTCGATACTGCGCGTACGCTCAAGGACCTCAGCGGAAGAAATGAGGATACCCATCTGCGCGGCTTTACCTGAACCAACAAGGAGTGCGGTCGGAGTAGCCAGACCAAGAGCGCAGGGGCAGGCAACAACCAACACTGCAACGGCCGCCGTGATTGCGCTTTGAACGCCAGCTCCCGCAATGAGCCATCCCGCCAAAGTCAGAAGGGAAAGCACAATGATCGTCGGAACGAAGACCGAAGAGATACGGTCCGCAAGACGTTGGACTGGAGCTTTCGTTGCCTGGGCCTCGGTGATCATCTGGCCGATGTGAGCCAGCTGGGTCCCAGACCCAACGGCGGTTGCACGGACGATTAACGCTCCCGAAGTGTTGAGAGTGCCACCGGTGACCGCGCTGCCGGGGGATACTTCACGGGGAAGAGATTCACCCGTCATCAGTGAAGTATCCAAGGCACTGGAGCCCTCTTCAACGACGCCATCGGTTGCAACCTTGTCGCCGGGACGAACCTGGAAGAGGTCTCCGACGCGAAGTTCAGCTGCGGGGATGGTGCGGTAGGTGCGCTCGCTGCCGCTTCCTTCAACGAGGATTGCATCCTTCGCGCCGAGCTCAAGAAGAGAACGCAAGGCATCACCGGAGTGGTAGCGCGTCCGTGCTTCCATCAGGCGGCCGGCCAGAAGGAAAGTAACGATTGCGCAGGCACCCTCGAAGTAGATTTCCGCGTGCGTTGCGTGGCTGCTCGCGGGGATGAGCGACATGTGCATGCGCATGCCGATCATGCCTGCACCGCCAAAGAGCAGGGCATACCACGACCACAGGCTCGAGGCGATGACGCCGAGGGAGACCAGGGTATCCATGGTCGAAGATCCGTGGCGTCCCGCTTGGAAGGCAGCGCGATGGAAGGGTGCGGCACCCCAGATCACGACCGGTAGCGAGGCGAAAGCGACGACCCACTGCCAGCCGGGGAACTGAAGTGGAGGAACCATGGACAGTCCCAGAACGATGATTGTGAAGGGGAGGGTCACAAGGAAGCGGTTGCGTAGATCCGCGGCGCGGCGCAGCAGGCCGTCTCCCAAGTGCTCGCTCTCAGTATCAGTTGATGTGTGGCGAGTTTCGGTAGTCATTCTGAGCGATTCTGTCGTGTGTGGTTTATGGGATACCCGGGGGCACCTGTTGGCGCCCCCGGTTGGTTAAGGTCAGAAATCGCGAGCGATTCCGACCAATTCGAAGCCGGCCTCGGAAACAGCGTCACGCAGAGCGTTGTCATCGAGTTCGGTGTTGGTGACAACGGTGGCCTTGGAGGTTGCGCCGGAGTTGAGGATGACCTCGACGTTCAGGACGCCTGGGACCTCGCTCAGTTCTTCGGTGACAGATGCGACGCAGTGTCCGCAGGTCATTCCGTTGATGGAGAGTTCGACGGTGCGATCAATTTCCTGTGCCATGATGGCGCCTTTCTTTGGTGGTGGAAAAAATGGAGAGACGTATGTGTGCGCTTAGGACTTCACCAGTCGCGCGATTGCCTTTGTGGCTTCTTGGATCTTTTCGCGTCCTTCTTCTTCGCTGTGTTGAGCGGCGTGAAGAACGCAGTGATTCATGTGGTCTTCAAGGAGGCCTAATGCGACGGAGTCCAGAGCGGACTGCACTGCAGAGATTTGAGTGAGGACATCAATGCAATAGGTGTCCTCTGCAACCATGCGTTGCAACCCCCTCAGCTGGCCTTCAATTCTGCGAAGGCGCTTGAGGTAGTGCTCGGTTTCTTCGGTATATCCGTGAGTCATAGTGTTCCTCCTTGCGCTTCGAAATATACCCCCGGGGGGTATATGTGTCAATAGGAAATAAAGATGAGGAAACTCTCGTTGAGCCAATCTGGACGCAGATGCACGTCAGGGGGCTTAGGCTTGCACCAAGGGAAGGAGAGGTCATGAGACGACAACACCACCGCTCGTATTACGCACGGCGTCGTGTGCCGGCCTCTTTTACTTCCCTCTACCTGCGTGCGAAAGTCATTCCGCTTGCACCCAAATTGCTCTCCGCGTTGGCGGTTGCGGGGGCCTCGACACTGGGATTTCTTCCAGCGGATATTCGCTCGCGTCTGCGGATGGAGTCAGATCGTCTGGGTGAACAGGTATCAGAACAATCCCAATCGATCTTCTTCCGGGACCCCGGATTGGACACCCTTTTCGTACGTGTTCTCTGTGGTATCGCTGGCAGTGCCGGGAAAATCGTCCACGCAGCAGCGGCACTGGACTCTGTCATTGGACTGGATCGCACAGGCAAACTTCAACGCTTGGCGCAGGTGACGCCTCGTGATGGCTTTGAAGCTCTGATGGCGGGAATGCTCATTGCCGGTACTTCGCTGGGGCAAATGACCGGTGGAACCGCACATGCAGATAAGTATTTTGATTCTGATGGTGGCCAGGATTTTATTGAGATTCCAGGGCGGCCGCGTTCTCAGGTCAAGCGTCTTTGGGCGCCGCGCTCGCTCCAAGATATGGCAGCGGATATCGATGACATGTACTGGGCTGGAACCTATGGGCAGTCCATCAAAATCACGCGCGTAGGCCAGGGGGAGACACGGCGTTGGCTCGTTTCGATCCCCGGAACACAGCACTTTGATACTCCATCAACTCCCAACCCGGCAGACATGGAGGCCAATATTCGAGAGGCATTGGGAATGCCCTCGTCTATGCGCGCGGGGATTATTCTGGCACTTCACCATGCGATGAGTGAAGAAGGTGTTGATCCCGAAGGCTTCGCTACGGAGCCAGTGATGCTTGCCGGTCATTCTCAGGGCGGTCTGATCGCGGTGAATTTGGGAAGCCTATCCGTGCAGGAAACAGGAATTGATGTCCGCGCAATTCTTGCCATGGGAGCTCCCGCCAGGCGAACACGAATTCGTCCAGAAGTTGTCATGGTTGATATTGCCCATGATCAGGATGTTGTTCCATCTACTGATGGAACACCGGCTCGTGCTCCCGACCATCGGATCATGGTGGGACGAAAGCTCATTCAGCCACGACTGCGTGCCCTGTACTATGCGCATTCATCATCGACATACACCGAAACGGTGGGACACCTTGAGCGTCGCAGTGCCATCACTCAGTGGGATCGGGTCGGGCAAGCGGTTCGCACGCTCCAAGCGATGCTCCCACAGGGCGATGAGCCTACCCGCGTGCGCATCTATGACGTCTGGCAAGAGCTCGATGACCCAAATTCGGGGGTTTGGTCGCGGGTGAAAGGTATCCATTCTCGGCAACTCACCAGTAATGCACAAGAGACTGATGACAATCACGATGGGGTGACGCATGGAAGCGAATAGATCACTCAAGCGGATCTTGGGAATGATGAATGGCTCTGCGCTCCAGCGCATCTCGGACGATATCCCACGGATTTCGAATCCCCTGGGCCTTGCCGCTATGGGAATCGCAACGCTTGGAGTGGGAGCTGCACTTACGCGTCTGCGGCCAAGCGATAGGGAAGGACGTTCTCAGCGCTTCGCCCGCATGATCGAGGCAAGGCTTCGCGCAACCCTAGAAAAGCAGGTTGCGCGGGGTGAGTACGGCAATGTGAATTCCGCTCCATGGGATGTCGACCGCTGCGAGGTTCAGGTTAACGAAGGCTTTGGGAAACCAACCATGGTTTGCTTCACTGTAGTGATGACGGCTGGCACCGAAGAGCTAGCGGAAGACCTTCGTGCGTGTGCTGCGCAGGGTTTACTTGCTGCAGCTGTAGAAGCAGCCTGGCGTAATCCCGAAATTGCACCGATTGTCATTGAAGGCAAGCTGCAAAGCGGTGATCAGGAAATCGCCGACATGCGCGCTCTGGGCTATTCTTCCCTGCAGGTACGCCCCGAAGAGCTCTTTGAGCGCTTGGGGGCACCCGCATTTGATAGTGGCTGGAGGCCCGTCTAAACCAGCGTTATTCTGCGCTGATCCAATCGACCATATCGGGTGCATAACCCGTATAGCTCTCAGGAGTGAGCTCCATGAGTCGCTGCTTCTGGTCTTCGGGCAAATCCAAAGTAGATACAAACTCACGTAGGCGCTGGATATCAATATCGTGTCCGCGCGTCAGTTCCTTCATGCGCTCGTAGGGGTTCTCCATGCCGTCGCGTCCCTCAAGGGAGGCAAGACGCATGACCTGCTGGATGGCCTCGGAAAGAACTTCGGGATGCTGTACCAATTCCTTAGCCATGACCTGTGAATTCAGTTCGATTCCCTCTAAACCGCGGGTCAAATTATCAATCGCAATAAGTGAGTGCCCCAAAGCCACCCCGATATTGCGCTGAGTTGAGGAATCCGTCAGATCGCGCTGAAGCCTCGATGTCACCAGAGTCTGAGCAAGGGTTTCCAACAGCGCGCAGGAAATCTCAAAATTAGCCTCTGCGTTCTCAAATCGAATGGGGTTGACCTTATGCGGCATCGTCGAAGAACCGGTCGACCCTTGCGCACCAAGCTTTTGGTGGAAATAACCCAAAGAAATGTAGGTCCAGCAATCCGTCGAAAGATTATGAGCAATGCGTCCGAAGCGCGAAATATCGCTGTAGAGCTCACTTTGCCAGTCATGAGACTCGATCTGAGTCGTCAGCGGGTTCCAGGTCAGACCGAGGCGCTCTACAAAATCCTTCGTAAGAAGCGGCCAGGGGACCTGGGGTAGAGCAACGCGGTGAGCAGCCCAAGTTCCAGTGGCTCCGTTCATCTTGCCCAAGTATTCCGCGTCTTCAATTCGTGACAGCTGGCGAGAGAGGCGATAGGCGAAAACTGCCAATTCCTTACCCATAGTGACCGGAGTTGCCGGTTGACCGTGGGTGCGCGCAAGCATGGGAACAGCCGCGCCATTTTGAGCCAATTCAAGAAGTCGCGAGTACAGCGCCTGTGCACGAGGCAACCACACTTGGCGAATGGCGGCTTGAACATTGAGCGCATAGGAGAGGTTATTGATGTCCTCCGAGGTCGCAAAAATGTGGACCAGTGGACGAAGCGAGGGAAGTACTGTGTCAGGTCCAAGAACATCGCGAGCTGCCTCGAGGCGATGATCAATGTAGTACTCGACTGCCTTCACATCGTGGCGGGTTTCGGCTTCGATCTGCGCGAGTTCGGCAATGGAATCCGCGTTGAAATTCTGAGGAAGCGCACGCAGGTAGTCCAATTCGGCATCAGAAATTTCGGGTGCGTGAGCAATGATGCCCCGTCGCAGCAACTCAATCATCCACTCAATCTCGACAAAAATTCGGGTTCGATTGAGTGCGGCTTCTGAAAGATACTGAGTCAGTTCCTGGGTTTGAGGGCGGTAGCGACCGTCCAGCGGAGACAGCGCCTGGCCAGTTGCTGCTAGGTCTGCGTATCCCATTTCGGGCGAAAACATGGATCCTTGCTGCGAAGTCATGTCTTAATCATCTCAGACCGAGAGCTCGCTGCCACGGGACCACGTTTTGAAACCTTGTATTCACACACAGTCGCGACGGGTTATCGGTGTTTTCCACAGAAATTGTGACGCGTTAGAAGCGAGAAGAGCGTCTTCATACTCTGACACGTATGTGGATGTTTACGGTATGTCAGTCGCTTCAGGTAATCGCAGACAATTGTGCGGATATTGCCGCAACAATGAATGAATTTTCTCTGTCGTCATGGACTGGAAGCGGAAGTGAAGGTGCGCGCGCAGAGATTGATCAAATTGCAAAGGGATCGAATTCTTGGTCCGCACTGGCATCGCAGCTTAAAGAACTTGTGCAATTAGAGATGGCAAGTCTGGAGGGACAGTCATGAGCGATGAATCCGTGTCGTGGATGCTTGTCTCCTCTTCGCAAACGCGCATCGATACTGAAGCACTGGTGGATGATGTCCTCTCAATGAGGAAAATCAAAGATGCCTGTGATGAGCAGCTGGAAATGCTCGCTGGAATGATCCAAGACCTGAGAATTCACAAGTGTGGAGAGGCGGCCGACCACTTTTACTCACTTGGCGCGCACCTCAGTGAGCGGATGGATAGTTGCGCGAAAAAGCTTGCCTATGTTGCGCGGATCCACTCTGGTGCCGAGGCCGATGTCCGAGCCTACCAGCGCACCTGCGCCCGCTTAGACGGCGGGTTGGGAGTAAATATCTGGGGCGGCGGCTTGGTGCTCTCGCAAAAGATTGGAGGTTTTGGAAAGTACCTGAATCCAAACCTTCCCTTTCTCATGGCTCCTGTTGGATTGGTTCATGGAGGGGCGATTATTGCAGCCCACGGCTATTCCTTTGTCCATCAACCAAAAGATGCAGAGTTGGGTATCCGGACCCAGTATGACGTTGGTGAAGTGGCCAGAATGCTGAGCGGCACGAATTCGCATGAGAACGCAGAAGTGACGCGCGATGCCGCTGCCCAAGCATCAACTTTCTATGCGGCCATGGGCTGGTTAATGTTTGGCCGACACAGTGGGGTGCGGGTCTCAGCCCAGACACTTCCAACCACTCCGGGCGGAAGGACTCCGTTGAGTACTCGGGTATTGGAAGGTGTTGCTGATGGCGGGAAAGTACGCACATACTGCGGGCCTTTCGGTGTCGCTCTCTATGCGGCTCATAGCGTTATCGCCTACCCCAAACATGCTCCGACGCTCCAGCAGGCAGCCTTGGGAGTCACGCAAGGGAGTAATGGCGAAGCTCCCCCTCATGTGAACACGCCACTTCAGGCCTCGGCAGCCCTTGAGAGGATTGGGGAATTGCGCTCAAGCGCGGATGAAGGCCAGATCGAAATCCTTCAGCATGTCACTACAGATGAACAGGGTCAGGAACGCCGTTCGTGGTCCGTCATGATCCGAGGAACGCAGAAATGGGGACCCGGTGAGGACAATCCTCAGGACATGCTGACGAACCTTCAGGCGGTTGGCCAATCTGACTCGGATCAGCTTCGTGCGGTGAAAACGGCCATGGATATGGCGGGAATTCGCAGTGATGAACCCGTTGAGTTCATAGGGCATTCACAAGGAGGAATCATCGCTGCTCAGCTGGCTTCCGAAAGCGATATTCGCGCACGCTACAGCGTGGCCTCGGTTCTCACAGCGGGATCTCCCGTCGCAGGCTTTCACCCAGATCCTGGTGTCCCCATGCTCAATATGGAAAATACACGCGATATCGTTCCTGCCCTTGATGGTGCGGCAAATACGAATCGGGGAAATGCGCTCACCTTGCATTTTGATAGCGAACACCTGGATGTGAAGCAGGGCAGTGATAATCCCATTGCCGCGCACGACATCGGGACCTATACGCAGGCGATCCGTGAATGCGAGCAGGTGAATCCGCAACAGAATCCCAATATTGGGGAAGTACTTCGTTGGGAAGAACAAAGAAGAACTCGGCTAGGTATCACCGATAGGACGCAGACGCGCTCCTATATCTTTGATACCCGCCGAGTGACGTGATGTGTGAGAGCGGGAAGGATCAGTCCTTCTTGGACGCTCCGGTCAGGCCTCCGAACAGGGAAGAGACAACGGCGGTGATAATCGCGCCGATAATTGCCGCCCCAATCCCAGAGACAGAGAAAGGAAGACCCAAAGAGTGGGCAACTCCGCTTGCCACCATGAAACCGATGCCATTAGTCACCAGAGCAAAGAGTCCGAAAGTGAGGATGTACAGGGGGAAGGCAAGGATTGAAACCAAGGGGCGCACAATCGAATTCACAATGGTGAAGACCAAGGCGATCAGGCCCAGCATGATGACTGTTTCAGTCAGGGTTGTGCCCTGTGCGATGACGATTCCAGGAACAAGTTTGGCTGAGACCCACAGTCCCAAGCCCGTTCCGATAAGACGCAGAATAAAGTTCATGCGCTTAATTATCGCTTATCGCTGAGCAAAGAACTATGCGACGATCGCCATAACTGCGCTAAACATCAAGACGCAGGCCAGATATTCGCCGATCCCAATGACCGCGGGGCGAAGCTTGATCCGCGAGGAATTTTGTAATGCGGGAACAATGATCGCTCGCGCCGAAAGCAGAGTAAAAGCGATCAAGGACCAGAGCGGAACCACGTGGGTCACAACGCCGACAAGGCCTGCCACGAGTGTCGCTAGGTGCCAGGCAATACAGACGACGAACATCCGTGTGTCCCCGGCGCCTCGGATTAACGATCTGACGTAGAGAGTGGCACCCAGCATGTATGCCGCAATCGCCGCCGCCGCACACCAGAGTTTGAGTGGTGAATAGTCCTCAGCAATAACCCACACTGACAGCGGATAGGTGCATGAACTGGCCAAAACGCTGGCAATGTGTGAGGGGAGTGAGCGGCGGCGCTTTCTCCAGGCCTCGAATGTCGCAATTGCGCAGAAGATGGTTACGGGGATTAGGATTCGCGCGACAGGACGCGGGTGAAGAATGATGACTGGGATCCCGCATACGGCCGCGATTGCTGCCCAGGTCGCCATCGCCGGTAGGTAGGTTTTGCGGCGTTGAGGTGCAGCGGCCATGTATAGGGTGAGTGCGTGATAGCTGCAGTAGGCCGCTGTCCACGCGGCAAGTAAAAGGAACTGAATGGGCTGAGGTTTCAGGGTGCAGATTCCGACAGCGATGGGGAGGGCAGTCATCACCCACGCGCCGTGCTCGTTTGAGAGCCATCCTCGGCGAATAAGTGAGCGCATCCGTGATCCTCTTTGAGCCATGGGCAACAGTGTAGTGCCCCTATTCACTAAGGCAAACCTAAGAAAATCGCGAATTCTGTGCCGGCGCTCACCGACATCCCATTCACTGAGACATACTTTTTCTGAACTGGGCCAACAGCGCAATAGTTATAGGTATGTCAACAAACGATACACGCGAAGAACATGCTCCGTCCTCGGTTGCTTCAAAGCCCGAGCTCTCTCAGGAAGACCGCTCTGCACGCATCGCGGTCACAGTATTCCCGCTCATTATTATTGCGGCATTCGCTCTTGGTCTGATTTTCCCGACCCAGGCAGCAAAGCTCGCCTCGGGTGTGAATATTGGCCTGGGCATCATCATGTTCGGCATGGGTCTGACCCTGACCCTTCCCGACTTCGCGCTTGTCGTGAAACGCCCCCTGCCCGTCATTGTCGGTGTTATCGCGCAGTATGTGATCATGCCTGGAGTTGCTTTCCTTCTGACCAAGGCGCTCAACCTCGATCCGGCAATTGCTGCGGGTGTCATCCTGGTCGGGTGCGCCCCGGGTGGAACAGCCTCGAATGTCATCTCCTACTTGGCTAAGGGTGACGTTGCGCTTTCGGTGACCATGACCTCGATTTCCACCCTTCTGGCCCCCCTCATGACCCCCCTTCTCACCAAGTGGCTGGCCGGTCAGTACATGCCTGTTGATGCAAAGGCTATGGCAGTCTCGATTGTTCAGATCGTTCTGATCCCCGTCATCGCAGGCATCGTTGTCCGTATGCTTGCTGGCCGCTACGTTGAAAAGATCCTCCCGGCTCTTCCTTGGATCTCCGTTCTTGGTATCTCCTATGTGCTGGCAGCAGTCGTTGGTAAGTCCGCTGACAAGATCCTGGAATCCGCACTCATCGTCTTTGTTGTGGTTATCCTCCACAACCTGCTGGGCTACTTCTTTGGATACTTCGCAGGCCGTATCTCGGGCGGCGATTACCGTGCAGCCCGTACCACCGCAATCGAGGTTGGTATGCAGAACTCGGGCCTGGCAGCCGGCTTGGCAACGAAGTACTTTAGCCCCGAGGCCGCGCTTCCCGGCGCTGTCTTCTCGGTGTGGCACAACCTTTCCGGTGCACTATTGGCCATGTTCTTCCGCCGCTTTGGAAAGCAGGGCTGAACGAGCGCTGAGGAAGTACCCGCCAGCATCACAGTTCTACTTTCGCGTCGGAATAGTACCGGCCTGAAACTTGTGGGGCGACGCAGCGAAGATCGCATGCGTCGCCCCATTTGTATGTCTGGCACGCTGAAGTCAGGCGTGGCATCCGCCAGAAATTTCAGATACCCAGCAGTGCCGGAACGCCCAAGAGTCTCTTAGTTGTGGTTCCCCGAACGAGGCGTGTGTGCACCTTCCGTGAAGGCATCGATAGTCACCTGTGGGTCAAGCGGACGGCCGGCGCGAGTCTCGGCGCGCAGGTGCGAAACCACGGCCTCGAGACTGCAGCAAGCATCGGCAACTGCCTTCTGACGCTGATAACCCACACCAATGCTGCGCATCGTTGAAATGAAATCCAACTCTTCTGCGCAATCAAGGTCCTCAGCAACAGGGTGCAGCTTTTCAATCGTTTCATCCAACAGCTC
This sequence comes from Trueperella pyogenes, assembly GCA_963534475.1. Taxonomy (GTDB): domain Bacteria; phylum Actinomycetota; class Actinomycetes; order Actinomycetales; family Actinomycetaceae; genus Pauljensenia; species Pauljensenia pyogenes_B. The sequence continues at coordinate 345,910 of CAUSSZ010000001.1, read as the reverse complement.
GTCGATGTGTCGCTCATTGCCGTGGATGTCTTCGATCAAAATGGCATCCATCCCGTAACGCGCCGCACGCCACTTGTTCTCAGCCAAGAACCACGGTGAGGTGGTTGGAAGTTCTTCGCCTCGATCAAGAGCGCGTGAACCGTATTCAACCAAGCAGTGAATAAGCGCGGCGATCGCTCCAATTTCAGCTGCATTGCTGGACGAATCGCAGACGCGCACCTCCAGCGTGCCAAGCCTGGGCGAGGGGCGAATATCCCAACGGATCTCATCAAAATTCGAAATGATGCCGGTGTGCATCATGTCGCGAGTGTAGTGTTCCAATTCCTCCCAGCGGGTAAACAGCTGAGGGACACCCGCCGTGGGAAGCTGCTGGAAAACCATCGCGCGATTGTCGCAGTAGCCCGTGTCCGTTCCCGCCCAATAGGGTGACGAGGCCGTCAGGGCTTGGATTTGCCCGAGCTGAGTGGAGAGGAAGGCAAGAAGGGGAAGAACTTTGGCGCGCTCCTCAATCCCAACGTGAACATGCGTGCCAAAAATCAGCATTTGGCGACCCCAGAACTGGGTGCGATTGACCAATTCGGCATAGCGCTTTGAGTCTGAAACTCGTTGGTGAGCGGGGTTGGCAAATGGGTGAGACCCTGCGCTTGTAAGGTCGACGCGGAGTGCCGATGTGATCGGCTCCAGCATCTCTAAGCCTTCATTGAGATCGGCAATAGCATCGCGGACACGTGTCTGTTTGCGAGAAACTAATTCCACTGTATTGCGCAGCATTTCACCGTGAACAAGCGTATTTCCCGGATACTGCGCACAGACTTGAGCGAGAATTGCCTGCGCGCATTGGCGGAGGTCTTCAGAATCGATATCGATGAGCTGGAGTTCCCACTCAACGCCAAGTGTTGAACGTTCAGATTGTGCGAACGAGATGGCCATAGCTCCCCTTGCTCAAGCTTGTTGGTAGCGGTGGATAAAGGATGCCAGTAGGTCGTGGGCGGGTTGAGTATTCGCAGCGTCGCAGCGCGCAACTACCGCGGGCTTCTCTTCTGCAGGATAGTAGGTGTCACCATAGGTCTCAATGCGTAGGTGCATCCCATCTCGCGTAATTTCCGGGTGAAATTGCGTGCCATAGATGTTCTTTCCCCAGCGGAGAATCTGGACATGGCAGCGCGTTCCGGTCGCCAGAAGTTCGGCTCCCTGTGGAATAGATCCAATTGCATCAGCATGGCCGGTGTAGGCGTGGAATTTTGGCGGAAGCTTACCGGTCAGGGGATCGGCAAGTCCGGCCTCGGTCAAGGAAATTTCGGGGGCCTGGAGATCCTCAGAGAAGCCCTCAACGATGGGTGCTCCCGAGGCTCGAGCCAGGGATTGCAAGCCAAAACAGATGCCGAAAGTTGGGAAATCGCGCTCCAGAAGGATGGATGTCAAGGCATCGATGCGTTCTTCAACGCGCAGGTGCTCGGGAGTCTTTTGCTCATGAGGGTGCTCGAAACCGAAAGGAGAGCCGGTAATGATGACACCCGAATACTGGTCCAAGTTGATATCACTGGCCGGGTGCGGTGAAGCGGCATCAACTAATGGAAGTGGGTGTAGATCGCTGTCACTGAGCTGACCGATTGCCTTCATCGACGCCAGTTCATCTCGCGCAAGAATACCGTCTGGTCGGCACACGGCCACCAGGAAGGGGCGAGAAGAAGCGGGTCGAGAAGCGTTCATAACGTCACGCTATCAGCCGTATCAAACAGATGCGCGCGACGGTGCGGAAGATGGGATTGTGTAACGGGTAGAAAAAACCCGCAGCACCAAACGATGCTGCGGGAATCACGTCGGGGTGGCGGGATTTGAACCCACGGCCTCTTCGTCCCGAACGAAGCGCGCTACCAAGCTGCGCCACACCCCGTGACCGTTTGAGTATAGCCGTCCAAAGCCGGTGCGCAAAATTTTGGACGCCAAGGTCTGGAGTATTGCCCGTTTCCCGTGTTCAGTCGTGAATTGTCAAGATCGAGGCCTCGGGGCGGGTAGCGATACGCACCCGAGCGTAAGGGGAGGTACCTAAGCCCGCGGAAACGTGCAGCCATGCATTCTCGCTGGCACTGGTCTCCCACACGTGCAACCCCTTGCCAAACTCACGGGGAAGATCGCAATTGGTCACCAGGGAGGTCACACCAGGGAGCCCAATCTGACCGCCGTGCGTGTGGCCTGCAAGGATCACTTCTGCACCCAAGTGGGTCATTGAGTCGAGCACGCGCGTGTAGGGTGCATGGGTCACACCCATGCGAATCGCTCCAGAGGATAGCCAACTTTGCGATAGCCCAGTGATGGAGTCACGGTTAATGTGCGGATCATCGACACCCAGCAGAGCAAGAGGAGCTGGTGTGTGGCTGAACTCGTCGACGTCGGTCGTGGTCTCCGTCTGGTAAGGCTCCACAAGTGCCGAAGTATTCGATAAATCCACCCAACCCATCGTGCGCAGGTGCGCGGCAAGTTCGGTCCACGGCAGGTCTACCGCGCGCTCGATCTTTCCTGATTCACGAGGCCGAAGGTAGCGAGTCCAGCTCTTGGGTTTCGGCGAGTAGTAGTCGTTTGAACCAAAAACGAAAGCTCCAGGGAAATCAGAGAAAATTTCGTGCGCCTGGATCACCAAATTCAACGCATCGGGACTTCCGAAGTTATCTCCGGTAGAGATCACGTAGTCGAATTGCTCGGTGTCGCGAATCTCTTGTAGGAAATCGAGAAGAAATTCTTGACCTGCGAAAAGGTGTAGATCGGAGAAATGAAGGACCTTCGCCATTCGATGATGACTGCGCAGCATGGGCGTTGACAGTGCCGAAAGCGGGACATCGTAGTGGCGAAGGACAGGTCGACGCCGCTCGACACTTCCCCAGGCAAGAGCCGCGGTACCGCCCAGAGCAAGGGCTGCTGCGCCTCGGAATGCGTGCTTGACGAGTCGACGTGAAGTCATTTCTTACTCATCCCCATCGTCATCATCATTGTTGTCTCCGGGTTGTTGCTGTCCCTGCGGATTCTGTTGCGGGGCAGGAGCCGCACTGGGAGTTGGAGCTTGGGTTTGGCGAGGTGCGGCCTGTGGGGTTCCGATATTCGCATTGGGCATGGGCTGGTTGGGGGTACCCTCCAGTGCTGTGCTCATATACGGCGCCCAAATGTTTTGACCAACGAAGGTTTCACCGAAAATCTGAGAGTAGTAGCGGCCGTTAATGCGAACGTTTTGAACAGGAGTTGTCGAGGCGTTGCCGTGGCCAACCCATACGGCGGTGGTGAGCTCGGCGGTCGATCCGGTCAGCCACGTGTTTGCCGAGTAGTCAGTCGTACCGGACTTGGCGGCAAATTGACGACCGCCCGACAAACGCGTAGCCGTGTAGTACTGGCTAGCCGACTTCGTCAGGGTTGTTGCAACCTTTTGAGCGACCTGCGGATCGATGACCTGCTTGCAGTTCGCAGAACCTTCCTTAAGAACGTTCTCTTGACGGTCGGTAACCTTCGCGATCGAGTAGGGTTGGCACATCTTGCCGTCATTGGCGAAGGTTGCGAAAGCGCGTGCCATGGTCAGCGGTGAAGCAGAAGCAGAGCCCAAGATGTTAGCGGGCACAGCCAAGATCGGTTCACCGTTTCCGTCATCGATGCCCATGTCAGCGGCAACTTGGAAGATATCGCAGAAGTTGAGCTTGGAAGCCATGTTGACGAAGGAGTGGTTCACCGAAAGGCCCGTTGCGCCGATGACGTTAAAGGCACCGTCCTTACCGGCCAAGTCGACGACGTTCCAGCTTTCGGTGTGGACCGGAGCGCCATCACACTTGAAGGAGCCATTGGGGAAGTTCGTTCGCCCGTCAATGACTTCATAACCCGAGCGGCCTTCCTTGTACCATTCGGCCAAGACGAAGACCTTAAAGGTTGATCCAACCTGGAAGGAACCATCAGCCGCATAGTTCGACATGGTTTCGTCTTCGCCCACGCCGTAGACAGTATTTTGGGCCATTGCGACAACTTCACCCGTTTGGGGGACTAAGGAAACCAAAGCGTCATCCAAACCGGAGGCATCATCGGAAGGAATGGTCTTCGTTAAGGCTTCGTAGGCGGCATGCTGCTTCTTCGGATCCAAAGTCGTTCGGATGGTCAGTCCGCCGGTCTTAAGAAGACGCTCACGCTCAATGGAGGTCTTGCCGAATGCACTATCGGCAAGGAACTGGCGTACTGCATAGGAGCAGAAGTAGGCATTTTCATCGCCAGCACCCGAACATCCCTCACGAATCTGAGTGGGGTGAAGCATGTCGGTAACGTTTACGGCCTTTGCTTCGGCTTCTTCGGCCTCTGTAATGACGCCCTGGTCGGCCATGACGGAAAGGACGGTATTACGGCGTTCTTGCGCGGCCTCGGGATGCTGAAGGGGGTTGTACTGAACAGGGGACTGAACGAGGCCGGCTAGGAGCGCGGCTTCGCCGATCGTCAGCTCGTTGGCGGACTTGGAGAAATAGAGCCGAGAGGCAGCCTCAACACCGTAAGTGATGGGACCGAAAGGCGCGATATTCAAGTAGCCGGTGAGGATCTGGTCCTTATCCATTTGCTTCTCAACAGCAAGCGCGTACTTGATTTCGCGAAGTTTACGTTCGGTGGTTTGCTCAGTTGCAGCCTCGACCTGGTCGGCATCGCCTTCCATGTAACCCTTCTCAGCCAAGGCATTACGAACGTATTGCTGGGTAATGGTCGATGCGCCCTGCTTCCCGCCGTCATCACCGAGGTTATTGACCATTGCACGGGCAATACCCGTGGGGTCGACACCGTGGTGTTCGAAGAAGCGTCGGTCTTCAATGGCGACGATAGCTTTCTTCATGATGGGCGCGATTTTGTCCGAGGGGATGACAATGCGCTGCTTGTCGTAGAAACGGGCAATTACTTGGCCGTTCGTATCGAGCATGGTGGACTCGGTCGCGGGAGTGACAACCTGGATGTCAGTGGGGATTTCGTCGAAGATCTCCATCCCTGCTTTAGCCGTGATTGCACCGGTTCCGACGGCCGGCACCAAGACGCCAGCGCTGACCACACCGACAAGTGTTGATGCTGCCAAGAATGACAGCAAGAGCGCCACCAGCTGTGCGGGTCGAACAAAGCGTGTATGCGACTGAGCCATAGGTACAGGATACGTGTAGAGGCCTCGGAAAGAGAGAGGAAGAGGTAAATTAGGTCAACGTTTGGCGTCTTTGCCACATTACGGACCGAAGTCGTCCTAATTTCCCTTATGAAAACTTCATGTGTATTCTCTGAGGAAGAGGTCAATGTTGACCACATGGAGAGGGTGGAGTTTCACATGATTGATGACCACGGTTGGGTTGAGTATGCCCTGTGTGCCGAAGATGAACCCGACTCCCTGTTTGTGCAGGGCGCAGCTCAGCGTCAAGTTCGTATGCGCTGCATGGAATGCCCCGTGCGCCTTGAGTGCCTTGCAGATGCCTTGCAGTCACAGATGTCCTACGGCGTGTGGGGCGGTCTTACCGAACGCGAACGCCGCGTGATTTTGCGCGTGTATCCAGAGAGGACTGACTGGAGTGAGTGGCTCATGCATTCTCGAGACCCTCTGGCAGTTGAGTTGCGCAAACCGCGGGTTCCCCAAAGCTTGTCGATGAAACACCTTCGTACAAATGCCAAGGCACTACGAGAGGCATCACTTTCTGTTGCTGCACGTGGCTAATTGCCGCGAGTGCCGTAGGATGGCGCTATGACTACATGGGAATATGCAACAATTCCGCTTCTAACCCACGCAACGAAGGCAATCCTCGATCAGTGGGGAGCCGATGGCTGGGAGCTCGTCCAAGTTGTTCCAGGACCGACTGGTTCAGATAGCTTGGTCGCGTATCTGAAGCGTCCGAAGCAAGACTGATACTGCGGATATTTCTTCGCAATAAACTATCGGGGCCGAGCAGGTTTACCACCTGCTCGGCCCCGAAGAGATTGAGCTAAAGATTAGCGAGCGCGGCGTGCTAGACGATCGACGTCAAGCAGTGTGACCGCACGGCCTTCCAGACGGATCCAACCGCGCGAAACGAAATCTGCCAAGGACTTGTTGACAGTTTCACGCGAAGCGCCGACCAGCTGAGCCAGTTCTTCCTGAGTGAGGTCGTGAGGAACGTGGATGCCCTTATCGGTTGCCGTACCGAAACGATCTGCAAGATCGAGCAGCGCCTTGGCAACGCGGCCGGGGACGTCGGAGAAGACCAGATCGGAAAGCGACTCGTTCGTACGACGCAGGCGCTGTGCCAGTGCGCGGAGCATGTGCTTGGCCAGAGTCGGGTTTGCCTCGACGATCTCCATGAGGTCGCTGTGCAGCAGGTGCAGCAGGGTGGCGGGAGATACGGCGGTTGCGGTGGTCGAGCGCGGGCCCGGATCAAAGAGCGTCAGTTCACCAAGGATTTCGCCGGGTCCAAGGACTGCAAGCAGGGACTCGCGGCCGTCATTCGAGGTGTGGCCCAGCTTCACTTTGCCTTCGGTCACGATGTACAGACGGTCACCAAGATCGCCTTCTTCGAAGAGGGTTTCGCCGCGTCGCAGTGTTGTCTGACCCATCTTCTGCTGCAGCGATGCCTGTTGCGCCTCATCGAGTCCACTGAAGAGCGGGACTTGGTTGATGAAGTTTGCATCTCCATACATAAAGCCGGAACTCCGTTCTATTCGCTAGCGCCGCTAGCATGCGCCGCCGACTACTGAGCTGTCCTAATCATGTAAGACGGCAGCCCAGCACAAAAGAGCCACCGTGTGATAGTCGTAACTATTATGCACGGTGAACGGTCTAAATCACATATTTGCACACAGTTTGCGCAAATTCGTTTCTTTAGAGTTGACTCTCCGCTGCAAAGTGGGCGGATTCCTTAATGAAAGGAAGGATCGCCTGGATCAGTGCCTGAGGGTTTTCTTCCTGTGGGAAATGACCACATTCGCTAATTGCCCGCATGGTGAATTCGCTGCTGGTCGCTTGAACGTCATCAGCGAAATCAATGTGGGACCATAAACCGTCATCGCGTGCCTGAATCGAAAGCACGGGTACCGTCACGCTCCGCGTCAGAACATTCTTGGAACTAAATGAGGGTCTGAACGTTGCTCGCAATGACTCCCATGCGGAGCGAACTGCGATGTGACGCGAAAGTGCCTCGCGGTAGACTTCCGCATTCTCTAGCATTTCCTCGCGGTTAAAAGGCGCGGCCCACTGAGAGATTGAACGGTCGATCCACGCTGAGCGCGAGGAGAAGAAGGTAACGCGAGGACGGCGCGATAGCAGGGTTGAGAACCAGCGGCCTCGGCCTCGGGAAGAAAGACCACGCAGGAAGTGCAGGCCCAGCGGATGAGGGGCACACACCGGCACAATTGCCTGCAAGCCCGCGGGTTTAAGCGCGCCGAGCATCCACGCGACCACGCCACCCATGCCGTTGCCGACAACCGTGTAGGAAGAAATTCCCAGTGCCGAGGCCACGCCAGCGACGTCCGTCGCCAGCTGGGTGAGCTCGACTTCCCCCGGGGCAAGATCGGAGGTGCCAAAGCCTCGAAGATCCATTGCGATGGTGCGGATACCGGCCTGTGTGAAGGCGGGAATAACCTCCCGCCACGTCCACCAGGTCATCGGGAATGAGTGAAGGAGGATAACAGCAAAAGAGGCATCCTCGGGTCCCGCGTCGGCGACGTGGAAGGCCGCTCCCGAGGCTGAAATCCTACGGTGAACCCAGGGCCCGGGAGCCTCCAATACCGCGCGCGAAACCTCGGGTTTCACCGCAGACCAGCTGCCTTTTCGGCGCGACGACGTTCACGGGCGGTGAAGTGCGCACCTGTGGGATTGACGCGCTCAACCTGCTCGCGCATGGCCTCTTCATTGCGTCCGCGGCGGCGAACCGAATGTGAAAGGGATGCGATGCCAAGCAGTGCAATTCCAAGGAAGAGCAGGCGGCCGGAGTATCCGGATGCTTGGAGGTGGTGTGCGAGGTTCGCACCCAGGGCACCGGAATTCTGCAGGAAGTGCAGAACAGAAACCGTGTGCGCAGAGGTAAATCCAGGGGCGAAAACCCAGGGGAGGCCGGCTGCGAAGAAGCAGAGACCGCCGATCCATGCGCCCAGCGAGGAACGCTTGAATGCTTCAAATAGTGCGATAACTGCGACGAATGCGATAGCGACCTCGGTGATAGCAAGCCAGTTGATCACTCCGGTTGCTGCAGGATTTCCCTCGGGAAGTGTCATGCGAGCGCCGGCATCGGCGATGAGGTACCAGGTGATAGGTAGAGCAAAGATTCCCAGACCCAATGAGCTCCAGTGTGCGGCCGCACGAGAAGGCATTTCAGGCACGACAGTTGCGCCCTCAAAAAGGGCATCGTCGAGGCTTTCGGGGGTTTCTTGAGGAACGGTACGTTCACCGCTGTCTTCACGAGGCTTCCACGAAGCTTCGGTTGTTGCGCTTTCCGCTGCCGGAGCAATGAATGCACGCCTACGAACCTGGGTGCTTTCAACCTCGTCCTCGGGTTCCTCAGCGGTTTCGGGCTGAGCAGGTGTGCGGCGCGAGAGGGCGTCGGGAACCTCGGTCACCGAAGGAGAGTCCTCAGGCTCTTCTTCCGCGGCTTCGGAGGTAGCTGGGATCGTTGTGGTGTGCGCGGAGTCGGGTGCTTCCTCAGATTCTTCGGACTCAGATTCTTCGGGGGATGCATCCTTGGACTCTGCGTTGTCCTCAGTAGTTTCCTCAGTCTTTTCCAAGACCGGCTCAGCATCGACGTCATCGTGGGAGGTGTGCTCAGACTCAGTCACGGTGTTCTCAGCGTGCTCGGAGTCCTGGCTATCGTCGTGCGAGGTTTCTTCGTTCGAAGCTTCGTCTGAAGAGGATTCCTCGGGCTGCGCATCCTGCTGTTCCTGGGCTGACTCGGGCTCGGCCTCGGCCTCGGAATGCTCAGACGTCGAACGCTGTGCAAGAGCATCGTCCACGGATGTTGGGGTGACACCCATGTGAACGGGTTCAACCTGACTGGTTTCGGTGACTGAGGCGCCACCGACGATGTCTTCGGCTGCAGATGCCTCACCGGGAAGGGTCACTTCTTCACCGGTCAGTGGTGTTTCCTCACCCGTAGGGGTGTGATCGGTATCTTCCGTCACCTTGTCAACGTCTTCCTTGTGTTCCTGATCAGACATGAGACCTCCTCTTCTCGTGCTGACGATAACGAGAAAACGAATAGTTTTGGGGATTACCCGCCGAGAAGCGCTGGATTATGCGGCTTGGTCAGAGCTTGATGCGTCGTTAGGTGCGTAGCGGCGAGCCCAGTAAATTCCCAAGGTCGAGGCCGCAATGATCATTCCGTAGGCGGAAATAGTCGATGCAGACATCAGAATCTGAGTTCCCATCGATTTTCCGGGGGTCACGACAGCACCGGAGAGGCTTGTTCCAACGGGAATCAGAAGGAAGGCTGGGATGATATACATCCATGCGACAACCTGAGGGCCGATCATTGACCAGCGCGAAACAAGTGTGATCAGTCCCAACATGACGGCGACTGCGATGCCCTCCGATGTGTGCATGGGAGTTTGTGCAATCACGCCATGCAGTCCACTGGCAGCCATTGGAAGAGAATCGGCAGGAGCGCAGCGAACGAGAAGGACGACGGCAATAACTCCGAGCGGAAGTGAAGCCACTGCGACTGCGATTCGCTCACCCTGGTGGCGCTGAAAGGATACAAGCTGATCGGAATCCGGGCTGTTTTCGCGTGCTCGGTGAGTGAGAGCCAAAGCAACTCCACCACCAAAAAGGATCGCAGCTACGCATATGGGGTAGAGATTCCAGGTCTGTGCGGCCGAAATATCGTTGGTTGAAAGGTTTGAGGCCACAAGGAAGTGGACTCGAAGGTAACCAAAGGTCTGCAAGAAACCAATGACAAGTGCCCACGCGGCAGCAATGAACATGCCAATGGAATTGCGCTCACAGTTGATAGAAATCATGGCCAGCAGAATGGCCGAAAAAGCCATGCCGATCATGCCCTCGACCGAGGCCAAAGGAACACCAATCGCAGCTCGCGCCTGAAGATCCGCGAGCGACATTCCCATGAGGATCAGGGCAAGGGGCGCAAAGATGACAGCGAAGATTGCTGGACGCAGGATAGCGCCGACCGGGATGGACAATCTGGACATATATCAAGTATGCCGGTACTAGCTGGGAATTGAGCGGCGTGCCCAATAGCCGATGCCTATTCCTCCTGCCAAAGCGAGGGGAATCATTGCACGGGCAAGGCGGGCGCGCTTTCGGCCTCGAATTCGCACTGTTCGCGTAAAGGACAGAATCGGCCATTCACGCTCGCGTGCAACCGCCGCAAGCGCGCGATCAGGGTTCACCGCCCTTGGGTTTCCCACTAATTCGAGCATCGGCAGGTCAGAGATGGAATCGCTGTACGCAAAGGAATCATTCAAGTCCCAGCCGCGCTCGCGGGCCAAAGCTGCGCAGGCCTCGGCCTTTCCTTCCCCGTGGTTGAAGTGGGTAATGGTTCCATCGGCCAAGCCGTCCTGGCCCTGCCCGACGATTGTGGATAAAGCATCGGGGATCGAAAGCAGGTGCGCGATGGGGCGAACGATCTCTAGCGGTGAGGCAGATGCGATAACAACGTGGTGGCCCAAGAGTCGGTGGTGATCGATCAGTGCCAATGCTTCCCTGTAACACAGAGGTGCAATCGTTGAATTTGTGACGTTATTGACGATTTTTTCAACGTACTGTGGGTCCCAGCCGCGAGTAAGCTCCCCCAAGGCATGCATCATCGAGCGCATTCGTTCATCGTCAGCACCGGTGAAGAGATAGGGAAGTTGGACAAGGGTTGCTCGCAGGGAATCCCAGCGGCTCATGACTCCCGCGTGAACCAGCGGGCTGCTCAGTGCCATTGCCGAGGCCGTGGCCAAGATGGTCTTGTCAAGATCGAAAAAGGCCGCGATTCGGGTATCGCCTTCCAGGTGCTGATTAGCGCCGGGCAGGGTTGGCTTTGGAATTTCTGTGTTGTTATTGAGGATGGTCATCGTTGACACCTTGCTTAATGCGGAAACAGCAGTGTTATCCACAGGGACGGGATTAGTCCTAGTTTTCCACAGATTCTGCGATGGCGGTGGTATTCGGCGAAAAGAAAATTCACGCTTGCACCATGAAGAGCGAAGGCTACGTTGCATTTTGGGCACTTTCGCAAGGTGCCGAGCAGTCATTGCGTGCGGTCTGCGCTCTGCTGGGGATTAATGTTCGCGAGTGCCCCCCAGAAGAATGTGAGCGCACAGAATTTCACGTTGAGGAAGTGATCTGCGCTGTCCTTGGCAGGAGCGAAGATCGAGCCCGGTGGGAACACCGTGGAATCCACGTGTTGGTTATTGGCGATTCACTGCGTCTTCCAGGTTGTGAGAAGGCGATGGGGCAGCTCATCCTTGCAGATCATGCGCGTTGGCAGGCTGCGGTAACGCCGCATTCTTCCCACCTTTGCGTGGGAATCGCAGGTTGGAGCGGGGGAGTAGGGGTCTCTGCTCTCGCCTGGGATCTGTGCGCGGACACGGGAAGTGTTTTAGTCAATTGTTCTGGACCCGGACCTTCACGAGGCCGTGGCGGACGCATCCTTGTTCCCGAGGATGGGCAGGTGGCTTGGTCGCGCTTAAGCAGAGGCGAGCGTTATTTCCTTCCCTCGATCGCGAATAGTCTTCCCTGCGCTCAGGGAGTGTCTTTTGTCGGCGGAGATTCACGCGACTATGCAGATTCTGATGACTCGCGACTCCCGGGGCTTCTTGCCGCTCTGCGTGAAACTCGCAGTGTGGTGTGTGATCTGGGGAAATGGGGAGCGAGGTGCGAACAGACCGCAAGGAATTTTGATGCGCTCATTCTTATAGGTCTGGGAGATGCTGTTGGAGCCGCGCGTCTGTGTGCTCTCAGTGCATCATTTCCGTTTCCGTGTCGAAGTTTTCTCTTAATCGCGCCACCTCCACGTGGTGGATTCTTTTCACGAGCTCCACTGAGCGGACAAATCTCCTCGACTCAAATCTCTCAAATTACCCACACCGAAGGAATGGGTGTGCACCCAGCGGGAATGAGGCCTCGGCAGGGGCGGAAAGGCAGACGTGCCCGCTTGCGACTGTGGGAACAGATTGTGGAGCGCACGCAATGAGCCTGATCGACGATTGCCTTGTAGTAGCGCATTCGGGCGAGGATTCCGGCCAAGCGTCGATAGCTTCCAGGCCTGTCGGGATGGGAATCGAAGAGCTTGGTACACATTTGGAAGAACTCGAAGCTCGCTTTAATGGCTTGGGAAAGACCTTGGCTCCCTTGATTCACCTTCCCGGAATTACAGATATTTTGGTGAATTCCACGCAGGTGTGGGCCGATTGCGGGCAGGGGGTTCAGCCGGCTGGATGCTCTTTTGATAGTGAAGAAGAAGTACGTGAACTAGCCGTCACAATGGCAGGAATCTGCGGAAAGCGTTTAGACGATGCGGCTCCGATCGTTGATGGAGTCTTACCTATGGGGATTCGTCTGCACGCGGTGATCCCACCACTTTCTGGCGGAGGAACTCTAATTTCCCTGAGGATTCCAGCCAGAAATGGGCTCAGCATTGAGCAGATGCGTGAGATGGGAAGTATTGATAACACCTCGTATCAGGTGTTGATGCGTGCCCTTGATATGCGCTGCAACATTCTCATTTCTGGTGCGACGGGGAGTGGGAAAACCACTCTGCTTTCTGCACTTTTGGGCACCTTGCCCGACACTCAAAGACTGATCTGTATCGAGGAAATGAGCGAATTAAATCCTCAGCATCCCCATATTGTTCACCTTCAAGCCAGACAGGCTAATGCTCAAGGGCGCGGGGAAGTGACTCTTTCGGAACTGGTCCGAGCTGCCATGCGCATGAGGCCGGACCGCATCGTTTTAGGGGAATGTCGAGGTATTGAAGTTCGCGACATTATGACCGCCTTGAATACCGGGCACCGCGGAAGTTTTGCCACGATTCACGCGAATACCCCCGCTGAAGTTCCCGCCCGACTTGCAGCACTGGGAGCGCTCGCGGGAATGGAAGCTCGGGCAACGGATCTGCAGGCAAAGGCGGCATTTCAGGTAGTTGTCCATATGGAGCGCGTCGCTCATGGTCCAAAGCGTGGCACCCGACAACTGACACAGATTGGGATTTTCGGGATGGAAGATGGGGTACTTGCGTGCACCTGTGCCTATCGATGTGATTGCCGAGGCCGTGGGAAACCCGGACCCGCGTGGGAAGGACTGCGCGCATTGCTCACTGAGGACCCCTGATGCGCGACAGGATATTTCGCCGTGTTCTGATGTGGGATCCGCATCCATTGACGCTTGGGCAGCATCGTTTCTGGTCGAATCTGCAACGCGTGCAGACTCAATCTTGGAGGGTAAGTACTTCATATTCCGGGATTAGTGAAGCGGCTCAATCCCTGCGAAAAGTTAGTGCTTTGGTTCGTGCTGGGTTGCCTGCGCGTGATGCATGGCTGCAAGTGGGCGAGGGAGAAGAAGGAGTGCCCTATGGGGTTGCTTCCAGTGTTCTTAAACAGGCTGGAGAGCATGCGCGTATGGTTACTGCAGCCTGTGACGTCTCCTACGAATTAGGCGCTCCTTTATCAGAGGTTTTGGATGCTTTGGCACAAAACTTCGATGATATTGAGAGCATCCAAAAGGCGCGACGAGTGGCTGGGGCAGGCCCCGCCCTATCCGCAAAGATCCTCAACTTACTGCCACTGCTGGCGCTGCTCGCGGTATTCATCATGGGGATTAACCCATTTCCTGTGCTTGTTGACGGGGGAGTGGGTTCGCTGTGTGCAGTAGTCGGATTGTCATTTTTGGGAGCGGGCCGATGGGTTTCACTTCGTTTAATACGCCGATCGTCACGTCAATGGGAGGAAGGCGCGCAGGAAGATATTCCGATTATCTCTGAGCTGGTAATCGCTGCATTGGATTCTGGAGTGTCCATTCCCCGAGCCTTGGAGTGCATTGGACGTTCAGCGGAAATCGAAGAGTTGGTGAGAGTCGCCAGCTGTTTGACTCTTGGTGTGAGGTGGGATCGTGCCTGGGAAGGATGCAGTGAGGGGTTAACAAGGATTGCCGAGGTGCTACGAGAAGCATGGGCGCGTGGGGCATCAGTTGATCATCAGCTGCATGCCTTAGCTGAAGCGAGCAGAGATCAAAGACTGAGTGATGCGCGTGCCAGAGCAGAGGAATTGGGAGTGAAATTGGTTGTGCCCTTGGGATTACTGATGTTGCCAGCTTTCATTTTCCTAGGGGTTGCCCCGGTACTTCTGACAATGGCTCGAAATAGCTTCTAAGAAATCCCGCGAATGCTATCCACAGTTTCTGTGTGTCGACGATTCATCCACAATTTTCGAGGCTGCAGAGATTTATAAAAGCTTCTTGGCGCACTCTCAAGACATGGGAACGAAGAGAAAGGAAAGGCCCATGTTGACGGAAGAAACACTTCACGACGATCGTGATCTTAAGAGCGAAATGATGACAGATCCAGAAGAAGGATCGACAACGGTCGAATATGCGATTGGGGCATTGGCTACAGCGGGATTCGCCGGTTTGCTCTTAGTGGTTTTAAAGTCCGGTGTCGTGCAATCTGCGCTTGAACACCTCATTAGCTCTGCATTGAGCATTTCATGAAACTGAGGTGCGGCCGCTCAATGCCGTCATCCGAAAAGCATTCGGATGACGGCATGGTCAGCGTTGAAATTGCTCTGGGTACCTTCTCGATAGTCATCATGATTGCACTTGTCCTTTCAGTCTTTGCTGCTGCCATGACCACTCAGAATTTGTGTACTGCACTTTCGGCTGGCATTCGCGAAAGCGCTCGCGGAGGAAACGGGCAGGAAACTGCGCACGTGATGTCCACTCGGATAGCTGGGGCCCACTTTGAGTTCTCCGCAGACGAAAGGTGGGTCTACGGCAAAGCGCAAGCTCCCTACAGAGGCCCCGCGGGAATGATCGGCTTGAACTCGCAATGCAGATATCAGATGTTGCGCGAGAGCACTGTGGTTGGCGGTGATTGAGAATGCGTGAGAACACGACTTCGGATGAAGGCTCCGGGACAATCATGGTGGTTGGAGTTCTGGCTGCCCTAGCCATTCTTGCCTGCAGTGCACTGACGTACATTGCTCTTCTTGCGGCGGGGAACCGAGCCCAGAATATTGCGGATCTCAGTGCCTTGGCGGGAGCAGATATTTCCGCGACAGCTCAGTGGGAATCAGTTGAAGAAAAAGCCTGTCGTGCAGCAAATGAGGTCGCTCAAGAAAACGGGGCAATGCTGAGCTCATGTCATTGCGAAAGTGCCGACACGATCGTCACGGTGCGTGTGAGCAGCGGGTGGGGTTGGAATGTCTTTCGCTCAGCTCGAGCGGGAGTTGATGATGAAAGTGCTGTAGATGCACTTGAGGGGCCTGCCCCCCGGCTGGCCCCTCAAGCATCCCATCAACACAGTGCGAGTTTCCCGAAAAGTCTTTCGGTGTGGCATCCCCACTTAAGTGGGGTCCAACTCTCGATGACTTAAATATAGGAAGTCATACTGTGTGGATACTATTTTGTATCTGAAAGTTTTCTGGGAATTTCTTCGAAAGGCGAATGCTCGACCAGGAAGCCCAAAAGGAGCTCTGCACCAGACTTTGAGAGCGGTTCATTTCCGTTTCCGCACTTTGGAGACTGGACGCACCGGGGGCATCCATCGTGGCATTGGCACTCGGCAACAGCCTGATAAGTGCGCTCCATCCAAACGCGTGCGTGGGCAAAACCGTAATGCGCATAACCCGCTCCACCCGGATAAGCATCGTGAACAAACACAGTTGGTAAATCGGTATCGGTGTGGAGATTTGTCGAAAGCCCACCTAAATCCCAACGGTCGCAATTTGCCAGTAGGGGAAGAAGGGCGATCGACGCATGCTCTGCTGCGTGGAGTGCCCCTAAGACATCGCCTTTATCGATTCCGATCGCTGCCATTGTCGCCGGAGTCAAGGTGTACCAGCAGGCTTGGGTGCGTAAAGTGCGCTCGGGCATATCGAGTTGAGTATTTGAGATGTATTCCAGACCCGGAAGTCGAAGGAGGTCGAAATCGGTGACCTGACGGGTGACATCGACAGTCCCTCGATACCAATGAACAAGAGAATCTGGGCTGACCCATTCCTCATCAACACTGATAACCCGCAATGAGGTCGCATCTTGAGCCCTGGTCCTGAGCGGTGTGCGAACTTCTTCGACATAGGCGATACGTGCGGGGCCTTCTTCGAGAGAAAGGACGTGGAAGGTTCGTCCCTGGTGCACGTAGATCGCATCGGGAAACACCTGCGAATCCGCGGAATCTTGGGGGACAGAACCGATGATGCTTCCACTTCGAGTGTCGACAATTTGAACGTCGCCACCACTGCCGCGGATCTGGATTTTCTCCCATGGACCATCAGAAGAACTGACATTCCATCTCCAGCCTCCACTTCGATGGACCAGTAGCCCTTCCTGGCCGAGCTCGGCTAAAAGAGCGGGAGCTCCACTTCCGAAGACCGCAACCGCCTCGTCCTCAGCAAGGGGCAGTTCGGCCGCAGCAGCACACAGGTGGTCGTGCAAAACCCAGGGGTTTTGAGGATCTAATACCGCTGCCTCGACGGGGGAAAAAATCTCATCGCTGTGATGAACAAGGAAAGAATCAAGGGGGTTGTCACCAGCAATAAGAACAGAAATACCATCTGCCCCAGCACGTCCGGAGCGTCCAACCTGTTGCCAAAATGAGGCGCGAGTCCCAGGCCACCCAGCCGTGATGGTGACATCAAGCCCAGAGATGTCGATACCCATTTCTAAGGCAGAGGTGGTTGCAAGCGCTCGTAATCGCCCCGAACGCAGTGCAGATTCTAAGGTGCGTCGTTCTTCGGGGAGAAAGCCTCCTCTATACGCAGCGACGGTCGAGGCTAATTCTGGAGCGTCGCGGAGTTTGTCGCGGGTTTGGGCGGCGACGGCCTCGGCACCACCGCGTGAGCGAACAAAGGTCAGCAGGCGAGCGTCGGCGCGAATGAGGTCTGCACACAGAAGCGAAGCCTCGGTTTGGGCGGAAAGACGCTGAGTTGGAGCTTCAAGAACCGTTTCTTCGCCGGCCTCGGCGGCACGAAGAGCAGAAAGGAAGGCATCAATTGATACATCTTCTTCACGCGGAACCTCGCGGCCCTCCCACATAAAGATGTGGTGAGTTCCGCGCCCGGAAGTATCGTCCGTGATCGCATTGACGTTCTCGCGGCCAATCATTGTCTGAGCAACGGATTGCGGATCGGCCAAAGTCGCGGACATCATAATGACCTGGACGTCTGCACCAAGGTGGAGTGCAATTCTGAGAAGTCGGCGTAAAACCAGAGAAATGTGGCTACCGCTGACTCCTCGCCACTGATGCATTTCGTCAACAATCACGTAGCGCAGCGATGCCAAAAAACGAGTCCAACGCTCATGACGGGGGAGCATGACGTAGTGCAGGTAGTCCGGGTTCGTCAGGACGATATCGGCGTTTGCGCGAGCCCATTCCTTGGCTTCACGGGGAGTATCCCCATCGGCAAGTGCAAGGGCGGCGCCATGTTCGAGGCCGTCAACAAGACGGTTCAGTGAATGAAGCTGGTCTGCTGCAAGTGCTTTGGTTGGTGAGAGGTAAAGGCAGCTCGGACGCCGGTGAATATCGGAGATTCTGTTTGAATCATCGGCTTGAACCAGGTCTGAAAGAATCGGTGTCCATGCGACCAGAGACTTGCCCGAACCCGTGCCGGTCGCAATGACAACATCGTGTCCGGAATGGATCGCCTCAAGGGCCTGCACCTGGTGAAGCCACGGTTCATCAACTCCGCTGTAGCGCCACGTGGATACGACAGGGGTGGGAATCCACTCGGGCCATGGTGAAGTGTGCGCATCTTGTGCAGGAAGGCAGCGATAATCGACAAACTGTCCCTGTGTGCCTCGGGAACGGATGGTCTCGAGCAGGTTCTCAGAGCGTGAATCCATCAGAGCCCGAAAGCGGCACCACTATGAGCGGAGCGTCCCTCGGCCTCGGCATCAGTGGAAGCAGGGCTACCCGGCTGGGGCTGCGCGAAGGGCTCAGCAGGGGCCGAGGCCTCGGGCGAAGCAGAGTAGGGAGTTGCCTCCGGAGCGACCCAACCCAAGGTCTGGGTCGCGGCCTCTTGCATGTAGCGGATCGCGTCAATTCCGGTTGAAATACCAGCGCCCAAGTGGTCGGTGAGCTGCTGGTCCGATAGGCCAGCAGAAGTGTCAACGGCGAAATCGGCGCACACCTGAAGAGAGCCGGCGGGATCCAGCATCCAATAAACCGTTGGGAAATACTTCTCGCGGTTCCATGAATCAGCTGCTGCGAAAAGCGGATGACCGGCCTTTTCGGCGTCAAAGTCGGTATCCCAGACCGCGCGAATCGACAGGAAGCGTTCGGAAGAATCCATGCTGAGCAGGAAAGGTACCCCGTCGAAAACGGCACCGGCAGCGCGGTTTTCCGCCAAAACATCAGCCTGGAACTGCAGCTCAGAAAGCGTGCGCATTAAGCGATCGAAAGTCACCTTGTACGGCGTGATCGAATCCTTGGGTACGGGATAGGGGCCCGGAAGCGTGCTCATGATCGATCTCCCTGGTGGAGCGAGATGGTGTTCGCCTCGCTAGATGACTCTTGATCCGAATCTTCATCACTCCACGTGACGAATTCGGGAAGGGTTTCTTCAAGATCAGAGAAGAATCCCATGATCATCGACATTGAAGTTTCGAAGAAGGTATCGAGCTGGGCCTCCGAAAGACCGTTTGTTGCAACGATGTTGCATTCGGCGATCAGCCCGTAGCGGCGGCCGTCTTCGAAAGGAGCCAAGTACGCCTTCGGCCCTGTGCGGGTTGCATTGCAGCGCCGAACCTCTTCCATGAGCGACGCAAATTCGGCATCATCGTTGGCAATTCCACGCCAGTGCGCACGCAATTGCAGGATGTGGGGGTTTGATGTGTTCCAGAAATAGATCGCATTTCGTGTCGGAACAGCGAGCTCTTCGTCTGAAGACTCACCAAAATTCAGATCGTGACCGTGCAAGACAGCGCGAATGCGGTCGGTGTTGACCGGAGAAATCGACACGTAGCACCCCTGATCCGAGTCGGTAGTGGCAGTGAGTCGCAGTGACTCACGCCTGTTGACTCCTCCACTCTAACCGAATGACCGGAGCGCGGCTCAAGATAGAAGCTTGAGAATGCGACAAAATGTTACCTCAATCAACCGAGGAAAAACCAAGTGTTCCAATAGAAAATGCCCCAGATGGGTGACTAAAATAAGACCTTCGAAGTACGCGAAACGAAACAGATGCCACCTGGTTGGCTGTCGCATGAGGGAAGGGAGGGAGCGCAATGAGCGACCGCATTCCCGGTTATCCTGATCCTTCCTTTAATTCCGAAGAATCCGAGGCCTACGCACCCTCAGAGGATGCCGCAGAGGTTCCGGAAGCGCTCGCGGCCTCGTCAAGGCGATTCTCTGGCTCCCAGGACTCGGGGAGTGCCACTTCTGAAACCCCCTCTTCT
Organism: Trueperella pyogenes; assembly: GCA_963534475.1. Lineage (GTDB taxonomy): Bacteria > Actinomycetota > Actinomycetes > Actinomycetales > Actinomycetaceae > Pauljensenia > Pauljensenia pyogenes_B. The sequence goes on along the minus strand of CAUSSZ010000001.1, from coordinate 326,355 downwards.
GGTGCTGGACGGCGGCCGAACATTCGCCAATCGAGCCCGCGTGGTGGTAGTGCGCGTGCCGCTTCGGGTGCCGCTCGGAGCGCCCCAAGAACTGTGGCTCCCGGCTACCGTCCTCGCCTTGCGCGTCGACTTTTCGCTGCGGGAGGGTGTGCGCTCTTCAGCATCCTTGTCGCTTGGGTTGCCGTCTTCACTGTTACGGGCCAGGCGATCGACACTTTGTCGATGGAAGCTGCCATGCGCTGGGCGGAGCCCTTGGGCACTGTGGGAAGCACCGTGACGCACATTATTTCGGTTCCCGCGATGGTCGCTGTTGGTGGCCTGATTGTCTTGATTGCATGGCTGCGTCGTCGTCCAACGCTGGCGGGTCGTGCGCTGGGCATGATTGTTGCGGCTAATACGACGACTCAGGTTGCGAAGCTGCTCATTGATCGCCCGGATTTCCACGTGTCGGCAGCCATTTTGAATTCGCTTCCTTCGGGACATACGACAGTTGCAATGTCCCTTGCGCTGGCATTGGTGATGATTGCCCCCGAATGGTTCCGAGGCCCCGCAGCGTGGATCGGCTATATCTGGACGTCCTTGGTGGGTATTTCCGTCATGGTTTTTGGCTGGCACCGCCCCGCCGATGTTCTTGTCGCAATGGCAATTTGTGGTTTTTGGGCACTGATCTTGTGTCCGCTAGAGACGCGCGTTCGCCACGGCATACCCGTCCAAAAAGCTATGGCCGTCATTGCAATGGCCAGTGCACTCATCACGGTTTTGGGCGTTGTCTATTCTGTGTGGGCCTTGACTCCCAATGATTTGGCACAAATGGGTTCGGGCGGAATCACCTACGCAGAATTTTTGGATGCTCTTCCACGTCGGGCTCATGTTCTTGCCGGGATTTCATCTTTTGGTGTTATCGCTGTTGCAGGTTTTGTTATTCATGAGGTTGACCGACTTTCGGCGAAATAGTGCCGTTTTTGAGTCGAAATCGCGCTCACGCTAGTTTCATCTAACTTATTCGCAAGCTATTCAGACACTCGCGCAATGCGTTCACCCACTTTCGTAATTTGCGCATTTTTATCGAATGACAACACACCGCATGTCGTAGCTACACCTTTTCCGAAACCACTAGATATTGTGGGACGCGTTCGTTTCGCGCACTAGATATTGTGCCCCCACCACGATGTCAGTGTTGAAGCTCGGAAAGGAAAACCGTGACTACATCTCCCACAACACGCTATGACATCGATGCGATCTCGACCGTCGAGGAATACCTTGACCGCTCCGATTGGCGCGTCAACGCAAACGCCAATCAGGGCTATTCGCTGGGTGGCCTGATCCTGAACTCTGCCGGCAAGATGATCGCCAACTACTGGTTGGAGCGCGTCTACTCCCCCGAAGCGGGAGCCGCACACCGCAGCGGCGACATCCACATCCACGATCTCGATATGTTCGCGGGTTACTGCGCGGGATGGTCGCTCAAGCGACTGATCCAAGAAGGTTTCAATGGGGTCAGCGGGGCCATCGCCTCGGCACCCCCGAAGCACTTCTCTTCGGCGTGCGGACAGATCGTGAACTTCCTCGGAACTTTGCAAAACGAATGGGCGGGCGCACAGGCCTTCTCCTCCTTCGATACCTACATGGCCCCCTTCGTTCGCCTGGACAACATGACCTATGAGCAGATCGTCCAGAGCATGCAGGAACTGATCTACAACCTCAATGTTCCTTCGCGCTGGGGCAGCCAGTGCCCCTTCACGAACCTCACCTTCGACTGGACCTGCCCGGATGATCTGGCTGATGAGCATCCCCTCATTGGCGACGAAGTTGTGGACTTTACTTATGGTGAGCTCCAAGAGGAAATGAACCTCATTAACCGCGCTTTCATTGAGGTCATGACCGGGGGAGATGCAGACGGCCGTGTCTTCACTTTCCCGATTCCGACCTACAACATGACTCCCGATTTTGATTGGGAGGGCGAAAATGTTGACGCGCTTTTCGAGATGACCGCAAAGTACGGCCTTCCCTACTTCCAGAACTTCATTAATTCCGACTTGGACCCCCACATGATCCGCTCGATGTGCTGCCGCCTGCAGTTGGACCTGCGCGAATTGCTCAAGCGCGGCAATGGCCTATTCGGTTCCGCAGAACTGACGGGCTCCATCGGTGTCGTCACGATCAATATGGCGCGCCTGGGCTACCGTTTCGCGGGCGACATGGACGGCCTCGTCAAGGAATTGGATCACTTGATTGACCTGGGTTCTCAGACCCTGGAAGCCAAGCGTGAAACCATTCAATTCCACATGGATCGCGGCCTGTTCCCCTACTCGAAGCGCTACTTGGGACACCTGAACAACCACTTCTCAACCATCGGCGTCAACGGCATGAACGAGATGGTCCGAAACTTCACGGGAGACCAGTACGACATCACCGATAAGTTCGGTTTTGACATGTGCTGCTCGATCCTCGACCACATCCGTGAGCGCATGGTTGAACTCCAAGAGGCCACCGGCCACATGTACAACCTCGAGGCGACCCCGGCCGAAGGCACGACCTATCGCTTCGCAAAGGCCGACCGCCTCCACTACCCGGGCATCCTCCAGGCCGGCACCGATGAGCAGCCCTACTACACGAACTCCTCGCAGCTTCCCGTTGGCTATACCGACGACCCCTTCCAGGCCTTGGAAGATCAGGAAGTTTTGCAGGGCAAGTACACGGGTGGCACGGTTTTGCACCTCTACATGGGCGAGCGTATGAGCTCGGGTGCGGCCTGCAAGGAAATGGTGCGTCGTTCGCTGACCGCATTCAAGGTCCCCTACATCACCATCACCCCGACCTTCTCGATTTGCCCTGTTCACGGATACCTCGCTGGCGAACACTTCACCTGCGAGAAGTGCGCCGAGGCTCACCCCGACCGCGAAGCGCAAGAGTGTGAGGTCTGGACTCGAGTCATGGGCTACTTCCGCCCCGTGAAATCCTTCAATATCGGTAAGAAGGGTGAGTACAACGAGCGCACCATGTTCTCCGAGGCTGCGGCTTCGGATCACGGTGAACTAGTCAGTGCTTTCCCGCCGGTGGATCAGCGATGAGCCTTGCGACCTTGAGGGCCTGGGACCTGCAGATCGCGGGTCTGAGCCCCATGTCCAGCGTCGATTGGCCCGGAAAATTCGTGGCGACGGTATTCGCCCAGGGGTGCCCGTGGGCATGCCCATATTGCCACAATCAGGCGATCATCGATCCGAAGATTCCCGGGGTTGTGTCCTGGGAGAAAGTTGAGGACCTGCTGGGCCGCCGAGTTGGTCTGCTGGACGGGGTGGTCTTCTCCGGCGGCGAGGCCACGCGCCAGTTGGCCCTTCTGCCGGCCATGCAGCGCGTGCGCGATTTGGGCTTCGAGGTTGGTCTGCACACCGCGGGTCCTTATCCTTCGCGCCTGCGTGAGATTTTGCGTTCCGACCTGGTTGATTGGGTGGGCATTGACATTAAAGCAATGTCGGGTCCCGCGTACGAGGCCGTGGCCGGGCGTCCCAACGCGGGTCCAAAAGCCTGGGAGAGCTTGGGCGAGGTGCTGGATTCGGGTGTTGCCTACGAGGTTCGCCTGACGGTGTATCCGGATGGTCCTTCCGATGCGCGCGAGGTTGCCTCCTGCGTCAAAGACTTGGGTGCAACGCATTTCGCACTTCAGCAGGCGCGCGCCATGGGCACTGCTGAAGGTTTCAATGCTGGGGACCGCGCATGGGAGATGGAAGTCGAGGCGATGGCTGAAGACATCAAGAAACTTGGGTTTGAATCCTTTGAATTCAGGCCTGCATAAAACAACGTGCTCGGCGACTCTGTGTTTGGGGGAGCGTCGAGTGTGTGAGCGGCCGCTATGCGCGCTGAAGTGGGGTTGAGCGTGCGGTGCCGCAGCGTTGCCGGGAGTGCTTTAAGCTGCACTCCCGGCAACTGCTATGTGTGAGAGTCGGTAATAGAATTGACCCAGATTCATTCCCATCACACCCCAAAGGAATCCTTATGCACCTTGTTGCAATGGTTTTCGCTATTTTTGCCGCCCTGCTTCACGTTTTCATTTTCTATATGGAGTCGATTTCGTGGACATCTGAAAAGACGCGCTCAACCTTTGGAATGAGTGAAGAAGCCGCTGAAAACACGAAGGAAATGGCTTTCAACCAAGGTTTCTACAATCTGTTCTTGGCTATTGAGGTCTTCGCTGGTGTGGGCCTGTATCTAGCCGGCGCGCAGGGAGTTGGCCTGGCGCTCATGCTCTTTGGTGCCGGCTCCATGCTTGCCGCTGCCTTGCTTCTCTTCATTACCTCGCCAGATAAACGAAGCGCAGCTATCAAGCAGGGAACACTTCCGTTGATTGCTGTTATTGCCCTAATTGCGACAATGGCTCTCTACTAAAAAATTTGGCCTAATTCGTGCGCAAAGTGCCATTCGTGAAGTAGGTTAGTCCTGTGAGTGCACCACAACCCCAACTGTCCCGCCGCGAACTCTATCGCCGCGAACGCCAGCTTAAGCAGAATTCGGTCTTCTCGATCGTCGTTTCGGTGATGGCTGGACTCAGTGTCCTCAGCCTCTTGGTGCTCTCGGGAATTCTTCCCATCCCCTTCCTTAACGGCTTCTCCGCAAAAGTTAAGTACGCCTCGACAGGGGATATTCCCTGCCCCAGCGAGGAAACTCAGCCTCTGGCTACGTCTTCGATCAAGGTGCAGGTTTTCAACACGACGTCACGCTCGGGTGTTGCGCGCGATGCATCGGACATGCTCAAGAGCGTGGGCTTCCAGGTGGCAGATCCTTCGAATTCCTCGCCTGAATATGCGGGCTCGGCTCAGATTCAAGCAGGTCCCCAGTCTGTTGATGCGGCCTACACTGTCGCGCGCTTCTTCCCCTCATCGCGAGTGACCTTGACCGATAACACCGAACCGGGAGTGACGGTCCTTTTGGGCTCGCTCTACAACGGTGCCCTGACCGCCGAGGATCTGCAGCGTGTTCAGGATAATCACGATGATCTTAAAGGCCCCAGCACCTGCTTGGCGCTGCGGAAATAGGTTCAGTTTCGCCCCGCAGCTGGTGGGTTTAGAAGTGCGCCTGCGAAACGTCGGGCAGTGAATCCAAGTAAGCCAATGCAGCCGTGATCAGTGCGCGGCGTTCCTGTGTGGTCAGATCGTAGGAATTGATGTGGTCGTGCACCCACAGGCCGTCGGCAATGATGTACAGCAGGTAGATATCTGGATCGGCCAAAATCTCTTCGCGAGGAAGCAACCAGGGACCTAAGATCTCATCCCAGACTTCAGCACCCTCTTCGCGTGTGTGAGTATCGAGCGCCAAAAGAAGGTCTGCGCGGGTCGCGCTTTGCGAGAGTACTTCCGACGGCGCGTAGGCGTTCGCGGGCCGATAGCTCCTCGGGAGGGGCTCCCGCGGCCTCGAGAAGGCTTGCCCTCCATGACGAGGCCAGGTGCTCGTTGAGCGCCAAAAGTAGCGCAGTGCGGGAGGGGAAGTGGTAGAGAAGGCCAGATTTCGACATTCCCGAGGCCTTTGCAAGGGAGTCGTAGGTCAGAGCATCCAGGCTCTTTTTATCGATGATCTCCAAGGCGGCCTGGATGAGCTGCGATTTTTTACTCGTGCGCATACTTGGTCTCCTTCGGATTGTCTTTGAGGAGCACGGCTGTTGCGATTGCAGCGCTCAGGGCAACTGCGATCGCAATGGATAGTGTCCATGTATAGGCGGTATCGATGGCGTTTGCGGCCATGGGTGCAAGGACTGGGTCATGGGCGGAAGCGTCCATGCTGTGGGCGACTTCGGGAGCCGCATTGAGAGTGTAAAACAGCGACATCAGTGAACCCAAGACCGCCACCGAAAGCATCGTTCCAAACTCGTAGGAAACCGATTCGATTGCCGAGGCCATGCCGGTCCGGCGGGCTGGGGCTGAACCGATGATTGCAGTTGAGGTGACGCTCATAGCCAGGCCGGTTCCCGTACCTAGGAGTGCGAGCGCGATCATGAAGATGGGGAAGAGGTTTTCCTTGATAGCGATGATCGCGATGACTCCGGCGATGCTTGCAATGACGTAACCGCCTGAAATGACGGTTCTAAATCCCAAGCGATCGACGTAGCGGCCACCCAAGATGGCGCCCGGGAATGCTGCTACAGCAACGATGCCTGTGACAAGGCCAGCTTGGAGCGGAGTAAAACCTGCTGAGAGTTGAAAACGCTGGGTTGTCAGGATCTCCATTCCAGAGACCACAAACATGCCGAGGAATGCGCCCAAAAAGCCCGCTGAGAAGAGGCGACTGCGGAAGACATCAAGGGTCAGAAGTGGAACGTCAAGATAATGCTGGCGATGGATGAAGAGCAGCATGCCGATGATGAATAGGACGATGCCGGTCGCGACAAGGGTCGTATCAATAGGCGTGTGAGCAAGGTTTTCAATTGTGAGAACCAGGCCGACCATGGTGATCATCGCGTAGAGGGAGGACATGAAGTCCCAGCTGCGTTTGGGGTTGGGGTAATTGTCAGGTGCAAGAAGGTAAGTGCTGACCAAGGCGATGATGACGATGGGAATGTTGATCAGGAACACCGCTCCCCACCACGTGTGAGTGAGAAGGAAGCCGCCCAAGAGTGGGCCGACGGCTGAACCGATGGTGGCTACGGATCCCCAGATACCAATGGCGGTGTTGCGCTCGCGGGGTTCAAGGAAGGTCTGGCGGATGAGTGCGAGGGTTGAAGGCATGAGGACCGCAGCACCTGCGCCAAGGAATCCTCGTGCTGCGATCAGGATCGCGACATTTGGCGCAAATGCTGCGGCAGTAGATGCAAGGCCGAAGATGACGAGTCCGACTTCGAACATGCGTCGGTGTCCGATCTTGTCTCCCAGGGTTCCGGTTCCCAATAGAAGGCCGGCCAGAACCAGAGGGTAAGCGTTGATGATCCACAAGCCTTGCTGATGGGTCGTGTGGAGTTCAGATCGAAGGGTAGGAAGAGCGACGTAGAGGATGGAGTTATCGGCTGCAACGATGAACAGCCCCAGTGAAATCACAAGAAGAAATGCCCATCGAGTCCGTGTCGATTCAGAGCGCATGAGCAGATGTTAACACATAACTGTAACGGACATCCGGTTTAGTAAGCGAGCTACGCTCAGTAGGAAATCGTTGGTATTAAGCGGAAATGAGGTAAATGCTAAGGCCGGGGTGTCCTTTTGGACACCCCGGCCATAGCGATCAGAAACGATCAGGCTTGAGTGGAGCGATGCCTTGAAGCGTAGGGTTCGCTCTCGAGTTCGGATCCTGCCGGAGCCGAAGCGGGCGAAGCCTGCTCAAGGTTGGTGCCACGCAGCTTCGAAATACCGCGCATGCCGTGGTAGATGATGATCGCAGCGGCGGTGCCCAGGGCGATGCCACCGAAGGTCATGCCGCTGATGTTCCAGGTGAAGTCGGCAATTGCGACAATTAGAGCGATAGCAGCAGTGTTGAGGTTGACCGGGTTGGAGAAGTCAACGCGGTTCTGGACCCAGATTCGAACGCCGAGCATGCCGATCATGCCGTAGAGGACGGTACCAGCGCCACCGAGGACACCGGAGGGAATCGTTGCGATGAGCGCACCGAACTTCGGCATGAGCGAGAGCAGGAAGGCGCAGCACGCTGCGACCAGGTAGGCAGCCGTCGAGTAGACGCGGGTTGCTGCCATAACGCCGATGTTTTCGGCGTAGGTCGTGGTACCGGAACCGCCGCCCGCACCTGCGAGCATGGTGGAAAGGCCATCAGCGAAGAGCGCGCGACCCGTCAGGTCATCGAGGTTTTCACCGGTCATTGCGGAAACCGACTTCACGTGGCCGACGTTTTCTGCGATGAGGACGAAGACCACGGGGATGAAGAGGCCCAGGGTGGAGACGGAGAAGGAGGGAGTGTGGAATTGCGGCAGACCGAACCATGCGGCCTCGCGAACGCTGTCGAAGTTCACCTCGTGCTGGATGACTGCGGCGACGTAACCGATGAGCACGCCGAAGAGGATCGAGAGGCGGCCGATGATTCCCTTGAACAGAACCGTGATCAAGCAGATGGAGAGGATTGTGATGACGGCGGTGATGGGGCCGGTCTTGACCCAGTTCCATGCGGCGGGTGCAAGGTTCAGGCCGATGAGGGCAACGATTGCGCCGGTGACGGTCGGGGGCATGATCGCATCGATCCAGCGCACACCTGCGAAGTGAACGATGATGCCGACAAGAGCCAGGGTTGCACCGGTGGCGATGATGCCGCCCAGTGCGAAGCTCGGGCCGAGTTCCTTAGTTCCGGAGACTGCCAAGATCGGCGAAATTAAAGCGAAGGACGACCCCAAATAACTTGGGAGTCGTCCTGCAGTGATAAGGAAGAAGAGGAGCGTTCCAATTGCCGAGAAGAACAATGTCGTTGACGGTGGGAAACCGGTGAGCAAAGGAACCAAAAAAGTTGCCCCGAACATTGCAACGACGTGTTGTGCGCCAATTCCAATTGTTCGAGGCCAAGAAAGACGTTCGCCAGGAAGAACTACGTCCCCTGGAGCAATACTGGTGCCATCGCCATGAAGTTTCCAGCGGAAGAATCCTGTTTGTGCAACAGACATGCTGCTAAATCTCCGATCAGTTAAAAGGTCTGGGCCGAAACCGGTCGGAACACCAGCATAGACCGAAATCTGAGTGTTGTGTGAAAGTGCCCGCTATGTGGCGCCTCACAGGACGGCTTTACTTCGTTCGGTTGTGGCTTAATGCTGCGGTATTCACCTTGAAGGCATGAGATATGGCATGCTTGAGGAAGGAATCAATGTGTGTGTAGGTCGAAGGAGTATCGGAGGGTATTCATGGCACTCAATCCCTATGCTCCCGGCGGTAGTGGGATCAGCGCGAGCAATGCTGCCAATGCAGCAACGGCCTCGACCGTCCTGGACCCCTACGGACCAACTCCACACCTCGGGCAACCAAAGTCTGAACAACCGCAGAGCATGGTGTTCCCGGGCAGTGACGACACCTCGTTGCTTGATGTGTTTGCAAGCCCCGGTTACACCTCTCCCAAACCGCAGGTCAATACGATTGCAAATTTCGCGGTGTGGGTAAGCACGCTCTCACTATTCTTCCTTCCCGCGATTATCGCTGTGATTCTGGGAATCATTGGACTTGTCGGTTCGACGAGCATGAACGGTGTGGGACGTAGGGCATCGATTGCGGCAATTATCGCCGGAGTTATAGGGATTTCGATCTGGTTCCTGCTTTGGATGGTATTCTTCTGGCGCCCTTCGTGAGGGATTCCACGCCGGAAGCTGGCGTGAAAATTTCGCGATTTCGACGAATTCCGCTAGCATTACGGGGTGCGTGTTTCACGCTCCGGAGGATTCGCCTAGTGGCCTATGGCGCACGCTTGGAAAGCGTGTTGGGTGCAAGCCCTCGGGGGTTCGAATCCCCCATCCTCCGCTGATAGCCTCGGAACTTTGTTGAAGTTCCGGGGTTTTTTGTTGTGAGAGTAAGGAAAAGTCGCGGTCGATGGTGAGGTTGCGTGTTCGTCTTTTCATCTCTATTTCTCTCTTTTTGTGTCCTTAAGGGCAACAAAAGGGCAACAAAAGTCCAACAGCTTCAGCTAGTGTGGGAGCATGACAACGCAACCTACAGGTTCACAACGTAGTGGACGTAATGATGGATGGGGATCTGTGGCGAAGGTCAAGCGCAAGTATGGCCACGTCTACTACGTGAGATACCCAGACCCTAGTTACACAGGTGCTGGGCGTAAACCACGAATAAGCCTCGGGAAAACCTTCTTACTCAAGTCGCAAGCCAAAGAAGCGCTCGCGGAAGTTCACCGATCCGTACTCAACGGGACGTGGCGACACCCTGATGAAATTGAAAAGGAAGAAGAGGCTAGTGCCCGCGACCGCGAGCGCGAGGCATACACGCTTGGTGAGTGGGCGCGCCAATGGCTACGTGAGGTTGATGCAGGAGACTATAAGGCCAATACAAGACGCGACTACCACAGCATTTATAAGAACCATATCCAGCCGTATTGGGAGGATGTTCCGCTACGTTCTGTTACGCATGACGATACGCGGCAATGGTATGAGGATCTTATAAGTAAGTACGGGAAGAGCGTGCAAACACGTGCTCGCGCCTATCGCGTATGGTCTGTATTGATTCACGCTGCTTTGGATGCGGGGAAGATCGATAACACTGCCCCGTTTATGATCAAGAACGCGCGGGGTAAGTCTCGCACAAAAAAGCAGGAGTCTCCTCGCGTTGCAACGCCACAGGAAGTGCGGTGCATGCTGTCGCATGCAATCCCGTTCGTGCAGACAGCAATCATTCTTGCCTATGACTGTGGCTTGCGGTATCAGGAGATAGCAGCCCTCACGCGTAAAAACATTATTCTGACAGGCGACGATCCACGTGTGTGCATCGTGCAGGCTGTTGGTGGGAAGGGAACGCCTGTCATTGAGGCACCTAAGAGTGAGGCAAGTAGAAGAGAAGTTCCGATCCCTGAGTATCGACTTCCTTGGTTGCGTGAATATCTTCAAACCTATGTTGCAGCTGACCAAGACGCTTTGATCATTCAGGCACCTCGCAGTAGCTATAACAGCATCGTGAAGAATGACCATCTGCATAGGGGGAAGGGTCGTTTTAATGAGGTGCGGGACCTAGCGGGATTGCCGAAGACCTTCACGTTCCATGATTTGCGTAGAAGTTACGCCACTCAGTTAGGTCAGCAAGGGGCAACTCTTGCAGAGCTTATGAGGTTGCTCGGACACTCAGACCCCAAGACTGTCATGATCTACCAAGTTGCCGAGAAGGACCGTTTGCGGATGCTCGCTGGAAGACGTGGTGAGTGCATGGCTGATCAAGAAGAAAGTTCCGTACTTCCACTCGCATTGTGACGCTGCTCACAAAGACCCATAAAAAGGGTATAAAAAAACATAACTTAATAGTGTAGGGCAAAAAATAATTGGCTGTTCGTAACCACGGTTACGTGCAAGCCAGATTTGAGCTTCACATTTCATAAATTCCTTAGCCTCTGGGTGTAACACTCAGAGGCTTTTCTGTTACCCAAGAAAGGGGTCTGATATGGCAAAGAAATTCCATGCACTTGAGGACAAGTACTACAGCATCAATGAGGTCGCTGAGATCATGAATGTTCGATACATGACGGTTAGCAAGATGATTGGGCGCGGGGAACTCAAGGCGTTCAAGCTGCATCGACAATACCGCATTCCAGAAAGTGCCTTACTTGACCTGATGAACGAATCCGCAAGCAAGCTAGTCGCCTGATCGAAGAAAGGAGGGCAATATGACCACAGTCTTTTGGGCGCATATGGACCAAGAGTCAAAGACCATTAACGTAAACCCGTTCGTATGGGACCACGTGATTAACAACTTCTACACCATGTGGGAGGAATACGTCTTTGATAGTAAAGACGAACGCTTACTAGCACCATCGCGCCAACACCCGAGAGGTGGAGTATGGCGAGACCTTACACCTAGCAGGCAGGCAGATGCAGGAGCAAGGAGCCTAGCATACGTGCTACGTACCTATGCCAAAACAAGCGACGGAACTTCAATCCATCCCACCCGGTCAACACTCGCACACCAACTCGGGTATGCCGAAGGAAACCTCAACGCAGTGGACCGAAACCTGCACCGCCTACAGTCATACGGATTCATCCAATCGACAGGAGAACAGGTCACACGCAACGGAAAGGTACCAATCTATAGAACGACAATCCCCGCACTTCTCCCCGTGGAATTAAAAGAAGTGTGGGATGCACAAGCAAATGGGCCATCTAAGAACGCAATAAGCGCGGTTAACGATGCGCTCACAGATGCGGAAACACGTGCTCTGAGAAACAAAGACCTCAAGCTTGCATATAGCGCCGCACAAGCTCTCTGATCAAGGGGGGTGGGATATTCCCACCCCCCACTATTTTTGTATCTGGACAATGATATGAACTAAGTCAATAACTATGACTTCAAAGAAAAGAGAAAGAAAGCATCTTATTTCTCGCACCTAACTTGAGCGACACTTACTAAAACTTTCTATCAGCCGGTCTGAGACGCGTTTATAGATCATCATGTAGGTGGGTACCTGCTACGCCTCAAAAGCCGTTAGAATCGCATCCAGCACGCTTTATGAGGATTCTAGATCATGTGATAGTGACGTAAACTTACAAGTGCAAAAGTTCTGGAAATGCCGAATTTAATTCATGCTAAGACGTGGTGGTCTTAAGTAGCTACAGCAAAGGGGGGTCACTACCCCCGGACATTTGATATAAGGCGACAGCTGTTTGGTGGGCAACCGTATTGTTAAGGGCAACAAAAGGGCAACACGATTTATCAAACTGCTACTTTTCATTGTGATACCAATAACAAACGGAGGATCCCCCATCCTCCGCAGTATGTCCCCGGGATCCGTTGAGATCCCGGGGTTTTTCCTTTGTTTGCAACGGTTTTGGGCTGGGGTATTAAAACCCATATGTACCGATTGATACCGCTTGGGGGCGGTAAAAAGGCCCCAATAAGCCCCCACCAATTTTGAGGTTCGGTCATGCCGGGAGTGCAGGTCTTGACGTTGACGGCTATTGGGGGAGCACTACAACTCTTGCGCTTCAACGGGCCCTTGGGACCCCCGTAGACGGGGTGGTAAGTGAAGGGTCGGCGATGGTTATGGCCTTGCAGCAGCGCCTCAACGAAGGCCGCTTCTGAAAGCCTTTAGTTATCTGCCGCTCTAGGCTAGCCTTGTAGCATTTTCCGCTGCGGCTAGGAGGTTGGGGTGAAGAAGAAACTGTTCGCGTGTGTGCTTGTCCTCGTGTTGGGGGCCTCGTTTGTCGCGTGGCGCTATGGTTTTTTGTTTCCCACGCAGCGCGCGTGCCAGGAGGTCGGCAGCGCCTACGAAAAATATGCGGCTGTCGTTTACCGCTCCCCGGCTTCTGGCCTGCCGAGCGAGGCGTATACGCAGGAATTGGAAGAGGCGCGCAATGAGCTGGGCCAGAAGGCTTCGTGGGCCCTTCGGCTGGATGTATCGTACGAGGCCAAAGATGCTTTGAACGATGTCCTCTCCGTGGTTGGCGCGGCGGAAAAATTAGACCGCGTTGAGGGCGCGGTTGCGCGCCTAGCGCAAACCTGCCGAGGGGCTGGCTATCCCGTCCGCATGCCCGCTCCCCCGCAAACATAACGAATATTTTACGCACGCAAAACCCCGTCTGCCGCCCCTTGGCAGGCGGGTTTTGCATGCCCAAAAATGAAAGGAAGACTCTGAGCTTGGTTTAAATGTTGATCCGCTTGTCACGTGTGAGTCAGAGGGCTTGGGGAATCGGAAGGAAAATTTTGATAAGTAACACGGGTCGCAGGTTGCGGCCCGTGCCGTGTAGACTGTTCCCGGGTCCTCCGCGTGACGGTATCATCCGAACCTCCCCAGGGCAGGAATGCAGCAAGGATAAGGGTGCGCTGCCGGGTATGCGGGGGATTCTTTTTATCCAGGTGCTCATGGATTACGAAATCTGCACTGTGTAAGTGCGCACACGTGGTTGTGGCGCTCTATCTGAACTGTTCAATAAGAGCCGCAGTTTTGGCTACTCGGAAGCCAATTTGTCCACCTTGAAAACTTGCCTATGTACGCAGGTCAACACTTATTTTTCGATACAAAAATGAATCTATATATACGGCTTCGTTCTTTACAAATAGACTTGCCCTGATCCATCTCTACTTTCAACAGGAGAACACAGTGCAAAACGTCGGTTCGCGCTCCCTGTGGCGTCGCGCCGGTCAGATGCTATCAATCTTGATCGTCGCAACCCTGGTGGTATTTGGACTGGGAAATACCCCCAGCCGTGCCGCAACTCCCGTCCTCAATGTCAGCATCACCCCGGAAAAGACTTCATACAATTCCGGCGATACTCAGAAATACACCGTCTCTTGGTCGTGTACTTCGGTGACCGAGGACTGTGTGGACTCTGTCATTAAGGTGCGTATCCCTCATGCTGTTAACCAGAGTGGTGACGCTGTGGATAAGGCAGTGGCGGCAAACCTTGCGGCAACTGCCGCATCGGGAACACCTGCAGTCAGTGCCAACCTTACTCAGGGAACGGCTACAACCGACGCCTACGTTACCTACAACATGGGACGCATTCCGGCGGGTAACTCCTATCAGGCCGTGATCACCTTCGAGATGCCGAATAGCTACACGCCTGATCAGTCGACAGTTTCTCCCGATGTCTCATTCACTTCGGGTGAGACGACCGTGACCGACGATACGAAGGTGACGAACCATGCGGAAACTACTCTTGGCCTGACCAAGAAGAAGCCCACCGCCATTGGCCCGAAGGGAAGCAATGTCACCTATTCCCTGACACCGACGATTTCCTCTGGAACGCTTGGCCCGAACCGAGGCAAGCTCGCAATGACCAATGTGAAGCTTGTCGACAAGCTTCCCTCATGTGCAACCTACGTCAGCACTACCTCCCAGGGCTCAACTGATGGATCTGAGTTCACTGGAGTAGAACCGACCTACGACGCAGCGACGCACTCCTTGACCTGGAACCTTGGAACTCTGCGTCCTAACGTCGTCGACCTCCAGCTCAATGTCACTCTGAACTACCCAACGAGCTGTGCAGATAACACGGTTACTAACACCGCAACCGTTACGGGTAGCCACTATGGTGACCCCACGAAGACAAATTCCGCCGATTCCACGGTCTCGCACGACTTTGCGGACAAGGTCACCTACGGTGGCACCTTCTCCAAGAATGCACTGCAGCAGTTCAAGCGTGGTCAAAACGGCATGTGGTTGTACTGGTACAACAACACCTCGAATATGCCTGTTGTTCTGGAGTACACCGACTACCTCAGCTGTGCGCTGGCCTCGCCGACTGATGGATCGACAGACTGTGCGAACCCTCTGATGTTTGCTCGCGGGGCAGAGCTCAACACGACTTCTCCGGTCGAATTCACCTATTGGACCAACAAGGGCAACACGGGAACGCAAACCCTGACGGCCTCGAAGAAGTTTGACGCTTCAGGTCTGGCAAGCGACGAATACATCACAAAGTTCCACTACAAGCAGACTTTGAGCCCCTCAGAGAGTGGCCGTTTCATTGTCCAGGGTCAGATCAACGCTAAGACTCCGACGACTGAAGCTGGTGCCGACTACGTTCGTGCAGATACGAACTCCAATGCGTGGAAGGCCGGAACCGATCCCTCGTGGGTTCGTGTTCAGAACTGTGTCACCGACCTGTCGATGAAGTCCGAAGACGGAGCGCACACCATTGGTATCCCCGCGGATAACCTCTGTGACATCCTCCTGCTTGAAACCTCACGTCCTTCGTACTACAACGCAAAGTCGACCATTGCGAACTCCCAAGCTACCCCGGGACAGGAAGTAACCTTCTCCATCGTGGCCAACAACCGCACGATGTCTGCCCCGGCTCAGCCGATTATTGCTGACCTTCTTCCCTGTGGGATGACCTATGTGGAGAATTCGGTTGCAGGCGGACCCAAGGGCTACACCGCAACTGTTGATTCCTCGCGTTGGGTGACAGACGCAAGCGGGTGCTCTCGCCAATTGGTGACCATCACTTGGCCCGGCTTCAAGGGAGTTGATGCAACAAGCGTCACTCTACGAGGCCTCGTCACTAACAAGATGAAGCCCGGAACCTACACGAACCAGGCATTCATCTCTCCGGCAGAACGCGAGTATCAGAACGCAGACCCCTGCTTCTACTCTGGCACCACCGATATCTACGACATCAATGCCAATGGCTCTGTGACCGATAAGGTCTGCCCTGTGACCTCAGGAATGAGCGTCAACGAGTTGGCAGCCGCCGGTGTTGTCCTCGAAAGCCTCGGTTCGGTCCCCGGATCGGTGTACATGAAGTACAACGACGGAACCTCCCTGATTCGCCAAGGCGAAAACGGCACCTTCCGCATCACGCCTACCAACACGGGTAACGCCAACCTGTCGGATATGACCGTCTACGGCACCCTGCCGCATGTCGGCGACACAGCGGTTCGCACCAGCGCCAGCCGTGATTCTGAGTGGGCACCCATCATGACCGGACCGATCCAAGTCCAGCCCGGCGATGGAATTGACCCCTCGCAGGTCACCATCGAGTACTCGACCTCGTACAACCCCTGCCGCGGTGAGGTCATGGAACGCGGAAAGTCCAAGGCTGACGCTCCTGCGGGATGCGATAACAACTGGACCTCAAACCCGAGTTCGTGGAGCGACGTCAAGTCCTACCGCATCTATATCAATGGCAAGACCAACCCGATTGAGGGCGGCGCATCAATCCCCTTGATCGTCCCGATCAAGGCTCCTGATAACGCCAATGGTGTGGCCTACGAATCTGTTGCAGTTGCAGCAACCCAGGCCTCCTCGAACCAGGCTGTCTTCCCCAGCGAACCCTTCAAGGTCGCCATCGCCTCGGCATTCGACGTGGCACTCAACAAGACGGTTTCTTCCGACGCTTCGGCTCTCTCGCCCGGTGACGAAGTAACCTTCCGCGTTGACGCTGCGAACACGGGTCAGGGCCTTTCTGCGAACACCAAGGTTTCGGAGAAGCTCCCTGATGGTGTCACCTTCGTGAAGTCCGAATCCTTCATGTGCCCCACCGGCTACGTGTCGGGAACACCGGATGCATGCGAGGCCGGTGACCCCGCCGGTACCTACGATGCAGCTACCGGCGTGTGGACCATCGGTGACCTGACCGCGGGAAGCCACGCATCGTTGTACGTGACAGTTCGCTTGAATGACGGAACCGATGGTAAGTCCATTACCAACAACGTCGAATTCAAGGATCTGCCTCCCTACGACGTGGACTTGAACAACAACAAGGCCTCGACGACGATCACCGTCAAGCACCGTCTCTCGGGCAAGGTGTACTTCGATAAGAATGACTCCTCGTCCTACACTGCCGGTGAAGAGGGCTTCAATGGCGTCACCGTTAACTTGGTGAACGAGGCTGGCGCGGTTGTTGCCACCACGACGACCGACGCGGATGGCAACTACTCCTTGACTGGGCTCAATGCGGGTACCTACACGGTCAAGGTCGTGAAGGATGGCGAGCTCGCCAACCTGACCCAGACCGAGGATCCCGATGGCACGAAGGACAATGCGTCCGGTGCGATTACGCTCAACACGGATAACCCGGTTCGCGAGAACGTCAATTTCGGGTACGTGAAGAAGCACGCAATCTCGGGCAACATCTACCTGGATGAAAACCGAGATAAGACGAAGAATGGTAATGACATCAACCTTTCGGGCGTGACGGTCACCCTGGTCGACGGCTCGGGCAACGTTGTCGCGACCACCACCACTGACGCCTCGGGAAATTACAACTTCCCCGGCCTGACTGACGGTACCTACACCGTCAAGGTGGATACGACGGGCAAGCTGGCCGGCCTCGAACAGACCGAAGACCCCAGCGGCGCGAAGAACTCGCAGTCAACGCCTATCACCTTCACGCGTAATGATCCGGATGTCACCAATGTGAATTTCGGTTACGTTCCTGACTACTCAATCGCCGGTAATGTCTACCGCGATTCGAACCGTTCCGAATCTAAGGATGCAACTGAAACTGTCTTCCAGGGTGTTACTGTGAACCTGGTTGACGCTTCGGGCAATGTCGTCGCAACGACTACCACCGATGCGGATGGAAACTACTCCTTCTCCAAGCTGCCCGCGGGTGACTACACCGTGAAGGTCGTCAAGGATGGCGCCATCAAGGACATGGACCAGACTGAAGACCCTGACGGTACGAAGGACAATGCCTCCGGCAAGATTTCTATCGGTGCGGACAACCCGACCCAGACCGGTGTGAACTTCGGTTACGTTCCGGATTACTCGATCAGTGGCACGATCTTCCGTGATGAGGCGCGCAACGGCGTTAAGGATCCCAGCGATCCTCGCTTCCCCTCGGTCAAGGTGACCTTGCTCGACGAGAACGGAAACGTCGTGGAGACCACCACGACGGATTCCAACGGTGCATACAAGTTCTCGCATCTGCCCGATGGCAAGTACCGCGTGAAGGTTGATACGACCGGTGTCTTGAACGGCCTGGAGGTCACTCTTGATCCCGATACGCTCAAGGACTCTCAGTCCGAGCTCATCGAGCTTGGAGAGTCGAACCCGACCGTTGAGAACGTCGACTTCGGATACATGGAGAAGGAAGTTCCTGCGGCTCCGCAGCCTCCGAAGCAGCCGAACCCGAAGACTCCCGGTTCTAAGTTGGCACGTACGGGTGCCGAGGCCGGAGTCCTGAGTGTGGGTCTTGCCGCGCTCATTGCGGGTGGTGCACTTCTTGCACTTCGTCGCCGAGGCCGCATCTCCTAATGCGCGTCGCCGCCGCTGAGTCGGTGGCATAGGCGTGAGTGAGTGGAGGTCCAAGTGGGAAACTGCTTGGGCCTCCACTTTTATGATTTTCGCTGTGTTCTTGCGGCTTGTGGTAAAAACAGGACGCAAATGAGCGCGCGGGGCCGTAAAGTTCAAGTGTGACGACAGCTCTTTATCGCCGGTACAGGCCCGATACCTTTGAACAGGTCATCGGCCAAGAACACGTGACCAAGCCTCTCCAGGCAGCTCTGCGTGCCCACAGGGTGAATCATGCGTACTTATTCTCTGGCCCGCGCGGGTGCGGAAAGACGACCTCTGCGCGTATTTTGGCGCGTTGCCTGAACTGTGCTGAAGGCCCAACGGATACGCCTTGCGGTCAGTGTGAGTCCTGTCGTGAACTGGCAACCGGTGGTCCGGGTTCACTCGACGTTGTTGAAATCGACGCAGCCTCGCACGGCGGTGTGGATGACGCGCGTGACCTACGTGAGCGCGCCACTTTTGCGCCGGTGCGTGACCGCTACAAGGTCTTCATCATCGACGAAGCCCACATGGTCAGCCCCCAGGGCTTCAATGCCCTGCTCAAGCTCGTGGAAGAGCCGCCTGAGCACGTAAAGTTCATCTTTGCGACGACGGAACCTGAGCGCGTCATTGGAACCATCCGTTCCCGTACGCATCACTATCCTTTCCGCTTGGTTCCGCCGGATATTTTGGAACCCTACCTGCAGACTCTGTGCGATGAGGAGCATATTCGCGTCGGTGAAGGTGTCCTTCCCCTGGTTATCCGCGCCGGTGGCGGTTCTGTGCGTGACTCTCTGTCGGTCTTGGATCAGTTGATGGCCGGCGCAATCGATGGCGAGATCGCATATAAGACTGCTGTTGCTCTTTTGGGCTACACGGATACTGCGCTTTTGGATGAGACTGTCGATGCTCTTGCAGGGGGCGACGGCGGTGCTGCGTATCGCGTGATCGAAAAAATGGTCTCTTCAGGTCATGACCCGCGTCGTTTTGTCGAAGATTTCTTGCAGCGCTTACGCGATCTGTTGATTATTGCTGTCGCGGGTGATGGCGCCAACGATGTCTTGGTGGGAACGCCTCACGATCAGTTTGAACGCATGAGCGTCCAGGCAAAGAACTGGGGCACGCAGGCCTTGTCGCGCGCTGCCGACCTCACTGACGAGGCCCTTCGCTCCATGACTGGTGCGACCTCACCCAGGTTGCAGCTTGAGTTGCTTATCGGCCGAATCTTGGTGCCCGGTGCAGGCGTTGATGCTACTGCTGGTGCCTATGGAGTAGCACTTGCAGCGGTCGCTGGTGGGATGGCGGGTACCCCGGGACCGCTCTCTGGCGGAGTCGGCTTGGTTGGGGGCGGTGCCCCCGCCGAGGCCCCGGCTGGCTCGGGTTCATTTGGTGCTCGTCAGGCACGCGAAGCTCTTGCACGCAAGAAAGCCCAAAAGAGCGGAGACCAGGGCACCTCGGTGGCGCCAGAAGCTTTTGTCGATGGCCGTATTGATTCGCCTCGACAAGCAGAACGCGCTCCTCAGCCTCAGCCCTCATCCGGCGGCTGGGAGGTCGCTCGCCCTGCTGCTCATAGTGATGCACCTGCGCAGCACAGCGCTCCCGTTGATGCTCCTGCTGCTCAGATGCCTCGTGACGCTGTCCATGAAGTGTCTGAAAAGGATTCGGAGCAAGTTTCTGCGCCTTCTCATTCGTCCGCTCCTGCGCCAGCACCTGCGCAGGTTTCAAGCTCCGCTGCTGCACCCAATGCGGATCTTGTACGGCAGCGCTGGGGAGATGTTGTTGAGCGCTTGGCCACGCACAGCAGGGTTGTGTGGAGCTTGCTATCTCAAAACGGGCAATTGGGCGCTGTTGACGGAGACCAGTTGGTCATCCTCTTCCCCAGCCAAGGGATGGTCGCCAGCTTTACAAACGGGGGACGCGCGCAGATCGTGGAGGATACGATCTACGACGTCTTGGGTGTTCGTTTGCACGTCAGTGCACAGGTGGGGCAATCCGGCGGCGGACCGGCAGTTTCAACGCCTTCGGCCAATGCACACTCCAGCGCGGCTCCCCTGCAGGGCATCCCAGCACAGGGTGCAACAGTGCAGGCCGCAGTTGCTCAGGTTTCACCTGCTCTAGAATCGGCACCCTCTGCGCTGGGCAACTCAGACGCCTCGGTGAAGGAAGCCGCGCCGGCACCGGAATTCCATGTTCCGGCCGAACCGATCGATGCCTCGAAACCCTATGATCCGCAGGCACCAGAATCTTACGATTGGCATACTCAGGCGCCGCCCCCTTTTGATCCTGGGGATCAGGTTGAAGAGGTAGAGCAGGACTTGCAGGAAGTATCTGCTCCATCACCTGAACCTGATGATGACGATGAACCAGAGGATGAGCCTGTCGCGACTTCAGGCTGGAGTGAAACTGTCGTTCAGCCTCCAAGTTTTGACCCGCTTGAAGAAGAGTCAGCTCCTGAAGTTCCAAACTTCGCTGAGGTTACGCCACTTCCTTCGCAGCGTTTTGCGCGCGTGGAAGAAAACGACGATGTGCGTTCTAGCGACGACACACATTCAACTGGCAACGCGCGTTCGGAAGTGGAGCCGGCAGCCTCGGCAGAGGCCTTGTCAGAGGAAGATGCGCAGGAAATTCCCGCAACCCCCAGCGTTTCTGCGGCAGAGGACGACAGCGCCAGCATCGATGATCAGGACATGTCCGAATCGAATCTCTTTGGAATCCCAGCAGTTTTGGATATTTTGGGCGGAACCATCATCGAACAAAAGACTGACGACCAGGGTGGGTGGTGACGCATGTACGAAGGAGCTCTTCAAGACCTCATCGATGAATTGGGACAACTTCCCGGAGTCGGGCCAAAGAGCGCGCAGCGTATGGCATTGCACCTTCTCGAGGCCGAGCCCGAGGACGTCGAACGCCTGACCACTGCGATCAATGCGGTCCGTCATCAGGTCAAGCACTGTGTTGTTTGCGGGAACCTCACCGAAGACGATGAATGCTCGATCTGTCGTGATCCGCGGCGTGATCCCAGCGTGATCTGTGTTGTCCAAGAACCCAAGGACATCCAGGCCATTGAGAACTCGCGGGTGTTCCGCGGACGCTATCACGTTCTGGGCGGCGCTATTGATCCCATCCACGGGATTGGCCCCGATCAGCTCAGTATTCGTCAGCTTCTGGGACGCCTGTCAGATGGTGTTGTTCAAGAGATCATCATCGCGACAAACCCGAATATTGAAGGAGAGGCAACCGCCTCGTACCTAGCACGCACACTCTCGACAATTGGTGTGACAACAACGCGCCTTGCCATGGGTCTTCCCGTGGGCGGCGATTTGGAATATGCGGATTCCATTACCCTGGGACGGGCAATGGAAGGCCGGCGCAATATGTCCTGAATTTCCGCGGAAATTGTGAAAGGATCGCGACGTGAGTACAACAGAGTCCAGCTTTATTCGCCCCGATGGGGCACCCGCGCGCGTCCTTGTTGTTGATGACGAATCGGTCTTGGCGGAGCTCCTTGGATCGGCACTGCGCCACCAGGGCTGGGAAACCCAAACGGCAGCAAACGGTTGGGAAGCACTGGATAAAGCCGATACCTTCGATCCCGATGTCGTGGTCTTGGATATCCAGATGCCCGGACTGGACGGAATGGAAACCCTGGAACGCCTGCGTAAGCGCAAGCCGCACCTTCCCGTCCTGTTCTTGACGGCGCGTGACGCCGTTGCCGACCGCGTTGCCGGGCTGCGTGCAGGTGCGGATGACTACGTCACTAAGCCTTTCGACCTCGATGAAGTCACTGCGCGTATTGACGCCCTACTTCGCCGTTCTGGAATGGCTTCGGTCACCGCTGAACGCGTTCTGACTGTCGGCGATCTGACCTTGGACGAGGACTCCCACGATGTTGCGCGCGGTGGTGAAGCAATTACGCTCACTAACACTGAATTTGAGCTGCTGCGCTACTTCATGGAAAACCCAAATGTCGTCCTTTCGAAGTCGCAGATTCTTGATCGAGTATGGTCTTACGACTTTGGTGGCCAGGCAAACATCGTCGAACTGTACATCTCCTATCTGCGTAAGAAGATTGACGCCGGGCGCGAACCCATGATTCACACGGTCAGGGGAGCCGGCTATATCCTCAGGCCCGCCTCATAGGAGCGCAAATGACAGCCTCTGCCCCCCAAGCTTCGAATACCGAATCTCAGGCGAGCGCTCCCAAGCACAGTGCACCTCAAACGAAGCGCAAGCGATCGCGTCTTCTCACTGTTCGCCTGAGCCGTTTTCTTGCGGCTGCAGTCGCCATCGCTCTGGTGACAATGCTTGCCGCTTCGGCATTTGCGATGCGCTCGTGGATGACATCGAAGCTGGATTCTTCGCTTGAATCAATGCTCTCTCGGCTGGAGAAGAATGCCGAACTGACCTTGGAACAGCCGCTTCCCCCGCCCCCGCCACACCATGGGGACGATGGCGACGACACTCAGGCCCCGGCCTCGAATTCTCCCAGCGCGGACCCAACGGCAACGCCGACTGATAAAGGACCTCGAGGCCTTCGCGGACCGGGATCTTCCGACGGCCAGTTGCAGCTCATCAAACACGACGACGAGGTGGTTTCCGGTGTCGTCAAACAGTTTGACGTTGTCGAATTGGATTCGGAAGCCCAACAGCAGCTGCTTTCATTGCGTTGTGACTCCCATGGGCATGACGTCAATCTGAAGAATTACGGCGCTTTCCGCGTGATGTGTGCACAGAAAGATTCCCAGACGCTGGTTGTCGGCCTGTCTTTGGCCGCGAATAATTCGACCTTCTTTGCGCTCATTGCCGTTGAAGGAGTCATCGCACTGGTTGTCATCCTTGGCGCGACCTTCATCGGGCGTAAGTGGATCCGCAGGGAAATGCTTCCTTTGGGTGAAGTTGCCGCAACCGCGCGGAATATTGGTTCCCAAGATCTGATCGCTGCACCGACCGTTGACACTTTTGATCGCGTCGATAGCTCCATTGCCCAACCCGGAGACGAGGTCGGCGATGTCGGTTTTGCGTTGAACACCATGATCGACAATGTTGAAACTGCGCTTCAGGCCCGCGCGGAATCCGAGCAGCGTCTGCGTCAATTCGTCGCCGATGCCTCGCACGAACTCCGAACTCCTTTGGCATCGATTCAGGGTTACACGCAGCTTCTTCAGCGTGGCGCAACGGACCAAGAGCTTGCGCTTTCGCGAATCGCATCTGAATCCGCGCGTATGTCCGGTCTGGTTGAGGATCTTCTGCTCTTGGCTCGTCTTGATGCGGGACGCGAACTGGCCAGTGATCTGGTAGATGTGATCCCTCTGGCCATCGACGCAGTGTCAGACGCCCACGCGGCAGGTCCGGATCACCAGTGGAGCTTGGACCTTCCCGAAATTGATGACGAGGCCGATTCCTGCACTTCCTGCACCGTGCTGGGTGATGAGTCTGCGCTTCGCCAGGTCTTCGCAAACCTGGTTAATAACGCGAGGATCCACACTCCCGCTGGCACTCACGTCAAAGTTGGAGTGCAAACGATCGCAGGTACCGCATCGGCGCCGGGATTTGTGCGCCTGAGCGTTGCCGATGATGGGCCGGGAATTGCGCCCGAGCTGCGTGCGACCGTCTTTGATCGCTTCGTCCGAGGCGACACTTCGCGCTCACGTCAGGGGAAGGGATCCTCGGGGCTGGGCCTGTCGATCGTTTCCTCGATTGCCGAGGCCTTGGGTGGCCGAGTGGACGTCGATACCCTATGCGAAGGCGAAGGAAAGCCCGGCGAACACGGAACGACCTTCTCGGTCATCTTGCCGGCGGCAGATAACTAGACATAACTCAAGTAGAGGCGCTCTCACATCGATGAGGGCGCCTCTATCTATCAGTAGCGGTTTCTTTGTTGAAGAGCCGCAACGATCAGTGCACAGGCCTCGGCATCCGAGGTTGCATCGTGGTGATTCAAACGGAATCCAGGAACAAGTGCACGCGTGACGGTCGGCAGTTTGTAGTCGCTCAATCCGGGGACTAGATCCTTTGCCGTCCGATAGGAACAGAAGAAGTCGCTTGGCAAGGTTTGCGTCCGAAAGAACTCGTCCAGCTCCTGCCAGACCCTCTTATCGAAGGCTGCATTGTGTGCATACATGGGAAGTCCGGCAGAAAAACGCAGCGCGTAGGGTGCGACATCTGTCCATGACGGAGAGTTATGGACGTCGCGTGCAGTAATTCCGTGGATGTCTGTAAATTCAAAGTGATCGTAACCCGAAGGGGGTTTGATCAGCGTCGACATGCGGTCAATGACTTGACCCTGATGGACCTTTACAAGTGCGATCTGGCACGCAGAGACGCCGCCCATGCGATTTGCGGTCTCGAAATCGACAGCGACAAAGGTTGGTGCCGCAAGGATTTTTGATGGAGCGGACCATGCAGAACTGCGTCGCTGCTCGCTTCTTGACGAGGCCGCGCGTGCGGAGGCAGAGGATCGTGCTTGCGCGTAGGGGCGGCGGCTCGGACTGTCTTGCTCTGTGATGCGTGGGGTTGAGTGCTCCTCACCAGTGATTGATGTGTAACCGGTTGTCGGCGCATCAAAGTACGTTGTGTTTTTGACGTGTTTTTCAAGCTCGACGAGCCGTTTCCACTCTGCGTTATACGCGGATGCGTCCTCACCGCGTTGTTTAGCGAGCATCTCCTGTGCTTTGGCGCGGCGCTTCTGAAGGTCGATGCGGTAATCCTCGCGAGGCGCGGGCAGACCCAGCGAGAACCATCTATCCAAGGTTGCGAGCTCGCCGGAGTAGTCCTTCATCTTGTGCTGAATGATGGTTACCTGCGCGACGTAGTACTCCATGACGCATTGAGGGTTTTGAAGCGCAGCTTTGACCATTTCTGTTAGGCAAGCTTGGGCAAGCGCCAGTGCCTGATCGAGGTCTCCTGAGCGCTTGAGAGCTTTGATGTCATCGATCCATTCGAAGAGGTAGCGCCCGTTGTAGCGAGGGACTAGGCACTCGGTGGTGTTTGCAGCGGGGGGAGTTGTAGCGAGTGGAGCCGAGGGGAAAGAACCTGTGGGAGTAGGAACAACTGGAGTGCCGGAGCCATTGAAGGGCTGTAGGAAGGACTCCATGCGAGACTGAACCGCACCGACGCGCGATTGGACGGCCTCTACGTGGGACTGAACTGTGCGATCAATGTTTCCGGGTACGGTTAAGTTCGAAATATCGCGAATGATGTCACGCAGACCCACTGTAACTCTCCTGATAACGACGTTGTCATCGCCGATAGTACAGCATTTCTTCGGCCAAATTGCAGGCTTTTTGGACCTATTTTCGCGAGGCCTAAAACTCCACCTGGAGTGCCCCGCGCGCACGGTAGCGAGCCTCGCCGGGATCAGCGGCCTCGACAACGGAAGCGGCAGCTAAGCGGCACTGTGCCAGGTTTACCTGAGCAAGCTGCGCGCCCACCGAGGGAATTGCCAAGCGCGGCATCGAAAGCGCGGAGATACCCATACCAACGAAAACGCAGGCGAGCAGCGGGTCTGCTGCGGCCTCGCCACACACGCTCACGCTTACCCCGTGCTCAAGGCCAGCGCGCGCAACCTGGGCAATCAGGCGCAAAGGTGCGGGCTGCCAGGGATCGGAGTACTCGGCCAAGTCGGGTGACATGCGATCTGCAGCCATCGTGTACTGCGTCAGATCATTCGTCCCAATCGATACGAAATCGACGTATTTCATCATCGAATCGATCAAAAGTGCCGCCGCGGGGACCTCGATCATGATTCCCGCGCGCAGTTCGACCTCGAAGCGTTCGGAAAGCTGACGGACGGTCGAAGCAAACCACTGGGCTTCGGCAATCGTTGAAATCATGGGAGCCATGATTGATACCGAGGTTTCTCGGTGTTGGATGGCTGCCAGAGTGATCGCTTCCAGCTGGTTGTGAAGGATCTGCGGGTGAGGGCCAGAGGTTCGGATTCCTCGAACGCCAAGCGCAGGGTTGTCTTCGCCGGGGATCGTCGCGTAGGCCAGTGGTTTATCTGAACCCGCATCCAGAGTGCGCACGCATACCGAATGCCCGCGGAATTGCTCAAAAACCCCCGAGTAAAAGTGAACCTGCTCTTCAATTGTCGGCTCGCTGTGTGCGTTCAAGAAGGCCAGTTCTGAACGTAAGAGGCCGATTGATTCAAGGTGGGGGGATTGAGCCGCGGCCTGCGCGCTTGCGAGGTCGTGAATATTGGCCAAGAGCTGTACGGGGTGTTCATCGCTGGTGTGAGCGGGTGCGTTCCAATCGGCTACTGCCTGTGCACGCTTTTGATCTCGCTGAACCGCAGCTTGTGCCTCTTCGGCAGGAACCTCGGTAGCCAAAGACCCCACAAAGGCATCCATCAATACAAGTTCTCCCTGGCGCAGTTCGCTCAAGTTGCGTACTGCAACGATGCAGGGGATCCCCAATTGGCGCGCGATGATCGATGTGTGCGAGGTCGGACCGCCCAGTTCCGTTGCAATTCCAACGCAATATCTGGGATCAAGGTTCGCGGCATCCGAAGGGGATAGGTCACGTGCACACACGATATAAGGAGCGAAAGGAGCCGCTTTCTGAGAAGCACTGACGGACGTCCCCGCGCCTGATGCCAAGACCCCAGAGTCGGCCTCGGCAAGGTGAGCAAGGACTAGGTCACGGACGTCGTAGAGGTCGGCGATGCGCTCCAGCATGAATCCACCAGAGGAACGGAAAACCTCGACGAATTTATCGGTCGCGCGAACAACTGATTGCGGTGCCGGAACACCGGAGAAGATCCAAGACTGAGCTTCGCGAATCCACGTCGGGTCTGTTGCTAAAGACGCGGTCATGACGAGGACGTCCGAGACATCTCCGAGTGCATGCACTGAGCGTTCGAAAAGCTCCTCGCCGACTTTCTTGCAGATCTCCTCAAGGGAGACGGCAATGGCTGGGCGGTCCTCGGGAGGTAGGGGAGTGAAATCGTCGGAAGGAAGGGCCGGGTGAGATGTCCAAACAATTGGCGCATAGGAGACACCGTGAACTACCGGGGTCCCATAAATCGTGTGCGGCATCGAGGACTCCTTCCGTGGATGTAACTCAACCATATTCGTTGGTCCTAGGAATATGCCAAGTGTGCCGAAAGTTACGCTCATAAATCGACACAAACGTTCACGTGTTGGTCAGTACTCGTCATGTGCGCGAGTTTTCAGGGACGATAAGAACAGATAACCCAAACGCAGACAGTTAGGACCACCCGTGGCGCTCATCGTGCAAAAGTACGGAGGCTCATCCGTGTCCGATGTTGAAGCGATTAAACGCGTTGCAAAGCGCATCGTTGAGACTCGGAACGCGGGACACAAGCTTGTTGTCGTCGTTTCAGCAATGGGCGACACAACTGACGAGCTCCTGGACACCGCCGCGCAGATTACAGACAACGCACCCGAACGCGAGATGGACATCCTTCTCACCGCCGGCGAGCGTATTTCAATGTCCCTTCTGTCCATGGCGATCAATGAGTTGGGTGTTCCCGCACAGGCATTCACCGGCGCGCAGGCCGGAATCCACACGACCTCCGCGTATGGTCGCGCCCAGATCACCGGAATGGTCCCCGAACGTGTCGCCCGTTCAATCTCTGAAGGCCAGGTCGCAATTGTCGCCGGTTTCCAAGGAATTTCTGACGATGATGATGTGACGACTTTGGGCCGAGGCGGTTCCGATACCACCGCGGTTGCGCTCGCGGCTGCCTTGCACGCCGATGTGTGCGAGATCTACACCGACGTCGACGGCCTGTTCTCTGCTGATCCGCGAATCGTCCCCAAGGCACACCGCCTGCGCTCGATCTCAACGGAAGAAACCCTGGAACTTGCTGCGCATGGCGCAAAGATTCTTCACCTGCGCGCGGTCGAATTCGCCCGCCGCTACAAGGTTCCCCTACACGTTCGTTCCTCCTTCTCCGAGAAGGAAGGAACCTGGATTTCAGACCGCCCGGCCTCGCCGGCGCTCAAGGGATTGGTCCCTGACGCCGCATTCCTCGACCCGAAAGAAGGAAAGATGGAACAGCCCATCATCTCTGGAATTGCTCACGACCGCGGCCAGGACAAGATCACGGTCGCCGGTGTCCCGAACCACCCCGGCCGGGCTGCGATGGTTTTCCAGACGATCGCCGCTGCGGGCGCGAACATCGACATGATTGTTCAGAACATTCCCGTTGCAGATCCGACCCGCGCGAACATCACCTTCACCATTCCCGAGGCCGATGCCCAGGTTGCGCTCGATGCGCTGGAGTCCGCGAAGGATGAGATTGGCTTCAAGGAGGTGCGCTACAACCCGAATATCGGCAAGCTTTCGCTGGTCGGAACGGGTATGCGTACGAATCCCGGTGTGGCCGCACGGCTCTTTGCTGCTCTGTCAGAAGCGGGAATCAATATTGATCTAATTTCCTCTTCCGAGATCCGTCTGTCGATTGTGACGAAGCTGGATGATCTGGATCGCGCAGTTGCCGTTGTTCACTCCGCTTTCGGCCTGGACGCAGAGGTTTCCGAGGCCGTCGTGTACGCGGGTACTGGCCGCTGAGTCGGTCTGTCGCTAATAAGAGAGGCTTGAAAATGTCAGGTTTGACTGTTGCTGTTGTTGGTGCGACCGGCCAGGTTGGTCGCGTCATGCGCACCCTGCTGGAAGAGCGCAATTTCCCGGTTGAAACGATTCGTTTCTTTGCGTCCGCTCGTTCGGCTGGTTCGACCCTGCCGTGGAAGGGCGCAGAGGTCATCGTCGAGGACGTCGCAACTGCTGACTTCTCGGGGATCGATATTGCGATCTTCTCTGCGGGAGCTACGGCCTCGCGTGAGTATGCCCCCAAGTTCGCGGCAGCCGGCGCGGTCGTCGTCGATAACTCCTCCGCGTGGCGCAAGGACCTCGAGGTCCCGCTGGTTGTCTCCGAGGTAAACGGTGAGGACATTGCGAAGCGCCCCAAGGGAATCATCGCGAACCCGAATTGCACGACCATGGCCGTCATGCCCGCAATTAAGCCACTTGCCGACGCCGCAGGCGGTATCGATCGCCTGACGGTCTCCTCCTATCAGGCGGTTTCTGGCTCAGGCCTCAAGGGTGTTCGCGAGCTCATCGACCAGGTCCGTGGAGCTGCCGATCAAAGTCTTGAGGGGCTCACGACCGACGGTCGTGCCGTTGATTTCGGCACCCCTGAGGTCTACGTCGCGCCCATCGCTTTCGATGTCGTGCCTTTGGCAGGTTCGATTGTCGATGATGGCAGCTTTGAGACCGACGAAGAGCAGAAGCTTCGCAATGAGTCGCGTCGTATCCTGCACGTCCCGAATCTTCTGGTGAGCGGGACTTGCGTGCGTGTGCCGGTCCTGACCGCTCACACCATGACCGTCCACGCTGAGTTCCCCTCTTCGATTTCTCGTGACGAGGCCGTGGCCGCGCTCAGCAGTGCTCCCGGCGTTCGCGTTGTTGACGTTCCGACCCCGCTCGAGGCCGCGGGTGAAGACGATGTTTTCGTCGGCCGTATTCGCCAGGATCAAGCGGTTCCGGATAACCGTGGAATCGTGTTTGTCGTCAGCGGCGATAACCTGCGCAAGGGAGCGGCTTTGAACGCCATTCAGCTGGCAGAGTTGGTTGCTCAAGAACTGCTTGGTTGAGCGCTTACAGCTGCGTTAATTAGACAAAAAAGGGGGTTGGAGACGGAAAGTCGTCTCCAACCCCTTTTGAGTTTTGGTGGTGTGCGCACCTAGCACACACCGTGTTTAAGCATCAGTCGTTGTGAGATTCCTGGTGCTTCTTGGCCTCGGCGTGAACCTCTTCCATGTTCAGGGCTTCTGCCTGAGAGATCAGGTCCTCAAGAGCAGCGGCCGGAAGGGCGCCGGAGTTACGGAAGATCAGGACGCCTTCGCGGAAGATCATCAGGGTCGGGATCGACGAAATCTGAGCGGAAGCAGCAAGTTCCTGCTGTGCATCGGTGTCGACCTTGCCGAAAACGATGTCGGGGTGCTTCTCCGAGACAGACTCGAAGATGGGGCCGAACTGACGGCACGGGCCGCACCAGGTCGCCCAGAAATCAACCAAGACGATCTTGTCGGAATTAACGGTCTCGCTGAAGTTTTCAGTGGTGAGCTCGATGGTACTCATTGAAGGGCACTCCTTTGATTCGTATTGGGGCGCGTGCCCCGCTTCATGTCCAGCTCAACGGTACGCGCCGGCTACTTATTCCCCGATCCTATCGGAGTTAGCTGATTCACACGATGTCAGGCACTGACGGGGCAGCGCATGTATGAATTATCGCGAGCGTCCCCTTCTGGCGTTGCTGCAGTCGAAACTTCCTGAACTGCGGTGGCAGATCCCGGGCGTTCACCTGAAGAAGGAACCTCAACATCAGCCCCTATGCCTCGCAAGATGAAGGCTTGGACAGTGCGGATTGTTGCTTCGCGGGTCTGAGGGTTGGCCGGAAGACGATTCCCTGCAAGGCATGAATGGATGAGCGGGATCAATACGTGGGGGTTTTGCCTTGGAATTGCGCCTGTTTCCATGCAACGCGCAAGGATTTCCAAGAGCCGCGTCGAAATAATCGTCGCGTGGTCGTGTAGGTGTGCGGAGTTTTCACGTGAAACTTGAGTGCGCAGATTAAAGGTCGAGTTCAGGTGATAGCGAGTGGTCATTTCCAAATGCGCACGAATGTAGATGCGCAGTTGGGCAAGTGGATCATCGACCTGATCAAGCGCTTCTTGGAGTTTCTGCGAGAACTGCATCGTGACCCGGCGCATGAATTCCAGCAGCAGGACTTCCTTGTCGGGGAAGTGGTTGTAGACCGCAGTGCGTCCAACCTTTGCCCGCGAAGCGATCTGTGACATGGAGATTGAATCGAATGGCTGCTCAGCAAGAAGGCTTGCAAGTGCATCAAAGAGACGGTTGCGCGTGAGCTCGCGGTGGTCGGCCAGTGAATCTCCAATAATCTTCGGCATAAGGCTATTCTGACAGAAATTCTGGATCTGTCTTGATCATTCGCCGATTCACATGGATTTCCCAGATGAGAACTGATTGATTGCCGCTTGGACGATGGGGAAATCGGCAGGGATCCACGGTAAATCCATCACTTCGTCAAGAGGAGTCCACCGTAACTCCAGATGCGAGGCCCCAGGAGTCAAAGTTTGGCTGGGGTCAGCAAGGGTGCATCTCCACACCGCCATCACCCGACCGTTCAGGATCGGCCACCACTTCCCCTCGGGGGCGAAGACCGGTTCAGCGATCCTGAGTGCACACCCCAGTTCCTCGTCGATTTCGCGGACGAGGCCGCGCAGGGGGTCTTCCCCTTCCTCAACCTTTCCGCCGGGGAGCTCGAAGAGGCCTCGCAAATCTTCAGGGTAGGAGCGGGAAGCGCACAAAAGCGCGGTTGGGTGGGGGAGACGGTCAAAGATTGCAGCGGCAACGACGGGGCGTGGATTCGGTGAAGTCACGCCTTTAAGTCTAGAGGTCATGCTTTGGACTGCAGGCGGGGGAGCCGCTATGATGAACGAGTTGTGCCGGTCATACCGATTGGTATCAGGCGCCTCGCGGGCGTAGTTCAATGGTAGAACTTCAGCTTCCCAAGCTGACAGCGCGGGTTCGATTCCCGTCGCCCGCTCCACTAGCGGTCCTTGCGGACCGCTTTTTTGTTACTCGGACGACGCGGCGAAAGGGGGAGGTAGCGTGCAGCCTGACCTAGATGATGAACAGCTTTGGAAGAGGGTTGTTGACGCTGCGCTCGAATTGCCCGCCAGCGAGCTCTATCCCTTCAACGAGGAATGGGACGCGGCTCGGGTCTGCGGGAAGTGGTTCATGATTTCAAGCGTCCGGGGAAAGCGGATTGTGAATCTCAAGGCGGATCCAGAGGAAGCCCGTGCGCTCTGCGAAAGCTTTGAATCAATTACTCCGGGTTATCACATGAACAAGAAGCATTGGATCAGTGTGATGGCCGGACCGGGGATTAGCGCCGAACTGGTCCGTGAGCTTGTGACGGAGTCGTATCTGCTGGTGGTTGCGGGCTTGCCGAAGTATCGACAGCCCGTTGATCCTGCGACCTATGGGCACCGCGGAAGCTGAGTAACTTAGCTAGGCCTCGTCTTCCTGCGCGGAGGCAGAGATCTTTCTCAGGACCAAGAAAAGTGCCAGGGCATAACCCGCGCAGCAGCCCGAGAGCATACCGCCGGCGATGGCCCACGTGTTGAAGAAATCTGTCGTGCCTGCGCTCCACGCAAGTGCGGTTGCGGCGAAGCTGACCGGGACGATGAACCAATCAACGACCCTGCGGTATGCGATGAGCATAGAGGTGAAGTGCGCAGAGACCGAGGTCAGCACCAAGGGAAGGAATAGCCACCACAGATCGAAGGCCCCCAAGATGAAGGCGACGGTGATGGCGATACCCTCAATTCCCGAAGTAATTCCAACGAATTTCGCGGCTGCCGTTGAAGGAACCGCTTGATCTGGCCAACGGCGCGACAGCAGCCAGGCAACAAGTGCGATCAGGACCGCCGCTGCTAGACCTGCCGATGTAATCTGCCAGGAATCGGCACAGAAAGTAAAAGCCGCGTAGAAAATTGTCAGGAGGCCAAGGAAAGACGTCACGGAAATCAAGGCCCGCTTGGCTTTAGTGAGGTCCTGTCCCTCCCATGCGCCGCCCGCGTCAGAACTCATGAGAAAACCACCCTGTTTACTCTTTTGTAGGTCCGAGTGCTTAGCAAGCATCATCGATCGTATTGGAATGTCTTGGCGGTCGCTCTGCTCTGAGGACCGTGTGTATTGCCAACTGACGCTTCGCTTTCTGCCAGTATTGTTTGCTGCGTAACATCGTATGAACAGGCTGTTTTCTCGCCGAGGAGGATTCATGACGCCGGCAAAACTTGCTATCAATACCAGTGGAACTCCCACCAAGGGACGTATCTATGCGCTTCATGGGGTAACAGATAATGCTGCCGCGCTGTGCGATGTTAGTGAGCGTTGGTCCGGCGAGTTCGAGGTCGTCTGCATTGATGCGCTGGGGCACGGGTGCTCCCCTCGTTTTACCCCCGAGCAGCTTGAGGATCCTTTCGAGGCCTTGGTGCAGAGTGCGGCCGCGGTAATTAACCGTATTGAAGCTGATGATCCTGCCCCCTTTGTCCTGTTGATGGGGCACTCGATGGGTGGCGCGACCAGCGCCGATATTGTTTCGCGAGGCCTGGCCCACGTTGATGCTTTGGTGCTGGAGGATCCGGCTCTATTTACTGCCGAAAATCGGCGAGATTCCAAGGCGTTTGGTGAGCACCTTGTGAAGTGGTGCAATCACGTGACCGACAATCTTGGACACGAGGTTGAACAGCTCCTGAAGGACTATCCGCTGTGGAGTCGCGCGGAAGCAACCGGATGGGCACAGGCAAAGGTGCAGGTGGATCGCAATTTTCTATCGAATATTGCCGTTGGTAGTACGCGCACTCGAAGTGAGATTCTGGAATCTCTTCAGACCCCGACTTTGCTGATTACAGGGGATGGAGACGATGTTGTCATCGGCCCAGCCGGTGTTGCTGGCATTGATGAACTGGGCTTAGAGAATGTGGAAACTCTGCTGATCCCCACTGCTCGGCACTGCGTGCGCCGCTCAACGCCTGAGCCCTTCTACGCTGCGGTCGAGTCCTTTATTGCAAAGCTCGCTCTAGCTAAGTGATGGTTACTAACTGTTAGATCGTAATCTCGTACGAATCCCCGCGGTATGTGGACGTGCAGACCTCGAAAACTCTTCCATTCTGGTCAGCCGTAGCCGTTGTTGCTATTAAGACTGGTGCTGGAGCAGCCACTTTAAGTTGTTGGCAGAGTGGTTCACTTGCCAGCGCTGCTTTGATGCGAAAACGGGTTTTCATGGGAGTAATGCTGTATTTCTTTGTAAATATTTCGTAGAGAGAGCCAGTTAGGTCTTCTCCTAAGAGCTTCGGAAAATAATCCGAACGGATGATTGAGTCTTCGACGCATAGGGGAACATCATTCCCGAAGCGGATGCGGGAAATCGCGTAGATAAAAGTATCTTTATCAATTCCTAGCGCTTCTTCTTCTCCTCGTGTCGCCTGCCTTAATGTCGCGCTTATCAAGTGCGCCGACGCAACTTTCCCAGCAGCAAGCATTGAATCGGTAAATGATGATGTGTCAGCACGCTTTGCGTAGAAACACTTGCGTACAAATGTGCCTTTTCCGGGTATAGCTGAGGTGTATCCCTCCGTTGACAGCTTATGAAGAGCGCGACGTACTGTCATAGGGGAAACCTGAAAACGTTGCGAGAGCTCGCGTTCGCTTTGAAGCTGCTCTCCTGGAGACATCTTCTCCATCTCGTCAATGAGCGTGGAGAAAATTCTCAGATATTTTGAATCCACGGTTGTATCGTACTACCCCTCTTGATCTGCAGTTTTGTATTTTGACTGCCCTAGGGAGGTCGGTGCTAGCATATGGCACGTGATACTCACTGAGGAGGAATCATGACACCGGCAAAGCTTGCCGTAAATACATCCGGTATTCCTATTCAAGGGCGGATCTATGCCCTTCATGGCGTCACTGATAACGCTGCATCGCTGAGCGACATTAGTCAACGTTGGTCAGAGACTTTTGAAGTTGTTTGCGTTGACGCTTTGGGCCATGGCTGTTCTCCATGTTTTTCGGATGGGGACCTATTGGATCCATTCGAAGCCCTCGTACAGAGTACGGCGGCGCTGATTAATAGCACCGAAGCCAAGAATCCTGCACCCTTCGTTGTTTTGATGGGACACTCAATGGGAGGTGCTACTGCTGCTGAGCTTGTTTCGCGGGGCTTGGTTCATATTGACGCATTAGTTCTGGAGGATCCCGCGCTTCTAACTCCTAAACAACGCGAAGATTTTCGGGAACTTGGCCCTAGCCTCGTTGCGAGGTGTGATGAAGTGACCCAGAATCTTGGGCGAGAAATAGACCTTCTTCTTAAGGACTATCCCCTGTGGAGTCCTTCGGAGGCCGCGGGATGGGCGCAGGGGAAGGCTCAAGCCGATCGCGAGTTCCTCAAGCGAGGAGTAGTTGGGGGCGCACGCGCTCGGGAAGAAATCCTTTCTGCATTGAAGGTGCCTACGCTTCTTGTCACAGGTGATGGTGATGATGTCCTCATTGGGCCGGCTGGAGCTGAGGCCATCGATGCATTGGAAAACCGAAGCATTACAACCCATGTAATCCCGACTGCTCGGCATTGCATCCGTCGTTCCGTCCCCGAACCGTTCTATGGGGCAGTTAATTCATTCCTCGAAGCCCTCAAGAAGAATTGATCAAAGATGTATGAAGTTCCTTTTTTCATTCGTCCCGAGCTTTTGCCAGTAATTGAGGCGACCCCGGAACAAACAACGTGGGATCTGGGTGCTATGAGGGCAGGTGGAGATGCGCTGTTAGCTGCGCCTTACGATCCTGAAAACATGTTGGAAGTCACCTCCCTAGGGCGCGCTTTCATCCCGAAGGGTGTGTCTGATGATGCGCCGCTGCTGGTTTCTATTCATGGTGGCGGGTACGTCGCAGGCCGTGCGGCTTTTGACGACGCGAAGAACGATGAGTTGGCCAGTCGGTTTGGAACGGTTGTTATCTCTCCCGAATATCGTCTAGCTCCTGAATACCCCTTCCCTGCGGCTGTTGATGACTGTATCTCTTCCCTCAAGGAAGCGGTTCAACGCTTTGGAGAGCATAGAGGAATTTTCATTTTCGGGGACTCTGCTGGGGCTGGCCTCGCGTACTCAATGGTTTCTCGAATCTTTGGGGTCGGTGAGAAGAATCAAAATAATGGGCATGCAGAAGCTAAGAATGCTTTGGCATCTGCAATCAGAGGGATCATTCTGCTAGAGCCATGCATCGATCCTGATTTGGCAACTCCTTCAAGCACATTGTTTGCTGATGGCCCTATCTGGACGCGACGAGCAGCGGCTGATTCTTGGCGCCATTTTTATGGTCTTCCCCTAGTTGCAGAAGGCGATGGTCAAGTCGAGGAGATCCCGTCTGCGCTTAAAACGGCGGCTTTCCCTGTACCAAATCCAGTCTTTAAAGAAAAGGGGTTCCCTCCTGCGCTCATCGTGGTCAATCCGGTTGATCCGTTGCGCGATGAAGGAATATCACTTGCGACCGGCCTAGTTTCCGCTGGTTGCATCTCAGAATTGCACATGTTCGCGGGTACCTTCCACGGGTCGCTCTCGCTTCCGGACTCAGTGACGTGGGCAGAAATCCAAATACTCATGGGTCGTTTCATGAGTGAAAATTCAGAAAGGAACTGAAATGTCGAGCAATCAGACACGACGTCTTTGGGGCGTTGCGATTGCCGCGGCACTGGGCGGATTCCTCTTCGGTTTTGACGTTGCAGTCATTAACGGAGCAGTCGCAGCATTTACCGGTGCAGAAGTGGGATTTGGCCTAACGACCTGGCAAACAGGTCTGGTCGTGTCCATTGTTAGCCTTGGAGCAGCGATCGGCGCTTGGTTTGCGGGTCCTGCGTCAAACCGTTTTGGCCGTGTTCGTGTCATGGTCTTCGCATCCATCCTGTACTCGATCTCAGCGCTGATGTCGGGTCTTTCCTTCTCGTTGACAGCTCTTGTGCTGTGGCGACTTCTGGGTGGTTTTGGTGTTGGAATTTCTGCAGTTATCGGCCCCGCGTACATCGCTGAAGTGGCGCCTGCCGATAAGCGCGGACGTCTGGGAACGCTCCAGCAGCTTGCCATTGCCTTCGGTATTTTTGGTGCGTTCATTTCAAACTACATCTTGGTTCAGATCACGGGTTCTGCCGAGTCTGTTGCATGGTTTGGGCTCCACACGTGGCGCTGGATGTTTATGTCTGAACTTCTTCCTGCGGTTCTTTACGGCATTATGGCCCTCACTCTGCCCGAGTCTCCGCGTTACTTGGTTTCGATCGGGAAGACCGAAGAAGCTCAGAAAATTATTGTTGAGGTTGGTGCCGATGCGCATCCTGTCGAGCGCATCAAGGAAATTCGAGCTTCGCTTTCGGAGCACCGACCGCGCGTTTCGGATCTTCTCGATAAGAAATTTGGCTTGAAGCCAATTGTTTGGATCGCCGTTGCGTTTGGCTTCCTGATCCAGATGGCAGGTATTAACAACATCCTTCTGTATGCAACGGACCTGTGGTCGACAGTTGGTTTTACTGGAAATATCTCCGTGTTCATTCCGGTTGTCACTTCCGTGATCGGTATCGGAATGACCGTTTTCGGCATGAGTGTTATCGATAAGGTCGGTCGTCGTCCCCTTCTGCTGTGGGGCGCCATTGGAATGTTTGTGTTCATGGTTGCTGCTGCCATTGCATTTGCACAGGGAACCTTGACTCCAGAAGGTAACCTCCAACTGCCGATGGTCTGGGCTTACTTCGCACTGATTGCAGCACACATGGTCTACATCGTCTTCTGCGGAACGTGGGGAGTCGTTCTATGGGTATTCCTCGGTGAAGTTTTCCCGAACCAAATCCGTACTGCTGGTCTGGGTCTGGCAACCGCTGCGAACTGGATTGGTGGCATGTTGGTCACCTTCCTCTTCCCCGTTCTCAAGGGTGCATTTGGCCTGTCCGGAACTTATCTCTCCTATGCAGTCGTGGGAGCGATCCTGATCTGGCTGGTCGTTAAGTTCATTCCTGAAACTCGTGGAGTCGAGTTGGAAGATATGTCCTACGAGGTCGGTAGTAAGTAATTGTCGGGGCATTGGTTTACCCTTGTCGTCTTCTCTCTATGGGAGAGTGTTAAGCAAGGAACCTAGTCTTTGACGATGGGGTGCAGCATCGGCCGCGTGCCGGTGCTGCACCCCTCTCTATATGCCCTGTGAGCTGCAAATATTCGCTCACCAAATATTCAGGGAACTTTGTCAAGATCGTGACCGAAGTGTAACCAACGGGGGCTGGAAAGCCGTTTCTACGTAGTAATACAATTCACACCAAGGACTTCCATGTCATAGGGGCGCGGGAAGCCGGGCGACAGTGAAGCCGCAGGCAAACCGAGGGAAGTCACCGAACTATCAAAGGAGAGTTCAATGGCACGTCGTGCACTCGCCGCCGTTGCAGTTCTGGGCATTGCCGCCGTAGGACTGACAGCGTGCTCTGGATCCAAGGACAAGGCTGCTTCTGGAAGCTCAGAAGGAAAGTCGCTTGTCGTTACCTACTACAAGACCTCGTCTTTCCCGCAGGTTGAAGACTTCATGAAGCGCGCGAAGGAAGAGTTCGAGTCGACCCACAAGGGTGTCACCATCGATCTTCAGCCCGTTGAAGCTGATGCTGACCAGTACTTCACCAAGCTCGCGCTGATGAATAAGTCGAAGTCCAAGGCTCCCGACATCATCTATGAAGACACCTTCCAGGTCATGAGCGATGCTGCAGCCGGATACCTGCTGCCCATCGACCAGTACGTGAAGAACTGGGATGAGTGGAGCCAGTACCCCGAAAGCTCGACTCAGGGTGCAAAGGGTATGGATGGCAAGCTCTACGGTGTTCCCTTCGGCACCGATACCCGCGGTATCTACTTCAACAAGAAGATCTTCGAACAGGCAGGTCTGCCGACCGATTGGCAGCCCAAGAACTGGGATGAGATTCTGTCCGCAGCCCGCACCATCAAGGAAAAGGTGCCCGACGTCATCCCCATGAACATCTACGCGGGTCGCGCCGGTGGCGAACAGACCAGCATGCAGGGCTTCGAAATGCTGCTCTACGGAACTCAGGACACCCTGTACAACACCGACACCAACAAGTGGATCAGCGGTTCCCAGGGCTTTAAGGATGCTCTGACCTTCTACCAGACCGCATACTCCGAAGGCCTGGCCCCCTCCAATGACGTTGCTCTGGACAAGGCAGTCGGTACTCGTGTTTCCACTGAGCTCCTTCCCAAGGGCAAGCTCGCCATCGATATTGATGGTTCCTGGCTTCCCTACGTGTGGATGCAGGACTCCACCAAGTGGGCTGAATGGCAAGACACCATCGGTCTGGCAAAGATGCCGACTCAGAAGGGGCAAGAACCCGGATTCACCACCCTCTCGGGTGGCTGGGTGCTTTCTGTTGGATCCCAGACCAAGGATCCCGAACTGGCAGCGGACTTCGTTAAGACCGCTCTGAACAAGAAGGGCTCCCTGCAGTACTCCATCGCGACCTCCGCGATTGCCGTCCGTAAGGACATCGTCTCTGATCCCGAGTACCTCAAGGCCAACCCTGCCTTCGAGTTCTTCGCTGGAATCGTCCAGTACACGCACTTCCGCCCTGCAACTCCCGACTACCCGCAGATCTCCACGAATATCCAGACGGCCACAGAGTCTGTGGTTACCAAGGAACAGACCCCCGAGCAGGCTGCAAAGGCCTATGACGAGGGCCTGGTGAAGATCGTCGGCGAGAAGAACATCGAAACGGCGAAGTAACATGTCCACCTCGGTTCGTGTGGGGACCGAGAGCACTGCGACCCTTGGCGGGCGACGCGAGACACTGATTTCTCGCATCGCCCGCCAAACGGGCCGAATGGGCCTGCTGTTTCCAGCAGTTGCTCTTATGGCGGTGTTCCTCGTAGGTCCCATTGCATACTCGGTATATGGGTCTTTGACCAATGCCGCCCTTTCGGGCTACAAAGCGGCAAACCCCGAATTTGTTGGCCTCGAAAACTATGCGGAACTACTGACCAGCAATGCTTTCTGGAAAGCAGTCCTGCTTACCGTCATCTTTGTGTTTGCGTCAGCTGTTGTCGGCCAGAACATCTTGGGTCTGGCCTTGGCAATGCTCATGCGTAAGGCGCCGAAGATCCTTTCCACACTTGTCGGTGGCGTTGTTGTGATCGCCTGGGTCATGCCCGAAATCGTCGCCGCCTTCGCGCTCTATGCTTTCTTCTCCACTGACGGAACACTCAACGTCCTGCTCAGTTACATCGGCCTCGGCGGAACAACCTGGCTCCTGACTTTCCCCATGTTCTCGGTCATTATGGCCAATATTTGGCGTGGTACGGCCTTTTCGATGATGGTGTATTCCGCGGCTCTAGCTGAGGTCCCACCGGAAATTCAAGAGGCAGCAAAAGTTGATGGAGCACGCGGATGGCAGCGTTTCTTCTTCGTCACCCTTCCCATGATCAAGGGCTCGATCTCCACCAACCTGCTCCTGACCACCCTTCAAACCCTGGGCGTCTTTACGCTCCTGTGGGTGATGACGGGCGGCGGTCCGGGAACTCAGTCGACAACCCTCCCGGTCATGGCCTACCAAGAAGCCTTTAAGAACTCTCTGATTGGCTACGGTACGGCGATTGCCACGGTGACCATTGTGCTGGGCGCGCTCTTTGCGCTGGTTTACATTCGCGCTCTGAAGCCGGAGGTGGACTGATGGCTACGCAAGCTAAGGAAATCCCCTCCGTTGCGAACCCGCGCGAGAAAACAGTCCGCTTGATCTCAAGCATCGTCCTTGCATTGATCGGAATTTCATTCCTGATTCCATTGGCGTGGGTGCTCTTTGCCTCCTTCAACCCAACGGCGACCGTCTCCCTGAGTGTTCCTGAGCATTTCACGACCGAGAATTACACGGACATCGCGACATTTGATCGAACCTGGCTTCCCCTGTGGAATTCTGCGATCCTCTCTTTCGGAACGGCAATCTTGACCGTTGTTGTCGGTGCGCTCGCGGCCTACCCGCTGTCTCGCTACAAGAGTCGTTTCGCTCGCGGATTCATGTACACGATTCTTTTCGGAACCTGCTTGCCCATTACGGCACTGATGGTCCCCGTGTACTCGCTCTTTGTCAGCCTCGACCTGATCGATTCAATGCCCGGCATCATCTGCTTCATGACTGCAACCTCACTGCCCATGGCCGTGTGGATGCTCAAGAACTTCATGGACTCCGTCCCCGTGTCTCTTGAAGAAGCCGCCTGGGTCGATGGCGCCAGCGCCCTCAAAGCGCTGCGAACCATTGTTCTTCCCCTGATGAAACCCGGTCTGTTAGTCGTCTTCATCTTCATTTTCACCGCAACCTGGGGGAACTTCTTCGTCCCCTTCATCTTGACGACTGATCCGGATATTCAGCCAGCTGCCGTCGCAATTTACCAGTTCTTCGGAACTCACGGAGCCGTTGTTTATGGAAAGCTTGCCGCATTCGCGGTGATCTATTCCAGCCCGGCTTTGGTTCTGTACGCAATCATGCAGAAGGTTTCCGGAGGAAGTTTCGCAATGGCAGGAGCAGTCAAGGGCTAGGCCCGCCCTCCAGGGTCCAGCCCCTTCCTCATTCCCGAGGAAGAGTGATGTGCCTGGTTGCCACCTCTTCGGCAACCAGGCCGTCGCGTATCAGAGCCTCAATAACGCGAGGAGCCTGCTGAGGATCCGCGCCCTCCAAGCGTGCCGCGGCGACGGCCTCGTCAATTGAAATTCCCGAGGGAGATGCGCGCAAAGCCGCCATCACGCGCCCCCGAGCCTGCCGGTCGGTTCCCTTCCACGCCTGACCACGAGGCCGGACCTCGGCGGGCGGAAAACCAGCCTTTGCCCACGCGCAGTCCTCGCGCAGCGGACAGCCCTCACACTTGGGGGAGCGCTGGGTACAGACAAGCGCTCCGAACTCCATGATCGCCACATTCCACAGCGCGCACTCTGCGCCGTCTTCGGGCAGCCATTCCATCGCGGCTGCGAACTCGGAGCGCGAAGGTGCGCTGCGTCGCGCAAACTCGACCCCGTCGTAGATGCGCGCGAATACTCGCTGAATATTCGTATCAAGGACGGGAACGCGCTGGTGGAACTGGAAGGATGCAATTGCACTGGCGGTGTACGGCCCGATTCCCGGTAGGTCCAGCAAGGCCTCGTAGGAGGAAGGGAGAATGCCCCCGAAATTGCGCGTGATACTCAGTGCGCAGTCGCGAAGCCGAAGAGCTCGCGATGGGTAGCCCAGGTGACTCCACTCAACAAGGACCTCGGCCGGGGATGCTTTCGCAAGATCCGCGGGAGTTGGCCACAGACTCATCCAGCGCTCCCAAATCGGCTGAACGCGCGGGATGGGAGTTTGCTGGCTCATGACCTCAAAAACAAGAGTGCCCCACGGGGAAACATCATCGGCGCGCATGGGAAGATCGCGGCGATGAAGGCGGTACCACTCCATGATGGCGCTTCGGGTAGTTTCTCTTTCGGACACAGGCACACAGGTAGCTTAGCCGTCACCCAACGCGCCCGCTGAGGCGCGTAGGCTCACCCCAAACTGTGCGAGAATGACACCATGCTGCTCAGTGATCGCGATATTTCAGCAAGCCTTGATAGCGGACGTATTCAATTGGATCCGCTTGATCGCTCGCTGATTCAACCCGCAAGTATCGACGTGCGTTTGGATCGACTCTTCCGACTCTTCGATAATCACCGCTATCCGGTGATCGATCCCGCTGCCGATCAATCTGACCTGACCCACAGTGTGGACGTGGGACCGGACGACCCCTTTGTGCTGCACCCCGGTGAGTTTGTGCTGGGCGCAACCTATGAGCTGGTGACCCTGGGCGACGACATCGCTGCGCGCCTTGAGGGAAAGTCTTCGCTGGGACGCTTGGGCCTGCTCACGCACTCAACCGCTGGCTTCATTGATCCCGGCTTCTCTGGCCACGTCACCTTGGAACTGTCGAATACTGCGACCATGCCGATCCTGCTCTACCCGGGCATGAAGATCGGGCAGCTGTGCTTCTTCGACCTGTCCTCGCCCGCCGAGCACCCCTACGGCAGTGAAGGCCTGGGTTCGCACTACCAGGGCCAGCGTGGGCCGACGCCCTCGCGTACTCACCTTCGCTTTAGTCGCACCCGTATCGAGCGTTGATCGTGGGCCAAGAAGCATCGCTGCCTCCCAAACGCCGGTCGTTTCGTGAGCGTTTGGAAGCTGCTCCTGCTGGGCAGGCTCATGATTCTGCGCGAGGTGTTCAGTCCTCGCTGAGCCAGACGGCTTCGCACCCTTTGACTGAAACCTCGATGACTTCGGTCGGCGGGATGCGTGCTTTCGACACCGCGCTGCGAGTAAATGGCACCGGCGAGATTCGCCTTGATGACCATGTTGCGCGCGTGTCTATGGGTACCAGCTCCGCTGCGCGTGAGGTTTTGCCGCTTCCGGTTGAGTTGGGGCTGGCAAATCACCTCTTCTGTGTGGGCGCTTCCGTTGAAGATGATGAGCTTGAGGCCTTGGCTGTTTCCGCGTGGGACGAGGCCCATTGGGTTGCTCCCGGTCGTCTGCACCTTCGCGGGGGAGTAGAGCTTTCTGGCCCTTGGGCGCTTCCCGTCAACGTCCGAGGTCCACTTGGCTTGGGTGCAGACCTCACTCACGCGTGGGTTGTGGAGTGTGAGCCGATGCGCGGGGAGCCTGCACCGCCTGAGCTTGCCGCGAGTGACCGCTGGGCTTCGGCTTTCCCCGAGGGCTTGCCCGTTGGGCTCGAATATCAGGTCTTGCTGGTGCTGGAGCGGATGGCTCGGCGCTTGGCTGGGGCTGTGCGCATTGCGGGAAGTGGCGTTGTTATGCAGCCCGATCCTGATTCCGCAGTGTCTTTGGCCGTGTATTCGCCGCGTTGGGTGGGTCCCGCTGAACTTGCCGAGGCCTTGGCTGAGGTTTTCCCAGAGACGATTGATTCGCGCGAGTTGGTTGCTGATGCGCAGGGAGAGCCTTCCCGTCAAAATCGTCGCGATGCCGAGGCTGAACGAGAGCTGCGTTCAGTGGTGCATGAGTTGAGTGATGAGTTACGTGAAGCCTTAGCGCGAGATCGTGAACATGCACTCAGTGCTGAACAAGTTGTTGATGGTTTTGCTTTACTCAGTCCTATTGGGAATCAGTCGATCATGATGGTTGAAGTGCATCAGGTTGAGCAGGTTCCCCATGTCTTGCGCTGGGAGGAATGGGCGCAGGGAGCGGTCATCGAGTATCGACTGCGATGGCTTCCTA
Organism: Trueperella pyogenes; assembly: GCA_963534475.1. Classification (GTDB taxonomy): domain Bacteria; phylum Actinomycetota; class Actinomycetes; order Actinomycetales; family Actinomycetaceae; genus Pauljensenia; species Pauljensenia pyogenes_B. The sequence continues at coordinate 282,167 of CAUSSZ010000001.1, read as the reverse complement.
AGGGAAATGTCGAGGTCCCTGAGAGTATCGTCACTCGTTCGGAGCGTTTGGAGCGTATGCGTTCGACTCGCGACATTGAGTCCGCAGCAACAATTATCCTTGGAATTACTGGCGGAGCCGTGGTTGACGAGGATGACTTCCTGGTTTCTTTATGAGATGTTAATGAATGAAATCTGAATAAATTAAGCTGAGAAAACACTAGGAATTTAAGGCTGATTAGCTGTAATATATTCTTGAATCTGTCAATCTTCGGATTTTTGGAGTCTTTCCTATGACAACCCTCCGCACTAAGCGCGCGGTTTCTGCGCTCGCAGCGCTGACGCTTGCGGTTGGTGGTATCGGTGCCGTTGAGATCTTCTCTGACGCTGCCGCTCCCGCCGCTCATGCCGCAACCTGTCCGGCGCCCACCACAGATATTTCGTCGAAAATGACAATCGGCCAACCTGAACTGACCGATCAAAGCGGCACCCCCAAGACGAGCTTTACTGTCGGGGCGACTGTTGGTCTCAAAGTCAACTGGTCGACCAGCTCGAAGGTGACCGCAGGTCAGTACTTCCAGTACAAGCTTTCGACACAGTCGGCTAAGCCGATTATGCCTTTTAATTTCGATGTGAAGTCCGCATCGGGCACCGTGATTGGCTGCGCTACTTGGGGATCGGATGGCACTGTCAAGGTCGTCTTCAATGAGGCGGCTGAAGGTGCTGCTTCTTGGGATGGCTGGGTTATTACCACCTCGCAACTGACCCTGTCTAAGAATGAAGTTGGTAAGACTCAGCCTTTCCACCTGACTGAGACGAAGTCGGTTGATGTGAACATCCAGCCCGGCATCGGTGTTGGCGTAGATTTCCGCAAAGACGGCTGGCTCTTCAACATGTACAACAACAACCGTACGCTTGCGTGGCGTATCACGGTTCCTGGTGGCGACACTGGTCTGAAGAACGTCACCGTTGTTGACAATTCCGAAGATCCGAAGTGGGACTTCAACTGTGCTGATCTTGAACCGCTGTTGAAGAACAACGAAGCAAATCTTAAGCTTGTCGACTCGGTCGCTAACGGCTACGGCGGGGCAGATGTGTCCGGCGGAGCAATTCGTCAGAATGCGACCATCAGCTGCTCGGCGAACAAGCTGGAAATCAAGCTGCCCGAGGTCCCCGCAAATAAGTTCGCGATCATTGTTCTGTACGGTCACGTCCCCGAGGTTGTTTCCGGCCACTACTGGAACACTGCGGATATTACTGCGAACGATATGCAACCCCGTATCGTTTCAGCTCAGGACGTTGTCCTGGGTGCAGATGCAGGTGCCGCGGCAAAGCAAGTCTTCTCCATCGCAAAGAAGGTTGATGACTCCGCGGCTGCTCTGACCGATGATCCGGACTTCTCCTTCGAAGTGACCCTGAAGGGTCCCGGCGTTGACAAGACTGAAACTGTCACCGTTAAGAAGGGACAGACCTACACCTACCCGGACAAGCTGCCGATCGGCACGAAGGTCACCATCAAGGAAAAGAACCTTCCCGATGCAAGTGTCTTGTGGGATAACGCAACTTCCGGTGTCTTCAGCGAATCTGATGGCGTCACCTTGGGTGCGGACAAGAAGACCGCAACTCTGACGGTTAACCCTGAAAAGGACTACACCGCAACAGTCACCAACGTGACCAAGCCGAAGCCGACTCCGACCCCGTCGACCACGACTCCGACCCCGGAGCCCACGCCGTCCACGACGACTCCTGCGCCGTCACCGACTCCGTCGACGACGACGCCAACCCCGTCTCCGACGCCGTCGACGACCACCCCGGTTCCGACCCCGAGCACCACCACTCCGGTGCCCACCCCGTCCACGACTACTCCGGTGCCGACGCCTTCCACAACGACACCTGCACCGACTCCGTCCACGACGACTCCGGCTCCTCAGCCCACCCCGTCGACCACGACTCCCGAGCCGTCTCCGTCGACCACCACCTCGGTGCCTCCCGCACCGACCGAGTCGACTCCTCCCTCGACTCCTTCTGAGCAGCCCAAGAAGCCGAAGAACCCCAAGTCTTCACTGGCAAAGACCGGTGCAGACAGCGGAATTCTGCTGGGCCTTGGGATGGCAGCATTGATCGCCGGTGGCGCTGCAGTTGCAACGCGTCGCAAGATGGGCTGAACCATCTAGCGCACTGACGCTATAACGCTGGTCCCGGTGGCGAGAAATCGCCACCGGGACTGTGTTTTATCCGGGTAAAGAGTGATGCCCTCCTTCAAGCCTTCAGGCAGCTTCTCGGTGCCCTGTGCGTTCCTTCCTAAGTAGTACAAAAACACCGTCAGAAGGGTGTAACAAACCCATCTGACGGTGTTTCCGTATGTCTTAAAGCGGAAGAGCTTAGCTACTTTCGCGATTGCGAGGAAGGGGACGTCCAGTAGTCCTCGTCATCCCAGTGGTCATCCTGGGAATCCTGGTCATCTTCGGCGTAATCAGCGTAGCGTGCGTACAGATCGTCTTCGTCTGGCTGCTCTTCGCTATGCGTCTCATGCCCGGCTGCAAGCTCCCTTTGGAGTGCATCCAGGTCGGTGTCAGGGCTGAAATACTTCAGCTTGCGTGCGACTTTCGTCTGCTTGGCCTTTTGACGGCCGCGCCCCATGGCGTCGACCCCCTCTACTTCGGTCGGGTCCGCACAAGCGGTGCCCTAGGTGTTCAAAATGTTTCGTGGGAACATCATACCTAAAAACGATGCCCGATCCCCACCCGAAGTCTTGGATGGGGCCAAATTACGCCTTCAGCGGGAGTTCTTAGAACCCGAACGCCTCACGCGGGAAGTAATACGCCACGCAACAAGGCCGACAACCGCCACAACAGAGCAGGCGGCAATTCCCAGAGTGCGCATCGCATCAGTATCACCTTCGCGTGCCAGCTCCCAGGTCGAGCGAGCACGTTCCTTCAGTTCCTGAACCTTTGCCTGAGCATTCTGCTTTGCCTGCTCAATCTGGTATGAAGGGTGAAGCTGTGTCACAAGCTGATCAACCGTGTTGGTGAGCTCAATACGTGTCATGCGCAGCTGGGCTTCAATTTCATCTGCGCTCAGGTCTGCTTGAGTCTGCTCGTTGCTCACTTTTGAGCCCCTTTCTTCACGGCATCCACATCTTCCTTGAGGCCCTGCTGGGGTGCGGGAATGTGCTGGCTGGACTTCTTCAACTTCGAGATGCCAACCAGAGCGAAGATGATCACGATCAAGAAGATCACGCCGCACACGATGAGTGACGCTGCCCAAGCGGGAAGGATCAAAGCCAGCGCAAGCTCTGCGCTGTGCAGCAGCCATCCCAAGCCGTAGAGTGCGAAAACACCCGCGATCGCAAGTGCGATGATCCCCGCTTTTGTGAAGTTGAGGAAGGTCATCGCCTTGGTCTTCGTCAGTTCAATTTCTCCGCGGATGAGCGTGGAGATTTGCGCCGTCATACGGCCGAAAAGCTCGCCAATGCTGGGGGGTTTGGGCTCAGACGGAACCTGCCCCAAAGAGGGACGGTAATTACTCATACCTTCATCGCTTCCTACGAAGATGGGCACCGAAGTGCAGTCACTCTTTAATTTTGACACGAATACGTGTCACTTAGCATCCGACTCGGGTACAGAATCCTCATCCGGCATCACCGAACCGGGGAGCTCGCCCAAGATTTTTTGCGCATGCTCGATGAGTGCGAGTTCTTCGGGGCTTGCCTCAGAACCGGAAGGCAAATCCTCATTGAGTTGTTCTTTGAGTTCATCACCCAATGAAGCACGCGCCTGATCGATGCGATGGAAACGCTGTGCCTGGGCAATCGCCGCAAGAGCAATCTCGGCAGTCTCAGGATTGTCATCCCACTGCGAAGTCACTGGCTCGGGGAGCGGAGAGTCCGCTGTGCGCACAACCCGAGTAGTCAACGGGTGCCAATTAGGCGTGATCGCGGGCTCCTCATCCTCTTCCTCGATCTGTGAGGCCGTGGTGGAGTCCTTGTGACGGCTCTCCTTAGCAGGTAGGACTTCCTCTTCTGAGGCCTCGTCGTCTTCGTAGGGAAGGGCGGTAGAGTCTTCCGCGGTGTCGGCGCCGGCGGGGGAGTCGGCCTCGTTAACGGGGGAGGAAGGGGGAAGAATCGGATCGCCCGCGCGAGGAATTGGCCCAAGGTAGGAGGAGGGGTCTTCGTTGATGGCCTCGTAAGCCATGGAGATGAATTGCGCGTCAACCTTTCCGGTGTCTGCGGCGACCGTGCTATTCGCAATGATGAGAAGACGGTCGGCGTGCTCGGCAGCTTGGGGCAGATCGGTAAAGAAAACGACGCACGCGCCGCTGGAACGCAGGGGAGTGAGAGCCTCGAAGAACTCGTCGAGGAATTCGCCCTGGTCGACATCGGCGGGAAGGTCGCTGATAATCACCAGGTTTGCGCGGTACACGATCGCACGTAACACCTGAAAATCCAGCAATTCAGAGGCGGAAAGATCAGCGGCGGAACGCGTGAGATCGATGTTCAGGCGAGAGGCCGTTGACTCAATGACCTCGGGATCAAGGGTTTGCCCCATCGTTGCGCACGGAATCACCAAGTTTTGGAGAAGCGTCAGGGAGGGATTGAGGACTTCGTCGGGGCTGATCAGGGCAGTCCTGCTGCCCGTGGGCATCCAGACCGAACCTTCATCAAGCGGGCTGATGCCAGAAAGAACGCATGCGACATGATGGCGACGCGCAGATTGGGGGTCGAAAACAGCAACCGTTGAATCGGCGCGGAAAGCAAGATCTGAACGGTCGAGGTAGTGGGCCTGGGTTGAGGGATCAATAATGGTCGCGCTTCGAGCGAAGTAGACGACTTTGCCCCCAGCAGTGCCGGCTGCGGTGCCCTTACGCGTTTGCCACCAGCGACGCTTGGGTCGGGGGGCGACAAATGCTGCGCGTTCTTCAGCAGTGGGAGCGTGAGTTGTCATGCTCCAATTGTGCCAACAGCCTTGCGAATTGATGCCGCGCGCGCGCCGAAAGTGGCGTTTTATTGCGGAAGAAGTGAGGCGAATATGTGATCGATGCGCTGTTGCAATAGAGGGGTGAGGCTTTCGTGGATGCGTTGACGTGGCATGGTTGCCAGTGGCTCCAGAGAAATGATGTAGCGCATGGTGACTACGCCGTACAGCATGGAAAGGATGATCTCGAGTTCTTCGCCAAGGCGTCGAGCCCGTTCGGGGTCCGCGGCAAGGAATTGGCTGATCTGCTCTAAGACATCGCTTCGGATATAGGTGCGAAAGCGCTGAGAGGTCGAGGTATCAGTGATCAGCGCGCGCATAAGCGCCAAGAGGGTGTCTGAAGTGAGCGTGTGCTCGTAGAGGTCCAGGATGTAGTCGACTAGGCGTGTGGCCGCTCCCTGTGGGCCTGGGGTGAGAAGCGCGATGATTTCCGAGGCCGGATCGAGGGGAAGGTCCATGCAGGCGCGGAAAAGTTTCTGCTTAGTCCCGAAATAGTACGTAATGAGCGCGGGGTCGCATCCGGCTGCTCGGGCGATTGAACGCAGGGTTGTGTGGTCGTAGCCCTGAGTGACGAATTCACTTCTGGCAGCTGCAATGATGTGCTGTTTGACTTCGCCGCGGCAGGCGCTGGGGCCACGGTGGATTTTAGATACAGATGATGTTGCGTTATTTGAATCAGAAATTTCAACACCTGATGAAACTTCGGGGCTAGTTGTCAGGGAATCTGAAGGCGCTTTTCGCTGTTTTCCCGCCCTTGGTTGATGCATCGTCGCCATGAGCTCAGTCTAATTTCAACAGTTTGGAAATTAGAAATCAGGGACATAGCGTGCCCAACATGGATACGCAGATCATTGAAGGCTCGCGTCTACACGTCGAAAGCACGCCCGAGCACCCGTGCCAGCTTGGTATTGACGTGGGGTCAACGACGGTCAAAGCCGTTGTCTTGGATGGCAACCGCATCCTCTTCTCCGACTATCGCCGCCACAACGCAGATGTTCGCGCCGAACTCGGACACCTCCTCGAAGATATCGAGGATATTTACCCGGGATTGGTCGTCCAAGCTGCGATCACCGGTTCGGGTGGTTTGACGACCGCTCGGGCAATGAAAATCCCCTTCGTTCAGGAAGTTATCGCCGGAACGGAATCCACTCAGCGACTTCACCCAGAAGTGGACGTCGTTATCGAATTGGGTGGTGAAGATGCCAAGCTCACTTACCTTCACCCCACCCCCGAACAGCGAATGAACGGAACCTGCGCGGGCGGAACCGGTGCCTTCATTGACCAGATGGCCACGCTGCTCCACACCGATGCCTCTGGACTGAACACGCTGGCCGAAGCACACACCCAGCTTTACCCCATCGCCTCTCGCTGCGGTGTCTTTGCGAAATCGGATATCCAGCCACTGATCAACCAGGGCGCCGCGCACGAGGACCTCGCGGCCTCGATCTTCAGCGCGGTCGCAACCCAAACGATTGCCGGCCTTGCCTGTGGTCGTCCCATCCGCGGAAACGTCATGTTCCTTGGCGGTCCGCTGCACTTCCTTCCTCAACTTCGCGAGGCCTACAAGACCCTGCTCCCCAAGGCAGACTCCTTCATTACCCCGGAAAACGCGCAGCTTTACGTCGCTATCGGGGCCGCGCTCTTGGCCTCGAAAGAAGCTAAGAAACGAGGTGAAGAGCAGGGAAGCCCGCTGGGTGAACTTATCGACCGCCTCGCCACTGCTCAGGTCGAGGCCGAATCCCCGCGAATGCGTCCCCTTTTCGCGACCCCAGAAGAGAAGGAAGAATTCGTCCAGCGTCACGCGCAAGAAGTCATCCCCAAGGCTGATCTCTCTCAGGCGCGCGGGCGCTGCTGGCTTGGAATTGATGCGGGTTCAACCACTATCAAGGCTGTTCTTATCGACGAAGATGACCGGATTGTCTTCACCCACTATGCCTCTAACGAAGGTGACCCCGTTGCTGCAGCGGTAGAAATTGTCCGAAGGGTCCGCAGTGAGCTGCCCGAAGGCACTGTGATTGGTCGATCCTGTGCCACCGGATACGGCGAAGGTTTGGTCACCGCAGCCCTGACCATGGACGAGGGCGAAATCGAGACCATGGCGCACTATCGCGCTGCAGAATTCATTCAGCCCGGCGTTACCTCGGTCATCGACATCGGTGGCCAAGACATGAAGTACCTGCGGATCAAGGATCACGCAGTCGATTCCATTTCCGTCAACGAGGCCTGTTCCTCCGGTTGTGGTTCCTTCCTGCAAACTTTTGCGCAGACCATGGGAACCGATGTCAGAACCTTCGCGAAAATGGCCATGGAATCAACGAATCCCGTGGACTTGGGAACGCGCTGCACGGTCTTCATGAATTCCTCGGTCAAGCAGGCACAAAAAGAAGGCGCAGATGTGCGCGATATCAGTGCCGGCCTGTCCTACTCGGTCGTGCGTAACGCCCTGTACAAGGTCATCAAGCTCAAGGATCCCTCGGACTTGGGTGAGCGCGTCGTCGTTCAGGGCGGAACCTTCCTCAACGATTCAGTGCTTCGCGCATTCGAGCTGCTGACCGGCCGTGAGGTAGTTCGCCCCGATATCGCCGGCCTTATGGGCGCTTACGGTGCGGCGCTTACGGCCCGCATGCACGACAGCGGCGAAGGTGAGTCGTCGCTTGCGCGCATCGAAGACCTCGAAGACTTCCAAGTCGAGACCACGCGCAAGACCTGCCGCCTGTGCCAAAACCACTGCCAGATGACGATCTCGACCTTCTCCAACGGAGAAAGGCATGTATCGGGTAACCGTTGCGAACGCGGGGCAAGCCTCGAAAAGGTTCCACGTAAGTCGGACCTTCCCAACCTCTATGACTGGAAGTACAAGAGGATCTTTGGGTACCGACGCCTCACCGAAGCCAAGGCATTCCGTGGGGACATTGGTATTCCGCGTGTTCTGGGCATGTACGAGAACTACCCCTTCTGGTTCACGATGCTCACTGAGCTTGGCTTCCGCGTCATGATCTCCGGGCGAAGCAACCACGAGCTATTCGAACAGGGAATGGAATCGATCCCCTCCGAAAACGTGTGCTACCCGGCCAAACTCGTCCACGGACACATCGAATCCCTGCTGGACAAGGGAATCACAACGATCTGGTACCCCTGCGTTGATTTCGAGCAAAAGCTCACCGACGCGGATAACAATTTCAACTGCCCGGTCGTTGCAACCTACCCCGAAGTCATCCGCAACAACATGGAACGCCTGAATGAGCCGGGCGTGAAGTTCATCAGTCCCTTCATCAACTTCGGCAATCGCGACTACCTACCCGCACACCTTGTGCGCACCTTCGCGCAATATGGCTACGACATCAGCGTCGAAGAGATGACTCGTGCGCTGGACAAGGCGTGGGAAGAAGACGCAGCGGTCAAGGCTGAAATCAAGGAAAAGGGCCGCGAAGCGCTCGCGTGGATGCGTGAACATGGAGTGCGTGGAATCGTCTTGGCGGGCCGTCCCTACCACCTCGACCCCGAAATCAACCACGGTATTCCCGAGGTCATTGTCGGACTGGGAATGGCTGTTCTCACCGAGGACTCCATCGTCGACCAGCGCCTGGAGCGCCCTCTTCGCGTGCGTGACCAGTGGTCCTACCATTCGCGCCTGTACGAGGCCGCCGCTCGCGTGGGCGATGAGCCTGACCTTGAGATGGTCCAGCTCAACTCCTTCGGTTGTGGTGTTGACGCAATCACCGCCGACCAGGTTCAGGAGATCCTTGAGGGACGCGGCGATGTGCACACAGTCCTCAAGATTGACGAGGTATCGAACCTGGGTGCCGCGAAGATCCGCCTGCGTTCCCTGGAAGCGGCGGTTGCGGAGCGAGGAACCATGGCCTCGGGAACGATCGACACCGCGGTCCACGAGGACCCCGCATCGGTTGCCGCGCGCGAGGAATCCGAGCAGGTCAAGGCGGGACACATTGAAGCACGGGCCGTCTTCACCGAAGAGATGCGCGATGCGGGATACGAAATTCTTGCCCCGCAGATGTCGCCCATTCACTTCCGCTTCTTGGAGCCGCTGTTCAGGCGCGCGGGGCTCAATGTTCGAGTCCTTGAGCACACGAGCCGTCAGACCATGGAAACTGGCCTGAAGTACGTCAATAACGACTCCTGCTACCCGGCGATCGTCGTGATTGGTCAGCTCATTGACGAATTTGTGTCAGGGCGCGCGGATCCCGATAAGACCGCCGTCGGCATCACACAGACCGGTGGGATGTGCCGCGCAACGAACTACGCCGCACTGCTGCGTAAGGGCCTGCGCGATGCGGGATATCCGCAGGTCCCGGTCATTGCGCTTTCCGTTCAGGGACTGGAAGACAACCCCGGCTTTAAGATCGGAATTCGCCATATTCACAAGGCAATCCAGGCCTTCGTCATCGGTGATGCGATCCAGTCCATGCTGCTTCGCGTGCGTCCTTACGAGGCCGTGCCCGGAAGCGCGATGGAGCTGTACCGCCGCTGGGATCAGATCGTGCGCGAGTGGGTCGTCAGTGATCGCTCTGAGACCTTGGGACGTGTCGGTCCGACGGGTCTCCTAACGGGGCGCCTGCGCTATTCGACGCTGATCAAGCGATGTGTTGCTGAGTTTGACGCCCTGGAATTGCGTGATATTCCGCGTAAACCTCGCGTTGGCTTGGTGGGAGAGATCCTCGTGAAGTTCCACCCCGATGCGAATAACCACGCGGTCGATGTCATCGAGGCTGAGGGCTGTGAGGCTGAGCTTCCCGGACTCATGCAGTTCTTCCACAATTCGGTTGCGACCGCGGAGTGGGACTACGAGAACCTGGGGATCGACGGCAAACAGCGCAAGATCATGCCCATGGCTTTGTGGCTGCTCAAGAAGTATGAAATCCCAGTTCACAAGGCTTTCGAAGAGACAAATGGGAAGTTCGAAGCCCATCGCGACATCGAAGAGATGATCTCGCGCTCAGAGGACATCGCGCGCCTTGGGAACCAGGCCGGTGAAGGCTGGTACCTGACGGCTGAGATGGTCGACATGATCGAACACGGATGCCCGAACATCATCTGTGCACAGCCATTTGCATGCCTGCCCAACCACATCGTTGGAAAGGGCATGTTCCGCGCGTTGCGTAACCGCTACCCGCAAGCCAACATTGTTGCGGTCGACTACGATCCGGGCGCCTCGGAAGTCAATCAGCTCAACCGAATCAAGCTGATGCTGGCAACCGCTGTTCAACAGCACAATGCTGCCGAGCGCGATGGTGAAGACGATGGCGTGCTGCAGCTGGTCGGGATTGATTTCGATTCCGAAGACCTGGGTGGCGAGGCCGTCGCTGGCGCCTCATGCGGTGGTTGTGGATGCGGCTCCGGTGGTGGTTCCTCTGATGGTGAGGGACACCGCGTGGTCGGATTGGGTATGCCCGCGATTCCGCCGAGGCGGGGTGCTGCTTTCCGCTGAGTTCAGCGTTGAGGTGTCGGCTGGGTGGCGCTTGCTTTCCGAGCTGGTGGTACCTGCGCTGACGCTTGTGCGGACAAGCGTTTGGCCGGCGCGCTCTTCCCTAGGGGAATATCCTTAGAAGTAACTGTGTTTAAGTAAGTGGATGTTTTCTGAAACGGAAGGGTAACAATGCGCCTCTCAGCACTGGAACAGGTTCCGCTTTTTGACGGATCGACTCCGCATCAGGCACTGGAAGACATGGTGTCCTTGGCTCGCGGACTAGAAGAGATGAGTTTCCATCGCTTCTGGATCGCAGAGCACCACAACACACCGGCCTTTATGTCTTCCGCTCCCGAGCTGGTGATGACTCACCTTCTGGACCGAACCTCGAGTATTCGCATTGGTTCGGGTGGCGTGATGGCCATGCACCAGGGCAGCTTGCAGATGGCAGAAAAGTTCTTCACTCTTGCTACCTTGTTCCCCGGACGCGTCGACATGGGATTGGGGCGTGCCCCCGGCGGTGACATGATCTCCGCCCGCGCACTCAACCAAGGGACAACGATTGATCCTGGGTCGATCAATGCCTTGATTGATGAAACTTTGGCTTTCATGCGAGGAACCCTGCCCGAGGGACACCCCTACGCCTCGGTTGGTGTCTACCCGCGCCCCGATGAGCTTCCTGAAGTGTGGTTGCTGGGGTCTTCAGGCCAGAGTGCGGCTTGGGCGGGGACTCGAAATATGAACTATGCCTACGCGCAGTTCTTTAGCGGCCAGCAACAGCCCGAGGTCATGGACCACTACCGCGCACACTTGCCCGAAAACCTGAGTGAAGGCCAAGGACAGACTCTTTCTGCGCTTGCGGTGAGCGCTGCAGAAACTGAAGCGGAAGCCCTAGAACAGGCTCTTCCCGCCTTGAGTTTCCGTATGTGCTTACGACTGGGACGTCCCGTGCGGTTCCAGCGACCCGAGCAGATGAGCGCCGAAGATCGAGAAGACGCACTGCGATGGGCACAACGCGATCGCTCGATCATCATCGGCACCTACGACCAAGTTGCTCAGACGATTGCGAATTTTGCGCGTAACCACCGCGTTGATGAAGTCATGCTGATCAGCTACATCGCTGATGTTCAGCAAAAGCTTGCCCAGTACCAAGAACTCCAAAGGCGTCTTGGATAACGTCTGCCCGCAGGTTGTAGATAGCGCCCATGGATAAGGTTGTGGCCCCCGCCTAAAGGCGGGGGCCACAACCTTTACAACAAACAAGCAGTGATCACAGGGCTGCTGCGAAACGCTCTGCGACGTTCTCCCAGTTCACAACGTTCCACCAGGCCTTGACGTAGTCGGCCTTGACGTTGAGGTAATCCAGGTAGAAAGCGTGCTCCCACATGTCCAGCATGAGCAGCGGAACAGTTGCAACGGGGATGTTGCCCTGCTGATCGGTCAGCTGGTAGGTGACAAGGCGCTTGCCCAGGGTGTCCCATGCGAGAACTGCCCAGCCGGAGCCCTGAAGACCGAGGGCTGCAGCGGCGAACTGCGCCTGGAACTTCTCGAAGGAGCCGAAGAACTCGTTGATGGCGTCGGCCAGATTGCCTTCGGGGCGAGAAGCGCCGTCACCGGTCATATTCGTCCAGAAGATCGAGTGGTTGGTGTGGCCACCCAGGTTGAAAGCCAGGTTCTTTTCCCACAGGTTGATCGCGGCAAAGTCGCCAGCTTCGCGAGCTGCTTCCAGCTTCTCCAGTGCAGTGTTTGCACCGGCCACGTAGTTCGCGTGGTGCTTGTCGTGGTGCAGCTCCATGATCTTTGCAGAGATGTGGGGCTCCAGTGCCGCGTAATCGTAGGGAAGTTCGGGAAGGGTGTAAACGCTCATCTGGCTCTCCTTACACTTAGGGGTTGATACCCCAAGCCTAGTACTTAAGTCCCTAGGTGTGGGCGTAGAGGTGGGCGAGTTCACTCAGCGCTCAATGCACCACACAAAAGGGGAGCGGGGAAGGGCTCAGTGGCCTCGGCCTCGGCGGGAAAGATGGGAAACCCCAACCACAACTGCGGTGATCAGCGAGCCGAGCACAATGCCAAACACTGCCGCACACGCGGTCTCAACGAGCCAGCCAAGGAAACCGCCGCCCGAAGCGAGTGCGTGTTCGATGGTCGACACGACGTTGTGGAAGAAGCCGACGCCCACCTTCGCGAGGTTTTCGATGACCAGGTGGCCGCCGACCCACAGCATCGCAACCGTTCCAACAATGCCGATTGCGTTGAAAACCTTGGGCATCACGCGCACAATTCCGCGACCGATATTATCCGCGGGACCGGGGCGATTATCGTCCGGATGAGTCGCGCCCTTGGCCAAGCGAAGCCCGAAGTCATCCATTCGTACCAGGACTGCAACGATCCCGTAGACAAAGAAAGTCATGAAGAAAGCAACCGCGATGAGGACTGCGACGCGCATCGACATGGACTCGGTGTTCAGTCCGTCCATAGAGACCAACATGATCTCCGAGGAAAGAATGAGGTCCGTGCGTGAGGCCGAAGAGATAATGCTTTTTTCGAGGTCTTCCGAGCTTTGAGGAGCCGTGTCTTCGGCTGATTCTGCGTGTTCGGGCAGCCAGTGCAGGGCCTCGAGAACTTTCTCTCCGCCCTCAAAACACAGGTAAGCACCGCCCGCAATGAGGAGGAAAGGCAGGACCTGCGGTGCAAACCACGTGAGCAGCAGCGCGACCGGCAGAATAACGACCAGCTTGTTGATTAACGAGGCCTTGGCGATTTTCCCGATAATCGGCAGTTCGCGCTTGGGGGAAAGTCCGGAGACGTACTGCGGAGTGACAGCGGTGTCGTCGATGACGACGCCAACCGCTTTGGCCGATACCTTCACCGCGCTCGATGCGACATCGTCGATAGACGAAGCCGTTGCTTTTGCGAGGGTCGCAATATCGTCCAAAAGCGCTACCAGTCCGCCAGACATCCACTCATCCTTTTCCTTGGGGACACAGGCATTCTAATGGGCGAGTGGGACGTCCTGCGCGGTGGGGGAGCTCGTGGGAATATGTGCCTGAGAACTTGCGTGAATAAGTCGACGCAGATGCGGGTCAGGCGTGAGAAAGTAATGCTATGACGGAATCACTGATTGACACTCTTCCCAGTCCGACACCGGGATTGGAACCTGGACTGATCGCCCGCTTGGCCGCAGACCTCGGTAGCGCCGGGTGGAGTGTTGACGCGATGGAAACCATGATCAGCCCGACGGCGCGCGCTGCGCTCATGCGCAATCAACGGGTTCCGGCGCTTCGCGAACTTCAGCGGAAAGAATCCCCAGCTGCGGTGTTGACGCGCTTCTTTGTCTTGGGCTGCGCGGAAAGTGGGGATGTTCTTGCGCAAGCTCTGCCCACTCTTGGGGTCCACGGCGCGGTCGACTTGGGATTGATTTTTCCTGCACTCGATGCGGAATCGCCTTCCGGCCAGCAACTTTTCAAAGCAAATTACGACCTGCGTCCTCACGCGGCACAGCTTCACGGTGGCCTCAAAAACTGGTGGATCCTGTCGGACCTGGGTGAAGACGTGACGGGTGAACCCATTCGCCCAGACCACGTTCTGGGAATCGGCGGCGCAACGACCTCGCTCTTGAAGGCAACACTTCGAACTCCTGTCGAATCCGCCTTGGACCTGGGGTGTGGATGCGGAATCCAGGCCTTGTATTTGGCCACACACGCTACTCGCGTTGTTGCAACAGACCTTTCGGCGCGAGCATGTGAGATAACGCGCTTCAACGCCGCGCTTAACGGTGTCGAATTGGATGTTCGTCAAGGATCCCTTTTTGAACCGGTCGAAGGCGAAGAATTCGATCTCATCGCTTCGAATCCGCCCTTTGTTATCACGCCAGATTCGCTTCGGACCTCGGGGGTTCTGGAATACCGTGATGGTGGAATGAGCCGCGATCATTTGGTGCGCACGGTGATCCGGGAAAGCCCGAACTACCTTAAGCCCGGCGGTGTTGTGCAACTCCTTGCGAATTGGGAGATTCCCGGACGCTTGGGGCACCCTGACGACTGGGAAAATGTTGTGCGCTCGTGGGTCGAAGACCTTCCTGTTGACGCGTGGATTGTGCAGCGCGACAGGCTTGATCCCGCGCATTACGTTGAAATGTGGCTTCGTGACTCCGGCCAGCAATTGCACCAGCGCGAAGACTACGAACGCGAATACACTCAGTGGCTTGATGACTTCGTTCAGGCAGGAGTCGTTGAAATTGGCATGGGCATGGTCGCCCTGCGAAAGCTCGATACGCCGCGCCCGGGCGTGTGCGAATGCGATGAGCTTGACGGGGGAGAATCCCCGTCCGGCGAAGACGTCCAGCGTGCGCTTGCATCCTTACGGCTCCCCGATGATCTCAGTGAGCTTCACCTGTTCTTCGCTTCCGATGTGACGGAAGAGCGACATTTCCTGCCCGGAGCGCAAGATCCCTCCGCCTTGGTTCTTCACCAAGGTGGAGGTCTTGGACAATCGGTTGCCTCGACCACTGCTCTGAGCGCCTTGGTTGGTGCATCGGATGGTGAACTCAGCGTTGGGCAGATCTGCGGGGCTCTTGCAGCCCTATTGGAATGCGATTCACTGCAGCTTCAAGAAGAACTCTTCCCGCAGGTGCGCACCTTAATACGCTGGGGATTCCTTCGAGTTGAATCGGATCAGGAGTAACTGCGATGCCCCTCCCTGCGCCTCTAACCCACCAGCCGCCCCTGTGGGTATGGCTCCTTGTCGGCACATTTGAATTGGCCATCCGGCTAGTCGCACTGGGTGTTGTTCCAAAGAAGCGTAGGGCATCGACTTCAACGGCATGGCTCTTGCTCATTTTCTTATGGCCAGTTGTTGGCGTTCCGCTCTATCTGATCTTCGGATCTTGGTGGGCAATGGGAAAGTCCCTGCGCTCGGATCAGAAGGCACACCAATTGGTGAAGGGCATTTTGGGCGCGGCTTCCCACAAAGCTCACAGTGGCGGAAACCCCCAAGAGTCTGCAGAAATTGACGAGGGCAGTAGCGCTCTGCCTGAGCGAACAGCTTCGCTGATGCAGCTCAATAGGAAGCAGACTTCCTTTCCCGTCAGCAGTGGGGAAGTCGTGCAACTTCTCAATGACACAGACGAGACCTTCAAGGCAATGGCCCGCGAGGTCGATCGGGCGCAACACCACATCAATGTCCTGTACTTCCAAACCTCGTGGGATCAGTCCACTGATCCGCTCTACAAGGCTCTTGTCCGTGCCTGCGCTCGCGGCGTGACCGTGCGATTGCTGGTGGATCATCACGGGGTGCGAACAATTCCTGGCTGGCGCGATTTTTGTCGAGTCTTGGACGAATCCGGCATCCAATGGCACATCATGCTTCCCTTCAATCTATTCAAGGGGCAAATTCGACGGCCAGACCTACGGAACCACCGTAAACTTCTGCTGATTGACGGTGAACTCGGTTTCATCGGTTCACATAATTTGGTGGCCGCGGACTATGACACTCCCGCCTATCAAAAAGCGGGGATTGAATACCACGACACCTCGGTTGAAGTGCGTGGCGATATCGTCCGCCAGATGGAGGCGGTGTTCGCGACTGACTGGTACTACGCCTCGGGCGAAGAACTTACGGTCGATGATCTTAACCTTGCCCAGGCAGAGCCAAGCCAGGGCAAACCTATGCAGATCATCCCCTCAGGGCCGGCCTACCCGACAGAGCCCAACCTGCGGATGTTCGTTTCGATGATTTCGCAGGCACATACGCATGTATCTATCGCCAGCCCGTACTTCATTCCCGATGAACCACTCCTGACGGCATTGACAAGTGCAGCGATGTCGGGGGTTGACGTCCATCTCTATGTTTCCGAGCAATTCGATCAGTTCTTGGTCGGGCACGCGCAACGTAGCTACTACGGTTTTCTCTTGAAAGCCGGGGTAAAGGTTCACCTCTACGCTCTGCCCAATATGCTGCACTCGAAGTACGTCGTGGTTGATGGGGAACTCGCAGCAATCGGATCATCCAACATGGATTACCGCTCCTTTGGATTGAACTACGAAGTCATGCTGCTAGCCCAAGACTCGCACCTTGTCGATCTTCTCCTCGAAAACGACCAGCGCATCATTGCGCGATCGCGTTTGCTCACCATCGACGAGTGGGAAGCGCTTCCCTGGTACAAGCACTACATCGATAACATCTGCCGCCTGGGCAGCGCGCTGCTTTAAACCGTGGGAGCTACTGGCCGTAATGGTAGCGGCAGGAGATGATCCAGAGGGTTTTACCGTCGTCGCTGATCTGGTAGATCAGGCGGTGACGTGAGTCGATCCGGCGCGACCAGTACCCCGAGAACTCGTAACGGAGGGGTTCAGGTTTGCCGATACCCTCGTTCCCGTTGCGCTGAATGTCCTTGATGAGGGCGTTGATGCGCTTGAGGGTCTTGCGATCCTCGAACTGCCACCAGACGTAGTCGTTCCAGGCTTCCTCGTCCCACGTGATGTGCATGATCAGTCCTCGTCGAGGTCAATGAGGTCATGGACGACGCCCTCACCAGCGCGGTGACGTGCGATCGATTCGCGCAGGTGGCGGGCGTTTGCGGGGGACTGCATGAGGTAGACGGTCTCCATGAGGGACTCGTACTCGTCGAGCGCCATGATGACGGCACTCTCGCGTCCCTGGCGGGTGATGATAATTTCCTCGCGGTCGTTGACGACCTGGTCGAGGACCTCGGCATAACGTGCGCGCGACTCGCTGTAGGTCATGGTCTTCATGGAGGCTCCTCTCATCGTCGCGTATGTACAGAACATTGTACAGGAGCAGTTACTGTGTCTCCAGTCGGCTTACTGCCGATGGACATGGGTGCACGCTTGCACGCAAAACACCACCCAGGCCTCGAAATTATCCACAAAAGACGCGCGGAAAAGCGCATCGGTTCCCGGAAAGCCCCGTAACGCGGTAAGGTCCTACCCAGTGGCACTCCGGCGACGCTTGCCGTCGGAGGACCAGCAAAGAGTGCTACAAATACGAGGTAGCAACGGAAGGGACAGACAATGGCAGCGACCAAGCTGGTGATCGTGGAGTCTCCCGCGAAGGCGGCGACGATCGAAGGATACTTGGGACCCGACTACCATGTGACCGCCTCGATCGGTCACATTCGCGACCTGCCACAGCCCTCGGAGCTGCCCGCCGACATGAAGAAGGGTCCCTACGGGCGCTTCGCCGTCGACGTCGAGGACGGCTTCACCCCTTATTACGTCGTCAATCCCGACAAGAAGAAAAAGGTCACTGAGCTCAAGAAGCTCCTGAAAGAGTCCGACGAACTCTTCCTGGCAACTGATGAGGACCGCGAAGGTGAGGCTATCGCTTGGCACCTTCTCCAAGTCCTCAAGCCCAAGGTTCCCGTGCGCCGCATGGTCTTCCACGAAATTACGAAGGAAGCGATCCAGCGCGCTCTGGAAAATACTCGCGAGCTCGACACTGATCTGGTCGATGCCCAAGAAACTCGCCGAATTCTTGACCGTCTTTACGGTTACGAGGTCTCGCCGCTGCTCTGGCGCAAGATTCGTCCCTCCTTGTCCGCGGGCCGCGTTCAGTCGGTCGCAACGCGCTTGGTTGTTGATCGCGAGCGCGACCGCATGTCGCATGTGAGTGCAGAGTACTGGTCGATCGATACCCAGTTTGCCGCTTCGGGCCAATCTTTTGGCGCAAAGGTTTCGCACATCGATGATCGTCCCGTCGCAACCGGTTCCGATTTCGATGAAAACGGTCGTCTCTCCGCGAAGGCCACAAAGAACGAGGCCTTCCACCTGGATGCCCATTCCGCGCCGCTCTTCGCCGCAGCGCTCGAGGCCGCACGCGATTCCGCGATCGATTCTGTTCAGCAGAAGCCCTACCGCCGCCGCCCAGCAGCTCCCTTCACTACTTCGACGCTGCAGCAGGAAGCCTCACGCAAGCTCCACTGGAACGCTTCCTCGACGATGCGTACCGCTCAGTCCCTGTACGAGTCGGGCTTTATCACCTACATGCGTACCGACTCTACGGCCCTGTCCTCGCAGGCCATCAAGGCTGCCCGTCAGCAGGCCAAGGAGCTTTATGGGGCCGAGGCCGTGGCTGAGAAGCCGCGCATCTACGGCACCACCTCCAAGGGTGCGCAAGAAGCTCACGAGGCCATTCGCCCCGCCGGGGATCACTTCCGTACCCCCGCGCAAGTTGCCTCGGTTTTGAATCGTCAGCAGCTTGCACTGTATGACTTGATTTGGAAGCGAACCGTCGCTTCGCAGATGGCAGATGCCCTTGGTTTTACCGCAACCATCCGCGTGCGTACCGATGTCGAGGTCGAAGGTCAGCCTCACGCAGTGCTCTCCAGTGCCTCGGGAACTGTTATTACTTCCCCCGGCTTCCGGTTGGCCTACCAAGAAGGCCAGGACAAGGGACGCTACGACGCGGAAACAACCGATGCTGAGAAGACCCTTCCTCAGGTGAGCGAAGGGGAACTTGCGCTGCTTGAAGAGGCGCAGGCACAGGGACACCAGACTCAACCCCCGGGTCGCTACACCGAAGCGACCTTGGTGAAGACCATGGAAGAGCTCGGAATTGGTCGCCCCTCGACCTATGCGGCAACGATTCAAACCATTGGCGATCGCGGCTACGTCACCCACCGAGGCCAGTACTTGGTTCCGACGTGGCTGGCTTTCTCGGTCACGCGACTGATGGAAGAGAACCTGTCGAACCTAGTCGACTACGACTTCACGGCATCGATGGAAAACGATCTGGACCGGATCGCTGCGGGAAGCGAAGATCGCCACGAGTTCTTGAGCACCTTCTATTTTGGTGCAGACGGTAAGGGCGACGCTGACGGCCTGAAGTTCCAGGTTGAATCCCTGGGAGACGATATTGATGCTCGCGCGGTGAACTCCATTGACATGGGAAATGGCGTCACCTTGCGAGTCGGCCGTTACGGACCCTACTTGGAGAAGGCCGATGGGACGCGCGCAAATGTGCCGCCCGAGGTCGCTCCCGACGAGTTGACCGAAGAGAAGATCACGGAACTCTTCGCGCTTGCTGCAGATGATGGACGCGAGCTGGGAATCGATCCCGCAAGCGGACATATGCTGGTTGCAAAGAACGGCCGCTACGGTCCTTACGTGACGGAAATTCTGCCCGAAGAAACCGAGGAAGCGGAAGCTTCTGAAGACGGGAAGCCCGCGAAGAAGACGCGAAAGAAGGCTGCGGCAAAACCGCGCACTGCCTCGCTGTTCAAGTCGATGGATCTGGCGACCATCACGCTGGAGGACGCGCTTGCGCTGCTCTCGCTTCCGCGTGAGGTCGGTGTTGATCCCTCCGATGGCGAGGTCATTACCGCGCAAAACGGTCGCTACGGCCCGTACCTGAAGAAGGGAAGCGATTCGCGCACCCTTCCCAGTGAGGATCAGCTTCTGACGATCACCTTGGACGAGGCGCTGGAGATCTACTCTCAGCCCAAGCAACGAGGCCGCGGGGCAGCAAAGCCTCCGCTGCGTGAGTTCGGCGCTGATCCGGTTTCGGGGAAGAAGGTCACCGTCAAGGACGGTCGTTTCGGTCCCTACATCACCGATGGTGAAACCAACGTGACCGTTCCGCGCGCCGAAACCGTCGAGGATCTGACCGCTGAACGCGCGTATGAGCTGCTTGCAGACAAGCGCGCGAAGGGCCCAGCTCCCAAGCGCACCCGTAAGACCACTGCGAAGAAGACAACAACTCGACGCACAACGAAGAAGACTTCGGCAAAGAAGTAACGAGAAGGAATTTTCTTTCGCCCACCCGATGCCAAAATGGACGCAAATGCGGGTGGGCACTGTCAAGATAGAGACATGAGATCAATGGGTAGTGGTGCACAGGCGGGGCGCGGACTCTTCATCACCTTTGAAGGTGGTGATGGGACCGGTAAAAGTACCCAAATTCAGCGGGTTCGCCAGTGGTTTGAAGAACGCGGACAACAGGTGGTTGTCACGCGAGAACCCGGTGGAACAGAGCTTGGGGCGACTCTGCGTCAATTGGTTCAGAACGGACCGGAAGATGTTGATCCCCGCACTGAAGCACTGCTGTATGCCGCTGATCGTGCCTACCATGTCGCGACCCTGATTAGACCGGCCCTTGAACGCGGGGAAATTGTTCTGGTCGATCGCTACATTGACTCGTCTTTGGCCTATCAGGGAGCTGCGCGCAGCTTGGGTGTGGATGAAATCCGCAGCCTGTCCATGTGGGCAACGGGAAGTTTGCTCCCCGACCTCACTCTGCTGATTGACGTTCCACCGGAAGTTGCCGCCAGACGTCGCGGTGGTGAACCGGATCGAATGGAACGCGAATCTATGGAGTTCCATGAGCGCGTTCGTCACCAGTACTTGGCGCTTGCGGATTCTGAAGCAGATCGCATTGTCGTCATTGATGGCGTAGGTACCGAAGATCAGGTCTTCAGTGAAATTCGCGGAGTTCTGGAAGAACGTGTTGATGCGGCATTCCAGGGATTGCCTGAAGAAGCTGCAGAAAATGCCAAGCCCGTTGAATCTCAGGCAACGCTCTGGGCTCTTCTGGAAGAGGATGGCATTCTTCTGTGAGCGTTTGGGATGAATTGGTCGGCCAGGAACACGCCCTGGCGGTATTGCAACAGGCGGCTCAAGGCGCCCGAGCAATCGTTGACCATGCCCAAGAGGCACATCCAGGTGCGGACACTTCCGGCTCCGTGCGCGCAGAGGCTTCGTCGCTCACTCAGCCCACAGATGACCCATCTCGCTCGATGACCCATGCGTGGCTCATCACCGGGCCTCCCGGTTCGGGGCGTTCGGTTGCGGCAATCGCTTTTGCAGCGGCCCTCCAGTGCACCGGAGAGTTCCCCGGATGCGGACAGTGTCCAGGATGTCGGACCACAATGGCTCGGACAAACGGTGATGTCTCAATCCTCACCACGGAATCCACGCAAATTCGTATCGATGAGGTTCGCCAGATCGTCTTGCGCGCACAGACTGCACCCTCGCAGGGGCGTTGGCGGGTCATCGTCATCGAAGATGCTGACCGCATGATGGAACGCACAGCGAATGTTCTTCTTAAGGCAATTGAAGAACCGCCAGAGCGCACGGTCTGGCTGCTCTGTGCTCCCAGTGCAGAAGACATGATCACCACCATTCGTTCGCGGTGCCGGCATCTGGGACTGCGAATTCCAGATCCGCATGCCGTCGCGGACCTTCTTGTTCGTCGTGACGGTGTTGATCCTGCAGATGCGCTTTCTGCAGCCCGCGCAGCCCAATCGCATATCGGCTTGGCTCGGGCCCTTGCCAAAGACCCCAAGATGCGTCAGCGTCGCCGGCAGATCATCACTGCCCCGGCACAGGTGCGTTCTGTTGGTGAAGCGGTCTTTGCCGCAGAGGACCTCCTCTCCATTGCAAAAACTCAAGCAGAATCCCAATCTGAAGAACGCAATGCCCGCGAAAAGGCCGAACTCATGCGCCAATTGGGAATGGAAGAAGGTCAGAGTCCGGCCTCGCATCAGCGCGCACGTATCCGTGAACTCGAAGAAGACCAGAAGCGGCGCTCAAAGCGAGCCATCCAAGATTCTCTCGATCGAGCCCTCGTCGACCTCTTGGGAATCTATAGGGACGTTCTCCTGCGTCAATTGGGAACGGATCAAGAGCCAATCAATGATGACTGCCTAGATCTCATCGACCAGCTCTGCGCTCAATCCACCCCGCAGCAGACCATGAAGAGAGTCCAAGCGATTGAGGAAGCTCGAAAGCGCCTGACAACAAACATGTCAGTCCCTCTGATTTTGGAGTCGATGGCACTCTCACTTCGACCGCAGGTCTAGACATCGAATAGGGTAGAGGCATGAATTCACGCTCCCGCCTGATCGTCTCCGTGTTGATCGTCCTTGCGCTTGCCACAAACTTTGGCATCGCATACTACGCGAAGAATGCTATCGATCAGGCTGCCACCAGCGCCGCCGCAGGTACCTCGAACAGCCAAAACAAGGTGACGGTCGCGCATGCGGCAGACCCGCTTCCCGGCAAGCCGACGAAAGAGCAGTTCTACTCTCAGCCGCTCAATTGGCGACAGTGTGAGGCCTCGGAAATCACAAGCACCGGGGTGTCTGCGCCGCGTGATATCGACAAGTACCAGTGTGCGTCGCTGACCGCGCCGCTGGACTGGGAGAACCTCGACGGGAACCAAATCACCCTTGCCTTGGCGGTCCACCGCGGGGATCAGAGTGAAGGCAAGGCTCTTTTCTACAACCTTGGTGGTCCCGGTGGAGCATCGGTGTCCTCAATTACCTCTCAGGTCACCAACTCTTTGGGTACGGGGCTTGTCTCGGCTTTTGACATCGTTGCTCTGGATCCGCGAGGCGTCGGAGCATCAACCCCTGTCCGTTGCCGAACTGATGAAGAGCGTGACGGCGATGCAGCTGGAACGCGAAACCCGATCGATCCGAATGCAACTCCCGCAGAAATGATCAAGCTCGCAGAGGATACTTCTCGAGATCTCGCCAAGGGTTGCCAAGACCTCAGCGGTGACATCTTCAAGCACATCGACACCGTGAATGCGTCGAAGGACTTCGATATGGTTCGCGCGCTGCTTGGGCAAGAGAAGTTCAACTACCTGGGCTACTCCTACGGAACTTTCCTGGGCGCCACCTACGCCGAGCAATTCCCCGGAAATGTCGGTCACATGGTCCTCGACGGTGCACTTGATCCCTCGGTCAGCGGCGATGAGCTCTCCGCCATGCAGATGCGAGGCTTCGAGGCCTCCCTGCGTCACTGGGTGGAAGATTGCCAAGCAGCACGTAACTGCCCGCTCAAGGGCGATGCAGATGCCGGCATGAAGCAGATGAAGAACTTCTTCGATCGCCTGTACAACACCCCGCTTCAAACTTCAGATCCGAACCGCCCGCTCACTCACGACCTTGCAATGAGCGCTGTCGTTGGGCTGCTGTACTCGACGCAGACGTATTCAATCCTCACGCAGGGAATGCAGCAAGCGCTGAACTCAGAGGACGGCTCGACGCTTCTCTACGTTGCGGACTTGCTGAGTGAACGCAATAAGGATGGAAGCTACTCATCGAATTCGATGGATGCGATCGTTGCTATTAACTCCCTGGACTATGAGCCTGTTGGTGATGCAGCCCAGTGGGAGAAGGATGCGACAGCACTTAAGCAAGAGCTGATGATCTTTGGAGATCTTGCCGGCTACACCTCTGCCGGACTTGAAGGCTGGCCGACCAAGCACGCGAAGCGCCACGCAATCAAGGCTGAGGGCGCAGCCCCCATCATGGTCGTTGGTACGACTCATGATCCTGCAACCCCCTACGTGATGTCCCAGAATCTGGCGAAGCAGCTGTCGTCGGGCGTGTTGGTGACTTGGGATGGTTGGAACCACACCGCGTACTCGAAGAACGGAAGCAAGTGTGTGGCGACAGCTGTCGAGGGTTACTTCCTGCGTAACGTCGTTCCCAGTTCCGATCTTCAGTGTGGGGCTGATTCCTAGAATCGCTGGTTCTTCAAAGACCGCGTCGAAATGACTGGGACCGACTAGGTCCGTAGAGGCATGCTCTGTCGCCAATTTCCCCACTGGCCTTGGCAGCTGGGCCTTGGCTCGCTAACGTTGAGCTATGGACTTCTTCGGTGATGACGAAACAGAAACCCCCGGTCAGAACACGGATAGTGTTGAAGCCGACGCGCTCATTGACACCACCATCGAGAATGCCTGGGCCTTGGTCTCTGAGCCCGGCTGGTGGATCAATGATGGACCGCTGGGCGACCATGATGTTGAGCATGGCGATGACGGGCTCTACCACGTTACCGACCCGGAAGCGGGAACATGGCTTGTCGAGAAACTCGACGAAGATCCCATGGATGTCGTGCGATTCCGCTGGTACCCCGTTGCCAGTGATGAATTCCCCGAAGAAACACTGACGACTATCGAGGTCTCACTCTCAGAAGAAAAAGGCAAGATCGCTCTTCACGTTGAGGAATCGGGAATTGCCGCCCTCAGTGATGATGAGGACGAGGCCTACCAGCTTTGGGAAGACGAAGCTGGTTTGTGGGACCAGGCCGTTGACAGTGCGAAGGATTACTTAGAGCGTCGGTGACGCTCGATATCCTCTGCTGTTAAGGGGCCCTGTGTGGTTCCGGGAGTTTCCTCACCATCGCTCGGATTCTTCCTCATCCACGCAACCTCAAGCCCGTCGCGATACCCAAAGCGAGCTAGGTGAATCCCGACGACGAACTCAAGGTGCTCCACGGCCTCGGGAGAAGTCTTCAGCTCAAGACGCAAGTGCTGGTCTGTACACGAGATTGCGCACTCACCGCCGGGCATCCCCTCGCGAGTGAAGATCAGCATTCCGCGCGCTGAATCCTCATCCCACTGTGCGTCGATCTTTCGCCCCATGTGAGAGGCAAGCTGATGCCCATATCGACGTGCACGCTCGGTGGGAACATTGGCGATAGAAATAATCACTTCACTCATACAAGCTATTTTCTCCCATCTATCCGGGTGGGGCATGCTAGCGTGGAAAGCTCAACTGAGAGAACGGATCACAATGAGCACCAGCGAACACGATGAGCAGAGCTTCGGCGATGCCTCGGGCCGCGAGCTTCAGCGCAATCTAACGAACCGCCATATCCAGCTCATCGCTATTGGCGGCGCAATCGGTACCGGCCTCTTCATGGGTTCCGGAAAGACCATTGCAACGGCTGGTCCTTCGATCCTTCTGGTCTATCTGATCATTGGCAGTGCGCTCTTCCTTTTCATGCGTGCGATGGGTGAGATCCTCCTTTCGGACAAGAGATACGGCACTTTCGCCGATATCATTCGGCACTTCCTTGGCCCAACTATGGGGTTCGTCATGGGATGGACCTACTGGCTGTGTTGGGTGGTCACAGGTATTGCTGACGTTGTAGCCATCACCGGTTACGTGCGTTTTTGGTTTCCGAACCTCCCCGCGTGGATTCCCGTTCTTGCTACGGCGATCCTTCTCTTTACTCTCAATGCGATGACCGTTAAGGCTTTCGGAGAGACTGAATTCTGGTTCGCGATGATTAAGATCGTCGCAATCATTGCGCTGATTGTCGTCGGCGTCGTCATGATCGCTATTGGTATGCACGACAGCAACGGCACGACCGCGGCGGTTTCAAACCTGTGGAGTCACGGAGGCCTATTCCCCACGGGACTGAGCGGATTCCTGGGTGGCTTCCAGATCGCAGTCTTTGCTTTCGTTGGTATCGAGCTTGTTGGAACGACCGTTGCCGAGACCTCGAACCCCACGCAAACTCTTCCCAAGGCAATCAACTCGATTCCCGTTCGCGTTGTTCTGTTCTACATCTGTTCTCTTGCAGTCATCATGATGGTGACGCCCTGGGATCAGATTGATAAGGCCCAGTCGCCTTTCGTCACGATGTTCTCGATGACGGGGCTGGGTGCGGCGGCTTCACTGGTGAACTTGGTCGTGCTCACTTCTGCGGCCTCGTCGGCCAACTCGGGGATCTACTCCACCTCGAGGATGCTCTTCTCCCTCTCGCTTCAGGGTGATGCGGCCCCCTTCTTTGGTCGTCTGTCAAAGCGTCACGTCCCCCAGAACGCGCTCTTCCTTTCGTGTGTGTTCTTGCTTTCCGCCGCAGTGCTTCTGGCTTTTGGCGATTCAATCCTGAGCGTTTTCACCGTGGTGACCTCAATGTCAGCCACACTCTTCATGGTCGTGTGGGTTTTGATTGTTATTGCCTACCTGTTCTACGTGCGCAAGTACCCGAACAAACATCGCAGCTCGACCTTCCCGCTTCCTGGCGGTGTCTTCTCCGCGTGGCTCTTCATTGCCTTCATTGCTGCAATGGTTGTCGTCCTTTCCCTGGAAACCGAGAGTCTGCAGGGACTGCTGATGTCGGCTGCGTGGATGCTTGGCATCACCGTGGTTGGTGTGATCCGCCGCCACCGTTCACTGGGGCGCCGAGGCCGTACATCCCTCTCAGCTTGATGCGCTATGCTTGCCGGGTAAGACAGGGGAGCCCACCGTGGGCTGAGAGTGCGAATGCAGACCCTTTCACCTGATCCGGATCATGCCGGCGTAGGAAGTCGCAATCTCCAGACTGCCTCCCCCGAGGCGGCCTAGCCCTCCACCATTAGCGGAGGATGAAAATGTCTACTTTTTCGACGCATCGTCGCGTCCGTTTGATCGCATCAACTGCGACATTTTTGGTTGCAGCAAGCTCTCTTGCAGCTTGCGCGGGAAGTGCTCAAAATGGTGCCGCAACACAGGCTGGCACGGCCTCGTCACAGGGTGAACAGAGCGTCACTATTCTTGCCTACGATTCATTCGATTTCCCCCAGGAGCTTCTGGACAAGTTCCATGAGAAGACCGGAATCACCGCAAAAATCCAGGCGATTGGCAACGGTGGAGAGCTGGCCAACCAGCTGGTTCTCACCAAGGACGCGCCCCTGGGAGATGCAGTTTTCGGCCTAGATAATACGGTTTCAACCCGTATTGGCGGTCAGGGAATCATCGAGGATGCACATATCACCTCGCCCAACGCAGACGATAATTTCCAAGGTGAACCCGGCCTGGTTCCCATCGATCGCGGCGATGTCTGCGTGAATTACGACAAGAAGTGGTTCGCCGATCACCAGCTTGCTGTCCCGACGAGCTTCGAAGACCTGACGAAGCCCCAGTACAAGGACATGCTTGTCGCCATGAACCCGGCTTCTTCCACTCCCGGAATGGCTTTCATGCTGGCCACCATTGCCAAGTACGGTCCCGATGGATATGCCCAGTACTGGAAGTCGCTCAAGGACAACGGCGTGAAGATCACCGAGGGCTGGTCGCAGGCATTCAACGTTGACTACAGCGCCGGTGAAGGCAAGGGTAGCTACCCCATGATGGTGTCCTACGGTTCTTCTCCCGCCTATGCGGTCAATGATGCAGGAACCGAAAGCTCGACCGGTGTCATCACCGATACCTGCTTCCGCCAGGTTGAATATGCCGGTGTCCTCAAGGGTGCGAAGAACCCCGAAGGAGCAAAGAAGTTCATCGAATTCCTGCTCTCTGACGAAGTCCAGAGCGCAATTTCGAAGGCAACCTACATGCACCCCTACAAGGGTCAGGCACCCGAGGCCCTGCAAAAGTTTGGCCCCCTGGCCGATAAGCCCCTGCGTGTTGATCCTCAGGAAATTGAGAAGAACTCGACTGCGTGGCTCAAGACCTGGCAAGAAACGGTTCTTGGGTGACAGATTTTCGGCAGCGTGCGCTTAGGGTGGGCGCCGGGGCAGTGGCTCTCGGCGTCCCCCTGGCGTTTCTTACGCTGTTTTTTGCGTGGCCAGCAGCCACCCTTATCGCTAAGGGATTTAGCGCTGAGGGCGGTGAGGTTGACCTTTCCGGTTTAGGCGAGCTTTTGGGGGCTTCTCGAACCTGGAAAGTCATTGGCCGCACCCTGTGGATGGCCCTTCTGGGTACGACTTTTTCGTTGATTCTGGGGATTCCGGGTGCCTACGCGCTGTACTGCTGTCGTTTCCCTGGACGTCGTTTTCTTCGCGCTGTCATTTCGGTGCCCTTCGTTCTACCTACAGTCGTTGTGGGTGTTGCTTTTCGCTCTCTTCTTGCGCCTCAGGGGTGGCTCGGTTTCTTGGGGCTGGATGGCACGATGACCGCGGTTGTCGCGGCGATGGTGTTTTTCAATTACTCGCTGGTTGTGCGCAATGTTGGCAGTTTTTGGTCCCAATTAGATGAGCGTCCCGCTCAGGTTGCCTCATGTCTGGGGGCTCCTCCACGCCGAGTTTTCCTCAGCGTCACCCTTCCTGCGCTCCTTCCCGCGGTCGCCTCTGCGGCCTCGTTGGTCTTTTTGTATTGCGCGACTTCCTTTGGAATTGTGCTGATTTTGGGTGGTTCCAAGCTGACAACCGTCGAGTCCGAGATCTACATGCTCACCACGCAGTTCTTGGATCTTCGCAGCGCCTCGGTGCTGTCCATTGTTCAGTTGGTCGTCATCGCACTTTCCTTGATCATTGCCGAGGCCGCGCGCAGGCGTGGGAAGAACGCGGCAACTTTGGGTGCGCCTCGGGCAGAGAGGCCCCTGAGCGCGGGAGACCTGTGGGCGCTGGTTTTCAGCGGTTTCGTTATTTGCGTGCTTGTCCTTCTGCCCCTGGCTGCGCTTGTGTGGCGTTCCCTTCACCGACGAGGCCGTTTGACCTTTGAGCACTACGCGAAGTTGGCAGATTCTTCCTTCACTCCCGCTCTTCGTGTCTCACCCCTGCAGGCTTTGGGACATTCTCTTCTTGTCGCCCTTGTCGCAATGGTTATTGCTTTGAGTGTGGGCATTTGCGTGGTTCTTCTTGTCACGCGTCATCCCCGTTCGCGAGTGGGACGAAGCGCGTTAGCTGTGGTGGAAAGCGTCTTTATGCTTCCTTTGGGTGTTTCTGCCGTGACGGTTGGTTTTGGATTCCTCATCACCATGAATCGCCCGCCTCTGGATCTGCGCAGTTCCTGGATCCTGGTGCCTTGCGCGCAGGCCGTCGTTGCTCTTCCTCTGGTTGTCCGCCTGATCGCGCCCTCTTTGCGAGCAATTAATCCCCGACTTCGCGAAGCCGCGGCAAGTTTGGGCGCCAGCGATTCTCGAGTTTTGGCAACGATCGATGGTCCGGTCCTGGTGCGTTCCGTGGGTATCGCTGCGGGTTTTGCGATTGCAACCTCATTGGGTGAATTTGGTGCGACCTCTTTCCTTGCCAAGGGGGACGCAGTCACGCTTCCCGTGGTGATCTACCGTTTGATTTCACGCCCTGACGCCCTAGATCAGGGCGTGGCGATGGCTTCTTGCGTCCTTCTTGCAGCAGTGTGTGCACTGCTGATTACCTGTATGGAATGGCTGCGGCCTGCAGAGATTGGAGACAGGCTATGACCGATTCGACGGCTTTAGAGTGCATCGATGTGAGCGTTGATTACGGTTCTTTCCGCGCGGTCGATGGTGTCTCTTTTTCTCTTAAGTCCGGCCAAATCACTGCGCTTCTAGGCCCAAGTGGATGTGGGAAGTCGACTTTGTTACGCGCAATCGCGGGTCTTGAACGCCCCCAGCAAGGCGATATTCAATGGGGTGGAGAGTCAATTCTTCGCACTCCGACGTATCGGCGCGGTTTTGGCTTGATGTTCCAAGACGGGCAGCTCTTCCCACATCGCAGTGTCGAAGGAAATGTCGCCTACGGCCTGCGCGGTCTTCCCGCAGCCGAGCGTTCTGCGCGCGTTGCAGAGGTTTTAGAGGTTGTCGGTTTGGAAGGCTTTGGCCCGCGGAGTATCGATTCCCTTTCGGGAGGCCAGGCGCAGCGAGTGGCGCTGGCCCGCGCCTTGGCCCCACGGCCTCGTCTTCTTCTCTTGGATGAACCGCTTTCTGCACTGGATCGTTCCATGCGTGAAAGTTTGTCCATCGAATTGCGTGAAATCATCACGGGCGAAGGAATCACGAGCATCTACGTCACTCACGACCAGGATGAGGCTTTTACCGTTGCCGATCAGATTGGCGTGATGATCGCCGGGCACCTTC
This sequence comes from Trueperella pyogenes, assembly GCA_963534475.1. Lineage (GTDB taxonomy): Bacteria > Actinomycetota > Actinomycetes > Actinomycetales > Actinomycetaceae > Pauljensenia > Pauljensenia pyogenes_B. Next base: position 252,271 of record CAUSSZ010000001.1, on the reverse strand, counting down.
GTCGCCTTGATAGTCCCGAGGCCGTGTGGGAGGACCCGGGAGACGCTGAAGTTGCGCGTTTTTTGGGAGTCGAGAAGGAAGAACTGGAGCTTGCTGAACAAGAAGGCGAGCTCTGGGCGCTTGTGTGCGGCACTGTGCAGAGCCGCGGACGAGGATTCTCTGTGCTTCCCGTTCAGCTGGAATCCTCTTCGAATGCCGAGCCAGAGTTGATGCGGGTTCCCTTCGGCCATCCAATCCCTTCTCTGGGGCAGCGAGTTCAGGTCCGGGCATCTCGGGGGACAATCCACTAGGCTTCACTCGTGACCAATCCCTTTCAACACGCGACAGATTCCTATGGTGCTGTTCGCCCAAGCTACCCGCGCGAGGCGATCGATACGATTCTTGCGGGGGAGAAGGCCTCGGAAATCACCATCGCGGATGTCGGTGCGGGAACGGGAAAACTGACCGCAGAGCTTCTTGAGCGCGGGGCGAAGGTGATCGCAGTTGAGCCAGCTCAGGCAATGCGCGAACAATTGGTGAAGCTTCTGGGACACGATCAGAACCTGCAGGTCGTTGATGCCTGCGCTGAAGTAACTGGGCTGAAGGATGCGAGTGTTGACCGCGCCGTGTTCGCACAATCGTGGCATTGGGTGGATCCGCAGGCAGCGGGGCAAGAAATGCACAGAATTGTGCGTCCCGGTGGGCAGTTGATGATTGTGTGGAATCAATTGGATGTGACAATCTCATGGGTCCACAGGCTCACGAGAATTATGCGCTCGGGTGATGTTCACCGCCCCGACCGTCCGCCGACCGTGGGTGAGCACTGGTCCCAACCGGTATTGAATCGTTTCGATTGGAATGATTCCATGACCCCCGAAGCCATTATGGAGCTGGGGACAACGCGCTCGTCCTATCTTCGTTCCACCGCTGCGGGGCGCGAAAAAATGCAAGAGAATCTGCGCTGGTACCTCTATGAACACCTGGGCTTTGAGCCTCACTCCACTGTGAAACTGCCCTATTTCACGCTCGTCTGGGTTGCAGATCGGGCAGAATAAGACATACCCAGAGGAGGTGTTATGGATATTTCACTAATCGGCGTCGTCGGCGCGCTGGTGATGTACGGAGTATCCGTTTCGCCTTCTCTTCTTGCCCGTTCATGGCAGTGGCACGCGGTTGCCTCGGGTGTTCTCTCGGCTGTTGGTTACATCGTTGGACTGACGATCCAGCGTTTCTATGCCCTGGTTGTGCCCAGGCTCGGTGTTGAGATTACCGCTCCGCAATCGGTATCGATTGCTTTTAGGGCTGTACTACTGCTGGGGTTCTTCTTGTGGTTCCTGCGCTGGTTGCTCCAGTCCTATCGCGAGCGCAAGCGGGCCAATCATCTGGTCGGAATGCGCGGCGAGACCTTGGGGGAATACCTCTTGGGGACTTTCTGCGCCTTCATTCTGATGCTGGTCTTGCTTGGTATTGCTTGGGGCTTGCAGTGGATTGGTCGAGCAATTGTTATTGTTCTGAGCCAGTGGATGCATATGGTCTTCGCGCTGGCTCTTTCCCTGCTCATTCTTGTCGTCATTGTGTACGCCTTGACCTCGCAGGTTCTGCTGAAACTGGGGATTAATTTCTTCACCCGTCATGCGCGAAAGATGAATAACCGCACGGCAAAGGGGATTGTCCAGCCCCAGGTGCCTGAGCGCTCGGGTTCGCCGCAGTCGCGTTCCTCCTGGCGTGCCGTGGGCGGGCAGGGTCGCGTTTTTCTTGGCCGAGGCCCTAGCCGCTCCGATATCGAGGCCGTTACGGGTTGTGCGGCTATGGAGCCCATTCGCGTGTATGCGGGGATGCCTGAAGAAGGGAAGAGCCTGCAAAGTGCCGCTGATCTTGTTGTTGAAGAATTGCATCGGACGGGTGCTTTTGATCGCGCTGTTATTTTGATTGCCACTTCGACGGGATCTGGATGGGTTGATGAATGGCAGGTTCAACCCCTGGAGTACTTAACTCGTGGGAATTGTGCGACGGCTTCGATGCAGTATTCCTTCGTTCCCTCCTCGATTAACTTCCTGACGGATCTGGATGTTTCTGAAGAAGCAGCGGTCATTCTCTTTGAAACGATTCGTAGCGCGGTGGATGAGATTCCAGAAGACCGCAGGCCAGCACTTTTCGTCTGCGGAGAATCTTTAGGGGCCTACGCCTCGCAACATGTCTTCTCGGGAATTGTCGATGTGTTAAGTCGGACCGACGGTGCACTCTGGGTGGGAACTCCTGCGTTTACGCCGATGCACGCGGAACTGACCGCCATCCGTCACCGAGGCAGTCCCGAGGTTGCCCCCGTTGTTGCAAATGGCCGCCACGTACGTTTCGTTAATGTTCCAGAGAATCTGTGGGCAGATGTTTACGGTCGCGAACTCGGCGATTGGAACTATCCCAGGGTTGTCTATGCTCAGCACCCCTCGGATCCGGTGGTTTGGTGGAATTCCGAGCTGGTGTGGCACAAGCCCGACTGGATTTCAGAAAAGGTTGATGGGGATGTCAGCCCCCATATGCAATACACGCGAGGTGCGACCTACATTCAGGTCCTCGTCGATATGCCCGTTGCGGGTACGGCTCCGGGTGGTCATGGGCACACCTATCACGAAGAACTCATTCCTCTGTGGGAAGCGATTTTAGGGCTTCGCGAGGATGAGAAAAACGCGGGATCACACTTTGGCTTGGATTCGCAGTGGATTCAGGATGATACCCACGAAAAGATCGGCCAAGCAATCCGCGACAATCTCTCACGTTCGGAACGTCAGTAGAAAAACTTAAGCTTTCCGGCCGTTACTGGCTGCCGCATGTCGCTGTCGATATGCGGCAAAGTCAGCAGAAGATCAGATCAGGTTTCGCTTCTGCATGATCTTCAGGGCCACCCAACCGAAGGGAGCGCGGCCGTAGAAGGTCACCAGACGGTAGATGATCGCGGTCGGAAGAGCCATGGACACGGCGATTCCGGCAACTTGAAGGCCACCGGTGAGTGCGGCCTCGACCGGACCGATGCCACCGGGGGAGGGGACGACAGAACCCAGCGAGTTCGAGGCCAAGTAGGTGATGGAGAGCGTCACCAAGTTCAATGACCCGCCCATTGCGGTCAAGGACGCCCAGAAGGCTCCAACGAAACCGATATTCATGAGCAGGTTTCCACCGAGCACCGCGAGGAGGCGCTGAGGCTGACCGGCAACCCACAGAAGACGCGGATACACCTGCTTCCATGTCGGCTCGATCTTCGACCAAATCAACTTTCGGATCTTCGGAATCGAAATGCACACGATGACAATCACAGCTACGACAGCGGTTCCGGCAATAATCGCGCCGTAGGGGAGTGAAACCGACAGCGACGAACCCGAGAAGAACAGAACGATGACCAACAGTGAAACGGTCACCAGGAACTGCGAAATCTGCTGCAGAGTAACGGTGGTGACGGCAGCGGCCGTCGACATCTTCTGCTTTGTCAGGAAACGCAGGTTGAGTGCCGCCGGACCGATTCCAGCGGGAGCGACCAGGGTGATGATCGATGCTGCGATCTGAGCTAAGATGGCGTCGCCAAATTTGACCTTCTCTTGGCTGAAAGCGACCAGGGGGACGGCTCCTCCAACCCAGGTTGTTGCCGCGAAGGCGAAAGCGACAGCGATCCAAATGGGGCTTGCCTGCTTTACTGCAGCGACGATATCGGAGAAGTTGAGCGAACCCATTAGCACAACAACTGCAACTGCCAGAACGCCGAAGGTAATCATTGTCCTGGGTGCGAAGCGCTGAAGGTTCGCGGGTTGAACGGATTCTTGCGGGGTGTCGGCGACGATCGCCTCGCGAAGGCGATCCAGAAGATCGCTGCGTCGAAGTGCAGAGGAAACCTCGGAAGGAAGGACCGGCTTTTGAAGGACTGGTGCGCAGGCGACCAATTCCGCCTCACTGAGGTTTCGCCGTGCCGAGGCCAGAGCGCGCTCGGGTCCAGCATAGATGGCAAGTAGGGTGAGGAGCTGGGCGATATCGATGCGTTGGTTGAGCTCAGTAGTTGCAACCTCGCCTTCATCCCAGTGGATCAGCCAGACCTGTGAGGACTGGTCGAGTACGACAGAGGAAGGGGCGATGTGGCGATGGCTGATTGCGTGAGAGTGCGCCAAAAGGAGTTGCTTCCACGCCTGATCAAGAATGTCATCGCTCAATGCGTCGGTGTCGGCCAGATCCTTGAGGGAAGCCGTCGGGGGAAGGGCTCGCATTGCCGTCATGATCGAGTCCCCAGCTTGAGCGATACCCATGGGTTCGGGCAAGTGAACACCGGAACGTTTAGCTGAAATAGCTGTCAGCATGGAACGTTCTGCAGCTGCCTTCACCGAGGGGGAAACCCAGCGGGAAATCCCGCGTAGGCGAACGTTGTTCCAAACCTCTAGGAGTGTGCCGGCCATACCGCGGCCCGGATCCAAAATGGTGATTTCGTAGGGAACCCCGTAGGTATCCCAGACCTGATAGTGGCGGTTTCCATCGGCCGGAGGTCGGCGCGCAATCGTGTATTCAGCTGAGTCAGCTGCAGTGGTCTTCATGCGGAAGTGGCCATGCGCTGTTTCCGTAACAGTCCATGTGTCTAGCGTGACTCCGGCGGGAAGAAGGTCTGTGCGGATGATGCGTGCGGGAATGATCCGGATCGAGAGCAGCGCCTTCACAATCTGGCCGCCCGAGGCACTGCGGTCTTGGAATCCCAGGAAGAAACGCGACGATGCGCCAAAAGTGCGACCAAGAAGAACGGAAATCAACGCAGATGGAAGAGTGAGTTGCCCGCGAAGTACCCAGATGACAATGATGATGCCCAGAGCCCAGTATGACCAGCGGACTGAACGAAGTGCTTCGGATTCACCCGCGGCTGTGAAGAGCGCAATGAGTGCGACGGCGACCAGGTTGATCGCGATGTGCGAGGCCGTCTGTCCGTTCTCTACGTTCGTCACCCTGAGCGGACCCGTGATCGTTTCAGGAAGTTGGCGAAGTCCCAGCAAGATGACATACGAGGCCACGCCAGCGATCATGGAGGTGGCGAGAGCTTCGATGGCAGTGGAGACCTGTCGGCGGAAAAGCAACATTCCAATGACGGCGATCGGGGTGACCAAGATGGTCAGGCCCTCCAAGAGCGACAGGGGCATCAGGAGGAGATCGCGGATCACTGTGACTCGTAGAACGTCTTGGGCAACGCCTTCTGTCGTTGAGGAAGCGACGAATCCCAGGCCCCACACAAGGACAATTCCCACAAGGCACATGATGGCCTCGTAGAGATCAGCCCGGCGCCGACGACGGGAAAGCAGGTGATCGGCAAAGAAAACGGGTTCGGGAAGCCGAGAGCGCAAGGAAGTGGGTGCAGTCGATTCAGGGGGATCCACCGGTGGTTCCACAGAGGATGTGGGGGCCTCGGTTATGTCAGACGTGACCAGTTCCTCGGAATTCTCCATGGATGACATCCTATCTGTTATGCAAAGACCGGTAGGGTTGACTCAAGTAACATGCCGTGCACTTTGTCATTCGTTGTACCCAATTGAAGGAATTCTGCATGCTGAACGCCATCCTGGTGAACGCCTCAGGGCTTGACACCTTCATTCACTGGTTTAAAGACCCCGAAAGTCTGCTGGTTGCAATGGGACCGTGGGTTCTGTGGGGGACGATGCTCATCGTCCTCATTGAGTCGGGTGTTCTTTTCCCTGTTCTTCCCGGAGAATCTCTGCTCTTCACAGCAGGTTTGCTGCACGATCGACTGGGCCTGCACCTGCCAACCCTGATCATCATGGTTGTTGTTGCAGCCTTCATTGGCGCGCAAATTGGTTACTTCCTGGGTGCAAAGTGGGGGCGCAAGCTCTTCAAGCCGGATGCGCGGGTACTGAAGACCGAGCACTTGGAGAAGGCTGAGCGCTACTTCCGTGATTACGGCGGTCGTTCGCTGGTGATTGGTCGTTTCATTCCCTTCGTGCGGACCTTCATTCCGCTGGCCGCGGGAATTGCACGCTATCCCTACAGCAAATTCCTGCTGTTCAATACCCTGGGTGCACTGCTGTGGGGCGCTGGCTTCATTATTGTCGGTTCGCTGCTGGGCAATGTCCCCTTCGTTCACGACAACCTCACGCTGATCTTGGGCGTCATTATTCTGGTTTCGGTCCTACCTGTGATCATTGAGATCGTCGGAAAGAAGCGTGCAGGCGAGCACGCTGAGGCCGGTGAAACCGAGGCCCTCGCGCCAGAGGAGCACGCCGAGTGAGCAAGCTGCGAATCGCGTTTCTAGGGCCCTTTGGAACTTTCACCGAGCAGGCTCTGCGCCAGATTGCCCCGGAAAACGCTGAGCTTATTCCCCTGACTTCCCCGCCGCTGGCAATGAAAGCGGTGCGTGAAGGAAAGGCTGATTGGGCAGTTGTCCCCATTGAGAACTCCATCGAAGGTGGCGTCAATGCAACGCTCGATGCCCTGGCAGACTACCCTCAGCTGGTGATCCGTGCGGAAATGCTGGTGCCCATTACTTTCCATTTGGCTGTTCGACCCGGTACCCAGCTATCGGATATCCGCAAGATTGGAACCCACCCGCACGCGTGGGCACAGTGTCGAAACTGGGCTGAGGAAACCTTCCCCGGCGTTGTTCACGTCCCCACGACCTCGACTGCTGCAGCGGCCGAGACCTTGGGTTCGGGCGAAAGCGCATTCGACGCAGTTTTGTGTAACGCAACCTCGGTGGATCGTTACGGTTTGGAATCGGTGTTCACGGATGTTGCGGATAATCCTGGTGCGATTACGCGTTTTGTGTGCGTGAGAAGGCCGATTGAAGGGTCGTTGACTGCGCCGACTGGACACGATAAGACGACCATTCAAGTTGCGCTGCCTGTCAACCAAGCGGGATCGCTCATGCGTTTGCTTGAACAGTTCTCGGTGCATGACGTTGACCTGTCACGAATCGAATCGCGTCCCAGTGGCGATGGATTGGGTGCCTATACCTTTTCGATTGACATGGTTGGACACATCGCTCAGGAACATATTCAGGCAGCACTGCGCGGGTTGTATCGAGTGTCTCCGGATGTGCGATTCATGGGTTCGTATCCCAGCTCGACGGTCAATAGTGCGGATGTCCCTCAAGATGACGAGGACTATCGACGCGCACGAAGCTGGGTGCGCGAGCTTCTTGCGGGCGTCGAGCAGGACTGAACTGCCGATTTTTACGAGGCCGGTTGGCGCTTGAGGGCGTCAGCCGGCCTCGTAGTTTAGTTAAGCGAGGTGCGCAATGCGCTGCTTCGTGCATGAGCTGACCAGGACTTGGCAGGTGAAACAAAAGGACCCAGCTTTCGCTGGGTCCTTACTACGTGCGCGAGGGGGGAGTTGAACCCCCACCCTATCACTAGGACACGGACCTGAACCGTGCGCGTCTGCCTATTCCGCCACTCGCGCGTACGTGGAAACTTTAGGGAATGAGGACGCAGAAGTCAAACCGAAGTGTGAAAGGCGGCGAGCGTCACCTTGAGAAGTGCGGAGATGCTCTTCCTATAGTTGATCGCCACCCGCGTGCGGCTAGCTTCCGTTCATCTTTTACTTCGCGAGGAAGCGTTGGACGAAGCTTTCGGGTAGATACAGGTACTTTTCTGCAAGCCCGATGAAGGTCTCGAAGTCGATCTTGGGATTGCTGAAAAGCTCGTGAAGTTGGGGATTGTCGCCCCGGGTAATCGGGCCGAATTCTCCAGTGGGCAAGCAATAGAAGATGTCGCGACTGATCGCGTAGCCCTTGTTATTGCCGAACTCTTCCATGACCGCGAAGCGCATGTAGTCGATCATCTGGAATATCTGTTGTGAGGTGTCCTCTGGGTCGATGGGTGCATAGAGCAGGACGGAGCGTTGCGGAATGGCAAAGAACAATCCGTGGGGCGCATTGATGTGGAGATTGCTTACCAATGCGCCGATGTTTGCTGCCTTACCGGCAATAAATGGTGATTCTCCCAGCAGTTCAGTAAAGGGGCCCACCTGTTGCTTGGTATCGATTGGCTCGTTATCGGTGTTGATCTGTCCGTAGTGGAAAAGTTCATCGACCGAAAGTGGGTATCGGGCAAGACTTTGATCCGTTACCAATGACACGCTGTTTGGGAAATCCAGGTAGAGCGCTGTGGCTAATCCGGCGGTGAATGGGCGAATGTAGGTGATGGGGAGATCGGAGCTCTGCCCGTCCCGGATGATGCGTGTGCGAATCCGTCGGCGAAGCTCATCGGGATCATTAACCGAGTACTCGGGCATCCGCAGGGTTTCAATCATGAATGCGACCCAACGTTCGATCCGTTCCTGATGCTGGGCTGGATCGGAACGCGAGAGATCTGACAGAAGGTTTTCAACGTTGAAGCGCATGGTGTCGACGGTCAAAATGTAGCCGTTTGTTTGTGGGTCGACGTGGGGAGTTGCATTGATGCCAGCGTCTTCCAAGCGCTTCAAAAGATAGGGAAACGTGCGTTGAATCAGTTCATTGCGGTCCATGTGCTGAGTTTATCGTTTTTCATATTTGAAAGAGCTGGATCGAGGCTGGATGAGGACTTTGATGTCGGTCTTTTCTGAGGGTAAATTTGTCTGATGAATATGCTGCGTTTTTGGGCTCGACCTGTCAGACTTATTCGTGCCTGTCCCAGCGACGGAGACATCATCACAGAAGGATGATCACAATGACAATCCCATTCATTATTGGCGCCTACGCCTCGCATCCGGAACCGGAGCTGCAAGAGGACTACTACAAACTCCTCGCACAGCAATCGTGGCTCAATGGCCTCGAAATGCCCTATCCCGGACAGATCGCCACCGACAACGAACTTCTCGCTGGCCTACTCGACGCGAACTGGGATTTCAACACTATTACCGCCATCCCTGGCACCATGCAAAACGTCGGCAAAGATGCAAACTTCGGCTTGGCCTCGCCAGATCGGGACGGTCGCGAGGCCGCGCTGGCTTTCACCCGCCAGCTGCGCGAGGACTTGGGTAAGTTGTGCGAGCATGCCGACCGTAATGTGGTGACGCGCATCGAGGTGCACTCGGCTCCCACACGGATCGCAGATGGGGATGCCTTCAGGCGCTCGCTGGAAGTTCTACGCGAATGGGACTGGTACGGCGGGAAGCTCGTGATTGAGCACTGCGATCGCTTCATTCCAGAGCAAAAGCCAGAAAAGGGATTCCTCTCGATCGAAGAAGAAATCCAGATCGCTGCGGAATTTGAGGTCGGTGTCCTGATTAACTGGGGACGCTCCGCTCTAGAAGAACGCAGTGCCGATGCTGCCTACGATCACATCATCGCGGCTGGAAAACGCGGAGTTCTGGATGGTGTCGTCTTCTCTGGTGCAGGTCCCGAGGAAACTCAGTACGGCTATTCGTGGGTTGATGGGCACCTGCCCGCTCAGGTTGATGAGCCGGCATCGCTCATGAGTAACGCAGAAATTAAGCGCTGTGCACAGGCTGCGATCGAAGGTGGATGTACCTATCTGGGCGCGAAGATGTGCGTGCCCAACGACGCGACATTGGAGGAGCGCCTTGCGATGCTCACCCATGTCTACAAGGCCTGCGATTTGCAGTAAGCGTGCGCGCCTCAGTGCTCGTTGAAGATGTGTCGTAGGGGCGGAGCCGGGGAGTGGCTCCGCCCCTACTCTTTGTGTAAACATGTATAAAGATCACATGCATGAAAAATGGGAGCGGACAATGGAGTGGCCGCTCATGGTCGTTGCCGTCGTTTTCTTAGTTGCCTATTCTGCGCAAATTGTGACGGATGCGAGTGGGGCCGACTACGAGCGCTACGAACTTGTCTTGAATATTTGTTGGGCCGTATTTGGTATCGACTATCTTGTCAGGCTCGTTACTGCGTCTGAAAAATGGCGGTGGTTTAAGGCAAATTTGGTTGATTTCTTTTCTGTCGCTCTGCCTTTCCTTCGGCCACTACGTCTTGTGCGTTTGGTAGCACTACTGCGCATCTTTCAGCGTTCTGCAGATGCGGAACTGCGAAACAAAATTTCTCTCTATACGGGAGCGATATCTGCCCTGCTCATTTGGGTTGGAGCGCTCACTGTCCTTGAGGCCGAGCGTCATGCCGAGGGAGCGACACTGACCGACCTTGGACGAGCACTGTGGTGGTCTCTAGTTACTGTGACGACGGTTGGATACGGCGACATCGCACCTGTAACAGTTACAGGGCGTGTGGTTGCGGCGATCTACATGCTCTTCGGGATTGCACTCATTGGAATCGTGACCGGTATTTTCTCCTCTTGGTTCCTTGAAAGGATTAAGCAAGAAGAGGGTGTGAAGAATGAAGTGCTTGCAGTTACCAGTGCCGCTGCTGAGCAACAGCCGGCAGCTCATGCTCAATTAGAAAAGCAGATCGCAGAGCTCACTCAAGAAGTTCGATTGCTCCGTGCAGAAGTTGCTGCAGCACAGGCAAAATCCCACGGTCGCCTTACTCCACGGTGACTGACTTGGCGAGGTTTCGCGGCTGATCAACATCCAGCCCCTTCACCGCCGCAAGCTCACACGCAAAAATCTGCAGCGGAACAATTGTCAGCAGCGGCGCATACAGCGTCGGAACCGGAGGCACACGGAAGACAACTTCAGCGAACTCATCAACCGATGCGTCGCCTTCCTCTGCAATGACAATGGTTCGTGCTCCGCGCGCGCGGACCTCTTGGATGTTCGCCAAGACCTTCGCATGCAGTTCGGGACGGCGCGGGGTTGGCACGATGACGACGACCGGCTGACCTTCATCCACCAGTGCGATCGGCCCGTGCTTGAGTTCGCCGGCCGCAAAACCCTCCGCGTGGATGTAGCAGATTTCCTTAAGTTTGAGCGCACCCTCGAGAGCGACGGGGTAGCCCACGTGCCGCCCCAAGTAGATCACCGAGGTCGCATCTTTCATGGTGCGGGCGAATTGGCGAACTGTCTCTCCGCTATCCAAAACCTTCTGAATCGCCTCGGGAAGGCGCGCAAGTTTCTCCATGTAGTCGGCGATCTCGTCGGCATACTTATTCCCGCGAACCTGTGCCAGGTACAGGCCGAGGATGTAGCACGCTGTCACCTGTGAAGTGAAGGCCTTCGTGGAAGCAACCGCAATTTCGGGCCCTGCATGGGTGAGGATGACGGCATCGGATTCGCGCGAGATGGTCGAACCGGGAGTGTTGACGATCGCGACGACCTTTGCGCTCTGTTCGCGGGCGTGGCGGATCGCCTGGATCGTATCCATGGTTTCGCCGCTCTGAGAAATTGCGACAACCAGGGTCTTTTCTCCAACAACCGGGTCTCGGTAGCGGAATTCGCTGGATAGCTCGACCTCGACGGGGATACGGCACCAGTGCTCAATCGCGTAACGGGCGACCTGCCCCGCATAAGAAGCGGTTCCGCAACCAATCATGATGATTTTGTCGATCCCACGCAGGACGTGCTCGGGGATGCGGATCTCATCCAAAGCCAAGTGCTCATGCGAGTCCATTCGATCAGCAAGAGTCTCAGCCACGCCCTGAGGCTGTTCGTGGATTTCCTTCTCCATGAAGGTCGGCCATCCGCCCTTGGTCGCGCGATCCGCCGAAAAATCGACTTCGTATTCCTTCAGGGGAACCGGGTGCCCATCCGCACCGATGACCGTTACAGCGGAAGCGCTCACGACAACCAGCTGGTCTTGCCCAATTTCTACCGCGCGATTCGTGTGCTCGATAAATGCCAGTACATCCGAGCCAAGGAAGTTCTCTCCCTCGCCCAAACCAATAACCAGCGGCGATGATCTACGCGCGGCAACGATGACCTTGGGAGATTCAGTAGAAAGTGCAAGCAGCGTGAAGGTTCCTTCAAGCTTTGCCGTCACTTCCCGCATGGCGACGACCAGTCGACGCGCGACGGCCTCGTCAGTGCCGCTGAGCTCCGCAACTTCACCCGTGTACGAGGTCGCATCCGCCTGATCGTAGGCACGCGCGAGCAGGTGCACGACCACTTCCGTATCGGTTTCCGAGGCGAAAACTGCGCCTTGTGCGCGCAACTGGGCGCGCAGGTTATCGGCATTTTCGATAATCCCGTTGTGGACCAATGCAAAACGTCCATCGGGACTCACATGTGGGTGTGCATTTGCAACGGTTGGACGACCGTGGGTCGCCCAGCGGGTATGCCCAATCCCAGCGTAAACATCGGCAGGCGCATCCTGATCTACGGCCTCGCGCAGGTTAGCCAGCTTTCCGACAGCCTTGATGACGTTTAATTTCCCCGGACTTGCCAAGGCAATTCCCGCGGAGTCGTATCCGCGGTATTCCAGACGTGAGAGCCCGTCAAGAACGACCTGACGGCTCCGCTGAGAGGCTTGGCATGCAACGTGTCCAACAATTCCGCACATGTTCTCATTGCAACACAGGAGCCTTGCTATCGCTTGCCGGATAGCTATGTGGGGCCTGTGAAAATTGCTTAGGGAAGGGTGATCGCTTGATCCTTCCAGTGGATTGGATCGTCGACAATCCGGTCGAGGACTCGATGCGCGCCACCTCGCAGTGACAGATCTTCCGAGTGTGGGAGGATATCGATCTGCGGTGTATGCCAGGGGGCCTGAAGGACGCGCGTCGCAAGTTCTTCGCGAAGACTGGGTAGCAGGTAGGGTGCAATCTCAGCAACCAGGCCACCTAAGTAAACCTGAGAGATATCAACAGTGTTGACGACTGCGGACAGTGCTTGCCCCAATGCGTGGCCGGCATGAGTCATGGCGTCTTGAGCGCGCGAGCTGTGGCCTGCGTGCTGCAAAATCTCGCGTGTGCTTGCATTGTCGCCCAGTCCGGCCGCATGGCCAAGAGCTTTTAATCCCGCGACGGTTTCCAAGCAGCCGCGCGCACCACACGAACAGATATCGCCTTCGGGTTCCACGCAAATATGCCCAATTTCGCCCGACCAGCCATGCGCGCCGCTCAGCGGTTGATGGTTGATGATCAAGCCGCCGCCGATGCCGACTTCTCCCGAGACGTAGATAAAAGAATCCGGCCCTTCGGGGACCCCAGGGCGAGGGAAGGCGACAGCGTAGGCTGCCAAGTCGGCCTCGTTCGCAACTAGGGTGACGGTAAGGTCGTGGAGGGGGTGAAGGATTTCCTTGCGGGGGATATTTCGCCAGCCAAGGTTGGGTGCGACGGTCAGGGTGTCGGCGGAAAAGAGGCCGGGGAGGGCAAGTGAACTTCCCAGGAAAAGTGCACCTGTACTGCTTCCTTCGCGCAGGACGCGCCTGGCGATTCGTGCGAGTTTGCGCAGGGTTGAGGTTGGGTCTGCTCCTGAGAAGTCGCCGCTCACGCATTCGTGTGCCAGAACCGTGCCGCTCAGGTCTACAAGGTAGGCGCCGAGCGCTGAGACGTTGACCTGTAGACCCAGCGCAATAACCTTTCCCGAGGTCGGGGAGAGCACGCTGGTGGGGCGTCCCCTCTGTCCGGTTGAGAGTTTGTCAACGCTTTCTTCGACGAGGCCGGTGGCGATGAGTTCGTCGACAAGCCGCGACATTGTTGCGCGTGAAATTCCGGTTTGGGCGGCGATGCCAGCACGGTTGATTGCGCCTGGATTGGCCAGGATGTGGCGCAATGCCAAGGAAAGGTTGTGGGCACGCAGGGATTGATTGGTTGCCCCGGAATTGGGGTTCGATGTGCGTGCGGTGTTGGACATGTCTTGACTCTATCGCATCTGTAGGATTATGTTATGAGACATAACAAAACGTGACGCAGTAGTCATTTAATCTATGGAAGGTCATGCTATGGCGCATACACCTCGACCCGAAGATCGCTTCTCTTTCGGCCTATGGACCGTGGGATGGAATGCAGTTGATCCCTTTGGAACCGGAACGCGTCCGGTGCTTGACCCGTGGGAATATGCTGCGAAGCTCGCAGAAATAGGCGCATGGGGAATTACCTTCCACGACAATGATGTCTTTGATTTCGATGCGTCAGACTCGGAGCGTCATCAGCGGGTCATGCAGCTGAAAGAAGCTGTCGAAGCCTCGGGACTTGTCATTGAGATGGTGACGACGAACACCTTCACACACCCGGTCTTTAAAGACGGTGGCCTGACCAATAATGACCGCGAGATCCGCCGCTTTGGCCTGCGTAAAATTTTGCGAAATGTTGATCTTGCCGCAGAACTTGGCGCAACAACCTTCGTCATGTGGGGCGGGCGTGAGGGTGCCGAATACGACTCATCCAAGGATCTCAACGCCGCATTTGATCGCTATCGCGAGGGCCTCGATACCGTTGCGGGGTACATCAAGTCCCGCGGATACAACCTCCGCATCGGTCTTGAACCCAAGCCCAACGAACCTCGCGGTGATATCTTCCTGCCGACCGTCGGTCATGCGCTCGCACTTATCGCGCAGCTCGATAACGGCGACGTTGTTGGCCTCAATCCTGAAACCGGACACGAACAAATGGCCGGTCTGAACTACACGCACGCCTTGGCGCAGGCGCTGAACGCCGGCAAGCTCTTCCACATTGACCTCAATGGGCAGTCGGGAATCAAGTACGACCAGGACAAGGCTTTTGGTCACGGAGATCTCGCCAGTGCTTTCTTCACGGTCGACCTCCTTGAGAATGGCTTCCCCGGGGGCGGGCCTCGCTATGAGGGGCCTCGTCACTTCGACTACAAGCCCAGCCGAACCGAGGGTATGGAAGGCGTATGGGAATCCGCACGCGCGAATATGGATATGTACCTTCGTTTAGCACAGAAGGCACGCGAATTCCGCGCTGATCCCATCACCCAGGAACTCATGGAAGAGGCCTCGGTCTACGAACTCGCCCAGCCCACCTTGGATCCGGGCGAGACAATCGATGACTTCCTTGCTGACCGCAGTGCCTACGAGGATTTCGACGCTGATGCGAAGGGAGCGCGCGAATACCACTACGTCGAGCTCTATCATCACGCGATGCGACACCTGATCGGCTGAAACCATGAGTGAGAGCAGGCCATTTGTCGCTGGAGTCGACTCCTCCACGCAATCGTGCAAAGTCGTGATCTGTGATCCGGTCACCGGAAGGATTGTCCGCGAAGGTCGCGCCTCGCACCCCGAGGGAAGTGAAGTCGACCCTCAGGCGTGGTGGGATGCCTTCCGCGAGGCCGTGCGCGCAGCAGGCGGACTCGATGATGTGCGTGCGCTGAGCGTGGGCGGCCAACAGCACGGAATGGTCTGCTTGGATGAGCGAGGTGAGGTTATCCGCCCGGCGCTTTTGTGGAACGATACCCGGAGCGCCGAGGCCGCGTGGGAGCTAGTCCTTGAACGCGGAGATGGAGATAGTGAAGCGGGGGCTCGCTGGTGGGCGCATGCTACTGGCCTCGTCCCCGTTGCCTCGTTTACAGTCACAAAACTGCGCTGGCTTGCAGACAATGAGCCGGAGAGTGCGCGAAAGATTGCGGCAATCTGCCTGCCACACGACTGGCTGAGTTGGAAAATCCGAGGTGGCTTTGAGGCTGTCGGACTGGAAGGACTATGCACCGACCGTTCCGATGCCTCGGGGACGGGCTACATGGACCGCGAGCACCCCAGTTACAGGCGCGAAATCTTGGCTCAGGCACTACGAATCTCGGTGGAAGAGGCCGAGGGAATCATCCTGCCGAAGATTTGCGATCCCGTCGAGGCCATGGGATGTGGGGATCCAAGGCAAGGATGGGGAGAAATCGCCATCGGTCCGGGATGCGGGGACAATGCTGGGGCTGCGCTCGGTGTTGGCCTCGGTGTCGGCCAAGCTCTGCTCTCACTGGGAACCTCAGGAGTCGTGTCGGTTGTCAGCGAGACCCCTATTGAAGACTCCAGTGGTCAAGTCGCCGGTTTTGCCGACGCAAGCGGGCACTGGCTTCCCCTGGCGTGCACGCTCAACGCCTCGCGAATCCTCGACGCGGTCGGCGCGATGAGTGGCCTCGGCTATGAGGAATTGGATGACGCGGCACTGTCGGTCCCCGACGCGGGAGGGCTGCGCCTGGTTCCCTATTTTGAAGGCGAACGCACGCCGAACCTGCCCGATGCCACTGCCCGATTGGAGGGAATGACGCTCAAGAATTCGACGCGCGCACACCTTGCTCGGGCCGGTGTCGAGGGGCTGCTTGCCCACATGCGTTTCGCACTCGAATGCGTGCGTGAGCTGGGCGTTCCGATTGAGAAAGTGCTCGTTGTCGGCGGCGGAGCGCGCTCGCGGGCAGTGCAGAGCCTGGCGCCCGAACTCTTGGGGGTGCCCGTTGAATTTCCCGAGGCGGCAGAGTATGTCGCCCTGGGTGCCGCAAGGCAGGCGGAGGCGCTGAATATTGTGATGCCAGAGGTATGTGAGCATACGGATCACTGTGCGAATCAGGCGGACAGTTCCGATGTTTGACGAGACGATCACCCGCTGGGGGACGCACAGCGCGAAGTGGGACTTGCTGGCCGCGCACTTGGGTGAGGACGCGCTGTCCCTGTCGGTCGCGGACATGGAGTTCGCGACGTGCCCAGAGGTGTCGCGCGCGATCGTGGACGCGTGCACGGAGGGGATTTTCGGCTACACGGAGGTCTTCGATGACTTTCGCGAGGCCGCGGCCCGCTGGCAGGAGCGCCGCCACGGGTGGGAGTTCGAGCCGGGCGACGTGCACTTTTTCCCGCGTATCGTCCAGTGCGTGTCGGCTCTGTGCTCGATCATCCTGCCGGGGTCGCTCGGGCGTCCTCCCCGTGTGGTGACCTTAGATCCGGCGTACGGGCCGATCATCGAGGTCGTGGAGCGCGCCGGGTGCGAGCTGCGCCGGGTACCCCTTGACCTGTCGGGCGAGTCGCCTCGGATTCCCGAGGATTTGTTCGCCCGTGCGATGGAGGGAGCGGACCTGCTGCTGTGGTGCAGCCCGCACAACCCGACGGGGCGCGTGTGGAGTGAGCGCGAGATGGATATGGTTGCTTCCCTTGCACTTCATGGGGACGTGCTGGTGCTTTCCGACGACATTCACGCGGATTTCCAGCGGCCGGGCAGGAAGCGGTACCAGCCGCTCGCAGCTGTCTCACCGCGCTTGTGGGAGTCTGGGTGCCTCATTCAGTGCATGTCTCCCGGAAAAACGTTTAATACAGCAGGCTTGGAGGCCTCGGCGATCGCGGTGCGCGGAGAACTCGGGGAGCACCTCGAGGAGGCCAAGCGCCTCATGGGCTTGCACAACCCGAATTTCTTCGCGATTCCCGCGACGATTGCCGCGTGGAACCTCGGCGAGGCGTGGGTGGATGAGCTGCGCGCTCGCATCGACGCGAACCTGCGCGTGGCCGTGGCCTACCTGCGCCGAGCGCTGCCCCAGGCCCGCGTCGTCGACCCCGATGGCACGTACCTGGTGTGGGTAGACGCCCGCGCCTACCTGGCCTCGTCCGCATCTCTTGACGAGGCCGTGGTCGCTTCCCGGGTCGCCGTGTCCCCGGGCGAGGATTTTGGTGCATCTTACGAAGGATTTTTCCGCATCAACGTGGCGCTTCCTGAGCGTGAGCTGCTGCGGGCTCTGGAGCGCTTGTGCGAGGCGATCGCGGTGATCGCATCGAACTGAACGGACGCGCACTGGCGCGCGGACGCAACAAATAAGAAAGGATTGACGATGTCAGTCACCTCCTCGGAGAAGCGGGCTCACCGCACTCCATCTCTCCTGGTCGCGGCAATTCCCGCGGTCACGCTGATCGTCCTTCTGGGCGGCGGCTACATTGCGGCGAGCCTCCCGGTGGAGCCGCTGCTTATCGCGTCGTCCGTGGTAGCTGGCATTGTTGCCATTGCCTTGGGCTATACGTGGGATGAGATCATCGGCGCGATCGCCGAAAAGATCGCGAAGACCATGCCGGCCGTTCTTATTCTGATTGTCGTTGGCGCCTTGATTGGCACCTGGATGGCTGGCGGCACAATCCCAATGCTGATCTATTACGGCTTGAAGATCATTAACCCGCAATTCCTTGCCCTCATTGCGCTGGTTGTCACGGCCATTGTGTCCTTGTGTACCGGTACGTCCTGGGGTTCTGCGGGAACGGTTGGCGTAGCCTTCATGGGCGTTGCAGTCGGAATGGATGCGAATCTGCCGATGGTGGCTGGCGCGATCGTGGCGGGTGCTTACTTTGGTGACAAGCTCTCTCCGCTGTCGGATACGACCAACATTGCTTCGCTGGCGACGGGTGTCAACCTGTTTACTCACATTCGTCACCTCATGTGGACAACAGTTCCGGCCTTCCTCACCTCCGCAGTTGTGTACCTGATTTTCGGCCTTCAGTCTTCCGGCGGCACCGTGCCCGAGAAAGTGAATACAATCCTGGCAACCCTGGATTCTGCCTTCAACTGGAACTTGCTTCTGCTGGTACCGGTCTTAGTCGTCCTGGTTGGTTCGGTGATGAAGTTCCCAACCGTGCCCGTCATGCTGGTGTCCTGCGCAACCGCTATCTTCAACGCGGTCGTCTTCCAGGGTGTCTCCTTCACGAACTCGGTTGTGGCATCCGTGGATGGCTTCACCGTCGATATGGTCGGTAAAGCAGGCTTCCAAGCGGATTCTGTCATCGCAGATGTGACGCGCCTGTTGGAGCGCGGTGGTATGAACTCGATGATGAGCGTCCTGCTGATTTGTTTCTGTGCGATTGCCTTCGCGGGCACCGTGTCCGTGTCCGGGTCGCTGGATGTGTTGATTTCCAGCCTGCTGGCTCCCGTGAAGTCGACGTTCGCGCTGATCGCATCGACAATCGTGACGGGCCTGGCGGTTATCGGCATTACGTCGAACGGCCAAGTGTCGCTGCTGATCCCAGGCGAGATGCTGCGTGGCGAGTACATCAAGCGCGGCCTAGATCCGAAGAACCTGTCGCGAACCATTGAGGACGCTGCGACCGTGTGGGAGCCGATCTTGCCGTGGACGTCTGCGGGCGCTTATATGGCTGGAACTCTGGGCGTCGCCACTCTGTCCTACATGCCGTGGGCGATTTCGAACTGGATCGCCATCTTCTTCGCGCTTCTCTGGGCGGCAACGGGTATTGGTATTGCCAAGCTGACACCGGAGGAACAGAAGAGACTCGAGGCAGAGGGCTGAGAATTCACGAAATAAGTGGGGGCTCCCGAACGGGAGCCCCCACTTTAGTGTTGGGAGATCCATCAGTGAGCACCAGAATCCGCAAGTACATTTTCAGCGGCTCCGACCTGTCGAAGGGTGATGTGATTAAAGGCGATGCCGCATGAGCATGTGTTACATTCGCCCACGATATGAACACGCCGCGCGCGACCCGCTTCTGGGCCATAGCATGAGGCTATGTTCCAGCGAATGCGTAGCTGACCCACGCGTCAGCTTTTGACCAGACCTACTGATGGCTAGAGATTACTCGCCCGGGTCGTACGTCTTTGCGTTGGAAACTGCCGCAATCGCCGAATCGTGAGCGCAGCGGCTCGACCCCTTCAGCCATCGCCTCTCCTCACGTCGCAAGAATCAAAAACGTGAACACAAGGAGAGACAACAATGGGCGCAACTGAAGCAGCAGACACCGAATACCAGAACTCGTGGGCATTCGAGACCAAGCAAATCCACGCGGGTTGGGACCGTGATCCCCAGACCGGTGCAACTTCCATCCCGATTCTTCAAACAACCTCATTTGCCTTTGACTCCGCGGAACGAGCCGCAGCTCGCTTCGCCCTTCAAGAACTTGGCCCCATCTACACTCGCTTGGGTAACCCGACCAATGATTACGTCGAGGCCCGAATCGCTGCCCTCGAAGGTGGCGTCGGCGCGCTCCTGACATCCTCAGGCCAGTCCGCAATTACCCTTGCGGTTCTCAACCTGGCATCTGCGGGGAACAACATCGTTGCTTCGCCTTCGCTTTACGGCGGTTCAACCTCGCTGCTCAACAACACCCTGCGTCGCCTCGGAATCGATGCTCGCTTCGTGAGCGATCCCTACGATGTTGAGGAATGGCTGTCTCTGGCCGACGAAAACACGGTTGCCTTCTACGGCGAAACCATCCCCAACCCCAAGGGCGATATCTTCGATATCGAGAAGATTGCGCAGGCCGCACACTCCGTTGGCGTTCCGCTGATCGTCGACAACACTGTCGCGACCCCCTACCTGACCAGGCCCATCGAGTGGGGCGCCGACATCGTCATCCACTCGGCCACGAAGTACCTGGGCGGCCATGGCACCGCGATCTCGGGCGTGATCGTCGATGCCGGTAACTTCGACTACACGAAGGACCCCAAGCGTTTCCCCGGTTTCAATGAACCCGAATCCTCCTACGCAGGCCTCGTTTTCGGACACGACTTGGGCGCCGAGAAGCTCGGAGCAAACCTCTCCTACATCATTCGAGCACGTGCAATTGGCCTGCGAGATGTCGGCTGTGCACCCTCACCCTTCAACTCCTTCCTCATCGAGCAGGGCATTCAGACGCTCTCACTTCGCGTCGAGCGCCACGTTGACAACGCGCTGAAAGTTGCGAAGTTCCTCGAATCTCACCCGCAGGTCGAGTCCGTGAACTACGCGGGCCTCGAGTCCTCGCCCTACTACCAGCTCCACCAGAAGTACAACCCGCGCGGTGCTGGCGGCCTGCTCTCCTTCGTCATCAAGGGCGGCCTTGAAGCAGGAACCTCTTTTGCAACCTCGCTCAGGCTTCTCCCGACCGTCGCCAATATCGGTGACGCAAAGTCCTTGGTCATTCACCCCGCATCCACCACGCACTCCCAACTCAGTGAGTCCCAGCTGCGCGCCGCGGGAATTGAACCCGGAACCGTCCGACTGTCCATTGGCATTGAGAACGTTAACGACATCATTGCCGAC
Source organism: Trueperella pyogenes (assembly GCA_963534475.1). Lineage (GTDB taxonomy): Bacteria > Actinomycetota > Actinomycetes > Actinomycetales > Actinomycetaceae > Pauljensenia > Pauljensenia pyogenes_B. The sequence continues at coordinate 231,541 of CAUSSZ010000001.1, read as the reverse complement.
CTTGTCCAAGGATTCGAGGCCGTCGCCCACCTGGCCTGACACTGGCCAGCCCGCGCAATCTCGAGGTAAGTGAGGAAGAGACCATGAGCCGACGTGAACTTGGACCGATCCCCGTCAGCGGTGCGTGGACGCCTAATGACCCCGTCGCATTCCGTAAGTTTGCGCACTTGGGGCCCCTCCGCCTCGAAAATGGTTCATTTCTACCGGAAGTGACCCTGGCCTACGAGACCTTGGGCACGCTCAACGAGGACCGATCGAATGCGATCCTCGTGCTACACGCGCTCACGGGCGACGCCCACATCTCGGGGCCGGCGGCTCCCGGCCAGGTCACTGCGGGCTGGTGGGAAGAGGCCGTTGGACCGGGTAAACCCTTGGATCCCGAGCGCTACTTCCTCGTCGTTCCAAACGTTCTCGGTGGCTGTCAGGGAAGCACCGGCCCGGCCTCGGCAGCGCCTGACGGGCAGCCGTGGGGCTCGCGTTTCCCCGTCATCTCAACGCGCGACCAGGTTCAGGCCGAGGCGCGGCTGGCGGATTACCTCGGGATTCCCACGTGGAACACGGTCATCGGCGCCTCTCTGGGCGGACACCGCGCGCTCGAGTGGGGAGTGACCTTCCCGCTGCGCTGCGAGCGCTTGGTCGTCGTGGCCTCGGCGGCATGCACGAACGCGGAACGTGCGGCTTGGGCGCACACGCAAATCCGCGCCATTGAACTGGACCCCAACTGGCGAGGCGGAGACTACTACGACCAGGAAGAAGGCCCTCACGCGGGACTCAACCTCGCGCGACAAATCGCTCACGCCACCTACCGCTGTCCCGATGAGCTGGACGCGCGCTTCGGGCGCGCACCCCAGGACCGCGAGGACGTGTTGACTGGTGGGCGTCTGGCTGTCCAGTCTTACTTGGACTATCACGGGGCAAAGCTCGTGCGGCGTTTCGACGCGGGTTCCTATGTTTCTTTGTGCCGCACGATGCTGAGTTACGACATCGGTCGCGATCGCGGGGGAATTACCGAGGCGCTGCGGCAGATCACCGCGCGAACGCTGGTGATTTCGGTGGACTCGGACCGACTGTTCTTCGCAAAGGAAGGTCTCAAGGTCGCCGAGGGAATCCCCGGCGCGCAATACGCGTGCTTGTCTTCTCCGCATGGCCATGACGGCTTCCTCATCGAATACGACCAGCTCAATCGAGTCCTCGAGGATTTCCTGGAAAATCAACCTTCTTTCATTGATTCTTCGGCACTGTAAGGGTATTGAAGGGCGCAATTTTCTTTCTTATGCGAGGCCTGAGCTAGGCACAGCTCATTCATAGAGTCGGCTGGCTCAATTGGATCATCACGATCCACGAAAGGACCTCACATGAAAACGCCAGCTTCGACTCTTGTACGGTTATCAGCCGTAGCCGCGGTCGGTGCGCTCGCACTGAGCGCCTGCTCCTCGACTTCCGGCACCGCATCGGCCTCGTCGGCCGTCAGCGCGAAGGCCGCCTCAAGCTCATCGGTTTCCGCGGAATCCGGGACTGTCATTGCTCCTCCGACCGCTGCCGAGGCCTTGGCTGCGAACGCGAAAGCCTCCTACGTTGAGGACAGCGCGTGGGATGCTTCTTCGGCTCAGACCATTACTTTGAATGGAAGCAGTGCGAGCACCTCCGCATCCGGAGTGAAGGTCGACGGCTCCACGGTGACGATCACCCAGGCTGGTGTCTACAAGCTCTCGGGCACCTTGAATGGACAGGTCAAGGTCGAGGCCGGGACGGATGCTCAGGTCGTCTTGATCCTTGACGGCGCGACAATCACGAACTCGTCGGGGAGCGCAATCAATGTGGTCTCTGCAGATGATGTTGTTCTGTCATTGAATGGTTCAAACACCGTCACTGACGGCACTCCCTCGGATACAAACGCTGAAGATAACGCGGCGATCTATTCCGATGCAGATCTCACCATTACGGGTAGTGGTTCACTGACGGTCAATGCCAACTACAACGACGGTATTACCAGCAAGGATGACCTCTACATTCTGTCGGGTAACATCACGGTCACGTCGAAGGACGATGCGCTACGCGGCAAGGACTCGCTGACCGTTGCCGGCGGAACTATCAAGGTCACTTCAGGAGGGGACGGCCTGAAGTCTGACCAAGATAGCGATACCACCAAGGGCTACGTCAATATCACCGGTGGCACCATCGAAATCACCTCGACGGGTGACGGTATCCAGGGTGAAACTGACGTCATTATCACCGGTGGCGATACGACAATCATTGCCGGTGGCGGGGCCTCGTCTGGAAAGGATTCCAACAATTCCACTAAGGGAATTAAGGCCGGTGTCTTCCTCATTGAAGACGGTGGCGAGGTCACGATTGACTCCGGTGACGATGGTTTGCACTCCGATGGTGCAATCCGGCTGACCTCCGGAACAATCGTTGCATCAACCGCTGACGATGGTATTCACGCTGAGGGCGCGGCTGTTCTTGATGGTGCGAAGGTTACGGTTGAGCAGTCCAATGAAGCCCTTGAGGGCGGCTTGATCACCATCTCCAATGGTGAGGTCAATCTGACCTCCAGTGATGACGGTATCAACGGCTCCGGTTCGACCACCGTTGCGGCAGTTGAAGCGGCGAAGACCGCGGCCAAGACGACCACGACCACTAACGGACCCGGTGGCGGTGGCTCCATGCAGGATACCGGCGAAAAGATTCTGATTTCGGGTGGAACCGTGACGGTCAACGCCGGTGGTGACGGCATCGACTCCAATGGCTCGGTGGAGATCTCCGGCGGTAACACGATCGTCTACGGCCCCACGGATGGGGGGAACGGCGCACTGGATTCGAACGGTGAGTTCCTGGTTAATGGCGGAACGCTTATTGCGGTCGGTTCTTCCGGAATGGCTGAATCCCCTTCGACCAACTCTTCACAGGGATGGCTGCAGGCCTCGGCTTCCGGTAGCGCAAACTCGACCGTGACCATTAAGGATTCCAGTGGAAAGGTCTTGGCCAACATTAAGGCCGCAAAGACCTTCCAGAACGTGGTCTTCTCCTCTGCGGATGTGTCGAATGGCCAGAGCTACACGGTGAGTGTGGATTCGAATTCGACCTCTGTTACTGCGGGTCAATCGACCGGCAGCCAGGGCGGTCCTGGTGGGGGAGCGCCCGGTGGTCAGGGAGGGGCTCCTGGCGGACAAGGCGGAAACCGTCAGGGCGGCCGCTGAGTGAAAGAGTGGGGGGATGCGACTTCGGTCGCATCCCCCCAGTGCGTGTTTTTAGGGAGTCGTTGCTTGCCGGCGCGCATAGAGGCTCTCGACAACGACCATGATCCATGTTGAGAAAAGGACAGGCTGGAGAATCAAGTTAATGTTCTCAGGCGAAAGCACGATTCTGAACATATAACTGGCTTCGTTCTGACTCCATATTGAGGTTACGAGATCACGAAGGCCGTTGAAGAAGAACTGGTACGCGGCAAGGAAGATGGTTGTCCACTGAATGATGTACTCAGCGATCTGATAGGTCTTGCTACTGACGGTCAAAAAAGTGAAGCGCTTTGAAAGAAAACGGTGAATGTATATCTGAATGAGCGCGGCAGCCATCATCAGTGTCAAGGTCATGAGCAAAAAAGTCCCTGCTCGGAACTTCCCAAGACCGGTAGAGAAAGTCGAGGCCGTATCGTCAAGGAGATTCTCACTTCCCCACAGCGATGAGGGGAGAAGCAAGATGAGGCTCCCAAATAGAGAGACCAGTATCAGCATGAGAATCGCATTAACAATTGCGCTCCCCGTCAGGTAGCCGATCGCCCGAACGAAGATCAAGCATTGGGAGTTGCGTCCATAGATCGCAAAACCAAGACCAATCAAGAGGCAAACGGTTGTCGCCAAGAAGAAAAAAGGAAGCATCCGGTCTCTTTCCAATACGCATTGCTAGAACAAGTCTCCCACATAGCTCATTCATAGACTCCACTGGCTCAATAGTTACGTCACGCACGAAACAACCTTGAGGAGCATCAAATGAGCGCACTCACCACAGCCATGGTTTTGCCGATCGTCATCGACCTTCTCGCAATGTTGATCCTGGTTGGAGCCCTCTACTACCCCCGCCACCGACGCGCCGATCTCGTCGTCGCATTCTTTGTTGTCAACATCGGCGTCCTTGCGGTCGCAAGCGTCATGGCAAACTCAACGATCTCCGCAGGCCTAGGACTTGGCCTCTTCGGTGTCTTGTCGATCATTCGACTTCGTTCCGACGAAATCAGCCAGCGCGAAATCGCCTACTACTTTGCTTCCCTTGCCATTGGCCTGCTCCTTGGCATGAGCACCGCGATCTACTCCTACGCAATGGTCGCATTGGTGCTTGCAACTTTGGCCGTTGGTGATTCAACTCTGATCCTTGGACGCTCCGGCTCGCAGCAAGTCCAATTCGACCGCGCAATCGCAGACGAGAAGGAGCTTCGCCAAGCACTTGAAGCCCGCATGGGTGTCAAGGTGACCGGAGTCAAGGTCATCAAACTCGACATGGTCAACGATCTCACCTTGGTTGATGTTCGCTACCGGGTCCCGGCCAAGCGCTGAGCCTGCGCGAAAGACCACCCCGGCCTTGGCCTCGTGAAAGAACTGGAGGACACCATGACCCACGAACTACACAACCTGACGAACCTGGAACGCATCAGCCTCGATGACATGAACGCACGCGCCGCGATGCTCACGCGAGTCGACCGCAAGTACGTCGTGCCCACGGATTGCTTAGATGAGTTGATCGCGCTCATGAACCCCGCAACACAGATCCTTGAAATCGGGGGGAAAATTGAGCAGCGATATGCCTCGTGCTACTTCGATACACCTGAGCTGCACTCCTTCATGGATACCGCGCACAAGCGCCGCCGCCGCTACAAGGTCCGCACGCGCTCCTACCTCGATTCGGAGCTGGCCTTCCTTGAGGTCAAGACCCGAGGCCCGCGCGGGCATACCGTCAAGAAGCGCCTGGCCTACGACTTCGCCCAGGCCGCGCGGATGGAGCTCAGCCGCGAGGGAAGGCTTTGGGTAGCCGAAAGGCTCGAGGCCGCTCAGTGCTTTGACGGAGTTGGTCGGGTTGATTCCCTGGTCCCCGTGCTCTCTGGAACCTACACGCGTTCGACGCTTCTCATGGCAGACGGCCAGGGACGAGCGACGATTGACACCGATCTGAACTGGGACTCGTGGGGTCATGAGCTTCAGGCTCCCCACATTGCAATTATTGAAACGAAGTCTGGCGCCGCTCCTTCTGAGCTAGACCGATTGCTGTGGGGAAATCGGATCCGTCCCTCGCGTATCTCAAAGTATGCGACTGCGATGGCTCTGCTGACTCCGGACTTACAGACAAACCGGTGGACTCGCGTGATTGATCGTTTCTTCACGATGAGGCCGACGGTTCAGCAGGCGCTTGCCGCATGAGCAGATCACGGGGTTGATCCCGTACACAAGCTGTCCCGCGAAGTGTGCGTGATGACCCAGAGGTGCTGCGCGGGACTAGGCTGGGGGGTGTGGAGATTCCACACCCCCCAGTTCTGATGAAATCGTGAGGAAAAAATGACACTGCCTTCGGAGAAACTTGCTGCGCTCGGCCTTGAACTGCCAGAGGTTGCCAAGCCTGTTGCCGCCTATGTCCCCGCCATTGAGGATCGCGGTGTTGTGCGCACCTCCGGCCAGCTTCCCCTGGAAAATGGCGAGTTGGCCTGCATTGGTGCGGTCGGTGAAGATGGTGCGGATCCCGAAGATGCGTACGAGGCCGCGCGAATTTGTGCGCTGAACGCGATGGCGGCTGCGGCTGCGGTTGCGGGCGGTGTGGATCGTCTGGCTTCGGTAGTTAAGGTGACCGCCTTTGTTGCTTCCTTGCCGAACTTCTACGGGCAGGCTGCTGTGGTCAATGGAGCATCTGAACTGCTGGGCGAGGTTTTTGGCTCGCAGCACGCGCGTTCGGCTGTGGGTGTTGCAGCCTTGCCGCTGAATGCCTCGGTTGAGGTCGAGGTGGAGTTTGCACTCCGTTCCGAGTGAACGGGATCGCTCAGCGCTCTATTTAACAAGGATTTAAACTGAAATAAAGGTTTGTGTGCGGGCGTTCCTGTGAATACCCGCTGGTTAACAGCTTTATTCCAAGGAAGAGGACGAAATGGCAGAGACTTTGCCCGAGGCGGCAGCGCCGGGAACTGGACAGCAATTCAAGCTGGTTGACGTATCGACCACCCCCTCTGAGGGCGGATGCGGTTGCGGTTGTGGCGGCCACGGAAAGAAGGAAAAGGCTGCTGCTCCTGCAGCACCTGCAACTGAGTCGCACGGAGGCTGCGGCTGCGGTGGGCACGGACACAAGGCCGAGGCTGCACCTGCACCCCAGTCACACGGTGGTTGTGGTTGTGGCGGCCACGGTCATGGTGCTCAGGAAGCTCCAAAGGCTGAGGCATCTGCTCACGGGGGCTGCGGCTGTGGTGATCACGGTCAGGGAACCGCGCATGTCGTATCGCAGGATCCCGCCGTCCGTGAGGACGAGCTTGTTATTCACTCCCTGCCCAAGGTTGTTCGCCATGCTTTGCTCTTTGCTGCGATGGACAACCTGCCGCTTGGCGCATCGCTGATTGTTGTTGCTCCGCATCAGCCTGTCCCGCTGTTCAATTACCTGCAGGAAAGTGAATCGCACTACCGCGTCGAGACCATCGAGACCGGTCCGGTCGACTGGCGCTACCGCGTGACGCGTCTGTCCTGATTTTTGGACGCTCAATGCCCGCGAGCCCCGCGCTCGCGGGCATTTCTGTTTCAACACAAAAGCCCGAAACGCCAACGAAGTTTTCGCTGACATTTCGGGCTTGTCTGAGCCGCCTGTGGGAATCGAACCCACGACCTATTCATTACGAGTGAATCGCTCTGCCGACTGAGCTAAGGCGGCCGGGCTCATCTGCACTTCACTACTGAGGTGGAGAAAAGCTACCTGAAGTACTTTAGCGGTTACCGCTTGTGAGAAGCAAACGTTTCGTGACAGAGGTGATGTGGGATTGCCCGCACAGCAATGTGCGATACAAGAGTCAGATCGCCTGGCGAATGTTAGGCTGAATTGTGTTGACAGAAGATGACGAAAAGTCAGAAAACCCGGCTGAGATCCCCGTAGTGCTCCTGGTTAACCTGGGCACTCCCGAATCGCCCAGCCCCAGTGATATTCGCCGTTTCTTGCGTGAATTTCTGAGCGATCGTCGAGTGATCGAACTTCACCCTCTGATCTGGAAGCCGGTTCTGGAAGGTGTGATTCTTCCTTTCCGCCCCTCTCGAGTCGCCCCGAACTACCGCTCGATTTGGACTGAGCACGGTTCGCCACTCATGGCGTATTCCATCGCCCAAGCTGAATCCCTTTCAGAGCTGCTTGGCAGTCAAGCGAAAGTTGCGCTCGCTATGCGCTACGGAAAGCCATCTATTGAGAGCGTCCTCGATGATGTGTTCGCGAAGGGACATCGCCGAGTCCTTCTTCTTCCCGCCTATCCGCAATATGCGGCGTCATCTGCGGGAACAGTGACTGACGCTTTAGCACGCTACATCCTGAAACGTCGCGATCATATGGAAGTGCGCACGATCCGTTCGTTCCCTACGGAACCCGCATACATTGAAGCCCTGGCCCAGGCTGTCGAGGAAGATTGGGCACGCCGGGGTCGCCCCGATTTCGCAGCTGGCGACAAGTTCCTTGCTTCTTTCCACTCCATCCCTCAGAAAATGCATGATGCTGGTGACCCCTACAGGCACGAGTGTATGGCGACGGCGAATGCCCTCCGAGCCCGTTTAAATCTTGACGAAGATCAGCTTCTGGTGACTTTCCAATCGGTCTTTGGGCCCGCGAAGTGGTTGGGCCCGGCGACCATCGATACTGTCGCAGAGCTTGCTCGCTCCGGAACACGACGTCTTGACGTGATTTGCCCCGGCTTTATGACGGATTGCTTGGAAACCGTTGATGAGATTGCGAAGCTTAACCGTGATGCTTTCCTCGAGGCCGGCGGCACGGACTTTACCTATATCCCTTGGGGTAATGCGTCTACCGGTGCCGTTGATACTTTGGGTGCGCTTGCCCGTCGTGGGTTAGCGGGTTGGGTCAATTTCCCTGACGAGGCCTAGCTGCTTTTCCGTTATTGAGCTTGCTTCGCGCGCCATTTGTTCCACATGCGCGCCGCGCCAACACCAAGCCCCAGTGCGACGACGGTGGGCACAAGCAGGGTTGCGCCTCGGTGTGTAAATTCAATAACCAAGCACAGCGCGGTCAGCGGTGCGCTCATCGACGTTCCAAGGACGACCACGGCGCCGATGAAGGCGAAACAGACAATTGCAGTTGTGTCGCCGGGGTAGATGTAGGACCAGAGAATCCCCAGAATCGCACCGCTCGATGCGCCTAGTGCAAGACCGGGGGTAAGAGTTCCACCCCATGCACCCGAGCGGATAGTGGCAAGTGTGCCAATAAGTTTGGTGAATCCATCGATCGCAAGAGAAGCAAGTAACGCGACTCCGATTCCCGCTGCCGCGCGGCCTCCCTGTCCCAAAACAGCTCCATCAAAAGCAAGCTGAGCGGTCGATTGTCCGTTTCCGGCGATTGATGGAACCCAGACAGTGATCACTCCGATGAGGGTGAAGATCGGAATCATCCAGGCAAGTAGACGCCAGCCAGTAGGGCGAGCAGCAGAGCATGCTGAAACAGCGCTCTTGAAGAGGACTCCGATGATTCCAAGGAGAGGCCCGATGATAACGGCCCACAGTGTCAGCGATGCGGTCGGTAGGAGCTGGCCGGCTTCGGGAAGCGTGTAGAAAGGATCGCTTCGGACCCACCCATGTGCGACCAGGACCGCTCCGCCACTGATAATCAGTGCGGGCCAAACCGCGCTTGCCGTGACCTCGATCAGAAGAATCTCAAGTGCAAAAACTGCTCCTGATAAAGGGAGCGAATAGACTGCGGCAAGACCTGCACCGGCCGCGCAGCCAACAATAATGCGCCGCTGCTCAGGTGGAAGATAAAGAAAATCGGCGATCTTCCCACCCAGAGAGGCACTGATCTCGCGAGGTGCGACTTCACGGCCGATGGAAGCGCCCATTCCGACAATGACGATCTGGTTAATTGAGTGCCAGAAAGTCAGGAGAATTGGCATCTTCTGACCATTAACCGCCTTGGGTAGTGAGACGGGTTTACCCCCGGCGCGCGCATAGAGATACCAGGAAATTCCTCCGATAAGGCCTGCTCCTCCCAACGCGCAAACCCTGTGCCACCAAGGGACTGAGGAAATTGCGTGAAGAAGGGTGCCGCTTGCGTCGCCAAAGACAAGGCCCTCGATCAGGTGGAGAAGATGTGAACACCCGGCACCAACTAGCCCTGCCGTTATCGCGGTCATAAGTACCGCTAGCCCCATGCGAATGCGGGGCGACAGCCGAGAGATTGGTATACCGGGTGTGCTCACACTAGTTGAGAGTACTAGCGCTTCTCGACTTCATCCAAGCGTGTATTAACGTCTGAACCCACGCGGATCAATACGTTGAGGTCTTCATCGGAGATGTCGTCACTGATAATGTCGCGCAGAAGTGCTCGCTCAGCCTGTTGGGCGGAAGTGACAAGTTTCTTGCCTGCATCGGTGATGGTGATTGTGCCACCGCGACGATCAAATTCGTAGGCGGTGCGAACAATGAGATCGCGATCTGCAAGACGGCGATAGGTGTGCGTCAAACGCGAAGGGCTAAAAATGACCGACTGGGCAAGTTCTCCCATGCGGATTCCAATTTTACCGGCTGAAGCGACCTCATCGAGGACGCGATATTCACCGAGTGAAAGTCCGAACTCGCGCTTGAGCGTTGCCTCTAGAGCCGCAGAAGCCCTAGTGATAGTAATGAAAAACTGTTCGATCTCGCGAGCCCGCTTTGCTTGGTTCATGTCCCTTCTCCGTTTTAGCCTTCATCCTTGAGGTTCTCTAACGAAAGGACAGTTTATAGGTTTTGATCAGGCCATACAACGCTTGAATCGAAAATGAGACAGGCAATTTTGGGGGTATAGAAAATTAATAGTTAATATCGAAAATGTGATAGCGTGGCTTCGATAAGTGCATTACTCGATCGCAGAAAAAGAATTCTTCTCTGTGATTGACGTGTTTTCGAAGGGTGAAAACTGTGCAGAAGAAAGTCGTTGTATTAGTTGATGACCGTGATGGTTCGGTTGCCAAGCAGGCAATTTCATTCGCATTCAAAGGTGTATCGTATGAAATTGATCTTTCCGACCAGAATGCAGAGCAATTTGAGCGCGACATCGAACCGTGGATTTCCGCAGCTCGTAGGGTAGGTGGGCGTCTCAATAGTCGTCGCAGTACGCCGTGTGGAGATGCAGAAGCGAAGAGTGTTCGCGTGCGTCGTTGGGCTCGAGAAAAAGGAATCGAACTGAGCGATCGCGGTCGGATTCCTTCTGCCATTATCGAACAGTTTGAGAAGGAAAATCGCTGATCTTTCTTCAGAATTCCATCGATATTTTGCGGGGTATTTCTTGTCGGAATACCCCGCATTTATATTCGTATTCAATACGTTTTGTATCGAGTGGTCAGTTTTCGTGACCTGTACCGGTTTAGATTGACCTTGTATGCACTGAAATAGCTAAAACCGCAGGTCAGCTACGCAATGCCTGGAAGGCTTACTTCGCCAGCAATAGATCGATCCATCCACTGTGCGAACTCTTCACCCTGCAAACCCTGCGAGAGTAAAAAGATTGTCTTCGCATACAAGGCCTCAAGCGTCATGTCGTGCGCGCTAATCGCGCCCAAGCGCGCCAGAGTGCTCCCGGCCTCGTAATGGCCCAAGACAACCTCGGCCTGGTGGCACTGCGAGGCAACGATCAACGGAACCTCGGCCTCGCGCAGTTCCTGCAACACATCGACAAAACCCGGGTCTGAAGCCGGAATATTTCCCACGCCGTATGCGCGGATGATAACCGCCTCGGGCAGGGGAGTGAACATGGAACGTAAACGCGCGGCGCTCAGGCCTGGAACAATGTCCACAACGGCAACATCGTGGCGGGCGTAAGGAGTCGGATTAGCCCAGCCCTCACCCGCCTCGACACTGTGATACCAGCGCCAAGGGGCGCCTGTACGTGCGATCGGCAATGTTGAAGGTGAGTCGAAGCCCGCGAAGGCCCACGATGAGGTCTTCGTTGAACGATTTCCTGCCAGCAACATATGACCAAAGAACAAAGTCACGCCGCTCACCTGAGAACTTCCGGCGGCGCGCAAAGCGCCCGTCACATTCGCGGAGGCGTCGGTTCCGACAACGCCCAGTGGATACTGAGAACCCGTTAAAACAATGGGTTTCGTGAAATCAGCCAGCGCGTATGACAGTGCCGCAGCGCTATAGGCCATGGTGTCGGTCCCATGGAGAACCAAGAAAGCATCAGCTTCATCGCCGTGAGCGCGAATATCGTCGATGATCATCTGCCAGTGGATCGGTGTCGTTTCCGAAGAGTCGACCAGCGGCGATAGCTGAGACATTGACACATGTCCCGTAAGCTCGATCCCGTCGAACTGCGTGTTGAGCCATGACGCCATATCGGCGCCTGGTCGTAAACCGTCAGGAGAATCAACCATCCCGATTGTTCCACCTGCATACGTCACATGAATCCTCATAGTGCGTCCTCTTCCATCATTGGATAGCGAAAAAGAAACGAGAGCAGAGGGGTGGTTATTCGCCTAACTGGCGCGGGGCCTCGTCATTTGAAGAAAATTTACCCCGAATTGCATACCAACCACAAACCATCGCCACGACCACTACTCCGAAGAGCGCGAGGGTCCAACGGCCATTGGTGCTGGTGACATTTGAAGCAACGACAATCGCAAAGAAAGCCAGCGAGATGTAGTTCGTGAAAGGTGCGCCCGGCATGCGGTATGAGGGACGTTCCTCTTCGCCGGCCCGCACGCGCTTGAGGAATGCCAGGTGGGTAATGAGGATCATCGCCCAGGTTCCCGCGATGCCGATCCCGGCAAGACTCATGACGATCTCGAAAGCATCATCGGGGAGGAATGCGTTGAGCAGTACTCCCAGCAGTCCCAGTGAGGCGGTAATGATAATTCCGCCGTAGGGGACGTGGTGCTTATTAAGTCTCGAGGCGAAGCTGGGGGCTTCGCCTGAAACGGCCATTGAGCGCAGGGTTCGGCCCGTCGCGTAGAGGCCTGCGTTGAGCGAGGAGAGTGCTGCGGTCAGAACGACAACTTGGACGATGTCGCCGGCGTGAGGAATTCCGAGCGCAGAGAAGAAGGTGGTGAAGGGAGACTCGTCGGAGGAATAAACGGTGTAGGGCAGGGCTAAGGCCATAAGAGTGACCGTGCCGACGTAGAAGAAGAAAATTCGAAGGGCCATCGAGTTGATTGCCTTGGGAAGTACCTTCTGTGCGTCTTTCGCTTCGCCGGCAGCAACGCCCACCATTTCCGTGCCACCAAAAGCGAAGACAACGCCCAAAGTCAATGCGAAGATCGGTGCGATGCCCTGCGGGAGTAGGCCGCCATTTTCAGCGATGTTGTGGACGCCAGCGGTGTGGTCGCCCATCTGGGCCTGGGTGAGGATCGCCCAAATGGCAAGCGCCATAAAGATCAAAATCGTTGCAACTTTGATGAGGGCAAACCAGAATTCGGCTTCGCCGAAGGCTTTTACCGACAGCATGTTCAGGCAGAAAACGAGGATCAGAGCGATCAGAGCGATCACCCAACGCGGGATCCATGCGAAGAGATTCCAGTAGTGCATGTAGACGCCGACCGCCGTAATATCAGCCATCACCGTCACTGCCCAGTCAAGGAAGAAGAACCAGCCGGTGATGAAGGCGCCGCGCCTGCCAAGAAATTCACGTGCGTAAGAGACGAAGGCTCCCGAGGAGGGGCGGCGGATTGCGAGCTCACCGAGTGCTCGGACCATGAGGAAGGCGAAAACTCCGCAAACCGCGTAGGCGAGAGCAAGAAGCGGACCTCCCTGCGCAAGGCGTCCGCCTGCACCGAGGAAGAGGCCGGTACCAATCGATCCACCGATTGCAATCATCTGCAGGTGGCGGTTTTTGAGGGCCTTATCGTAGCCCGCGTCGCCCTGATCCGCGGGGTGAGTTCCGCGTCTAGTTTCGGGGTTGATCGAGGCCTCGGTAGTGGGCTGGTGAGTAGACATGTGTACCTTCCATCTGGTTGGTCACTGGCTGTGGGGGAGAAGTTGATGTCGGGGGGAATCGACTGGTTCGGGGGGGCTAAGTCGAAATTAAACAGTCGAGACTAAGCGCAAGGAAGCTGGGGTAGCGATGTACCCCAGCTTCCTTGCTGCAAGAAATTCAGTGCCCTATCAGTCTTCTGAGACGGAATTACCCGTACCGGAATCGCTGATGTCGGGGTCACCTGAGGTGTAGTGTACGACGTTCTGGGAACCCGTAAAAGTAATCTTCTTTGCGGATTCCAGGTTGACAGAGTTGTTTGATCCGTCGATGACCAGGCTCGTCAGTGCGTGATGAAGTCGTGCGGGTCATTGATCACTCTTTCTTGTGGAAGGAAAGTGAAGTGGCTGGAGCGCACGGAAAAGGTGTGCCCCAGCCACTTACTGTCAGAATGCGGGAATGAAGATCTCCACGCGGCGGTTTGCCTGGCGGCCGGCCGGGTTATCTGAACCATCGGAGTTCGTGTTGGGTGCAACCGGCTTGCTTTCGCCGAAGCCCTGAGAATCCAAGGTTGTAGTGACGCCGTCCTTCTTCAGTTCGTTGACGACTGCGGTAGCGCGCTCCTCAGACAGCGTCTGGTTGGAAGCATCGTCACCAATCGAATCGGTGTGGCCGTACACGTGTGCAGCCGGAACCTTCGCATTCGTGAGAACCTCAGCAAGCTTCTTCAGGGTTGCTGCTGCCTCGGGACGAATATCGGACTTGCCGAAGTCGAAGAGAACGCCGTCCTCCAGGGTGATGGTCGTGCCGCAGCTCTCGACGGGCTTGAGGCTATCGACCTTGGGGAACTTGCCAACCTTGCCAACGATCGGGGCCTTGTCAGCCTTCACCTGCTGGCCATTCACCATCGCGGTGCCATCGCCGTTGTTGATGATGTTCAAGTTCGGGCCGTTGTAGACGCCGCCGCCCTTGCCATCAAGGTTGTAGTTCACCGAAGTCTTGGTATTGCTGTAGTTACCGGAACCGTCGGGGCCAACAACGATGGTTTCGCCGGTCTCGGAGTTGTTGTAGGTGCCGGAACCGTCAGGACTGATCGTGATGTTTAGGGTGCTTGAGGTGTAGGTACCGGAGCCATCTGCGCTGATCGTGATGTTCAGCCCGTTGGATGAATCGCTGTAGACGCCGCCGCCTGTGCCATCGACAACGATGCTCACAGGGCCTTCGTTAATAACGCCGGATCCGTCACCACCGTTGACAACCTGCTTGTCGCCGTTACTGGAGACACCTGATCCATCGCCGCCAAGGACGGTGTTTCCGCCGTTGGTCACCAAGCCGGAACCGTCACACACTGCGGGGGCAACGGTTACGCCGGGAACGGAGGAAATCTTTGAGGTCGCGTCAATGACAGCCTTGTCAGCATTTGAGGCGAATACGCCGATTGGTGGAACTTTGAAGAGCGGAACCGGCGGAATTTCGCCGGGTTTGTAGCCTGCGACAGAGGGAACCGCGGAGGTGGCTGAAGCCGTTGCCTCGGGGGTTGCCTCGCTCGTCGAGGAGGTCGATGCGGAAGGCGCGCTCTGAGAGCATGCACTCAGTGAAATAAGTGCGGCCAAGGTGGACAATGCGGTCGCCGTACGGAAAAAGTGGCGCTTTGATGTTGTGTCACTCATGCGCAAAGTTTAAAAGGATCATGCTGGACGCTTGCTGGGTGGCCCCTCCTGAGTCACTGATCGAAGTTGATCTGGTTGCGGTTTCGCCGAAGCCAATCGGCAAGTTCCTGAAGTGTGAGATGGTCACTGATCCGAGAAACAGGGGAATAAAGCCACACGCGTGACGCAGGTCCCGTGACACATATGCGAAAAGAATGAAAGAATATGTGCATGACCTACAAACTGGTGCTGCTCCGCCACGGCGAGAGCGAATGGAATGCAAAGAACCTCTTCACCGGTTGGGTGGATGTTCCGCTGTCGGACAAGGGCCGCGCGGAGGCTACCCACGGTGGTGAGCTCCTCAAGGAATCCGGCGTTCTCCCGGACCTCCTGTTCACGTCGATGCTGCGTCGCGCCATCATGACCGCGAACCTGGCTCTCGACGCCGCCGATCGCCACTGGATCCCCGTTGAGCGCAACTGGCGCCTCAACGAGCGTCACTACGGTGCGCTCCAGGGCAAGAACAAGAAGGAAATCCGCGACGAGTACGGCGAAGAGCAGTTCATGCTGTGGCGCCGTTCCTTCGATGTGGCTCCGCCCGCAATCGAAGCAGGTTCCGAGTTCTCGCAGGATCAGGATCCCCGCTATGCCGGTGAGCCCGTTCCCATGAGCGAGTGCCTCAAGGACGTCATCGCGCGTCTGCTCCCTTACTGGGATGAGACCATCGTTCCCGCGATCAAGACCGGCAAGACCGTCATGATCGCTGCGCACGGCAACTCTCTGCGCGCAATCGTCAAGCACCTGGATGAGATCTCCGACGAGGATATCGCCGGCGTCAACATCCCCACCGGCATTCCGCTGGTGTACGAGCTCGACGAGGAAACCCTCAAGCCCGTCAAGAAGGGCGGCACCTACCTGGACCCCGAGGCCGAGGCGAAGATCGCAGCGGTCGCCAACCAGGGTAAGTAATTTCTGCAATAGACGCGGCGGTTCCGAATTCCGGGACCGCCGCGTTTGTGTTACGCGCGGCTTTGCACAGCTGTTCACCATTCAAAGGCGCAGAAAGTGCGTGAACTGATAGAATATAGACCGCAGTTCAGCTGAAGCGCAGGAGTTTCTTCTATGTCATTTGAGATCGGTCAGACCGTTGTTTATCCTCACCACGGCGCCGCGAAGATTGAGGAAATTTCCACCCGCGTTATTCGCGGCGAAGAGAAGACGTACTTGACTCTGCGCGTAAGCCAGGGTGACCTCACCATTCAGGTACCCGCTGAAAACGTTGATCTTGTCGGCGTGCGCGACGTTGTTGACGAAGACGGTTTGGAGACGGTGCTTTCGGTTCTGCGAGCCCCCTACATTGAAGAGCCCACGAACTGGTCGCGTCGTTTCAAAGCCAACCAAGAGAAGATTGCGACAGGTGATATCGTCAAGGTTGCTGAGGTTGTTCGAGATCTTACTCGCCGTGACGATCAGAAGAAGCTTTCGACCGGTGAGAAGCGCATGCTGACAAAGGCGCGCCAGATTCTCAGCTCTGAACTTGCACTTGCTCGCGATATCGATAAGACCGCTGCGGCTGCGCGCCTCGACGAGGTCTTGGCTGAGGGCTACGATGAGTCCCTCGCAATCGCAGATGACCTCCCGGAAGAAGACGCGGAACAAGAGTGACCTCAACATCCCCGGCCCAGGTTTTCGCGGTTATTACTGCGGCCGGATCGGGTACGCGCTTGGGCTCAGATCGCCCGAAAGCTTTGGTTGACCTCGGCGGAATGCCTTTGGTTGAACACGCGCTTAGGAACCTTCATTCCGGTAGCGTTGATTGTGCTGTTGTGACAGCGCCTCCAGATCACTTTGATGAGTTCCAGGCACTTCTTGATACTGCTGAATTTCGCGATTTCGTACGAGTTGTTCCTGGTTCCCCCCTGTCCAGGCAGGCTTCCGTCGCAGCTGGACTCGAGGCGCTCGCCCAGACAACGGACGCTTTGAGTGATGACAGCCCCGTCTTAATTCATGACGCGGCCCGCCCTTTGGTCTCCCCTCAGCTGGTTTCTCGCGTGATTGATGCTCTTCGCGCGGGTGAGCAGGCGGTGATCCCTGGCCTTGCGGTAGCGGATACGCTGAAGAGCTTCCGGGAGGTTCCCGAGGCCTCGGCAGGGCAAACGCAGGGCGCGCGCTATGTTGAGGCGACGGTTGACCGAGCTGGTTTGGTCGCAGTTCAGACCCCGCAGGGCTTCCCCTGGAAAGTAATCCGCGAGCTGCATCGGCGTGCCGCGGCCTCGGCGAATAGCGAAGCCACAGCGCTTACTGACGATGCCGGCCTTGCTCAGCAGGCGGGGATTCCCGTTCGTATTATTGCCGGTGAAGGTCGCGCATTGAAGATTACGACGCCAATCGATCTGGTTTTTGCGCGCGCAATCCTCGCGCAAGACGCGCAGGCGTGACGACCCTTACTTGTAATTTTTCTTTTTCGTTGCTTCTCCGTGATAGTTTCACTGGTAGGCCTACGGTGGTAGGCATATAAGGAGTGAACATGAGTGAATCGACGACCCCCCAATCGATGGCACCTTCGGAGAAGAAGAAAACATCGATTCTGACGAAGCCGGTCATTGAATGGGCTTTGTGGGACTGGGGTTCGGCAGCGTTCAATGCTGTTGCAACGACTTTCGTCTTCTCGGTCTACCTGACCAGCGATGGGACTTTCACCGATAAGGGAACCGCTAGTGATTACCTCTCGTGGGGTCTTTTTGCTGCAGGCATCATCATTGCGCTTCTCGCACCCATCACTGGCCAACGCGCAGATCGCCGCGGAAAAGGCGGTCTTGCCCTGACGGTGTTCACGATCTTGGTCGTTATTTGTCTGGCACTGATGTTCTTTGTCGCTCCGGCAGGACCTTTGGGCCCGCGCGGAGGCCTCTTCCTTGGCATTGCGCTTTTGGGCATCGGCAATATTTTCTTCGAATTCGCATCGGTTAATTACAACGCGATGCTCAACCACCTCTCGACCAAAGAAAACATGGGCCGTATTTCCGGCCTGGGATGGGGATCGGGTTACGTCGGCGGCATTGTTTTGCTGCTGATTCTCTACGTTGGACTGATCAGCCCCGAGGTCGGATGGTTTGGCATTACCCACGCGAATGGATTGCACATTCGCGTCTCAATGGTGATTGCTGCAGCGTGGATGCTGCTGTCTGCGCTGCCTTTGATGCTTCACCCCGTCAAGCCTCGGCATATTGACGAGCACCACGGTGAGCACGAAACTCTGTGGGATTCTTACCGAAAGCTCTGGAGCACGGTGAAGTCCCTGGCGAAGGAATCGCCGCACACTCTGTTCTTCCTTGCTGCCTCTGCAGTGTTTAGGGATGGTCTTGCGGGTGTATTTACCTTCGGTGCGATCCTTGCAGGAACGGCCTTTGGCTTCTCATCGGGCGAGGTGATTATCTTTGCGATTGCGGCCAATGTTGTCGCAGGAATCGCAACGATCGCCATGGGTGCCTTGGATGACATCATCGGACCGAAGCGTCTTATTGTGATCTCGCTAAGCTGCATGGTGATTGCAGGCATGAGCGTCTTCTTCTTGCACAATGGCGGAAAGATTATTTTCTGGACTTTCGGTCTGGCTCTCTGTGTTTTCGTCGGCCCGACTCAGTCTGCTTCGCGATCTTTCCTTGGACGCATGATCCCCGAGGGGCGTGAAGGTGAGGTCTTCGGGCTGTATGCGACCACCGGTCGTGCGGTGTCCTTCCTTGCGCCAGCGATGTACGGCATCTTCTTGGCATTTGGTCGCAATTGGACACCTGCCGGTGCGGACTACACCTACTGGGGAATCCTTGGCATCATCTTGATCCTTGCCTTGGGATTGGTGATGACACTCTTCGTTCACCCGGCAAAGGCAAAGCTGGATTCTCTGAAGTAGCGCTGTTACTTGCGATAGATCAGAGTCGTAGCGCTTGCAGCGATACCTTCACCCCTACCAGTGAAGCCGAGGCCGTCAGTTGTTGTTGCTGAAACAGAGACGGGGGCCCCAAGAATCTGGCTCATCGCCTGCGAGGCTTCTTCGAGGCGTTTCATCATGCGCGGACGCTTTGCAATGACTTGAACGGTGACGTTCCCAATGGACCAGCCGGCATCTGCCAGCATTCGGCGGACTTCTTCAAGAAATGCCTTCCCTGAGGCGCCTGCCCATTCAGGGCGATCGGTTCCGAAGTTTGTTCCCAGATCTCCCAGTCCCGCGGCGGCCAAAAGCGCGTCGCAGGTGGCATGAGCGGCAGCGTCACCATCCGAATGCCCTTCAAGAGGGATTTCTCCCGGCCATTCAAGGCATGCAAGCCACAGCGTTTTCTCTCCGTAATCTGACTGCGGATCTGCAAATGCATGGACATCAATTGCTTGCCCAACCCGGTAGGGGAAAGGAAGCGAAGACATTTCACTCATGCAAGTAGCCTAAATCGCACGGCGGGCATTTGCGTCCACTTTCTGGCTCCAGCCCCAAAGCGTCTCAGATGAAACGATTCATCCTTCTCTAGTCATCTGCTCACGGTAGGGTGAGATCGTGCGTTACATTTCGACCAGAGATCCTCAGGCCGCTTCCGCCTCCTTCTGCGATATTTTGCTCGCAGGTCTTGCGCCGGACGGCGGGCTCTACCTGCCCGAAACATACCCTCAGCTCAGCGCTGAGCAGCTGAATCGTTGGCAGGATGTGCTTACTCAGCACGGTTACGCCGCGCTTGCTGCTGAGGTACTGTCGCTCTTCATTGATGACATTCCGCGCGAGGATCTCGATGGAATCTGCGCTCGCGCCTATCGCACCCCCGTATTTTCGGACCCCGAAATTGTGCCGGTTACCTGTGTAAGCGCAGAAGAAAACCTCTGGCTTGCCCATCTTTCTAATGGCCCTACGGCCGCATTTAAAGACATGGCAATGCAGCTTCTTGGTGAGCTATTCGAATATGAGCTGGGCCGACACGGTGATTGGTTGACCATCGTTGGCGCAACCTCGGGTGATACCGGAAGCGCCGCAGAATATGCGCTCCGAGGACGCTTGGGCCTCAGCGTCGTTATGCTTACCCCCGCCGGGCGCATGACGCCTTTCCAGCGCGCACAGATGTTCTCCCTCCTTGACGACAACATCGTCAATGTTGCAGTCGACGGCGTTTTTGATGACTGTCAAGATCTTGTTAAAGCCGTCAACATCGATGCCGACTTCAAACAGCAGTGGCATATCGGTGCGGTTAACTCCATTAACTGGGCCCGTTTGCTTGCGCAGGTTGTGTATTACATTGCATCCTGGCTGCGCATTCGCCTTCAGACAGGCAAGGCTGACCTGCGCCTCAATGTCGTCGTCCCCAGTGGTAATTTCGGCAATATCTGCGCCGCCCATATTGCCCGTCAGATGGGGCTTCCCCTTGAGTCTCTGGTTGTTGCGACAAACGAAAACAACGTTCTTGAGGAGTTCTTCCGAACGGGCGTCTACCGGGTTCGAAGCAGTGAAGATACTCTTGCGACCTCCTCGCCTTCGATGGATATTTCGAAGGCCTCGAACTTCGAACGCTTTATTTTTGATCTCCTTGGGCGGGACGCAGCCCGCACGCGCGATCTTTTCAACCAGGTTGCCACTCAGGGTTATTTCGACCTTTCTGGAACCGAAGAATTTGCAAAACTTCAGCAGAACTTCGGCTTCTACGCGGCCTCGTCCACTCACGCAGATCGGCTGGCCCAAATTCGGCGCACCTGGGAGGAATCGCACTACCTCTTGGATCCGCACACTGCCGATGGGGTGCAGGTTGCTCGCCAATTGCGCGGCAAACTTGATGGTCCCGTCGCGGTGATGGAGACTGCGCTTCCCGTGAAGTTCGAAGAAACCATTGCCGAGGCCGTTGGTTTCGTCCCACCGGTACCGCCCCGTTTTGCGGATATTGAAGGGCACGAGCAGAGGGTTGTTGAGTTGCCTCGCGACGTTGATGCCTTGAAAGAGCTTATTCGGAGCAAGGTCAAGCAAGAGCGCTAATTTCTTCGTTACACGGTCCCGGAAGCCGAACCGGTCTCCAAATGAAGGTGGCACCCTTTACCATGAAGGTATGAGCCTTCACCTGTACGATTCGAAAACCGCACGCTTGCAGCCACTGAATCCAGTGGTGCCCGGACATGTGGGAATTTACCTGTGTGGTGCAACCGTTCAGGGTTCTCCCCACGTTGGGCATTTGCGTTCTGCGGTCGCTTTCGATTCCTTGATTCGCTGGCTTAAGCGCAGCGGTCTTGAGGTGACCTACATCCGTAATGTCACGGATATTGATGACAAGATCCTTCGTAAGTCAACAGAAGCCGGTGTTCCCTGGTGGGCATGGGCACAGCGCTATGAGCGCGAATTTACTGAGGCCTATCACAAGCTCGGTGTGCTTGACCCCACCTATGAACCGCGTGCGACCGGGCATATCCCAGAGCAGATTGCTCTGATCCAGCGTTTGGTGGATCGTGGCCACGCATACAGCGACGGCGCAGGAAACGTCTACTTCTCGGTGGCCTCGCAAAAGGACTATGGCTCGCTGACTCACCAGCGCCTTGAAGACATGCGCACAACCGAAGACGAATCGCAGATTGATTCCGCGACCGAGGCCGGGAAGAAGGACCCGCGTGACTTTGCCTTGTGGAAAGCTGCGAAGCCAGAGGAACCCGTAACCGCCTCGTGGGATTCGCCCTGGGGGCGGGGACGTCCAGGTTGGCACCTCGAATGCTCTGCGATGTCCTACCGCTACTTGGGTGAAACCTTTGATATTCACGGTGGTGGCATCGATTTGCGCTTCCCTCACCACGAAAATGAACAGGCGCAATCGCACGCTGCGGGATGGGATTTTGCGCAGTTGTGGGTCCATAACGCCTGGGTGACCACCAAGGGCGAAAAGATGTCGAAGTCTTTGGGAAATGTCCTTTCAATTGAGACTCTGACACAGGATTTCCCCGCGGCCGCAGTGCGTTGGGCGCTTTCAACCGTTCACTACCGCAGTGCCATCGAGTGGGGGCCCGACACTCTTCCAGATGCAAACGCTGCTTGGGAGAAGTTCTCAGCTTTCGTTACCCGATCAATCGAGGCCGTTGGTGCAGCAAGCCCGGAAGAACTTGAGCTGACTCCGGCTGAGCTCCCCGAAGCCTTCACCAATGCCATGGACGATGATCTCAATGTTGCCGGTGCATTGGCGGCGGTTCATGAGCAGCTCAAACTGGGCAATATTGCCTTGGCTGAAGGAGATACTCAAGCGATTAAGCGCCAGCAGATCCTGGTCCGCTCCATGCTTGATGTTCTCGGCCTGGATCCGGCATCACCCCAGTGGGCAAATGCTGGGGCGGGGGTATCGGCCTCGGGAGAAGCGGCTGAGGACCCGCAAAAGCATGCGCTTGACGTGCTTGTTGGGGCATTGCTTGAGCAGCGTGCTCAGGCGCGTGCTGACAAGGATTGGGCTACTGCCGATCAAATCCGTGATCGACTGGCCGAAGCCGGTGTTCAGGTTGCCGATGGAAAAGACGGAGCAACCTGGAGCCTTGGATAATTCGGCCGGTTCGCGGAGGCGACTAGCATGCGGGTGCGAAACCGATTAGCGCGCGCCCTAGCCGCCCCGATGCGTACCTGACACCGTATGCTTGTGTCAGTTCACGAAGAAACAAGGAGACACGATGGCTGGAAATGATGGACGTCGCGGCGCCGTAAGGAAGCCTGGCTCGAAGAAGGGCCCGAAGGTCGGCACCGGTGGTCACTCGCGCCGTCGCCTCGAAGGTAAGGGTCCAACCCCCAAGGCCGAAGACCGCACCTACCATCCCGCGTTCAAGCGTAAGAAAGCGCGTGAAGCTCGCGAGGCCCAGGAAGCCGCAATCGCACGCGCTCGCGCGAAATCCTCCATCAAGATCGCCGAGGGGCATGAACTCATCGCCGGTCGTAATCCCGTTGCCGAGGCCGCGCGTGCGGGAGTGCCCATCGAACGTGTCTTCGTCCTTGATAACGTTAAAGACGATCGCGTTGAGGAAGTTGTCCGCCTGGCCTCGGGACTGGGTGCACCCGTCTACGAAGTGACGCGCCGCGACCTCGATGTTGCCACCGATGGCGCAGTGCACCAGGGCGTTGCCATCGAAGTGCGCGGTTACGAATACCGTGATGTTGAGGACCTCATTGCAGATTCTTTGCAGCAGCTGGGTATTCCGCTTTTGGTAGCACTGGATCAGGTCACCGACCCGCATAACTTGGGTGCTGTCTTGCGTAGTTCCGGCGCCTTCGGTGCTGACGGCGTGATCATCCCAGAGCGTCGCAGTGCGGGTGTAAATACTACTGCGTGGAAGGTTTCGGCCGGTGCTGCTGCTCGCGTGCCCGTTGCGCGTGCTACCAATCTTGTTCGTGCCCTCGAGGACTGCAAGAAGGCCGGGTTCTTCGTCGTTGGCCTCGATGGTGGTGGCGACACTGAACTGCGCGACCTGAAGCTGGCGGATGGACCGCTGGTCGTCGTCACGGGTGCTGAAGGCAATGGTCTTTCTCGCCTCGTTCGCCAGACCTGCGATCAAATCGTTTCAATTCCGATTGCGTCCTCTGTTGAATCGCTGAATGCAGCAGTTGCAACGGGAATTGCCCTGTACGAGGTCGATTCACTTCGCCGTGCGCGCGCAGAAAAGTAGCGAAAGTAGCGCTCATTGCGAATAATGCCCCCTGCCTGTGCAGGGGGCATTTCCTTAAATCTTGCCTTTGCGTCGGCGCTTGACATCCCTGTGGATGCAGTAGATGTTTTGCGTCTCTAAGAAATGGTCTTTCGGCAGGTCGTCAGCGTAGAAATACGTTGCACCCCCGCGCAAGAGACCAGTGCTTTGGTATTCCTCTTCGAACTGGTGCAGTGTCACGTATAAGACATCGTTCAGAATCGAGTCATTATTCGCGATGATGTCGCTTGGGGTGCAGAAAAGCTCGGTAAAGAACTCGCCCTCTGCGGATGCGCGGCGCGCGGCAACCAGGATCCGGTTCCTCCCGAGCATCGAACGCTTGAGCTTTTGCGGGAATAAACGCGGTGCGATGTTCACCCAATCATCAGAAATTCCCGACCACAGCCACTCTTTGAGGTCCGAGCCGATAACGATCTCGGTACCCGTCCATCCGTGAAGGGCAAGCTCTTCCCTATAGCCGGGAGTTTCGCCGCGTGCGCCGAAACGATTCCAAAAGTCAAGGCAGCGTCCCACAGCGTGCTCGGGTGATTCATTGACCGGGTACATCGCTGAATAGCGAGCGACCGAGGTTGTGAGAAAACCGGGATGTTTATTGGGATCTCGGCGTTTAATGAAACCCATCCTTCACTCCTTCGCTGGGGGCGCTACGTCAATAATGCCGTGAAAAATTCTCAATTCAAAAACGCTATGATCCATTCATGAGTCTCACAGCAGTCTTGATCATCGCAGCCGTCATCCTCTTTGGTGTGATCGGTGCCGTTGTCCAAGTTTGGCCGTCTTCACCCTTCGTCGGCGGTGCGATTTTGGTGTGGGCATGGATGACCGGGACACGCAGCGCGTGGATCATTTTTGCTATTTCCGCTGCCATCTTGATTCTGGGAACAATCCTGAAATACATCATCCCCGCCCGAGGAATGACTAAAGCAGGAATTCCCCAATCCACCTTGGTATGGGGAGGAATCGGCGGTTTTGTCGGTTGGTTTATCGGCCTGCCTCTGGGGCTGATTCTGGGCATGATCGCTGCCATCTTCATTGTGGAATACCTGCGTAACCAGGACACCCAGAAGGCATGGAAGGCCACGATTGTTGCGCTCAAGGCTTTTGGTTGGACCATTGCGATTGAATTGATTGCCGCTCTGAGCGCCGCGACATTGTGGGTTGTCGGTCTGCTACTCCAGAGCCCAGCTGCGGCCTGAGGAAGGACTGAGGAAAGCACGGACGCACCGCGATCGCTACTCAGCGGCCTCGCCCGGAAGGTCCCTCTCGCCTCGTGCGATCCTCGGCTAAACTTGAATCCGTTGCGCCCTGCGCACGCAACAACTTCATACCCGCAATGCATTGAAAAACGGAGAAAACATGCCCGCCGTCATCGTTCTCGGCGCCCAATGGGGCGACGAAGGCAAGGGAAAAGCTACCGACCAGCTGGGACAACACACCGATTACGTCGTTAAGTTCAACGGCGGTAACAATGCAGGTCACACGGTTGTTATCGACGGTGAAAAGTATGCGCTTCACCTACTTCCCGCGGGAATTCTCTCCGAGGGTGTCACCCCGATCATTGGCAATGGCGTCGTCGTCGACCTCGATGTTCTTTTCGAGGAACTTGCCGAAATCTCAGGCCGCGGCGTGGACTGCTCACGGCTGCTTATTTCAGCGAATGCACACATCATTCCCGCGTATAACCGCCTGATGGATCAGGCGAATGAGCGTGCTCGCGGCAACAACCAGATCGGCACGACAGGTCGCGGTATTGGACCGACCTATGCCGATAAGATGAACCGCATTGGCATCCGTATCCAGGATCTTTTCCACCCCGAGGCCCTTCGCGCCAAGGTCGAAGCCGCACTGGCTCCCAAGAACACGATTTTCGAGGCCGTGGGCTTGCCCACCTTGGACGCCGCCGAAGTGACCGATCACCTTCTGTCTTTCGCAGAGCGCATCGAACCGATGATGTGCGATGTGTCCTTGGTCGTGAATGACGCTCTCGACCGCGGCGAAACCGTTCTTTTCGAAGGCGGTCAGGCGACCATGCTCGATATCGACCACGGAACCTACCCCTTCGTCACCTCCTCCAACCCGACCGCCGGTGGTGCGCTCGCGGGTGCGGGTGTTGGCCCGACTCGCATCGATTGCGTCGTTGGCGTGGCGAAGGCCTACACGACTCGAGTGGGCGAGGGGCCCTTCCCGACCGAACTTGATGATGAAGTCGGCGAGGATCTGCGCGCGCGCGGTGGTGAGTTTGGGGTGACCACCGGCCGCCCGCGCCGTACCGGCTGGTTCGATGCCGTTGTCGTGCGCTATGCGGCACGCGTGAATGGCTTGACCGACCTGTGCCTGACCAAGCTGGATGTCCTCACGGGTTACAAGGAAATTCCCGTGTGTGTGGGATATGAACTTGACGGCATTGTCGTCGATGAAATGCCACCGGATCAGGTTGATTTCGCCCGCGCAGTCCCCGTTTACGAAATGGTTCCCGGCTGGAGCGAAGACATCACCGGATGCCGGAGTTTCGATGAGCTTCCCGAGGCCGCGCAGGCCTACATCCTGCGTCTTGAGGAGCTAGTGGGCTGCCGAATTTCTTCGATTGGGGTTGGCCCTGGCCGCGAGGCGACCATTATCCGTTTCCCGTTGCTGGGGGAGTAACCCTCTGCTCAGCGAGTGATTTTTCGAGGCCGACGCCGCGTTCCCGTTGTGTGGGGCGCGGCGTTGGTGCATTTCGGGCATAAAAAAGCGCGCACCGAGCCGAAAGCGCCTGTCGGCGCGAAGGCCGCTCGTAGCGGCAGAGGTTGGAGCCCGGGGCTTAACAACTCGGTACGCACCACCGAGCATAGAACACAGCACTGGTCGACGCATTCCGTGCCGCTAAGGCCTTAATTGCAGCCATGTGGGACCATAGAGGAATGGAGCATCTTGAGCCTTCCCCTGCGAAACTGCCCTCGCGCCGCGAGCGCCAACGGCAACGCGCAGTAGCACAAGCGCAGGAAAGCGCTCAAAGTACAGGTGAGAAGCCGGTTTCTACGGGTCGCCACTCACATGAGCAAGATGCGTCTCATCGGACTGCAGCGCATGAAGCCAAGGAATATGACCCCACGCGCGAGCATGTGAGCACTCACACGGGGATTATTCGCATCCGACATGGAGTTCGACACGCTCCGGACACCACGCGTGTGCCCTATGCGATGAGTGAGAGTGAATCAATTAACCCCGCTCTGCGTCGAGGGCTTCATACCTCAGCGCTTACCGTTGCGGCTCTTTCGCTGGCAACTTTCATCCTGTGGTTTACTCCGTGGGAATCATGGGCCTGCTCATTGGTCGTCGCATTAGCGTCGTGCTTGCTTGCCGCGGGCTGGCCATCTCTGACGAATACGAAGGTCACGGTTCCTGCCCAAGTGACCGTCGGCCTCGCCGGCTGCATCGCAGCTTTGGTTGTGACGATCAGCGCCGACTTGATGGCGGCCAGTGCGGTTATGGGCTTGGGGACGGTTGCGGTGGTCGCGGTGGAAGTCTTCACCGCCTCGACACCTCGCGATTACTCTTCCAGCGGTCACGGTTCTTGGGCGACGCGCTCAACGACGGCCTCGTTAATGAGCTCGCTTACTGCGCTGCTCGTCGTGGTTTCGGGGTCCTCGTGGGTGACGCTTGCATCTTCGCAGGGCTGGAGGATCGCTGTCCCCATCGCCTGTGTGATTGTTTCGTGTACCGTGTGGGGCGATCAGATTGGAGCGGGTTTCCGTTCGCAATCCCTCGGGGCTCTGGGTGCGGCTCTACTTTCTGGAGTGCTCGCCTCGGTAGCGGTGTGGAAACTGGGTCAAAGCGCGGATCTTAGTCCGATCGTTCTACCCGGGCTTGCGGCCTATTCGGGACTGACAACCGCTGTTGCAATTCTGGG
Source organism: Trueperella pyogenes (assembly GCA_963534475.1). GTDB lineage: Bacteria > Actinomycetota > Actinomycetes > Actinomycetales > Actinomycetaceae > Pauljensenia > Pauljensenia pyogenes_B. The sequence goes on along the minus strand of CAUSSZ010000001.1, from coordinate 204,202 downwards.
TATTTTCACGGGAATTGCAGTCGCCTTGGTCGTGATTGTTCTGGATGGTTTGATGGGCGATACCGAATGGGCGCGGCCGACGATTGGTGCGATTGCGCGGGGGAGCGCGAAGTTCCTTATGGCCTCGCTACCGGTGTACATCATGTTCCGAATCGGTGGAATTTAATCCACACTCAGTTCGCAGATGGGGGTGTGGCCGCTTAGGCTGGAGTCATGTTCTCGATTCCAGAAAACCTGCCCCTAGAAATCGCTCCTTTGGCGTGGATGCTTGGCCCGTGGAAGGGCTGGGGAATGCTCAGCATCGACGAGGGTGATGACCAGCCGATTTATGAAGAGGCAGAAGGCACGATCTGCGGCAAGCAGATGAAGCTCGTCACGCGAATCTACTCTGCAACCGCAAGTGAAAGTATCGATCCGATTTGGGATGCAGCTCGCGGTATTGCGGCGCTTGAAGTCGGTGAACTCATGCGTGAGGAAACCTTGTACGTCTCCTTGCTTCCCGGTTCCGGCGTACTGCCCGAACCCGGTCAGTATGAAACCCGTGAAATGGTCGCGCAGGGTGCCCAAAGTGATGGTTACAGCGCTCGCTGGGTTGGTCGTTCAATGGGGCCGCGAATTCAGATGGAGACCGATCTGTTGATTCGTGACCCAGAAGCCGCAGAGTTTGAGCGTTTTTCGCGCATGTACGGCCTGGTTGCGGGCGAAATGCTCTGGGCGAATGAACGCCAGGGAAATGACCATGAAAGTCATGTTGAGCTTTCTGGGCGGCTTATGCGCGTTGATGAGCTTGAGGAAACTGAGCAGAAGGACGGCGAGTAAGTGACACAGAGCGAAACGCAGTGGAAGTCTCCTCTGGCGACTCTTCCAGGCGCGGTCGCCCTCGAAGACGTTGAAGGCGATGTCGCTTTTGGCGTGACTGCTCACTACGGCGATCCCTCTGGTGAACAGTGGGCCCTAGAGGCAGGTCGAGCAATTACCGACCGCTGCGACCTTGCCGTTGTTGAAGTATCAGGTCCCGATCGACTGACTTGGCTGACCTCAATTTCAAGCCAGGTTTTGACTGGCATCGCTCCCGGAGAATCACGCGAACTGCTGATTATGAACCCCCAGGGGCATATTGAGTACGCATGCGGCGCCATCGATGATGGGCAGACTCTCTACCTCATCACCGAGGCCTCTGACGCCCAAGCATTGGCCGATTGGCTCAACTCCATGCGTTTTGCGCTTCGTGTTGAAATTACGATTTCGCAGCGCTGGTGGTTGCTCGGAAGCATCGGAGACAGTGGAGTTTCTCAGTGCGATCAGGTCACGCTGACATGGAATGATCCTTGGCCGGGAATCGTCGATGGGGGAGCGGCTTATTACCAAGGGAAGCACCCGGGCGAATCACTTGCCTTCCACATCCACCTTGTCCCCAGGCACCAAGCCCGCGAATTCTGGCGCGCATGGAATGAAGCTGCGCCGAAGCGTCGGGCAGCGGGAATTGCAGCATGGGAAGCAACGCGGATTGCTGCGTGGCGCCCACGTCTGGGACATGAGACGGACGCGCGATCGATGCCGGCTGAACTGGACTGGCTGCGAACTGCGGTTCACACGAATAAGGGGTGCTACCGAGGGCAAGAAGCTGTTGCTCGAATCTTGAACTTGGGGCGTCCTGCAAGGCGCTTGGTCTTCCTGCAATTGGATGGTTCCAGGGGAGATCTCCCAAATCCGGGACAATTCATCGAAGTTGGTGGACGCCGCGTGGGCGTGGTGACATCGGTTGCTCGCCATGCCGATATGGGGCCGATTGCTCTTGCCGTGGTTTCACGTGCGCTCTCACCTGATGTCGTTCTGGACTTGGATGGGGTTGCAGCAGCGCAAGAACTTATTGTCCCGATCGATGGGAAGTCCTCGGTGTCCCCGAAGGAACGTCCGGGGGCGGAACTGCACAATCCAGATCTGCGCAGGCCCGATGTTCCCGCACTTGGCGGAAAATCAATCGGCGGACGGTAATGGACTTATCCGCGGAATAATCTGCGGACGAACTGGCGGACGGACCAGCGGACACAACATCTAGGAGCCAAGGAGCACGCTCATGCGTGGAATTTTGCAGCGCGTCACTCGCGCCTCGGTATCGGTTGATGGTGAGGTAATCGGCGAGTGCCCGGGGCCGGGAGCTCTTGTCCTTGTCGGTGTCACTCACGAGGACACCCCCGAGCAGGCAAAAACTCTTGCACGAAAGATCGCAGAATTGCGGATCTTTGAGGACGAGACGTCTATTCAGGATCGCGCAGAGGAAGCCAGTGTCCTGGTGGTCTCGCAATTTACGCTCTACGGAGATGTGCGTAAAGGTCGGCGTCCCTCGTGGTCGAAGGCAGCGCCGGGACCCGTTGCCGAGCCTCTGGTCGATGCTGTTGTTGAGGAGCTGCGCGGACGCGGAATCCACGTCGAGACCGGGCGTTTCGGCGCAATGATGTCCGTGGAACTAGTGAATGACGGCCCCTACACCCTGGTTATTGAGGTTTAGAGAATAAGCCAGATGCACATCTGGGAAGACGCGCTGTTTCATCAAGGCGCGCTCGCGGAATTCGCGTCAACCGATCACATCTGCCCTTGGTGAACAAACGCGCGCACGGCCTCGCTACCCCGTAGTGTGGGACTCAGTGAAAAGCAGGTCGCGTGCTTGAGACCGCGATCTGAACAGAGGGAGAAACGATGTTTGAACGCTTTACGGACCGAGCCCGACGGGTCGTCGTCCTCGCGCAAGATGAAGCGCGCAGCCTCAATCACAACTACATCGGTACCGAGCACCTTCTGCTCGGCCTGATTACCGAGGGTGAAGGCGTGGCCGCGAAGGCTTTGGAAAGTCTTGACATCAATAAAGACGCGGTTCGCGCAGCAGTCATCGACATTATCGGTGAAGGCGAGAAGCCGGTCGAAGGACACATTCCCTTCACCCCTCGCGCCAAGCGCGTTTTTGAGCTGAGCCTGCGTGAGGCACTGCAGCTCGGCCACAACTACATTGGTACCGAGCACCTTCTCCTTGGTCTGCTCAAGGAAGGCGAAGGCGTGGCCTCGCAGGTCCTCATCAAGCTGGGTGCTGATCTGGGCAAGGTTCGCCAGACCGTCATCGAACTTCTCTCCGGCTACCAGCGCAATAGCGATGATGGTCGCGAAAGCGTCGGTGTTGGCGCTTCCTCCACTGGTTCAGGTCAGACGAACTCGGCGATTCTCGAACAGTTTGGTCGCAACCTCACCCAAGCTGCCCGCGAAAACAAGCTCGATCCGGTGATTGGTCGCCGCACTGAAATGCAGCGCGTCATGCAGATTCTCTCGCGTCGCACGAAGAACAACCCGGTTCTGGTTGGTGAGCCAGGCGTTGGTAAGACCGCCGTTGTTGAGGGCCTTGCCCAGGCGATCGTTGCCGGTGACGTGCCCGAAACCATCAAGGACAAGCAGATCTACAGTCTCGATATGGGCGCGCTGGTCGCTGGCTCGCGCTACCGCGGTGACTTCGAAGAGCGCCTCAAGAAGATCCTCAAGGAAATTCGTACTCGCGGCGACATCATCCTCTTCATTGACGAGATCCACACCCTGGTCGGTGCGGGTGCCGCGGAAGGCTCCATCGACGCCTCGCAAATGCTCAAGCCCATGCTTGCGCGCGGCGAGCTGCAGACCATCGGCGCAACCACCAGCGACGAGTACCGCAAGTACATCGAAAAGGATGCGGCTCTTGAACGTCGTTTCCAGCCGGTGAAGGTTGACGAGCCCAGCGTCGAAGAGACCGTGGGCATCCTCAAGGGCCTGCGCGATCGCTACGAGGCCCACCACCGCGTCATCATTACCGACGCTGCGATCCAGGCCGCCGCTGAGCTGGCCGACCGCTATGTCTCTGACCGTTTCCTTCCGGATAAGGCCATTGACCTGATGGACGAGGCCGGTGCTCGCCTGCGTATTTCCCGCATGACCGCGCCGCCGGAGTTGCGCGAGCTGGACGAGAAGATTGCCGAAGTCAAGCGCAACAAGGAGTCCGCGATCGACGATCAGGACTTCGAGAAGGCCGCTGCTCTTCGCGATGAGGAGCAGAAGCTGACCGAAGAGCGCAAGCAGAAGGAATCCAGCTGGCGTGATGGCTCGCGTGAGGCGATTGCCGAGGTCGGCGAGGACGATATCGCCGAGGTTTTGGCGATGTCGACGGGTATTCCGGTCTTCAAGCTGACCCAGACCGAGTCCGCAAAGCTGCTCAAGATGGAAGACGAGCTGCACAAGCGCGTCATCGGTCAAGATGCCGCGGTTAAGGCTCTGGCCCAGTCGATCCGTCGTACTCGAAGCGGCCTGAAGGACCCGAAGCGTCCCGGTGGTTCCTTCATCTTCGCCGGTCCGACCGGTGTTGGTAAGACGGAGCTTGCGAAGGCTCTGGCTGAGTTCCTCTTCGGTGATGAGGATGCGCTGATCCAGCTCGATATGTCCGAGTTCTCTGAGAAGCACACCTCCTCGCGTCTCTTCGGTGCTCCTCCCGGCTACGTCGGTTACGACGAAGGCGGCGAGCTCACCGAAAAGGTCCGTCGTCGTCCCTTCTCTGTCGTCCTCTTCGATGAGGTCGAGAAGGCTCACCCGGATATCTTCAACTCCCTGCTGCAGATTCTGGAAGAAGGCCGCCTGACCGATTCGCAGGGCCGCAAGGTTGACTTCAAGAACACGGTCATCATCATGACCACCAACCTGGGTACGCGCGATATCAATAAGGGCGTGCTCACGGGCTTCCAGTCCAGCGAGAACATCACTCACGATTACTCGCGCATGAAGGCCAAGGTGAACGAAGAGCTCAAGCAGCACTTCCGCCCCGAGTTCCTCAACCGTGTGGACGAGGTCGTTGTCTTCCCGCCGCTGGACAAGGAACAGATCAAGCAGATCGTGGATCTGATGATCGCCAACCTTGCCAAGCGTATGGAGGCTCAGGATATGAAGCTTCAGATCACCGACGAGGCGCGCGAGCTGCTTGCAGATCGCGGTTTCGATCCGGTTCTGGGTGCTCGTCCGCTGCGTCGCGCGATTCAGCGCGATATCGAAGATGCGCTTTCCGAGCGTATTCTCTTCGGCGATATCCTTCCGGGACAGGTTGTCACTGTTGGCGTGAAGGGAGAAGGGGCAGAACGCGAGTTCACCTTCAACGGTCAGTAAGACCGATAGCGGTGGGGCTCCCTGGGTGATCCCCTTGAGTTCGCCGTGACTTGTTGTACGAGGCCGGGCGGGGGTCTGCGAGAATTGTTGCGCAGGCCACCGCCCGGTTTGTGTTCGATTCAAACTGAGGTATTCAGTACATACATGAATGTAATTTGTAAGAGTTTTTCCGCGAAATATTGCGGAAGAATTAAAAACAGTCAATGTGATGTTTGACTTTAGTTCTTCAAATGAGGGTGCCTCGTGGGACACTAAAAGAGGTCAAATAGAAGAATAAATTCCCCTACCCATCAGCAAGAGTGGTGAAAAATATATGAAGCAGCAGCATGGTGCATCCGCATCGCGCGTTAATCGACGCCGTCTTCCGGCTGCGTTGGTTGCTGCTTTTACCGTCACCGTTTCGACTCTTGCCATCCTTCACCAGGGCGTAACGACCGCTGAAGTCGATGTCGATGATGGCGGAATTTGGGTGACAAACTCTTCGAAACGACTTGTTGGCCACCTGAACTACGATTCTCGGATTCTTGACGGTGCCCTGCGCACAAAAACAACCGAATTCGATATCGGTCAATCGGGCAATGACGTCAGCTTCACGGATAAAACAAGCCACTCCGTTGCCCCCATTGACGTTGCTCAAGTTTCGGTAGGAGCTGCGACCTCGCTTCCTGAAAATACGAAGGTAGTCCAAGGTGGATCACGACTTGCGGTTATGGATCCTTCCCAAGGTCAGGTCTGGCTTGCTCAAGTGTCCAGTCCTTCCGGTACTGCCTATACAGATGAGGGCGCGCTGGCAAGCGATATGGAGCAGGGCGCTGTTGCTGTTTCGCAGAAGGGCACTCTTTTTGCGATTTCAGCCCAGGGTGGCCGTCGTATTACCGTCACCCGCGAAGGCCAACTGGACCGCCTGAAATCGCAGGACGTTGAGGGGCTTTCAGGCAACGCTGAACTGGTCATGACTGCAGTGGGCGAGCAGCCCGTTGCTTTAGATAAGCGAAATCGTGTTCTGGTTCTTCCCGATGGAAAGCTTCGCAACCTTGCCGATGATGGCATCAGCGGAAACATCGCTCTGCAAGAATCTGGTCCGGAATCGTCGTCTGTGCTTCTTGCAACCGACCGTGAATTGATCTCCATCCCTCTTAAGGGTGGAGCGGCCACGAAGATTCCGGCGTCGAATGATGGTGCATCGGGTACGCCTTCGCGTCCTGTCTTCCATAAGGGTTGTGGCTACGCCGCATGGTCAAAGTCCGGTGCATACCTGCGAAACTGCACCGATCCCAGCCTCAATAAACAGATGACAGTTGACTCACTGAAGTCAGCTCAATCAATTGTTTTTAGAACAAACCGCACTCGTATTGTTCTCAATGACACCACATCGGGATCGGTCTGGATGCCCGAACACGACATGGTCTTGATGAACGATTGGGACCAGATCGAATCTCAGCTTGAAAAGAAGGAAAAGCAAGAGGACTCTCCTCAGGTCACGGATCAGATCGCAGACCCAGAGCGAAAAGAGCAGAACACTCCTCCCGATGCGGTTAATGACGACTTCGGCATTCGCCCCGGTCGAACCACTACGCTTCCCGTCCTGAACAATGACTCTGATGCGGACGGCGACGTCCTGACCGCTCGTCCAGTCACCGACCCGCAGTTTGGGAAGGTCACGCGTACCCGCGGCGGGCGAGCTCTTCAAATTACGGATGTTCCCGATAATCAGACCGGCAGCACCTCCTTTACTTATGAGGCATCCGACGGTAAAGCGGTTGCCACCGCTCGCGTGAATGTGAGTGTCCACCCGTGGGAGATGAATTCGGGGCCAAAGCAGCTTCGCGATCCCGGCGTCACTCTGGGTAACCGTGCTCAAATTGAGTACAACGTGTTGAATGACTGGCAAGACCCAGATGGTGACCCCATCTTCTTGGCGAATGCTCATGCGCCAGAAGGTATTGAACTTCAATTCCGCGAGGAAGGAACCCTTCAAATCCGAGATCTCGGTGCGAGCGTGGGTGCGCACACGATCACCCTTGAGGTCTCAGACGGCCGTCAGAGTACCACTGGCACCCTCACTGTTAATGTTCAGAACCCCGGAAACTTGCCTCCCGTAGCGAACGCAGACTTCTACGTCGCGCGTGCTGGTGAAGTAGCGACAATTTCCCCGCTAGCAAATGACACTGACCCCAACGGAGACAACCTGTCCCTGGTTGCTCTTTCAGTTGCGCCCGCGGGAAGCCAAATTACACCCGATCTTGAACTGGGAACGGTAAATTTCGTTGCCCAAGCTCCGGGTTCCTACCAATTCACCTATACCGTTTCCGACGGTCCTTCGACCGCTCTGGGTGTTATTCGCGTTGACGTTGTCGAGGCCGATCAGCAGGCAGTTCCCGTCGCTGAGGATGACCTTGCCGTCCTGCCCGCAGGCGGCTCTGCACTGGTTGCGCCCCTGAATAACGACTCAGATCCCGCTGGTGGCGTGCTGGTCGTCCAAAGAGTTGAAGTTCCTGCAAATCTCGGCTTGGAAGTGACTCTGGTCGACCGCCATCTGTTGCGTATTACTGCCCCCGGCGGCCTCGAGAGCTCAGTGTCCTTCGACTATGTCGTCTCCAATGGTACGAATACCGCTAAGGCACGAATAACCGTCGTTCCAACTAGCGCACAGGACACGAAGCAACCTCCCGAGTTGCAGCCAGACCGCACGCGCGTACGTGTTGGCGATATCGCCTCGGTTCCAGTGCTTGCCAACGATCGTTCTCCTTCCGGCTTGACCCTGAAGGTTGACCCGAACCTCCAATTCACCCCGAACGAGGCCGTGGGCACCCCCTTCGTGACGGGCAACTTGGTCCGCCTTGAAGCGGGGAACACCCCGGGCGTTATGCACGTTGCCTACACGGTGCGCGACAGCGCTGGAAACATGGCGACCTCGACCGTGACCTTTGAGGTTCTTCCCAAGAGTGGAACCAATGCACAACCGCAGCCGAAGGCGCTGACTGCCTGGGCTGTCAGCGGTGAAGCGACCCGTATTCCGGTGCCTTTGAACGGCATTGATCCCGATGGTGACTCAGTGACTCTGGTTGGTATCGAACAATCCCCGACCAAGGGCACTGTCGAGCTCGGCGTGGACTGGCTGGAATACACCCCGGCGCCCAATACGACGGGTACTGATGTCTTTACCTACATCGTCGAAGATCGTCAGGGTAAGCAAGCTTCTGCACGTGTACGCGTGGGCATTGCCCAGCCAGCAACAGTCAATCAACCTCCGACGGCGGTCCCAGACACCGTCCTGACCCGTCCGAACAGGCAATTGGGCGTCGCGGTGCTCCAAAACGATATTGATCCTGACGGTGATCCAATCTCGATCGTCCCCGGTTCTCTTCAGACTGCGACCGCAGAGCTAAAGCCTGAAATTCATGGAAATTCCATTGTTTTAACGACCCCTGCGCAGGATGGTTCCTACCTGGTGTCCTATGAAGTCACGGATAACCGCGGTGGTATTTCACGTGGAACATTGACAATCAACGTTGCGAATGACGCGCTGCTCCAAGCTCCTATCGCGCGCGATGACGTTGTTGCGGCCTCGCAGCTGCCGGAAAAGGGCGGCACCGTGAAGGTCCCGGTCTTGGCAAACGATGAAGACCCGGATGGTGATGTCAACAATCTGCGTGTGTCTACGAAGGCCGCAGGCGTCGAAGTGAGCGGTTCCGACCTGATCATCACTCCACAAGAAGAGCGCATGATGATCGTCTACACGGTTACTGACGCCGACGGTTTGAGCTCTTCGGCAGTTGTTTCCGTGCCTGGACTTAAGCACAACCAGCCGACCATCGACACCACGAAGGTTCCCGTTAAGGTGCGCGCCGGTGAAGACGTCACCCTCGATATTTCCGACTACGTCATCGTTCGTGAAGGACGCAGTCCGCGTATCACCAATGCCGCAACACTTCGTCCTTCTGCCGGTATTGATCAGGGAATGACCTTGAGCGATGAACGGCACGTGAGTTTCCACGTGAATTCGGAGTGGTCAGGGAAGTCATCCTTCTCCTTCGAAGTCTCTGACGGAGCTGCAGGCGATGACTCGGCCCTAACTGCGACCTTGACTCTGCCCCTGAAGGTAGAAGCCACGCAAAATCAGCCGGTTTCCTTCATTCCTACTGCCATTAGGGTTGCTGCCGGAGAGGAAGCAACTGCCGTGGACCTCGCGCAGATGGTGCGAGATCCAGAAGGTGCAGACCCAGCGGGCTTTAAGTACGACATTTCGAACCTTCCCGAGGGCGTTGCAATCAGCCTCGACGGGCATATCCTGCGCGTCCGAGCTGATGTTGACCGACCAAAGGGTTCCGTCGGTTCGGTAACCGTCAGCGTTGATGACGGTGCGGGTGCAGTAAGCGCCCAGATTCCGATCACTGTTGTCGCATCGACCCGACCGCTGATTCAGGTCTCGGATGCGCTTTTGGAAGCGGCACGTTCGGGAGGCCTTGAGGCCGTTGACCTGACGCGCTACACGATCAATCCCTTCCCTGAGACGCCAATCCGCATTGTCGGCGCTTCAATTCAGATCGGTGAAGGAACCGTTGATCCTCAGGGCACGAACCTTAACATCACCCCTGCGGTTGGCTTCCGCGGACAGATGACTGTCCGCTATCGCTTGATGGACGCAACGGGTGATCCCGACCGTATCGTTGAAGGCAAGGTGCGTCTGGTGGTCCGTGACCGCCCCGATGCTCCGACGAATGTCTCACTGACTGCGACCGGCCCGGGCTCTGCGCTGGTCACCTTCCAGTCGGGTGCCGATAACGGTGCAACAATTACCGGTTTCACTGCGACGGACCGCGCAACGGGTCGTAGCTATCCCTGTGAGTCCGGCTCGTGTGAACTTCGCGGTCTTGAGAACGGTCTGCGCCACTCCTTCACCGTTGTTGCGCATAACGCGGTCGGTGCGTCAGATCCTTCCGCAGCCTCTCCCGAGGTCCTCATCGATATGCGTCCCGAAGCGCCCCTGGCGCCTACAGTTGAGCCCGAAAACGGTGCAATTGTCGTGAAGTGGAGGCCACCGACCAACCAGGGTTCCGCTATCAAGAACTACACGCTTTACGTGTACGAAAATGGCGGTGCACGTCAGATTGAGGTCCCAGGCGACGTCACTGAATGGCGCGTCGATGGATTGCGTAACGGCCAAACCTACTCGGTTGCGATCTCGGCGCGTAACGGTGCAGAAGAACCTTCACCGACGTCACAGAACTCGCAGAAGGTCGTTCCCTTCGGACCGCCAGAGCGCACGGATGGAGTCCGCGTCGAAAACATCGGCGGACAGGGCAATACCGGACGCGTCCGTTTCACGTGGACAACACCGCGCACAAATGGCGCGGAAATTACTCGCTACACCATTGATGTCAATGGTCGAACCGTTGGCGAAGCTGCTGGGGATCGCAATGACTACGCTACCGATCTTCCCGTGGGTGAGAACTATCGGGTGAAGATTCGCGCGTACAACTGGAAGAACGACAGTTCAGAATCCGACGAAGTCGCCTTCCAGGTCTTCACCTCGCCTCTCAACCCGAATGTTGGCTCCTTCTCCTCGACGCCGACCGGTGACCATGGAATGACGAAGGTCAGTGGCCTCTCTGTTAATCCTGGACAGGGCTTCAATAGCCGTAATCTTCACCTCGAGTGGTCGCACAGCGCTGGAGGCCCATGGAACTCCGTGACCAGTGGTGAAATCATCAATATTGGTTCCGATGGAGATGTCCAGATCTTCATTCGCCAAGTTGGCAACGTCAATGGTCAAGAGGTTGCTGGTGGAGCGGTTCCTGTGACCGCGAAGGCGCTTTCTGCCCCCACGAAGCCGACCTACACGGTTGCGGTTCATGAAGGAAGCGTGACAGTGAGCTGGAATGCGAACCCGCCCGCCGGATATCTCGCACCCGATCAAGTTATTGTCTGGCAACGGGTTGGTGGCGTTGAGACAGAAGTTCCTCAGGGAGCAGTTCTCAATGGCAGCGCGACAATTACCGCATCTGCAGGTTCGGCAATCGAGGTCGGCGTGGGTGCCCGTAACTCGCTTGGAACAACGTGGGGTAACTTGGCCGGAACCGGAACCGACACCGCGAAGATTAACGTTCCCGGTACATTCAGCGGTTCAACATCTCAATGCACTGCCGCGAATGCTCGTGGGGCAGAGCTAGCGGAATGCCAGATGGTCAGCATTACATTGCCCTCGACATGGGCAAGCGATGCAGTGCCACTGCGATGCTCGATGTGGGATGACTTCTCGCAGAGCTACGCGACCTTCACTCCTCGAGGAGGACCAAATTCCACCTTCGAAACGGGCGTTCGACTCAGTAAGGCAAATTCGGGTAATCTTCCGATTCTGCTCGGCCGAGTCACCTGCTCAGTTGCGAGGTAGCCGTGCCGCTTTTCGTTTCCAACTCATACGGGGGACTAACCCCCACCCCTCAACAAGCCAATCACTCGACACTGAAAGATGAATGGAGTCCCTCCCATGGCGCTTAGCTCGCAAGATGCCCAGCGTTTCGCCGAAACCTTCGCAGGTTTGGTCGGCGGTATCTCCCAGGCGCTGCTGGACAAAGAACCGGTTATTCGCCTGGCTCTGACGACTATGTTCGCCGGGGGACACCTTCTTCTTGAAGATGCTCCCGGTACGGGAAAGACCGCTCTTGCTCGCGCGATCGCAGCAACAATTGCGGGCACGCACTCTCGTATCCAGTTCACCCCCGATATGCTCCCCGCGGATATTACGGGCGTGAATGTCTACGACCAGAAGAACAACGAGTGGCACTTCCGTTCCGGTCCGATCTTCGCCTCTATCGTCCTTGCCGATGAGATCAACCGTGCCTCGCCGAAGACTCAGTCTGCTCTCCTTGAGGTCATGGAAGAAGCACAGGTGACGGTTGATGGCGTCACCCACGCCGCGCCTCGTCCCTTCATGGTTATTGCAACGCAGAACCCGGTGGAACAAGCTGGAACCTACCCGCTGCCCGAAGCGCAGCTCGACCGCTTCTTGATGAAGGCCTCGGTCGGCTACCCCTCGCGTGCGGCGATGGCTGAAATTCTTGACGGTTCTGCGGCCCCCGACCGTTCTAAGCGCCTCAAGCCGCTTCTTGAGAGCGGACAGGTGGTTCGCCTTTCTGAACTCGCCGCGCAGACGCACACCGAGCGCGCAGTGTTGGATTACGTTGCCGCCCTTGCCGAGGCCACGCGCGACGATGATTCCGCTACCTTGGGTGTGTCGACCCGTGGTGCTATCGGTATGGTTCGCTGTGCACGAGTATGGGCCGCAGCTCAGGGCCGTCACTTCGTGCTTCCCGATGACATCAAGGCCTTGGCAGCTCCCGTGTGGGCACACCGAATTGTTGTCGATCCCGACGCAGCCTTCTCCGGTGCAACCGCTCAAGGCGTTATCGCGCGTGCACTTTCCTCCGTTCCCGCCCCGGCGGTGAGCGCCTGAACATGCGCATCAAGGAAGTCCAAGGCGTGAAGGTGGGTGATCGTGGCTAAGCATTCGGCTCCGAAAGCTCCAGCCGCTGCGCGCACCTCCGCTTCGCGTCGCGGCGCAAAACACCCCGGAGGAGAGCACCTCGACAGCGGAAAACGTCGTCAGGGAAAACGCTCCTCCGCCAAACGAGGCGCAGGTTCAAAGGACGCAAGCGCACGCTCGTCAAAGAGCTCAGTCTTCGCCTCGGCGCGCGCGAATGTGAAGACAAGCTTGGGCGGGCTTCGCCAGGGCATGTCGCGTTTCGCGCAATCTCTGGGGACTGTTCCGGGTGTGAAGTACCTGCGTCATGCAGCTCGCTCGGTGACCTCGGTTGGCTGGGTTGTGCTTTTCTCGGCACTCGTTGCGGCCGTTGTGTCTCGCGCTTTTGGTTGGGTTGAAGCATTCTTCGTCGCCTGCGCATGCCTTCTTGCCTTCCTCATCGCCGTTGTGTGGGTGATTGTTCCTTCCCCGCATAAGGTTTCAGTGCGACTTCCGCGTCAACGTATTGTTGCTGGTCAAACCGCCGTTGGTGAAATCACCGCTGAAAATATGTCGGATCGTCGCGCGCGCTCGGGTCTTATCGAACTTCCAATCGCCTCATCTGCACTTCAGTTCTTGGTTCCTCCTCTTCCCGGAAGGGGAGTCTGGAGTGAAGTGTTCTCCGTCGTTACCCATCGCCGAGGCCTGGTGACCGTTGGCCCTGCACGCGCACTTCGCGCTGACCCGCTGGGTCTGATTCGTCGAATTGGCACGTGGTCGGAGCCGGTGACCCTGTACGTCCATCCGAAGACCATTCGCGTTCCTTTCGATGCGACGGGTATCCACGCCGATGTTGAGGGTGTCACGACGGCGAAATTGTCATCCTCTGATGTTTCATTCCACGCGCTTCGTGACTATGTTCCCGGTGATGATCGCCGAAATGTCCACTGGCCAATGACCGCTCATATCGGGCGCCTTGTTGTTCGCCAGTTTGAGGAAACGCGCCGTTCGCATCATTTGGTTGTTTTGGATACGCGACTGGGACAGTGGAATGACCGCGATTCTTTCGAAAATGCTGTTTCGATTGCGGCTTCTTTGGTCGTTGCCGACATGGCTGCTTCTCGAACCGTGTCTTTGACGACCGCCACCGATTGGGTGACGACCAGCGCTGCGACGCGCATGCTCGATGCGATGTGCGCAATTCATGACTCGGGTGAAGCCGATCTGATGGCGCGTCTTCGTGAGGCAATCGCAAAGCGCCCCGGTCTTTCGGTTGTCACGGTTATTGCCGCGCCAACGGTTGATGACGATCAGGCTTCGCACCTGTTGAACGCCATTCCGGTTGATGTGCGCAGTGCGGTGGTTCGAGTTCGCCCCGGCCATCCGAAGCTGCGTCGCTTGAGCCACGGAACTTTGGCAGACTGCCCGACTCTTGAGGATCTTCCTCGCTTGGTTGCTGCGGGAGGTTTGGCCTGATGTCTCAAACCACCACCGGTTTTCACCTGGGCGCTCGCGCTGGTTTCCAGGTCTCTCGTCGAGGCCTGCCGTCCTGGTTCCTCATTGGTTTAGTTCTGCTTTTCCTTCCCACCATTTGGGTTCACGAGGCCGTTTTTGGTTCGTGGGTCGGCTTGCGTGCCGCTGCGGCTGGCGTCGCTGCGGGTCTTTTCGTCGCCTGGGCCTCGAGCTTCTGGCGCTGGGATTGGCTATCAACTATTGCCGGGCTGATCGCTGCTCACTTCCTTATTGGCGGTGTTGCGGCGTACCCCTCGACGACTTTCTACGGGCTTCCTACCCCACGTACCCTGCAACTCTTGGTTTTGCAGGTGGTCTATGCGTGGAAGGATCTGCTGACAATCACCCCGCCGGCCTCGGCCTACGTCGGTCCATCAATGGTCCCGTGGCTAAGCGCTCTGCTGTGCTCCTTCATCTCGGCGCTATTGGTCCTTCGCGCTGGGCGTGCAATTGCTGCGGTTATTCCCGTTGCCGTTATGGGAGTTATCGGCATTGCTTGGGGTAAGGGCGGTACTTTCCCGAATATTTGGCTGATCGCCGCATGGTGGGCACTTGCCTTGGGTTGGTGTGCATGGGCAGATCAGTACCGTCGACTCGAGGCCGGCTTGGATGTTCGTGTCGGTGGGGCAGCCGCATCGGATACCTCCGCGACGCTGGGGGAGACCACTCAGGGCGGCTCTCAGGGCAGTATCCATCTGGGGCGCCAAATCGCAGGTGGCGCACTGGTCATTGCAGTTGTTGCAGCTGCCGCTATTCCGCTAACTAATGCCTATGGCCCGTGGTACACCCGCGTTGTGCTTCGCGATGTTGTCCAACCTCCGCTGGATGCGCGTCAGTATCCCTCTCCGCTGTCTGCTTTCCGTCACTACAACGTTGACTTGCAAGAGCAGAATTTGATCCACGTGGATGGTCTTCCAGAAGGCGCGCGCGTGCGTATCGGTGTCATGGATAGTTACGACGGAACGACCATGACAATGAGTGCTCCGGGAACTGGTCCCTCCAATGGCTTTATTCACGTGGGATCGACCTTGCCGCAGCAGCAGGCTCCCGAAGGTAGCTCGTCAGCCCATATGACCTTCACGACCTCGCAGCTCCTTGGCCCGTGGGTTCCAATCGTCGGTACGCCTTCGACCATGAATTTTGATCAATCTGCATCAGCTTCTGGTACCCAGGCGAACCAGCAAGAGGGTAATCCGAATGCCGCTGTTGTGAGCACCCTCTCTGATGGTCTCTACTACGACATGTGGGCGAACGCTGCACTTGCGACATCGAAGAACGTTCAGGGCGGAACCATGGTGTATTCCATGGATTCAACGGTTGTTCCGATCTGGTCGGATGGCCAGCTCTCAGGAACCCGTGCTGTTCCCTATCACGGCGGAGATAAGGGCGTTCCCGATTCGGTTCGTGATCTGGCAACTCAGACCTCAGCAGCCGAGCAGGGTGATCTTGCAAAGGCCCGCGCGATCGAGCGCTACCTGAAAGAAAAAGGCTTCTACTCGAATGAAGACAACGCTCAGTCGCGCCCGGGTAACCGAGCAGACCGACTGAGTCGCATGCTTGAAAGCGAGCAGATGATCGGTGACGATGAGCAGTACTCCGTGCTCATGGCGCTGATGCTGCACAACCTCGGCATGAACGCCAGGGTCGTCATGGGCGCGTATCCGAATGAATCGAAGGGTGGCGATGTCGATCTTCGCGGTTCGGATGTTCACGCGTGGGTCGAGGTCGAGTTCCAAGGAGTTGGTTGGGCGGTTTTCGACCCGACCCCGCCGCGTGACCAAGTGCCTCAAACCGATGTCCCGAAGCCACGTTCTGTGCCGCGTCCGCAGGTTCTTCAACCGCCAGAGCCGCCTGAACAGCCCGCAGAACTTCCGCCGACAACTACCGATCGCGGTTCAGATTCGAACGATGACTCGCGTCTGAAGATTCCGTGGCGAATCATTGCAACCGGTAGCGGAATTCTTGCGATCATCGCAATCCCGCTTCTGGCTATTCTTCTGGCGAAGAGTCGCCGTACCAAGAAACGTCGTTGGTCCGCGCCCCCGCAGGCGCTCACCGGTTCGTGGGACGAGGTCGTCGATCTCGCGCGCGATGCCGGCGTTGTCGTGCCGACCGACCTTACCCGTCAAGAGGCCGCGTGGATGCTGACGACATCACCTCTGTGGCCAGCAAGTGCTGCCAAGAGCAGTGCCTCAACCCCTCAGTGGTATGAATTTGGCGAGGAGCTCCCCAGGCCTGTTCGGGTTGCCCGTTGGGCAGATACGGCGGATTTCTCCGGTGATGAGGTCCAGCCCGAACAAGCGACTGATTCCTGGCAGATTGTTGATGAGCTGACTCAGGAGCTGCGCGAAAATGCAACTCGCTGGACCCGGATTCGCCGTGCGTTTTCCTTGTCCTCACTGAGCGCACGCTACCGCCAAAAGCACGGTGCTTCACCGATCGGTGTACTTCGTCGCCGTCTTCGTCATCCCTTCAGAGGTAAGCAGTCATGACCCCTTCGGTTCCCTCTAGGCGTCTTCCTCCTCCCGAGCTTCCCGGTCACACCTGGCTGCGAGCCCTGGGTTCTGGAGGTTTCGCTGACGTTCACCTCTACCGCCAAGAGCTTCCTGCGCGTGAAGTTGCGGTGAAGGTCGCACGCTCGGTGGGCGACCAGGTTGAATACGCGCAAATCCGTCACGAGGCCGACGTCATGACCTCCATTGCCGGCCACCCCGCCGTGGTGGAGTTGTATTCGATTGGGACTTCACCCGATGGCCGTCCCTATTTGGAAATGGAGTTCTGTCCGGTCGCAAACGTTGCCGAGCAGGTACGCCGAATGCCGATGGCGGTCGATCGAGCACTTGATGTCGTGATTCGCCTGTGTGGAGGCGTTGAGATGCTCCACCGAAATGGCTATGTCCATCGCGATATTAAGCCAGCGAACGTCATGTTCGACTCCTACAACTACCCGGTTTTGGGAGACTTCGGCGTTGCCTCTCGCATTGGGGCTTTGGAAAAAGGAAGCCTGGATGGCTTCTCAGTGCTCTGGGCTCCGCCTGAACAACACAATCGCTCCACCCACGCACATCCGACTCAGGATGTGTGGGCGCTGGCAACAACCTTGTGGACATTCCTCAGCGGGCGTAGCCCATTCGAGGATCCGGTTGGTGACAATAGTGCTGCCTCGGTGGCTGCTCGAGTCTATGAGGGGCGCATTCGTGGGCTTTCTCGCCCGGATGCCCCGAAGGAACTTGAGCGCGTTTTGCGCCACGCGATGCAGCTGGATCCCCGGAAGAGGACCGCGTCAGCGGCTGAACTAGGCCGTCAGCTTCAAGACATTCAGACCCTCATGGGGCGCCCGGTCACCAAGATGGAGTTGCGTGACGGTAATACCGTGGGCAGTTTCGGGGCTCACGGCTCTTCGGTTGGCGCCGCTGATGATGGAACGGCTGCGTGGGGTGCTGTCCAGGGCGAAAATTCCCCGAATGCAGCTCAAGATGAGGCAACCCGCCTGCGTGCGATGCCTTCGATCGATGCCGAGCGAACGCGTTTGCGTGCGCCTTCCCTTGACCTGGGTCAGGCTGCCTCTTCTTCCGCTGCCGAGGCCGCAGCCCCTTCGCCTGCTTCCGTAACCAATCCGTTCGGCGCGAACGCCGCGGGCGAGAGTGCTTCTAGCGGGATGCCGTCGCAGCCCACCGATGCCTCGCTTTCGGGTATGCAAGGCCCGGGTATGCAAGCTTCGACATCAACCTCGGAAAACCAGCAGGATTTCGCTGGTCTCCACCAGCAGGATGCCTCAGCGGTTGACGCGGGCAGTGAGCAATTTGGTGTCGGATATGCACCTGCCCCAGACTCGTGGCATGCCCCGGGGCATACCACTCAAAACACCTTCGATACCGGTCATCCCTTGGGTTACCTCCCAGATGGTCGACGTTCGGGTCCGAAGAGGACTATCGCGATCATCGCGCTTGTCGTGATGGCGATGGTGGTTTTGGGTGCCGTCATTGTTGCAATGCTGACGGGCGGAGGCAGCATCATCGGGGTGGGCAATCAGACTGCTTCCCCTACGGCCTCGGCAAGTAGCTCTTCCACGCAGGGATCGCAGGGTGAAGACCCGATTGCTGTTCCTCCGCCTGCGGTTGAGCAACTGGTTGCACGCGTGAATGGCGAGGATATCCAGTGGAGTTGGACTGACCCCGCGGTCGGTACGACGTCGGCCGGACATCGGCGCTATGTCTACACCGTTTCAAAGCCGGGGGTAGATGATGCGGTTGCTGAGACGCGCCAGAATGCGGTGTCGGTAAAGGCTGTTCCCGGTGAAGTGTGTATCGAGGTCGTGTCAGTGGCCGAAAATGGGCGCGCCTCGCAGCCTACGAAGAACTGCGTGAGCATCCCCGAAAATGGCAACGCTCAGAACCAAGAGGGCGATAAGAACCAGCAGGGTAATGGCCAACAAGGTAATGGGCAGAACCCACAGGGCGACGCAAATACGAATAAAGAGCAGCACTAACTACTCTGAGATTCGATATAGGTCGGTTCACGCCTCTTTACTGCGCAACCTGCGAATCAAGAGCACTGCGACAACAATCGTGAGGCCCGCGCCAGAGATTCCCAATGCCCACATTCGACGCGGAGTCGTCGTATCAACCGGAAGATCAGGTTTCACCATAACCGGATCTGCGGTCTTTTGAATCGGCGGATACAAGGGGTTTGTGGGTCCTGGCATCTTCCCGTCGTTGACGAAATTCAATGCATTAAAGGGCGCAACGATTCCCCAGCCCTCTTCGGCAGTGCGCTGTGAAGGGGTTGGGCGAAGTGCAGTTGCCAGAAGGCGATACTTCCACTGATCGGGGGTCTCGTTCGGATACCTTGCAGCAATCAACGCAACAATTGCGCCCACGTATCCCGTCGCATACGAGGTAGAGGCTCCCTGCGTTGCGAACATGCAGTCACCGTTTGCAAAGAAGGTCGACGCAATTTGCGAACCGGGTGCAGCGATTTCTACGTGGGTTCCATGGACGACGGACTGGCTGGGGTTACCTTGCGCGTCGACCGCGGTGACGGCCAAGGCCTCGGGATATCCCGCGGGGAAGCGCACCGCGGTGTCTTGCGAACCGGAGTTTGCATTCTGTTCGACGTTTCCAGCCGAAGCGACGACTAGCGCGCCCTTTGAGTGCGCGTACTGGGTGGCTGTGCGCAGGGCAACATCGTCAGAGGTCAAGGATTGCGGAACAACGATCACGCGAATTCCCTGATCCGCAGCCCAACGAATACCGTCGGCTGTTCGCGCGGCTGTCGGTCCTTTACCCGCGCGCTTGGCGTCATCACTGGAGTCAACGTAGACGCGCACGGGAACAATGGTTGCTCGCGGTGCGAAGCCGACGACACCGGAACCTGAGACCTCGCGTGCGGCGATCTGCCCCGCGATTGCGGTGCCATGTCCAAAAACGTCTTTTCGTCCGTCACCAGACTCAACCAGGTCGGTACCCGGCTCAACTGCGTCCTTGAAATGGGCATTTCCAGCGGCAACACCCGAATCGACGATCGCAACGCGCACTTGGCCCTGTGACAGTTTCAAGGCCTCTTTCATTCCGAGGAACGAGTAGGCCGAAGGTGGCTGAGTGATCCACTTATCGATACCGATTTGGCAGCCCTCGTCGGGCTGCTTTGTGGCGGATCCACGCTTTTGCTGCGAGTTCGTCTGGTCGTTTCCTTGAGTCTCACCCGGTGTGGGTGTATCCGCATATGCGGAAGGAAGCGCAACTGCGCCACACAGCGCCAGTGCGGCAAGAGCGCTCAGCGTGCAATTTGTCAGTCGATTCACTGAGCACCAACCGTTTCCCAAGCAGCAGCGGAAGTGAGTTCTTGCCCCTCAGGAACGAGTGCAAGCCATGCTGCCGGAATGGGAGAGACCGCAGTTTCGGGCAGCCCCAAGCGTTGCAGTGAATCGCTGGGGTTATTCCCCAAACCGTGGACCTTCCCGATGTCAGAGACAAACACGATAGGACCGCTTGAACCGCCGGAGGAGGAACGGACCAGTGCACCTGAACCGCCTCGAACATTGACCTCGCGCGGGTGAAGCTGAGCGAGCTCGGAGGTGGGAATGGACTTAAGAACGGTCTCTGCCTTGGAGTGGTTTACAACGAGTTGAGCGCATGGCGCCGCATCGGCCCCCAGAACTTCACCGACCTGGCTGGGCCAATCCGAGGGGATGACGCCCTGGTTATTCACCGTCAGTGATGCCAGTTCTGAGAGGTCAATTATGAGGTTTTGTGGACTTCCGCGGTCTGCCCACGAGGCCTGGTAGAGCTTGTAGGAGAAATCCGTTAGCGGAGTAATAGTTCCGTCGTCAGTGATGACGTAGCGACGCGGTGTTCCGGATTCGTCGACTTCGATGACGGTTCCGATCTGTGCTGCGGTGATTCGCGGCGACATGCCTGAAACCGGGCGACCCAGGTTCGGGATATCGACGGGCGCCAAAGTTGACCCTTCGGTGAACAAGTTCAGCCAAGCTGCACTCACCGGGGTGATGGTGCGACCGGACAGGTCGAGCACGTTAACAATGGCTTGTGCGTGCGCGATTTCGATGGGATAGCGGACCCCGCCTGTGACCAGGTAGAGCCTTCCTTCGTTGGAAACAAGGGCGCTGGTTGCGTTGCTGAGGCCCTCGGGGTTACCAGCGACCCAAGTTTTGATTCCTGACGAGGCCGCGCATGAGGTCCAGTCGTAGGAGTGCAGTTGGTCTGCAGTTGGGATGTCGTCGGGCACATCGCTCAGGCCGATCGCGCTTCCGCGGGGGATTCCCTCCAGCGAGGAGGTCGACACCGAGGAAGTCACAAGCTTTCCGCTTTCGCTGAGGAGCTTGGCGGAGGTGACGTTAGAAACGGGGCGAAGTGTTCCTTCGATCGAGTAGTAGCGTGCACCTTCACCCTTCGTGATGATGAGGTGCGAGTCTTGCCAGCCGCTGGGAAGCGTCGGCACGAACCTACCGACAGCAACTGCAATGAGAACTGCAAGTGCGGCAAGCGAGGCCCCGACGATTAGAGGGCGAGTGGTTGATTTTGATTCGAGTTCTTTTCCTCCGGGAGTACCAGAGGTGAAGGCTGTGACCAGGCGGCGACGATTGAAGCGCTGTGCTTCAAGGATGTCCTTGTTTGATGGCATTACAGGATCCCCCATACCAGAGTCGTGATGGGCACCAATGCCAGCAAGCTGATAAGCGAGAGGGTGTCAGCGATTCGAGTGACCCACGGGCGCATCTTCGGATCGATAACGGTTAGTGCCAAGACAAGGCCGGTTGCAATGAAGAGCAATAGGACAATCGGAATGAGTGCCTGGGGCATGAGGATTGCGCTACCGATCGCGCTGACAAGGATCAGGATGATGCCTAGAATCGCGCCGATCAGGACCTCGACTCGTGAACGCAAGGACCGCGTTGAAAGCAGAAGAGCAACGCCTCCGCAGATGAGAAGGAGTAGTGAATAGCGGGTATCAAGAAGGAGCGGGACACAGATCAAGATTCCCAGCGAAGCGCCAGTTTTAAGGGAGATGGTCAGGATATGACCGTCGTTTACCTTGCGAACAACCTGGTAGGCGTCGATAGTTTCGGGGTTTCCTGTCACGCGAATAGGAATTCGGGCCATCGCAAACCAGGGGGCGATCAAAATAAGCACTATTAATAAGGTATAGATTGCACTTGCTGAGCGCTGGGTTGAAAGGTGCCCAAATCCCGTAAGCAAGCCAATTGTTGCGGCTGAAAAGCCATAGGTGAGGGGCGCAACAATGGAGCCGTGCAAGGTTTTGGGAAGAATGATCAGAAGAATTGCTGCGCTGACGATCGCTGCAATTCCAAAGCCGGCCAACGGAAGGGCTGACCAAGAGCCAGGGATTGCGCTCATGACGGCGCTACCGGCAAGGATCGGAATTGAGTGTGCAAGAGAGAGGGGAGCAAGGCGCTGAGTTGAGCGTGAAATCAGTGCGCAGGCTAGAGAAGCCAGTAAAGTTCCGGCCAATCCGGTAATTAAACCAAGGTAGCTTCCTCGACCTCCGGTGAAGATCAGAACGGCTGCTGTAAGGACTAACAGCGCTGAAGCATGTGTGCTAAGATCTACCGAATTGTCAGAATTCCATGGAGCCTGATCATTTTCGACCGCGGTTCCCACGGCCTCGACCAAGTCGTCATAGCGCAAATCCTGTGTACTGTCGCCGATTTTCGACAGAATCAGAACGGATCCGGCTTGGATTCCCTGGTTGATCAGGGTCTGGCTTTGATCAAGAACTCGGCCCTGAGAATTCGTAATTCGGTATCCCTGAGAGGCAGAACTGGCCGATAATTGTGTGATTTGTGACACAATATTTGGGGCAAATTCGGCCAGTGCAACGTTCGTTGGGACCGACATGTCGACGGTGCTCTCACCCATGCGAATGCTAACGGGCATAAGGGCTGGAGGCCTGGATGCGGTAGTGCTTGCCATGAGGTTCCTTTGCTCAATAGTGCTGCCTTAAGCCTAGCTGGTTTCATGAAACCTGTATTTGCATTCCCAGATCCCTTCGATAATGTAATACCCGACATCGCGATTGTGCCCTCCGTTACAGAGGGTCGATCAATGCAAGACTTCGGGGGGACCCGAACGAAAAACTAGGAGGGTGGACCATGAGCGGTGCAAATATTTCTGCGGAACAAGCCAGCTATGATGCCATTCGCACAGCTGTCACTAACCTGCAGGCCTACCTGCAGGGCCTGAACGCAAAGGTTAAGGGTGAGGTCGCTACCGCTATCGGTGGTTGGCAGGGTGGCGCCTCGCAGGCGTTCAACTCCGTCATGGAGCAGTGGGATGCTGGCTCGTCCAAGACCACTCAGGCACTGACCGATTTCGAAAGCGCACTTGCCTCGGTCGGCGCTCAGACAATTCAGAACGAACAAGATGCCCAGCAGTCTGTTGCCAAGACCGGCGCAGTCATGCTGAACATGTGAGTAGATCGGAAAAGAAATGAACGGTGGAGATTTTCGCGTAAGCCCGCAACTGCTCCAGCAGGTCTCGGGTGATCTGCGCACGCAGGCAACCGATCTGCTCAGTCACCTTGAGCAGTTCAATAAGGACGTTGAAGCACGTAGCGCCACATGGGAAGGTGCTGCGAAGGAGTCCTACGCCCAGAAGCATGGTGAGTGGACCGCTGGTATGCACCAGATGCAGCAGGCTCTTGATGCCTTCGCAGGTCTGGTTGATCAGCTTGCCGGCAACTACGTCGTCACCGATAACACGGGTGCACGTACCTTCAATGGCCTGGGTACTGGCCGCTGATACAACTCATGCGTAGCGCTCGTGAGTGTTGCGCGTAAACGGCGTGTGGGTGAGTAGAGAGATCTGCTCACCCACTGCCGTACTTACAACAACTTGATCGGCCAATGTGGGCAGATCGTTGAATTAGGCTTCCTTAGAGGGGAAATCAGCCGTGGTAATGATCAATGTCGTTGACGGAGAGTACGGCGCGACCGCGAATACCTTGCAACAAGTTTCCGGCGAATTGCAAGGCGCAAAAATTGATGACTTGTCCGAGGCTGTAGAGTCTTCAATGAAGGGTGCCGACTCGATCGCGAAGGCTACCGAGGTAGAGGGCCGATACACATCCCTTCTTGTTACGCATTCGACGGCTCTTGAGGAACTCGCTCGAGCTGCACATGCGGCCGGTGTCAACCTTGCTCAAACCGAAGCAGACAATACTCAACAAGCCAATGCTCAGGGCCAAGCCGCTCTTGCAGGGACAGCGGGAGTGACCCCAAGTCTGGCAAGATATGCTGAACAAGCATCGGCGCTCAATGGCTCTTCAAGAGGTCCGCTGCGTGATGGGTATCTGGGGCCAACCTTGCCGACAACCGCGGGTGGCGCTCAACCTGAAATGCCCGTATACAGGCCCGGTCAGGGAATGCCGCCTTATGCGTCAACTCCCGCTGTGCAAGGTCCTGTTCCTCACCCATCGCCCGCTCCAGCTCCTGTGGCACAGTGAAGCTAAAGGCCTGAAGGTACAAAAATGGCGTTGACGTGGGGTCAGGTTAAAACCTGGAGTTTAGGCAGTTTGTCTGCCTAGATGGGGACTGCAGGTGCTCGCAGGAGTACTCCTCTTGACTTCATTTTCAGTCGTATCGATATAGACATCCCGGAAAAGTAATTTGCGAAATTCAACTTCTAGCGTTTGTACAAGGAACTCGAAGGAAAGACAATGTCGTTAACATGGGGCCAGATTCAGACCTGGAGTTCAGCCGGTTTGTCCACCTATGCGGGGACGGTTGGCGCCAGACGAGATACTGTCGTAAAGCAGGCTGATGCTCTTCAGGCGCGCATGAGTTCCTTCAAGGGTGAAGGAGCAACTGCGGATGCGCTGCGTCAAAAGATGGGTGTTGCGCACAAGGAATTGACGACGCTCGCCGATGACCTTCTAGAAATCCAAGAGGCTATTAAACTTGCAATGGGCGACGTTTCCCAGGTTGAGAGCGCAGTTAAGGAGGCGCTGCAAGAGGCGTCCTCGACACATTGCACGATTTCTGCGGCGGGAATAGCGACATGCAGTTCGGCTGGGAACTCGATGAACGAATACACTCGGAAAAGCGTTGAATTTTCAGTTAATCGATTAGTGGGGCAGGCAGTCGACTTGGCCAATACTGCCGACACGACGTTGAATGCTCGCTTAAAAACCGTCGGGACGCCGGGGAGTACCGCGAAATCAACTTCGAAGCAGACGCACGATCTTTCGGATGCTGAACAGAAGAAGTTCAAAAAGATGACGCCAGAGGAGCGCGCGAGGTATTGGTCGCAGCAATCTGAGGCGCAGAAACAGCATCTGTGCGATAAGTACCCGGACCTGATCGGTAACGCTGATGGTGTTGAGGGCTGGGCAAGGGATCGCGCGAACAGAAATCGTCTCCCGAACCTGAAGAAGGAAGCTGAGGACAATGTCTCCACGTACACGGAGCTCCTGAAGAGCCCGTGGATTGATAGCAATACCCGTGCGTACTATCTGAGTGAGCTGGATAAGGCAGAGAAGGCAGTAAAAGCCTATGATGCCGTGCAAGAACAGCTCGACAAGGGCATAAGCCTTGAAGACTACCAGCATGGGAAGGAGGGGGATCCTGTATCGCTCCTGACTCTTCAAAACGATGGCGGGCGAGTCAAGGCCGCGATGGGTCAAGGCGACGTTGATCATGCGAAGAACGTGGCGACTTTTGTCCCCGGTATCGGCACGACAGTCGAAGGCAGCATGGGTGACTACATGCGACAAACCAAAAACCTGCGTATGGCTGCGATGGTTCAGGGGAGACTGTCCGCGAGCGATGTGGCAACTGTTGCCTGGCTGGGCTACGATGCTCCGGGTGAGGCTGATTTGAATCAGCCTCAGAATATTCCGGGGATTATTTCCCCCTTCCTTGCTCAGGCGGGGTCAGATCGTTTGGCTGGTTTCATGAACGGTATGCAGGCTTCTCGTGAATACGGCGCGGGTGATGCGCATATGACCCTCGTCGGGCATTCCTATGGCTCGAGTACCTCAGGCATGGCAGCAACAAAGGTCAAGTATGGCGTCATCGATGACCTAGTGTTGTTTGGCTCTCCTGGTATGGGGACTTACGATGCGAAAAACTACCACGTTGATCAAAATCATCTGTGGGTCTCGGGGGTCCCGAAGGGTGATAGTGTCCAAGGTATGGGGGAAATTAGAGGTGGAATCGTCGGTAGCTTGGGTAAGAACCCCATGGACTCTGATTCAGGGTTTAGTCACCTCTCGGACGATGCGACAGGCTCGCCGAAATACAATAAAGATGCCCCCGAAAGTAAGCCGTCTAATTTCAACTTTGATAACCACAGTATCTATTTGGAAAATGGCACTAAAACGCTTCAGGATATCGGTCGCGTTGTTGCAGGGGTGAAGCGATGATGCGCGCCGTGTGGCGGTCTGTGTTGGGGGCGGCTTGTGTGCTGGCCCTGGCCGCATGTTCGCCCGTCCTGAGGGATCCCCAGAGTGCGGCTACACAATCGGCATCACCATCTAAGAGCGGAAAGGCAACAAGCATGGTCTATTGGGATGGAAGCCTCCCCCTGGAGCAGCGTCAGTCCATTCAGGCATTTCAGCGTGATGAGGAGCCGAAGATTCTTGAGTTCCGTCGTCGCCTTGCCGAGGCCGGTGGTGGAGGTGCGTGGGAAGCGCGCATCTTTGGGTCCGAGATCAATAAAGAGACTGACCACTCTTCAGGCGATGAGCAGCCGGCGTGGGAGCTTGTTGGGCAAGTTGTTGCTGGTCCTTATGTTCCCGTTCCTGAGGTCGAAAAGATCGGCCGTGAACTCCTGTCTGAGACGTATCCCGAGTACGAATTGGGCTCGGATGAAGGTGGCGTTCGTCAGCTTTCGTGGAGTGATCCGGTTAATGGTGGTTTCCTCTATGTGACCGTTCACGAGGGGAAAGCCACCTTGATGCGCTATCAGACGGGTTTGCGTCCATCGGATGGGACAACTGCTAACCCTCGAGATTTCATTCCTGGGCGCGTTGATATCGATATCCCAGAGAAGTAGATTTACCGACTAACCGACAACTTCCGCTCGCCCAGCAGAAGCACCGTACCCAGCGGCACCTTGACACGTTCACCGCGGGGGAGTGGCTGAGTGGTGCCATCGGGCGCCTGTAGTCGCGTGCCATTTGCTGAGAAGGTGTCCTCGACCCACATCGCATCGCCATCGGCCGGTGCGACACGCAAGTGCGTGCGCGACAGGGAACGCGTGGAATCCGCAATTGCCACTGCCCGTGCATCAGAAGGTGTCTGTTCGGGGGCGCGCCCCAACACGATGGGAGCATTGACTTCGATTCGCTGTCCGTCATCAACGATGATCGCCAGTGGCGCTGCCTGTGCGAATGCGGGGACAGAAGCCGGTGCGCTCGTTGCGGGAGTGGGCTGAGGAGCTGCTGGTTGCGCATTGCTCTGCTGGGGAATATTCTGCGGAGCGCTGCCGGTCTGCCGAGGTGCGCCAGCCTGGGGCATTGGCACCTGCGGAACTCGTGGCATTGCCGAGGCCGAGCTGTGGCGCGGGGGAGTGGGCACCTTGGGCGCGGCCGGAGTCTGTGCAGGCTGCTGCGTAGGCATGGGCGCAGGCATCTCGCTGAGTATCTGGCTGGGAGCCTCGGGCATCGGTGAAGGTGCTGGTAGGTCGGCTGCGGGAACTCCCGCCGGCGGGACACTCAAAGCAGCAGGCTCGGAGGCAGGAACTTCGGGGGAGGTAACGCGCGGCCCTGCCCACTGATGTGCCGGGGCAAGCGCGGCGGGATCCATTCCCTGAAGCTGTGCAGGTGTGGCCCCAACCCCAGCCGAGGCCTCGGCAATCGAAGGGGAAAGCTGCTGGGAATAGGCGGGAGCTCCAGCGTCTGTGCGGCCAGCGCGGACGTCAAGGTTCCCCATGCCGCAGACGCGGTCAACCCAGGTTTGGCCATCTCGAGCAATAACCCAAGTGACGGCGGGGCCAATGACGCTTAGGTGAAGAAGAAGCATGATCAGGCTGTGCGCGCTCTGGCGAGCCAAGCCGGGAGCGTGACCTGCCTCGAGACCCGCATCAGTGGCAACGGGAGCCATCGAAATTGCGGCTACTTGCATGGCGAAAGCACCGGGAGTCCGTCCCGAATGCGCGCGAATCAGAGTGCCAACGATCCATGTCTCAAGCGCAACGATCACTGCAATGGCGATCGAGGGATAGAACCACCATGAAAGCGCGGTAATTGCGACAAGGCATGCAAGGTCAATAAGGTAGGCCGTAACCAGAGCGCCACCGGTTGCGGGAGCTGAATATGCCGCAGTGGGCTGAGGGAGACCTCGCTGGACACTACCCTGCTGAGCGGCGGCCAGAAAAGCCGGGTCCACACCTTTAGCCTGAGAAACGGGGACCTGGACTGGGGTAATGCGAAGCTCACTCATGATGCCACCTGTCGAACGAGTTCAAAAAGATCCGCAGCGAAGAACGCGGCAGGGAAAACAACAGTCAATGACAGCGCTTGGAAAATATCGGTAAAGCGCCCAATAAGTGCGGATTGTTCTTTGCCTGAACGCAGGCGAGTCCACAGAAGAGAAACGCAACCGATGAAGACAAGAACAGCTGCCGCAATGGGAGTGCCAAGAAGGGCTCGGGAAGCGGGGGAAATGAGCAGCGTTGCAAGCAAAATGACCGCTCCCACGCGGGGAACAACTCGCGAGGAAGCCCAGCGGCGCTCGCGGGGAACAACGACAAGTGCAATGACTGATGCGCATACCAGCACCAGCGAGGCGATCTGCTGCCACGTGTGAATCCCGATCATCGAATAGATCACGGGAACCGCAACAATAATCAGGCCCAGACCAAGGTATTGGACCAATCGAGTACGCGAGGTCGCATCAGTGACAGTGCGGTTGACGCGGCGGCCGGTAATGCGCGAAGGAGAGGGAACCTCGGGTGCGCGGACAGTGGGCGCTGAGGTCGTCACAAGGGGCATATCCAGCAGCTGGGTCGCGGGGATCCGTACTGACAAGCTGGGCGAGGCGGTGATTGCGCATACCGCGCAGGCGATTGCGAAGGGCGCAACTCTGGTGAGAGAAGCGTTGAGATAAGTCAAGACAGTCGCGCTTGCCGTCAGAACGCCCCAACTGAGCGCGTGTGCGCTCGTGAGGGGAGTGGGACGCCAGAGCCAGAGTCCAAGTGCAACACCGGTTGCTCCCCACAGGGGGAAGAGAAGTGCGGCGACCTGCGACATTGTGGAGATTTGCGAGGCCTCGAGATAGATCCCCGCACTTCCCAGAGCGGGAAGGACACCAAGGAAAGAAAGTCCCGCAGCGAGGGTCCAGCCGGATAACAATCCGGCGTTGGAGTGGACGCGTTTTTGGTAGAGGACAACAAGGCAAAGAGCAAGCGAGAGGATACCGATTGTCAAAGGCGCCCACCACGGTACGCCCGCAATGATGGTCAATAGCTGGGCAAAGAGAGTGCAGAAGATCAGAACCGCGTCCATTGCAAATGCCAGCAGGGCGCAGATGCTTAGAGCAAGGGAGGGGCGGAACCACGGATCGGAGGCTCGCTCAATTGCGCGTTGTTCTTGACGCTGACGCTCGCGGCCAGAAGTAATGGAGATGAGAACTCCCTGGGGAAGGTCAGTTCCCAAGACCGCGCCAAGATTAAGGGGACGGCCGTCGGCACCGGTGATTTGCAGGCTCGGATCGCTTGAATCAATGTCAAGCATGGAGAGTAGGCCAGTGACCGTTGTTCCCAGCGGAACAACCAAATCTTTGACGCCGGAAGCGTCGGTGACGGTTACCGCTGCCTGTTTCTGGGTCACGCCTCCTCCTTCATGCGGTTGTGCCGGGAAGTGTCCTCGGTGCCGATCCGGCTATTGATCCGCTGAGGTTCTTTCACCGATTCTGTTCAAAAGTCAGCATTCAGACTACCTGACCAGATCAGTGCCATGCCACGACTGCTCGTGCTACAAGCTAGGATACATACAGATATGAAGGAAAACGGGAGATTGCACTCCAGGAGACTGTATGGCCGTCAATGAAATGGAAGCCCCCGAGCTCCCCAGCGGTGAAATCGCTGTAGAAAAGCCACCCAGCCAGGTTGAAGCCGGCGGTATGGGTTCGATCCTTGCTACCGCGATCCCCATGATGGGCTCAATGGGTGTCATGGTCATCATGGCGCTGACTCAGGGGCAGAACACGCGAATGCTTCTGATGGCGGGCGGCATGGTCTTCATGATGCTCTCCATGGTTGGTTTCAACATCTACCGCCAGGTCTCGCAGTACCGTAATAAGGTCAACTCCCAGCGTCGCGAATACCTCTCCTATCTGTCAGAAACCCGCACCAGCGTGCGTAACATTGCCGCAAAGCAGCGAATCTTCATGCAGTGGTACCTGCCTGAGCCGGACTCGCTGGTGCTTTTAGCCGAAGAAGGCTCGCGCCTGTGGGAACGCGAAGTGGGCGACGATACTTCTGTGTCCACTCGAATCGGAACGTCTGACCAGGAACTGGCTATGCGCTTGGTCGAACCCGATATTCCCCAGATGGCGAACCCCGATGTCGTCTGCCATTCGGCGATGCGCCGTTTCTTAGATGTCCACAAGACCGTTGAAGACCTTCCTTTCAGCCTGGACTTGGGTCAGTTCTCTCATGTCGAGGTCGCCGGTGATGGCGAGCGCGCTCGCGGAGAAGTCCGCTCGATGATCTGCCACCTTGCGGTTATGACGCCAGATTCGGCCCTGAAGATCGCGGTATTGACGACTCCCGAAAACCTCCCGAACTGGGAGTGGATGAAGTGGCTGCCTCATATCCGTTCCGCAGAGGTCACTGACGCTCTGGGTGGTGCGCGTATGGTGTGCACCAGCTACGCCGAGCTCGAGGATCTCTTGGGTGAGGAAATGACGACCCGAGGCCACTTCCAACCTCGAAATAATGCAAGCCCCTGGCCGCATTTGATCGTTATTACCGACGGTGCCGAGCTTCCTCCCGATTCGCACCTGGGCTCGATTGAGGGCTGTGCAGGCGTGACGATCATGAAGGTCCTGACCTCGTGGGGCATGTTCATGAACCCCACCGGTGTTCGTCTGCTTTTGCACCCCGCCAACGATGAGCACACCCCCATGGAAGTTCTGCTTCTTGAGGCAAAGCCCGTGCTCGCCAACGCCGACTACATGGGAATTCCTCAGGCCGAGGCCGTGGCCCGTCGCCTGACTCGCTTCCTGACCGCCGGTGGCAGGGACGCAGCAACCCCTGTCGGCAAGCCCGATCCGAAGCGTTCTCAAGATCTTATGGAATTGCTCAATATCGGCGATATTCGTGACTTCGATGCGGAACG
The DNA here is from genome assembly GCA_963534475.1 of Trueperella pyogenes. GTDB lineage: Bacteria > Actinomycetota > Actinomycetes > Actinomycetales > Actinomycetaceae > Pauljensenia > Pauljensenia pyogenes_B. Next base: position 173,241 of record CAUSSZ010000001.1, on the reverse strand, counting down.
GCAGTGGAAGCGCCGCAATGGACGTGATCGTCTGCGCGTGCCCTTCGCTGTCACTCCCGAGGGCATTCCGGTCGTTTTGGACATTAAGGAAGCCGCCCAGCAGGGCATGGGTCCGCACGGCCTGCTGATCGGTGCGACCGGTTCCGGTAAGTCCGAGGTGCTGCGTACTCTGGTTTTGGCCCTTGCGCTCACGCACTCTCCCGAGCAGCTGAACTTCGTTCTTGTTGACTTCAAGGGTGGTGCGACCTTCGCGGGTATGTCAGACCTGCCTCACGTCTCTGCGATGATTTCGAACCTGGAGTCGGAACTGTCTCTGGTCGACCGTATGGAAGATGCTCTTCACGGTGAAATGGTTCGTCGCCAAGAGATCCTGCGTGAGGCCGGTAACTACGCAAATGTCACGGATTATGAAGCGGATCGTTTGGCTGGAAAGCATGACTTCCCAGTCCTTCCGGCGCTCTTCATCATCCTTGACGAGTTCTCTGAACTTCTGACCGCCAAGCCCGACTTTGGCGAGCTCTTCGTGGCAATTGGTCGTCTGGGCCGATCCTTGTCGATCCACATTCTTCTATCCTCACAGCGCTTGGAGTCCGGAAAGCTCAAGGGCTTGGATTCGCACCTGTCATACCGCATTGGTTTGAAGACCTTCTCGGCTTCGGAATCGCGTGAGGTTCTGGGCGTGACGGACGCCTACGACCTTCCTCCCTACCCGGGTTCGGGTTTCCTCCAGCCCGGTACGGATCAGCTGATCCGCTTCCGCGCCTCCTACGTTGCCGCGCCCCCGCCGCCTCGTAGTGTGCTTCCCAGTTCGGGTTCCGAGGCCTCGCAGATCCGACTGCTTCCCTTCTCTTTGGGGGAGGTGCTGGACAATACTCCCGAGGAAGAGGCAATTCCCGAGGGCGGTCTGGTCGCGCCCGGTGATGAGCGCTGGGAGGGCATGACCGAGATTGATATCGCGGTCGCGCGCATGAAGGGCAAGGGTATGCCTGCCCACCAGGTGTGGCTGCCTCCTTTGGATGTTCCCGACACCATGGATTCGCTCATGCCCGACTTGGCAGTGGATCCCGAACTCGGCTTCATCTCGCACGAATGGCGTGCGAAGGGACCGCTGCATATCCCCATGGGTATCGTCGACCTTCCGCACGAACAGCGGCGCGAGGTTTTGGAATACGACTTTGCCGGTGCCGGCGGTCACATGTCGATCTTGGGCGGCCCGCTCTCCGGTAAGTCCACGGCATTGCGCTCGATTGTCATGGCTCTGTCGCTGACCCACACGCCGAAGGAAGTCCAGTTCTTCGTTATCGATTTCTCGGGTACTTTTGCCGCTTTTGAGGGTGCCGCTCACGTTGCGGGTGTCGCCTCTCGAGAGGATGAGGACATCTTGAACCGTATGGTGTCTGAAATTGAAGGCATCATCGAGGACCGAGCTGCCTACTTCCGCGCGAACCGTATCGACTCCATGGCGACCTATCGCCGAGGCCGTGCTCAGGGACGCTTTGACGATGGCTATGGCGATATCTTCCTTGTCGTCGACGGCTGGGGAACGCTGCGTAGCGATTTCTCGGATGCAGAAGACCGTATCCGTCTGATGGCCGAACGTGCGCTGTCTTTCGGTGTTCACTTCATTGCCACGGCACTGCGCAAGATGGACTTCCGCATCCAGATGCAGGACATCTTCGGCTCCCGTATGGAGCTGCGTATGGGTGATCCTTCGGATTCTGAGTTCCGTCGTGAGATCGGTAGCAAGGTCCCCGAGGGACGTCCGGGGCGTGGTTTGTCCATGACCGGTCACCACATGCTGGTTGCCCTCCCACGTGCTGATGGCGATCATGATCCGGCCACGATCGGCGAGGGCGTCGAAAAGACGCTTCTGCGTATTGCTTCTGCGACCGAACCTGGCCCGCGTCTGCGTTTGCTCCCCGAAAAGATCACCGTTTCTCAGATCGAGGCAACTCACGGCAAGCAGCAGAAGATTGTTCTTGGTTTGGAAGAACGCCGCTTGAGCCCGTGGACTTTCGATCCGGAAAACGAATCGCACATGTATGTCTACGGTGACGCGAAGTGCGGAAAGACCGCGTTCTTGCGCAACCTTGGCAACCAGGTACTGGCAAAGCCAGGTTCGCGTCGCGCCATGCTGGTTGTCGTTGACGTGCGACGCTCCCTGCTGGGCGAGTGGGATGAATCGGATATGCCGATGTACATCACCAACCGTGATGAAATCCAGGGAAGCATGGAGGCAGTAGCCGAACAGTTGCGTATGCGCCTTCCGGGACCGGACGTGACCCCCGAGCAGTTGCGTAAGCGCAATTGGTGGAAGGGTGCCGAGGCCTGGGTTCTGGTTGATGATTACGACCTGATTTCCACCGGTGGTTTGAGTGGGTCGCCTTTGGCTCCGCTTCAGCCTCTGTTGTCGCAGGCTCAAGACATCGGTTTCCACTTGGTGATTACTCGCCGTATGGGTGGTGCCTCGCGTGCGTCCTACGAGCAGATTTTGCAGTCCCTGTCCGAGTTGTCGGCAACCGGCATCATGATGTCGGGTAATCCTTCCGAGGGCATGGTGATTGGCCGTGAGCGTCCGCGCATTCTTCCCAAGGGTCGAGGCCTGGTTGTCTCGCGCGATCAAGGAACCTTCTTGGCGCAGATGGCATGGGCAGAATCACGTGTATAGGAGTTATTGAATATCTCTTTAGGTCTTAAAGCATGAAATTTTCAGGAATTTCAATGCCGCTACAGGTAGCTTGCTATTTGTAAAATTGCTGGCCAAGCGGGATATGCACAGGTGCTGCTCAGGTCTGCGATGTTGCCTACATGGGAAGAAAAGGACCGTGGCAGACAAGATTAGCTTTAACCGCGAAGCCCTTGGCGTAGTGGAAAGGAAGCAGTGGCGCGATGCAGAATCCCTTGGTCAGATTGGTGCATCTGCTGGCAGGATTTCATCCGCGGGCGTTGCTTATCCGCTTCCAAACTCGAATGGCTCAGGTCCGCATGACTTGTTGTTCGCTGTAGACGACTTCAATAAGACCATCTCGATGGTAATTCTTGAGTTATCGGACGCTGCCGCAAACCTGGGCTCTGGTGTTGCAGAGACCTCGGCAAATTATGATGCAACCGAGGAGTATAACCGTGAGCATGCAGCGAAGCTGGGAGTGGAGTGGAATAAATGAGCGTCGATCTTCGTCCGGGAGCCACAGCTTTAGAAGCTCCTATGACTGTGCCGATGGCCTCGACCGTTGCTTCGCAGTGGAAGGCTATTGGCTCAGCCCTGTCACAAACCCAGGCTGTGCAGAACGCATCAATCCCTCCTGCGTCGTGGACCGGTGCTGCTGCGGAGGCGGCATCGGCTGAGATTCAGAAGTTTGGGACAAAGGTGTCTGGAATTAGCCAAGCTTTTCCATCACCAGTGCAAGCCATGGAAGCCTGGGATGAGCGTGTGCAGACCACGATTACTGCAGTTCAGGGATTCCAAGCGCAGTGGGATGAAGCGATTGCGAAATACCGCAAGGATATGGCTGACATCGATGCGCGTGTGGTTGCAGATGAGGAATACAGGGCTGATGTCGATCGGAAAAAAGCTCGTGCTGCACTTCGAGGTGCTCAGGCACCTCTCAAAAAGTCGTATGAGGATCAAATTTAGCAGCTCGATAAAGCCGCCTCAGATGCTGCAGGAGCAATTCGTAGTACCGCTGAATCGATGGTTCCTCCTGAGGTATTGAAGGCTGGGCGTAATGCTGTCGGGGCATCGCTATTTGGTAGCGATATGCCTATTGCTAGTGGCGCTGCACAATGGGAATATGCCCGAGAAGTCGCTCCTCAGATGGCTGCAGATCTCCAGAAGCTTGCCGATTCCAAACGTTCGCTGAGTGTGGAACAAGTCAAGGAATTTCAAGAAAAATGGGGAGACAAACTTCAAAATCCCTATTTTGTTCAAGCTCTTGCTGATGAGTATCGAAGTAATCATGGGGACTTTTCTGATGCTCTGAATAGGATGGCCATTAATACTGCGGGTGATAATGGTAGGTATGGAGCGGAATCGGGAATGTCCGATTCCGAGAAAACAACTCGGAATTCTCTGATCAACAGCATCGGCACTGCCATGGTTTTAGCGACTGGTGGGATTGATGCGAGTGAAACAAAGCTGAGCATCAGTGCAACGTATGAACAAGTGAAGCATGGTTTGCTTGGGCGAGACGGGGCAACGACAATCGAACAAATTGAGAAAGCCAATATTGAGAATTTTAAAGAAACCGCTGAGCGTACTTACGACAAAGGTGCGAGCGGAAGCAAAATTCGAGGATTTCAGGTTTTTACTCAGGCTTCGGGTTTTGCGGCAGTGAAGAATCCTGATCTGAATTTTGGTTTTCAAAGCTACGAAGGGGGAGAAAACTCTCTAGCGGCAAAGATTGTCGACTGTGACCGAAAATATCTTTCGACGCGTGCTGGTCAGGTCAATACTGCGATTTACCCTTCGATTGTAGGGCTAACGGGAGAAGAGCGTGAAGCATGCAATCTTTGTCGGGACCCCCTTCAATCGTTGTACCGGCTTTCTGACACTCCTGACACACTAAAAGAAGGAACTAGTCCGGCTAGCCTGCGGAACGCAGAAGCTATCAAGCTCATGTACCTTCGAGACTTTTTGAATCACAAGACTGGCTTTCATGTTGATCTGCCAGAAGGTCGGAACGTACCTGATGTTTCTTACGCCCGCTATCTGACTGGAAATCGAAATCCTGGAGGTGTTACGGGCTTTAATAGAACGGATGGGGGAGAAGCGCTGGGAGACATGCTTGCCGATGCTTCGAATCCAGCTGTAGCGACGCCTGAGCCAGACAAGACCAATGGAACCCTTCACGGTTTATGGGAACGAGATGTTCAAAATCGCGTTGAGATCGCTGCAAATGTTATGGCGGGATATCAAGATGGTCTCGATTATGGCCGGACCTCGTTTGGAAGCGATGTTAGAAGAATTGATGGCGAGAGTGTTTATGGACGTGAGAATTCAGCTTTGCGTTCATGGATGGGGTCAATTATCGCGCCATATATTGATGGGCTTGCGTCTGATATGTCTGACAGTCAGGGGCGGGGGATGGAGGCAAGCTCTTCTGCTCTGCAAGAAGACTCTAAGTATAGAATGAAGTTTACTACCGACTTGCTTGCGCGGTTTAAGGGACAGGGCGGTCTTTTTGAAGATCTTGCTTTTGATCAACCTGAGATTACTAACAAACATGGTGAGACTAAACATGGACGTATGCCTGCGTTGCAAGCGGTACTGACAGCAGCCTATAGGGGATATGCTCATGATTTGGAACATGGGCTGAGGGTGACAGACGAGTCCCTGTCCGGAGATGAAAAACTACGACCCTATAGTGCGCGTGAGCGAGGAGCTAAGTTTGCGATCGGCAAATGGACGGAGCTAATTCAAGAGTTGCATGACGCCGAGGCAGATAAGGCGATCGCTCAGGGGAAATCTGTAGATGAATCAAACATGATGCAACGCAATGTAGCTAAATTTGTTCTCGGCGCTGTTCCGCTCCCTGCTTCAGGAATAGTAGAAAAGCTCATTGAAAAGGCCGTGAGATCTGCAGCTGAAGCTGGAGTGGATGGAGTCCTGTCAGTAGGAAATGCAGAGAAAGCCAAAGTGCAGCATCAGGCCGCTAGCATTGTCTCGCATGATTTGATGCAAGAAATCCTTATTAAAACTATGTATGACTCGGGCTACTGGACTGAAGATACTGGAAAGAAGGTCGTCTCTCCAGAAAGCACAGGACTCCGATTCTTTGATGATAAGGGGGCGGTGAAGTCCTATGCAGATTTAACAGAGACAGAACGTGAACGTGTTCAAGACTATTTCAAGAGGCCAGAGAGCGATTTTCAGCCGATTCTAGCTGATAGTAGTCGTGAAAAAAAGACGGCCGATATGTATGGAAATAGCTGAGCTCCATCAGGCAAGTAAGGTAGGACGCGCGATTCCCTATCTTTTATTGCGACTTCTCATCGTCTGGCGCTTGTGAAGTGAACAGGTGTGTAGTCTTTCACGGGAACAGAAAGTGATTTCAATGATGTACTGCAGCATCAGTTCCAAACGCAGCAAGACGCGAACCGGCACGGACAGGTCCGCCAGCCGTTACCAAAGAAAAACTAGAGGATTTTACTTGTAACTGTTTGCCTGTAGATTGCCATTGCTGCCGGTACCTTGTTTGGCTTCCCATAAGCTTGAAATGTTATAGTGTTCGCCAGATGTGAGAGTCAACGCTGGCTCGCCTTCCTGTGTCTGCATGCTTAGTGAGGTTACCGATGACAGATATCAGCTTCGACCGCGAAGCAGTGGGGGTTTTTGAGAAAGCCCAGTGGACTGATGCTCAGGACTTGGCACAAGTCGGTGCGGCAGTGGGCAAGCTTAGAATATATGGAGTGGCGTTTGATCTCCCAGAGGGAGACAATGCTGGCGTTGCAGCGCTACGTGCAGCTCTGGATAACTTTCGTGACTATATGAGTGCGGCGGTGTTGGAATATTCTGATGCTTGTTCAGAGTTGGGCTCTGGTGCAAAGGATGTGTCCCAAGATATGGATGAAACCGAAACGTACAATCGAGATAAGGCTTGTGCTGCAGCCACTCGTCTAGGTGTTGGGGAGTATCTCTGATATGGCTGATGTAAGACGTGGGGCGGAAGCCCTCCCACAGGTCCCTCTTGTTGAGATGTCCGCAGAGGCAGTCGCCACTGATATCAGTCGGCAAGGAACCGCAATTGCTAACACACAAGTGGCTCAGAACAGATCGTTGCCTCCTGAAGAATGGACTGGTGCGGCAGCAGATGCAGCTTCAGCGGAGATTCAGAGCTTGGGTGGCAAGACCGTCACGTTATCTCAAGCTTTCTTCCCTGCTGCGACGGCTCTTAACACGTGGGCTGAGGATGTGCGCTCTGCGTGTTCTGATATAACCAAGTTCCAAGAAGAATGGGATGCTGCAGTCGCAGAATATAATGACGTTGAGGCGACATCAGCCTCTACCACAGGAACACATGGTAGCGGTTCAGTTTCTCATCCCGACGGCAATCTTGCTGTGGCCGGGTCGATTTTGTCCAGTAAGCAAATGGGCATTTTGGAGCGGTACAAAAAGCGCGTTAATGATCTAGACGACCGCGCCGATGCTGCTGCACAATCTGTCAATACAGCACGTAAAACTATCGTGTCAGACGAGGCGGGTTCACGCGGACGTGGGGCGATTGGAGTTGAACTCTTCAAGTCTGATACTCCGATTTTGAATGCTGCGGCCCAATGGGCAGATGCACAGGCTATGGCTCCTGAGATTGCAGAAGCGATTAAGAAACAGCCTCTGACTGCTGCGGATGTTAATGATTTCAACTCGAAGTATGGAAAATACTTAGATAACCCGTATTATGCAGCAGCCATTGCCCAGCATGTTAGTGTCGATGATCTCAATAAAGCAGTGCTGGCTGCGATGCAGGCGGGGTATGACCGGAAAACGGGGTATCTCATTAGTGACGGGTACGAAACCTTTAACAAAAACATGGGTTCCTTGATGGTCATGGCAACTGGAGGAAGCAATCTAGCCGAAAAGATGGCAGATACTCAGAAGTCTTTTGACATGTTTTCCCAGGGATTCCTTGGAAAAAATGGTGCCACTGTTCAACAAATTTTCACCGACAAACTCGCTCAGCTTCAAGAAGCTGGATGGAATAAGTACGAGCATCCGAAAATCGGAGCAAATGCATCGACAACTCTGTATGGCTACGACATATTTACTCAATTAGCTGGAGCTGCGGCACGGGATAATACCTCGCTCGCTCTCGGGCCGGGTTTCTATGATACTGGAGATGATAAGGGCGCGTCCGTTTTCTCCGATATCGTAAAGTGGGACCATCAGATGCAGATGGGGGTGACAGGTACTGACAGTATGGCTCAGAGGGCATCCCAGTATGCACTGTTTGGATTGGCTGGAAACGAAAAGCTGACCCATGAACAATTTAAGTCAGTCTTTGATCCAGTTCAGTCAGTGCTTGAGCTTTCCGATCGTCCTGACAATTTAGATCTGAAGGACCAGTCGATCCTTGCGCAACATGAGGAAGCGCGTATGCGAGCAGTTCGGTCGGCGCTTAATGTGGATACCTCCTTTGATGTGGGTGGAAGCAAGATGAATATGACTCGCTATCTAACTGGGTGGAGAGGGAATGCTGCCGGTGGGGGAGCGGCATACCAAGATCTTGGTGATGCCTTGGGAGATGTTGTCAACGACGCCTCCCAGTATGGTACTGAAACTATGAAAGCGCCCAATGCTGACAATTATCCGCTTGGACTTCAAGATCCTCAGTATGTTGCGGACCAAACTGCCTATAACCGCTGGTCGATCGATGAAACGAACCGTGCGAAGATTGCGCAGAACTTCATGTTGGGTTATCAAGATGGCCTCGACCATAACAGCTGGACAAGCGGTGGTGAGGATGCTTTTGGCCACAGTAATTCAAAGATGCGCTCTTGGATGGGATCTGTGGTCGCGCCGCGAGTTTCCGAACTTGCTGATTTGCTGACGGATACTAAAGGTACGGGGGGCAATGGTAACGTCATCGATGAGACTCATAAGCACGCGCCTCTGGATCTTAGTAATCAAGAGTTAAAGAGGATGTTTTCGAAAACTGGTCTCTTTACAGACCTTACCCATGACCAACCAACATTGACCTCAGGTGACGGAACTAAAGATTCAGATTATGAAGGTGGGCACCGACCTGCCTGGTCGAGAATTAACTCCGAAGCGTGGAAGGATTATCGTCTCGAACTTAAGCGGCAGGTCAATGCTGAATACGGTACCTCGTGGGCGGAAACTGTTGCAAGGAAAACTACTGGTTGGCAGACTTTAATTAATGGCTTGGATGAGGCGCCAGTTAATGCGAAACTTGCAGAAGATAATGACATGGTGGCGCGTAATAAAGTGATTCGCGGCATGATCGACTATGCGGTTGATAAAGTTCCTCTTAGCGAAGCACTCCCTGTCGGCGGCTCAGAATTTACGAGTGGAGTTAAATCTGGTTCCAGCGCTATTTTGGATAAGTACCTTCCAACAGACTTGTCTGCTGCAGATGTGGCACGACGAATTGAACAAGAAAAGAATACAAGTGCCGCGGTAAAGGACGCAGTGACTGATGCCTTCCTAGCTCGCGAAGGTGTCCTTGCTGGATCGGATCAAACAAAGGCGGAGCTCGACAGAGCGTTTCTTGCAGGCAATGGTGCGCAACTGGGGCTTGACTCGTTCGCTGCAGGAATGCCTCCTTTAGAGAAGCTGAGTGACGACCAACGCGAGGCCTACGTTAGGTACCTTGGCGGTGGTATCACGGATGAGGAAATCAATGGCAAGACTTCATATGCCGGGGATAAGACTGCATTAGGTGCCCTTCAGCACGAAGTCAATCAGGAGATTGCAACTGGAGAAGAATTCCTGAAGGACGCAAAGGAACATTATTCGAAGTGACTGATGTGTGGGGTTGGTTGAAGCACCAGCCCCACACATCATTTACTCGATATGGTTGAAGGGGCGCTATACGTGCAATTTCACTTATAGTTAAAGGGTGCGTTGTGCCTCTACTGACATCGTTCCTGAACCCTAGGCGTGCCATCGAATAGCTGCTACCGAGTCTGCGTCCTACCCCGCCGCCGGAATAACCCCGATCACGGGGTTCCACTCGCGGGGGATGCGCTCGGTAATGAAACCGGCTTGATTAAACGGGTCGGCTTCAAGGAGCTCCAGAGCGCTCTCGTTTATTAACTCAGATGGTAGTTTAAAGCCCTTTGAATCGCTGTCTGAAAAACAGCGCGAGTCTCTTCGAGATTATCTGATGGGGCACGCTGACTCCCATAGTGACTTTAAGAAGATGTTTGAAACACTGAATACAGCGCTTACGAACGCTCAGCATGAGTGAGAGACTAGCTGATAAATAGTTCTAATTAGCTCCTTGAACTCTATTGTGCGGGTGTTGTCTATGGAAGTATTTTCGCAGACAACACCCGCACTCTAATTTGCTGATCTCGAAAAATTGCAGATTGTGAATGATGAATAAGCACTGTATTGATTTAGGGTGTTCAATGATCGGTGGACAATCGGTTTTCCCATATTTTTATAAGGTTGAAATGTTATCCTTTAGCAGTAACGTATGACCGATGGTGATCCGTGTTTCGCGTGCTCGAACATTGAGAGGCCCAAATGACGAATATTAGCTTCGACCGCGAGGCGGTGGGGATTGTTGAGAAAGCCCAGTGGACTGACGCTGTAGATCTAGCTCAGGTCGGTGCTTCGGTGGGTAATGTGATGCTCAAGTGCTACCCCTACCCGGAAGAAGCAAGCGCAGGAACTAATGCGCTTGATAAAGCTCTTTCTGATTTTAAAACATATATGAGCTGGGCTGTTTTAGAATGTTCAGATGCCTGTTCAGTGCTTGGTTCCGGCATTGCAGACTACGCTCAGGATGCAGATAGTACTGAAACATATAACCGCGAGAAAGCTCGTGCGGCAGCTAGCCGTCTTGGTGTGGAAGGGGAACTGTGATGGCTGGAAAGGAAATCGGTTCAGCTACGAGTGTTGATTTGCGACCGGGTGCGGAAGCCTTAAAACAGCTTCCTGATGCCACAGGTGATGCGTCTGAACTAAGCGCAAAGTTTTCAAAAGACGAGACAGCTATTAAGAACACCCAAGTTGCGCAGAATAAATCGCGTGCGCCAGAAGAATGGACTGGAGCAGCCGCTGATGCGGCTTCGGATGAGGTTCAAAAGCTAGGTACAAAAACGGAGCAATTGGCCGAGCCCTTCAGAGGGGCTTCGGCGGCCTTAAATGAATGGGCAACAAATCTCGGTTCCTGGCGTGATCAAATCAAGACTCTCCAAGGTGATTGGGATACAGCTATTGCGCAATATCATAAGGATGTTGCGGCTGCGGGTCCTGACCCTGCGGGGCAGGCCTTTATTAGTGCCCCAGGTGCTCCTGTTCCTTCTAATCAGGAAGCAATTGCTGAATATAACAGGGCGATTAAGTCCGCAAGGCGAACGCTGCACAGTGCTCAAGAGGGATTTAAAACTACATACACAGGCTATCTTACGAAATGCAGTCAAGACGCGCAGAGTGCTGCGAATAAAATAAACGCTGCTCGAAGGGAAGTTGTCTCCGATGAAGCGGGTTCAAGAGGGCGTGGTGCAATTGGCGTCGAGCTGTTCTCTTCCGATAGTCCAATTTTAAATGCTGCTGCCCAGTGGGCTCATGCCCAAGAGATTGCTCCAGAGATTGCGGATGCTCTGACGAAGGAACCTAAGACCGCACAAGATATTTTAGACTTTAATAATAAGTATGGCGAGTACATGCAGAACCCATTTTATGCGACAGCAGTTTCGCAGCATGTAACCGCTGACGATATCTATAAAGCCTCAATTGATGCCAAGGCGGCATCGGGGCGGGGAGAGACGGATTTCGCAACCAGCACTGCCGCGTCATTTCTTTTCAATAAAAATTTGGGCTCGCTGTTGGTGATGTCGACTGGAGGCGCAAACTACTCGGATGCGACGCTTGGCGCGCAACAGGCATTTGCGGCAGTCTCTAAAGGACTTGTTGGAAAAGATGGTGCAAGCGTCGAAGGAATCATTCAGGCGAATTTGAATGAGATTCGGAACGCTGGAACGACGGATTATGATCTCACTGTACTAGGAGCACAGCCTCATCAATCCCGTATTCAGGGATACGATGTGTTCGGTCAGTTAACTGGATATGCTGCACGCGAGAATCCGTCCCTGACGCTGGGGGCAGGCTTTTACAAGGATCCAAACGGCGGCACCTCAGTTTTTAATGACATGATCAAATGGGATCATGAAACTCATGGAGCTGTGCGTGCGTACAGCAATCAGGGGCTGAAAGATGCATTTGGTCTCATTCCGGTGGATGGAACTGAGGCTGATAGCGCCCACTTCGATCCTCTGCAGAGTGTCTACGAACTTTCGGATGTTCCTGATAATCTCGAAGGGGAACATACTATTTCCGATGCCTCTAAGGCTGTTGAAGCGGAGCGCATGCGTTCGATGCAGGATGCTTTATTGGAGAAGACGCCATTTTCTGTCGATGGAGACTGGGACGGTGATGGGACGAAGAGCAAAGAACAGATCCCAATTATGCGTTATCTAACGGGGATCCGTGCTGAGGGTTATCCGCCTTTCCCGGATGGGGGTGAAGCGTTTGGACTCATGGCTGAAGATGCCACGCGGCCGATGGATGAGGTTCCGAAGCCTGATGCTGCTGCGTATGATGGCGGCGAATCTAATCCTGATTACATTGCTGCTCAAAAAGCTCGAAACGCATGGGAACTATCTTCAAAAACACAGGCTGCTCTTGTTGGTAACTTTGTTGCAGGTTACCAAGACGGTTTAGACATGCATGCAAGTTTATCCGGGGGCGAAAACGAGTATGGGCACCAAGCAGCCAAACTCCGTCCGCACGCGGGGACTATTTTGGCGAGCTGGGTTGAAAGTTTTACTGACGATCCCGTCGTAAAGTCGGATTCCACGAGTGGCGATACCGCAAGTATAGCAACGGGGCCTGCTGGAGAGCTTAGCCCGATGACAGGGCGGGGAAGGTTCTTCCTCAACCAACAGATACACGATAAATTGTTCGGGAAGAACGGGGTGTTCACTGATCTCGCGTTCGACCAACCTAAGCAGCTTGAAGGACAGGAAACTCCAGATTATTACGGCGATGATAAGTATGAGGGAGGGCGCTTTCCTGCACTTAACACAATACACGCCGCTGCTTATGCCGAATTTCAAAATGCCCTGCACAGCACGATGGGGGAGGACTACCATCGCGATGTGACTGATACGACTCCTGGACCAACATGGGAAAATAACGTCTCCGAGGTGACAAAGAAATGGGGGACTTTCATGTGGAATACTGACCAAGCAGCAGTGACTGCCGGCAGCCAAATACATGATCAAATCGCAGCGAGGAATGCTGTGATTCGAAAGGGGATCGATGCTGCGATGTCAGCTATTCCGACAGGAAAGATTGCCGGTTTTACTGGGGCTGCAGTAGTACGCTCGCTCGCGTCCTCGGCGATGAATCAAGGCGCAAACTCGGTTCTTGATCAATTTTTACCGACTGACTATTCCTCGTCGGATCTGTCAAGCTCGCTAAGTGCCTCCAATAAGACTGAGGCAGAAGTCACCACGTCGCTGGTCGATGCTTTTGTCGATCAGCCTGTTTGGGCGAATTCTGCCGACAAGTCAAAAGATGAACTGATTACTCAATTCCTTAAAAGTGAGCGAACTCAACCTGTGGAGCCTTTGCAAACTACGACTCTGCCTCCATACGCGGAAATGACACCACAACAGCAGATACGTTTTGTCGACTTCCTGAAGACCAATACCTATATGCAGGATCCGCTCGAATCCGCTCATGAGGCAACTTGGGAGCAATTCCTTGAAACCTGGGGAAAGAAAAAGAAGTAGACAGAAGGTATGTTTTAAAAAAATTGGTGGGGGCTACTGGTACTCACTAGTGGCCCCCACCAATATCTAGTCAACGACGTGCAGAACTCCCCGTCTTAAAACAATCGGTTGTTGCATCGACGGTTGGGATTCTGTTAACCCACTACCCCTCCGCCGGAATAATCCCAATCACCGGGTTCCACTCGCGGGGGATGCGCTCGGCAATGAAACCTGCCTGATTAAACGGGTCGGCTTCCAGTAGTTCCAAAGCTCCCGCGGTATCTTCAGCTCGCACAATAATCAACGCATCATGCGTGCCCGTGTAGGGTCCCGCGGCAATCAGACGGCCCTGAGCTGCAAGCTCGCCATTAAACGCGCGGTGCGTGGGGCGCACCTCGGCCATTTCCTCGTCGCGATCGGTGACGTAGTGGTACTCGACAGTGAAAACCTTCATTTTTCCTCCTTGAATAGGACAACATCTTCACGATATACCGGCAGCCCGACCTCTGGCACATCCGAAGGGGAGTAGAAGAGAAGGCGAACAGAAAATAAAAAGAGGCGCGGAGCCAAGCTCCGCGCCTCTTCACACTTTCAGAAGCTCACCAGCGATCATCCTGATCAGCAGCGGCAACAGGCTTCAAGGACTCTGCGTTACCAGCGGAAAGCCCTGCGGCAGCCGGAGCCTTCTCCTCAACGCCATCAATGCGAACAGCCTTAAGGCCACTCAGCGCACGACGCTTCGCCTTGTCCTTTTCTTCCTTTGACGCTGCACCTGCAACTCCACCCGTGCCGATGGGTCCGCGGGCGGTCGCAGCCGAAGCGCCACGAGCTGCTGCGGAGGAAGCGCCTCCTGACACGTTGCCATTCGAGGAAGCGCTACGGGCCGCCCCAGTTCCTGCTGAAGAAGCCTTGGCTGACGATGCAGCCTTAGCTGAAGCTCCCTTGGTAGCACTGCCCTTAGCGGTCGAGGTCGAACTCGACGCTGCGCCAGCAGTTGTTCCCATAACGCCAGGCCGTGCGCCCACACCCGCACGAGCGGCAGAAGCTGAAGCCGAACGAGCCGAAGTGGCAGCGGACTGCGAGCTTGTTCCTGCCTTAACAGAAGCTGAGCCCTTTGCTGCGCTCGAAGCGGTGCCGCGTGCCCCGGTAGCTGCACCGTTCGCAGGTGCTCCGGTGGCCGTAGTGCCGGTGGCACCCGTGGGGCGAATGCTAGCAGCCGCACGTGCACGTGCCGACATGGTCGACGCATTACTTGCCGTCGATGAGGTGCCTGCGCCAGTTCCGGCGGTTGCGCCGCTGCCGTAAGCTCCGGGGGCTCCCATACCGCGCGGGAATCCACCTGTGCGAGCTGCCGTCGAGGCAGGGGTGCCCGGGTTTGCCATGCGAGCCGCATTGCCCCAGTTACCAGCTTGTGCCGTTCCACGAGGAGTCAAAGCACCACGCTCAAGATCGTTCATCGCGCTAGAAATTGCGTTCGAGGACGACAAACGCGCGCTGGTCGAAGGTGCGAGTGCGCCACCGGCCGGCACAGTTCCAAATTGAGAAGTAGCAGCACGTGATGCGAAGCCACCCATCGAACTTGCGATAGAGGTCGCGGAAGTTGCCATGCGGCCAAGACCAGCCAAAGTGCCACCGGTCGTTAGTGCACCACCGGCAATGGCCAAATCCTTAGAGTGCGATGATGTCGAGAAGGGGTTGTAATCAGGCTTCCAACGAGGATCATCCGCATCGGTGACAGGTGCGGGAATATGCCCGCCAGCGGGACCATCAGGGGTCATGTAGCCACCAACTGGCATAGTCGTGACATCAACACCAGCGAGAACGGAAGATGAAGGAGAAACAGAAGGAAGGACCTCAAGCCCGGCAATTGGACCTCCCGAAGCCGCAGAGCCGACACCAGCGCTACCGCCGGCAGCATATTGAGCGCCACCGTGACTGCCGGCACCGGCAACTCCGGCATCTCCCGAAGAGGAGCCTCCACCGCCGTTCGAATCGCCCTCCCCATTGCCAGAGTCCCCGGAGAATCCAGCAGCAGCACTGGTCACTTGGCCATTCATGGCGTCAAGGGCTGCTTTTGCCTGTGCCTCCCTTTGGGCATTGCGCTGAGCCAGCATATTCTGGATGTACTCATTTTGAAACGCGGCTTCATTTGGCTGCCCTTGGAATATCACTTGCGCAGAAGAATAATCAGCGGTATGAAGAAGCTGTGGGCTCAGTGTTCCGTGAACTGACTTCGCTTCTTGCATAGCTTGACGAGCCTGAGTATGGGCGGTTTCCATGGTCCCGACTCGACCTTCCAAGTCAGCGATCGAGGCCTCGAAATCACTGACTTTTGATGTCATTGCCGCATGTGTTGCACCTTCAACGCCGGTGTTTCCAGAGAAGCTTGCGCATGCGGTCTTTAGAGAAGCCAGCTGAGCTTTCAGTTCATTCAGAAGCGATGCATCCTGGTCTGAATAGTCAAGGCGAGCAACTTTGGTGAGTCGATCATAATTCTCTGTTGAGAGTGAGGCTGCCATAAGAGGTCTTTCTTCAATCCTAGGTATTACTGAGAAGCGTCTCGATAGTCGATGTCGCTATCAGTTTCGTCCAAAGCCGCCAGAGGCATTCCAGGTGGGAAGTCCCGAAGTAGGTGTGCGTGGTTTTGGGCTGCCCAAACCGAGGGGGTCCTCCCACATCTCAGAACCCTGCCCAGTGCCACCCAAGAATGTTGGCGGAAGTTGAAGTTGTGGAGTTGAGGAGGAAGCGTTGCTAGCGGCAACTGGGCCAGGCTGTTGGGCACCTCCCTCTGCCGAAGTTCGAGCAACCCAACCCGGTAGGGGTGCACCCCCGACAAGATCTGATGCCTGAACTTTTGCTATATCTATAGCCTCGGCCACCTTTGAAGCCGAATTTCCAGCTATCGCGCTGTTCTTTTCCTTCTCGGCTTGGGCTAGGGACCGATCTAGCGCCTCAAGCTGTGCCTCCGACAAGGCCTGAGTCGCATCGATACCGTTTTGCTCATTTTCGCCCATCAGCGCTTGCGTCTTACCGGCAGCGCTCAAGAAAGCAATGACCTCTGCATTTAGAGAGGTAATTGCGTCCTGGATTTCTTGAAGGGCAGTCGTATATTGCTGTCGAGCTGCGGCGGGGCCTGACTCTACGCCCCACTTGCCTGCTGTTTGGGCTGCTGTCAGCGATGCGACCTTAGAGGTCGCCTTTCCCGCGAATTCGCCACGCGAGCTGTCTAGAGCTGATTGTGCGGCAGTAAATTCGTCGTTATTAACGCCAACTTCTCCGCTCATGCCGTCTCTCTTTCCGCCTCTTGCCCGTCAAAAACAGACAAAAACTACCTGCTCGTACATATTGAAAATACAAGATCGTTTTCAAAGGTGCACGAGCCCTTCAATATATGGGATTATTTTCGCGTAAAAGAGAACGTACGTCAAAGGTGGTTGAGCTGTGGATCTTCCTCTGTGTGGGACTGTGATCCGCACCCAGTGGGGTGCGACCAGTGACATCGGTCCTGTTCGCTCATCAAACCAAGACTCTTGGCTTGCCCAAGACCCTCTCTTCGCAGTTGCCGACGGGATGGGCGGGAACGCAGAAGGCGAACTGGCCTCGACAACCGCTCTTGAAGTACTCTCTAACGCCCTCAGCCCCGAGGCCTTGGACGCGATTGACCCGAACCCGGCCGAGCTGGTCGGCGCGATCCGCGCGGCCGCAGAGGCAGTGGCCTCGTTAGGGGAGAGGGAGGACCCGACTGCCCCGGGAACCACGCTGTGCGGAACCCTGACCATTGACCAAGATGGTCCGCAGTGGCTGACCTTTAATATCGGTGATTCTCGTGCCTATCTCATTGCCGATGGCAGCATCCTTCAGCTGACGACCGACCATTCAGCAGTCCAAGAAGCCAAAGAATTCGCCAAGCGGACCGGTGCAGAACTGGTTCTTCCACCCTCGAATGTCATCACTCGCGCGCTCGGCGCGGCAATGCCGGAACTTCCCCAGGCCGACTACGTGCTGACTCCAATGTGTGAGGGCGATGTCGTCGTCCTGTGCTCGGATGGCGTTCACGGAGTGCTTTCAGATCAAGACCTCATCGATATCGCCAGCCAGGATTCATCTGCGCAAGAAATTGCCAATGCTCTGGTTGACCAAGCGATCGAAGGCGGTACGCGTGATAACGCAACTGCCCTTGTAATCCGTGCACAATCGGTTGTGGGAAGCCGCTACGATGGGGACATACGCGCGAGCGTGCGTCCACGTATCCCAGTGCGACCCCTTCCGGTCACAACGGCGCGCCGCGCCCGATAGAGAAAAGAGTTTTCGAATGCTGCAATTGGGCCGCCATGCAGTTCGCGGTAACGGTGGGTTCATCGTCGCCGGCCCCCTGGGCTTTGCCCTGGTCCCCGCTGACCTCGCTGACTCCGCACAGCGCGTTGTCAACGATGCCAACGAAGATCTGACAACCTGGGTTAATTCCGCTACAGCCAGCGGTTTACCTTTCGCGCATATGGATCTGCGCGGCCCCGTTCCCCTTCTTTCCTTGGGTGGCAGTGCGAATGTTCGCGCCATTGCTCCCGGCTATGACACCCCCTTCACCTGGGGTGGCCCGCTGTCGATGTGGGAATTTGTTCCCGGCGAGTGGACGCTCATGGATATCGCATTGGGCGAGTTCGACGATGCTCAGCCGTGGGCACACTTCGCGACATCTGAGGCCGAGGCCTCTCAGGTCCGTATTGGCTACCCCGTAGAGCCCGAGCTTCCCTCGGCCCCCGCGCTGGTGGAAGAAGAGAAGCCCGCTCAAGTTCAGGAAGAGCACGCTGAGGATGCTCCCTCCGCTGAAGAATCCGCACCTGAGCCCGAGGCCTCGCACACGGTGTGGGGAGCGGTTGAGGAAGAACCCCAGCCCCAGGAGGAAGCCGCAGAACCTCAGGCCGCGGAAGAGCCCGCGCCGAAGTATCTGTGGGCACCCGAGCCGGAGCCCGAAGCAAACGTCGCTGAGGAAACTCCCGATATTTATGCTGCGGGCGCTCAAGTTGCCGCGGCTCAGGCAGCAGTGACACCGACCGCCGCTCCCGTTTACACCAGCCCCGAGGCCTTGGAAGAAACCATCACCTCTGAGGCCTTCGCGGCAATGCAGCAGGCAGCTTCGCAAGATGCACCGCAGGATAGCGTTGAGCCGCAGGCCAGCGTTGAATTGGATGCTCCCTCAGTCGAACAGAACGCTGAGTCCACTGCTTTCGTCGAAGAAGAAGCTTCCATTGAGGTTCCCGCCGACGAACCCGCAGAGGTAGAGGCGCAGGCCTCGCAAGAGCCGGTCGAGCAGGAAAGCCAGCCCGAAGCTGAAGAGTCCGCCCAGGCCTCGGAAATCGAAGAAACCCCGGCGTATGAGGAAACCCCAGCCGCGGAAACTCCGGCAGCAGGCGTGGCCCCCGCTTTCGAAATCGATAACTCCGATAGTGGCGCAACGGTACTGCGACGCGTGACCGATGATTCTCAGCACACGCAGGCCGGCTACCTGGTCTACGCGGGCGCTGCTCCTGTTGAACTTACTCACGACGTGATCTTGGGACGTGACCCCAATGCTCGCGTTCTGACGGGACGTCCCTCGGCAACCGTTATGCGCGTGCCCAGCCCGGCAAACGAGATCTCGCGTTCGCACGCGGCCGTCATTCCCAGCGGTTTTGGTTCCTGGATGCTCATGGATCTGGGAAGTGCGAATGGAACCCTGCTGCGCAGCTCGAATGGCAATGTTCAGGAAGTTCCTCCGCGCGTTACCGTGCCGCTGAGCGACGGCGACGTCATTGATCTGGGAGAAAACGTCCTGGTCGAATTTATTGTTCGATAAAAAGTGACCATATGGTGAACGGGCCACCCGCGTAATTTCGCGGCGTGGCCCGCATCATTTGGCCGGTACTTTTTCCATTGGTTAGTATGTCAATACACAGGGTCCCGATGACGGGTACCCCCCGAAACAACGGAAGTTGAGGGACCAGATGGTCAAGTATGTATACGACTTCTCCGAGGGCGACAAGTCAATGAAAGACTTGCTCGGAGGTAAGGGTGCGAACCTGGCAGAGATGACAAAGCTCGGCCTGCCTGTTCCTCCCGGATTCACAATTACCACCGAAGCGTGCCGCGTCTACCTGCACGACGGCAAGGCCCCTGAAAGTCTTGATACTGAAGTGACCGTCGCACTTCGCAAGGTCGAAGAAGAAATGGGTCGCAAGCTGGGCGATCCCAAGAATCCGCTGCTTGTCTCGGTTCGTTCGGGTGCAAAGTTCTCCATGCCCGGCATGATGGAAACCGTCCTCAACATTGGCCTGAACGACGAGTCCGTCCACGGTCTTGCTGCTGTCAGTGGCAACGAGCGTTTCGCATGGGACTCCTACCGTCGACTGGTCCAGATGTTCGGCAAGACCGTTCTGGATATCGAAGGTGATCTCTTCTCTGACGCTCTGGAGAACATGAAGAAGGAACGCGGCGTCAAGGGCGATACCGAGCTCACCGCCGAAGACCTCAAGGGCCTGGTCGATATCTTCAAGACCATCGTCTACGAGCAGACCGGTGAAGAATTCCCGCAGGATCCTCGCACCCAGATGGATATGGCCATCGAGGCCGTCTTCCGTTCCTGGAACACCGAGCGCGCCCGCATCTACCGTCGCCGTGAGCGCATCCCCCACGACCTGGGCACCGCAGTCAACATCTGCACCATGGTCTTTGGCAACATGGGCGAAAACTCCGGCACCGGCGTGTGCTTCACCCGCGATCCCTCCACCGGTCACTCCGGTGTGTACGGCGACTACCTCGAGAACGCACAGGGTGAAGACGTCGTTGCAGGTATCCGCAACACGCTGTCTCTGGCCGATCTTGAGAACATCAACAAGCCGGTCTACGACGAGCTGCGCGGAATCATGCACAAGCTCGAGACCCACTACCGCGATCTGTGCGACATCGAATTCACCATCGAGCGCGGCAAGCTGTGGATGCTCCAGACCCGCGTCGGCAAGCGCACCGCTGCCGCCGCCTTCCGCGTTGCCGTCCAGCTGGTCGACGAAAAGCTCATCACCCGCGACGAGGCCCTGGGCCGCGTGACCGGTGACCAGCTCACCCAGCTGATGTTCCCGCAGTTCGATGCATCTGCATCCAAGGAACTCATCGCTCGCGGTATGGCCGCCTCCCCGGGCGCAGCCGTTGGCCGCATCGTCTTCAACAACGCTCAGGCCGAGGCCTCGGCAGCAGCAGGCGTGAAGTGCGTGCTGGTCCGCCGTGAAACCAACCCCGACGACCTCCCCGGCATGGTCGCAGCCGAGGGCGTTCTGACCGCCCGCGGTGGCAAGACCTCGCACGCCGCAGTGGTTGCGCGCGGCATGGGTAAGACCTGTGTCTGTGGCGCTGAAGCTCTTGAGATCGACGCCGAGGCCGGAACCGTCACCGTCGCAGGCCGCGTCCTGACCGGCGAAGACACCATCGCAATCGACGGCCAGACCGGTGAGATCTTCTTGGGCGAGGTCCCCGTGACCGACTCCCCGGTGACCACCTACCTGAGCCACGGCCTCGAAGCTGGCCTGGCTGCAGCAGCTGGCGATCCCGGTACCTCCGAACTGATCGAGGCCGTTCACCGCATCCTCACCCACGCCGACGAGGTTCGTCGCCTGCAGGTGCGCGCCAACGCCGACACCCCCGAGGACTCGCAGCGTGCACTGGAGTTCGGTGCACAGGGCATTGGCCTGTGCCGTACCGAGCACATGTTCCTGGGCTCGCGTCGTCCGCTGGTTGAGCGCGTCATCCTGTCCGAGGAAGGCTCCGCCGAGCGTCAGGAAGCATTCGACGCCCTGGAGAAGCTGCAGAAGGAAGACTTCCTGGCAATGCTCGAGGTCATGGACGGCAAGTCGATGACCGTGCGTTTGATCGACCCGCCGCTGCACGAGTTCCTGCCCCAGCTCACCGAGCTCGAGGTCAAGGTTGCACTCGCCAAGGCCGCTGGCACCGTTGATCCCGCAGATGAGGAAATGCTGGTCACCGTGCGTCGCTTCCACGAGCAGAACCCCATGCTGGGCCTGCGTGGCGTGCGTCTGGGCATCTACCTGCCCGGCCTCTTCGCCCTGCAGATGCGCGCACTGTGCGAGGCTGCTGCTGAGCTGGTTGCCCGTGGCAAGGATCCGCGCCCCGAAATCATGGTTCCGCTTGTTGGCTCGGTGCGCGAGCTCCAGCTGATCCGCGAGGAAGGCGAAGGCATTATCGCTGCGGTTGCTGCTGACAAGGGCGTTGACCTGTCCGGCGTCACCATCGGCGCAATGATCGAGCTGCCGCGTGCGGCCATGACCGCCGAGGACCTGGCTGAGGAAGCCGACTTCTTCAGCTTCGGTACGAACGACCTGACCCAGACCGTGTGGGGCTTCTCGCGTGATGACGTTGAGGGTGTGTTCTTCCCGCAGTACATCGAGGGCGGCATCTTTGGTGTCTCTCCCTTTGAGTCGATCGATGTTCACGGCGTCGGCACGGTTGTGGCCGAGGGCGTGCGTCGCGCACGTTCTACCAAGCCGAACATCAAGCTCGGCGTTTGTGGTGAGCACGGTGGCGATCCCGCATCGATCCACTTCTTCCACAAGGTCGGACTCAACTATGTGTCCTGCTCGCCCTTCCGCGTGCCCGTCGCACGCCTGGAGGCCGGACGTGCAGCCGTTGAGGATCACACGGATATGACCGCGTGAGTGTCTACAAGGACCGTCCAGCGCTGATATAGCGCGGTGCCCCGCCAGCCGAAGCTGGCGGGGCACCTTGCGTTTCTAGGCACTTGCGTTTCAGAGTACTTGCGTTTTTAGGCACTTGCGTTTTTAGGCACTTGCGTTTCCAGGGCGCTTGCGGCGAATTCTTATGACATCCAATGGAGCCAAGAGATCGTCCGAGCGTCAGTAATTCTTGAATCCACCTTTACCGGGTGGCGGTGGGAAAGCACCGGGGGCCGACGTAGGCGGAGTCGCTGGTGGTGAATACGGTGACACGGGCGGCGTATAGGATGCCGCTGACGGTGTATAGGGCGACGTGGGCGTGGGACTGCTGCTCTCGACAACCATTACATTGCCGTTGGTGAGCACGATGTTCGTGGGGGAGTGCAGCTGGGCCATAGTTGTTTGCCGTTTACGCCATGCAAAAACGGCAATGATCAGGGCAAGCACAATATAGATAGCGTGTTTGATGGTTGGATCATCTGCAAGGTTGGGTGCGAATTCTTCCAAGAACATCAGAACAACAGTCAGCATGAGGAACAGGCTAGATATAACCACGATCGGGAAACTGACAATCGCGTAGATGCGGCGAGAGGCCGAGTACAGCAGGTTATTGAGCTTGTGATAGGCGAATCCGACAATAACCATTGCAACAACAGCCCAAATGAAGTGGGCCGTTTCTGAGGATGTCAGCCATGCCATGTGGTTCATCGTGAAAATGCCGGCAAACCCTATGGCAAGTACGTAGTCGGGAGAGAAGAGCATCCACAGCAGTAATCGCATGTAGAAAAAGAGGAAGGCGATGATGATCGCGAAAATTAGCAGTATGAACAGCAAGGCCATGCCTTCATCCTAACAATGTGAAATTTGTGCTAGCTGATACCTTGCTGAGCGCAAAAGTTGGTGCTTAAACAATATTAATTCTGCTGGATTTAGCACGCTTTGACGGTGCCTGTTCCAATTTTTAATCGAGAAAATAAGACCTGACGAGTTGTCTGCTTCGCTAGAGTGGCGAATGGTACAACTATGTATCCGCACATAGGTGCAGATGTCACTGCACATAAGTGCATAATGCTGGGTAAATACTGCGCAATTTCTTTGGAATAACTTCTGACCTGCGGAAATCCCGTTTAGTTGTCGATGTTCGCGTTTAGCAAATATGCAAATCTGTGTGCGGGAACACATTTATAAGCATGAAACTCGAACACACCAGTCACATAATTAACAGCGGAGATCGGAGACTATTAGTCCCTGATCTTTAGGTTTTGTCCATCCTCGACAAGGAAGTCAGTGAACTTCTATGGAACGTCGCATTTTTGCACACCGCGGTTTGAACCGTGTCGCACCCGAGAACAGCCTTGCAGCTTTTGAAAAGACTGCAGATGCTGGTCTCACCTGGATTGAGACTGACGTCGACATCCTTGGTGACGGTACGCCAATCGTCATCCACGACACGTCGCTTGATCGTACGACCAATCGCAGCGGGTCGTACTACGGCCTCGAGAAGGCAGATCTGGCATCGATCGATGCCGGTTCGTGGTTCTCTCCGGAATTCGCCGGACAGCCCCTGCCCACCCTTGAGCAGCTGATCGAGCTCCTCAACCGCCGTGGACTGAATGCCAACATCGAGATCAAGTCGAACGAGGCCGGTGGCGCCATGTCCATGCGTCTCATTGATTCGATTCTTGATGCGCTGACTGGACTCGACCCCGAACGAGAGGTTTTCTTCTCCTCCTTTAATCACGTGTTGCTGGCGAAGATTAAGGAACGCGCACCTCAGTACGAAGTGGGCTGCCTGTACGAGACTTGTGCTCTCTACGATGACTGGAAGTCCATGCTCGAGCTGGTTGGCGCGTCATACATTCACCCCGAGGACCGCGGTCTAACCAAGTCCAAGGTTGAAGCCTTCCGTGAGGCAGGCTTCGGTGTCAATGTGTGGACCGTGAACTCGATTGACCGAGCACATGAGCTCTTCAATTGGGGCGCAACCGGTGTCTTCACCGATGTTGCGGACTCTTTTGCCCATCTTCAGTGAGTGAATCTCGAAAGGTAAATTCAACAACATGTCTGAAACCTCAGTAGGCACAAAGTCGCGCCTCCCTAAGTTCATGCAGAAGGGACGCCTGGGCGGCTTCCTCACTGTCGTGTTGACCGGCCAGCTGGTCTACGTCTCCTTCGAGGCGTTCAAGGGATCCCTGCTGATCCCCGTGACCAATGCTCTTGGCATCACGGTCGCTGACTTCGGTACCATCATGGGCTGGCTTGGCATCGCCATGTTCATGTACGTGCCCGCCGGCTGGGTGAACAACCGTTTCCCCATCCGTAACATTCTGATCGCCTTCGCCTCTTGGCGACTGCTGACCTTCCTGTTCCTGTGGCTCTCCCCGGTCTTGGGCTACCACCTGAACATCAAGATGCTTGTTGGCATTGCAATTACGTGGGCAGTTTGGGACGCCATCGGTTGGCCCGCCGTCGTCAACGGCGTTGCCTTCATGGCATCCGACTCTGACTCCAAGGGCCGTGGCCTTGCAATGGGCCTCCTCGAGTCCATCCGTCGTGGCGTTGAGTTCTGCATGAACCTCATCATCATCGGCTGCATGGCCATCTTCCCGACCCACGCAAACGGCATCATGATCGGCTTCGGTCTTGCATACTCGCTGCTGCTGATCCCGAACATCATCGCTATCCTGCGCTTCGTTCCCGCCAACGCTGTTGCCGAGTCCGAAGGCCACTCCAAGAACACCGCAGCTCTCATGGGTCTGATCAAGGTTCTGGCACAGCCCGGTGTCTGGTTCGCAGGTATCGCCGGCATGTGTGTTTACTGGTGCTACGTCAACCTGATCTACTCCTCGGCTCCTTACCTGAAGCTGGTCTTCCACGCATCTGACGCTGCCTCCGGTGCATTCGGTATCTTCTCGACCGGTTTCGTTGGCATCATCGCCGGCCTCGTTGCAGGTATGCTCGCTGACTACGTCTTCAAGTCCTCGACCACCATGGTTGCAGTCGCTCTGACCGTTATCGCCATCGGCGTTGGCCTGGTCTACCTGCTGCCCCCATCCGACTCGATGATGTGGCCTGCAATGATCCTGCTGGTTGTCATGGCATTCGGTGTCTTCCTTGGTAAGTCCGTGCTGCTTGCTCCTATCGCCGAGCTGCACCTGCCCGAGGAAATCAACGGCTCCGCAATGTCGGTCGGTTCCTTCCTGGTCTACGCTTCTATCCTTTGGGGCAACCCGACCACCGCTGGAATCATCACCGCTCACGAGGCCAACCCCTACGATGGCTACCGCATCATCTTCCTGATCACGCTCTGCGTGGCAGTCGTTGGTGCTGCTTGTGCCTACGCACTGGTGTTCTCGAACCGTCGCAAGAAGGCTCTGAGCGCCGAGGCTGAGTGATCCTTTCACGGATACTCTCCACTGAATCCAATTCAGTCGGCCTCTCGAGGCTGAACTGACTGAGGCGGGTCCTCATCGTCCCAGGTACTTCGGTACCGGACTGAGACGATGAGGACCCGCCTTTTACATGTCCTCAAGCCCCTGCTTCCCCGTCATCACTCTCAACTTTTCCGGCCCGTCTTCGTCCACGCCTCGGTGTGATTGTGGAACAATAAGACCAGATCGCATCTACCATTCATCAACACATCTAGCATCAGCGCGAGGGGTTGGAAGCTTCATGGCTCTCTTTGAATTCGACGAGGGGCGTTTGATCCCTGCCCAATTCGGCCGCTCAGTATCCGACGGTTTGACCCCCGAAATCGTTGATGCCGTGTGTAATCAGGTGCTTGAGATTGTTTCGCGCCCCCTTTTCCCCATCACGTGGCGAGATATTTCCCCCTTTGAAGGTTCGGCCTTCGTCGATGGCTCCGCAGAGGATGAGGCTCCTCGCTTGACCGCCCTTGATCCTTCGGGTCAAGTTGTTTCAGTCGAGATTCTTGACTTCCTGGACTCAGATACGCTGATTCAGTCACTTTCGCGCCTTGCTGGAACCGCCGCACTGTCGTGGTCGGATCTGGCTCGTGAATATCCCGGTGGTGTCGCAGCTTTCAAGTCCGGGTGGATTCAGTTCCGCGATTCAATGCCGCCCTCGCCCGGTGCGGGGCCGCGTCTGGTCATGGTCGTTGGCCGCATTGATCCCGCGGTTCGTCCAGCGCTTGAAGTCCTGGCTGCCTCCGGTGTCGAGGTTCATGAAATGAGCCTGCGCGAGATGAGCAATGGGCGTTCTTTCCTTGAAGTTCACGCTGTTGGTCCGCGTACCTACGCGCACGCCCCCCACCTGCTTGCTGGGCGCTCCGACGACGTCCCCGCGATCGCCTCGTCAATTCGTGACGTGGCCGCTCCCGTGACCATTGAGCCCTCCGCGCGCGTTGACTTTGTTTCCCCTGAACCGGCTACCGAGGCCGAGGCCTTGGTTTCCGAAGAGGACGACTATCTTCCCGAGGATGAAGAGTTCGTTCAACAGGCCGCCCACGCTGAAGCCGTAGAGCCGGAAGTTCCTGAAACGGAAACTGAACACACCTTCGACGGAAACGATGCGCATCATCATGCCGCTCCAGTCGAGATGGAAGACGGTGACGGCGAATTAGAAGAAGAGGAAAGCGAAGATGTCCGCGCTGCCCGTGAGGCGGGGATCCCCGTGCTCTCGCGTGATGCGGCTGCCCTTCGTGTCCTCGGGCAGATTATTGCCGAGGACGTTCCCGCAATTATCGTTGACCTGCCTGAGGCAGAGTGTGAGTTCACGGCTGACGGCCTCTTCCGCTCGGGCGAGGAGAGCTGGGACAACCCGCAGGATGCGCTTTCCTACTTTGGTGTTTCCGGTAACGGCTGGACGCTGTGGCATCTGGGTGGTGAAGAAGGCCCGACCTTGGGTGAATCCTTGGCAGAGGTTAACCGCGAAATCATTCGCGAGTACTCACGCGATTAGATAAAGGCCTTAATCCAGCGATTCATTGTTTCGTAGACCCGCGCGCGCACCTGAGGGTCAGAGAGCAGCAGGTCGTGCTTGCCCGGGAAGCTGGCGATGGTAACCAGCGGCCCTAAGCGTGACGAACGCTCCAAGATGACCTCGCGATCTAAGACGACGTCACTTGAAAAAGTTTCTGGCGTGAATTCTTCGCCGAAGAAGCTCGACGTCGACATCATCGAAAGTACGGGAATATCCAACTCCACCGAAGTCGCAACGGAGTCGTGGCCTTCAAGGATTGCCTCGAGCCAAGCCGCGTAAACGGGGTAGGAACCGGGACGCTTCCACTCCAGTGCGTAATCCCAACCTACAACGGCGGGATCGTCAGCGTAGGCCTCGAGAGACTCCGGTAGGGGCGCCTCCAGCGAATTCCACCCCTCGTGAAGCGAACGCGCGTAGTTATCTGGACCGCCGCCGCCTCCTGGAACTGCCCACATCGGATTTCGAGAGGCGATGCGTTCAAGAATTGGGGCCATGGTTGAACGCATGGAAGCCATTGTCTGCATTTCAAGCCATGCAGAATTCAAAATGAGGCCGTCGATTGCACCGGGATGGCGGTTCGCCCACAGTGTTGCAAGCAGCCCGCCCGTTGAATGACCCATCAGAACAAGTGGAAGATCGGGGTAATCATCGCGGATCAGATCTAGAGCTTCGCCGAGCTCCTCATCGTACAAGCTGAGGTTCGAAATGAATCCCATGCGTTGGCCGGGGCGTAGCGAACGACCGTACCTGCGTAGATCGATCGCGTAGAAGGCCCCTGCACAATCGGCGATATTTTGGGCCAGCTCGCGCTGGAAGAAATAGTCGTTGCGGCCGTGAATGTACAGGGTAACAAAACGCGGGGATGAGGAAGAGGCTGCGTGTCCTTGGTAGCGAACCAAAGTTGCAACAACAGGCCCTGCGTCATCATCCATGAGGGGGATGGTGCGCGATTCGTAGCCCTCACCCAGGACGTCGCGCCGCCACTGGCCAACGGGGGCTGGGCCTTCTTCTCCCCAGGGGGCCAGCACGGCCTCGTCGACGAGGCCGTTGAAGCCATCGGCACTGCTTGGGGATTCGGGGAGCTCGGTTTCGTCCACTGTACTCACTCCTGTGTTTGGGATCTGCATTGATTTTATGTGGATTTTCGCGTGAAAGATATCGTTATTTGGGGCAAGTGTTACAAATGTTGCGATCGTGATTTATGTGGCTTCGGTTAAACGTTGTTGCGAATGTTGCCTAAGTGAACTACTCTCGAATGCTGTATATGACGACGCACGCCCTTATCCCGGCGTACAACGACAGGTGGACCAGTGAGACGTGAGACAAAGCGCCGCGGTATTCGCGCAATCAGCGTGACCGCGCTATTTGCATCACTCGCTGCAGCAACTCCCGGTATCGCTCTTGCAGCTCCCAGTGACGAAGAGATCGCACGAGCCCGCGAAGCCGAAAATGCGGCAAAGATGTCGGTCGCTCAGATCGAAGTAGAGCTTGCAAGCGTGAAAAGCGAAGCTGAAGTCGCACTTCAGAAGGCTATGAGTGCTGCGGAAGAACTGAACGGTGCCCGCTACTCGCTTGAACAGGCGACCCAGACCGCGCGTCAAGCGCAGGCGGATGCCGATAAAGCGAAGGCTGATTACGAGGCAGGCAAGCGAGAGATTGCCTCGATCGCACAGACGGCGTACCGCGATGGTGGTTCATCCCTTGACTCCATCGCCCCCTACCTTTCCGCCGACGGACTGCGCACGGTTGAAACCAAGCAGGCCACGCTCAACTCCTTCTCGGCCTCGGCAAACGTCAAAATGCAAAAGGTCGCCGCGCTTGAGCAGGTCGCAAACGTCATGAACGACGCTGCGATCCAGGCACAGGCCAAGCAGGCAGAGGCAACCGCACAGGTTGAAACTCGTTCCGCTGCGGCCCAGAGCGCTGCAAACAACGCACGCAGCGCGCAGGCCATGACTGCCGCTCGCCGTGATGCTTTGGTTGCGGAGCTTGCGCGCAAGCAGAACACGACCGTTGAGCTGATTAATCAGCGCGAGGCCGAGCTTGAGGCGCAGCGTCAAGCGGCAGCCGCCGAAGCTGCACGCCAGGCTGCTGCAGCAGAGGCTGCGCGCCAGCAGGCAGCTGCCGAAGCCGCACGTCGCGCACGTGAACAGCAGAACTCGTACACGCCAGCTCCTGCCCCCGCAGCCAGCTATGACGACGACGATGACACTCCGTCGTGGGGCGGCGGTGGCGGCGGCGGTAATTCCGATGCCGCTGCAGGTGCTATCGCCTGGGCGAAGAGCAAGCTCGGTGCGCAATACGTGTGGGCGGGCGAAGGTCCCGGTTACGACTGCTCCGGTTTGGTGACCATGGCCTACCGTTCGCAGGGTATCTACCTGACCCACTGGTCGCAGGCACAGTACTCGGAAGGCACTCGCGTGCCGGTCAGCCAAGCTCAACCCGGTGATCTGATTTTCTGGAACTGGGACGGTGGCAACATCGACCACGTTGCGATCTACTTGGGCAACAACCAGATCATCGAGGCACCGACCTTTGGTGTTCCGGTTCGAATCACCTCGATCTACGGATGGAGCGCGGTTCTGCCCTACGCAGTGCGCGTGGTGTGATGGCGTGAGTCGCGGGGGCGGGCTTCGGCTCTGCTCTCCGGTCCTCTGATTTGTCACACGAAGTCGGTGAATGTCATGCGTTATAGCCTGTGACATTTGGCGACAACGTGTGGAGGTGGCTGTGCAACAGGCCCGGGCGTTTGGGGAAGACGCCCGGGCCTCGTTATATCTACCTTTGCTGCGTTGCTCTCAGCCGAAGAGCTGAGATGTTTATGTTGAAGGCGATATAGCCGTTTGTGAGTTGGCTCAACTTAGGGCAAAAAAGAAATAAGTTCCCGTGAATGGTCGTTTTCTCTGGTGACGCCACAAATTGGCAACGAAGCACAAGCGTTTCGTCATTGCAAAAAGGAATGCCATGATCACCTTCAACCACGTGTCAAAAATATATCCACCCGATACGAAAGCGGTTGAAGATTTCTCTTTAACGATGGCCCCGCACACAACAACGGTGTTTCTGGGGACCTCAGGCTGCGGTAAGACGACACTCATGCGGATGGTGAACCGAATGGTGACTCCCAGCTCAGGGACAGTCACAGTTCGTGGCCGCGATGTCGCCCAAGAAGATCCTGTCGCTCTTCGTCGCTCTATCGGATACGTCCTTCAAGACGGGGGCCTCTTCCCACATCGGACAATCGTTGACAACATTGCGACCGTCCCAGTTCTCGAAGGCGTCTCAAAGGCAAGCGCGCGAGCCGACGCGCTCAAACTCATGGAGCTCGTCGGCCTCGACCCCTCAATGGCAAAGCGCTATCCCGCACAGCTTTCTGGCGGCCAGCGTCAACGCGTTGGCGTTGCGCGAGCCTTGGCAAACCGTGCCGACATCCTCCTCATGGATGAACCCTTCGGAGCCCTGGACCCTCTGGTCCGCGCTGACCTCCAGCGTCAGCTTCGTCGTATTCAAAAGTCCTTGGGCACCACGATCCTCTTCGTCACCCACGACATTGACGAGGCCATCTTGCTGGGTGACCGCATTGTCCTCCTCCGCGAGGGAGCGCAGATTGCCCAAGAAGGCACTCCGCGCGATCTTCTCCTGAACCCGGCCAATGACTTTGTTCGCGAGTTCCTTGGAACCTCCGCAATCAGCGAGCGTGAACGAATTTTGGAGGGCGCACCCGGCGGAGTGCAGGCGACCAAACCGGGCATGGCCTCGGCAAACGACGCACAGGGGGAGCGGGCGTGAATTGGCTCTCCGCTTCCTGGGCGCTCATCGGTGAGCTCACGCTCACCCATCTCACCATCGCAGCGCCCGCGATTATTGCTTCGGTGCTGATTGCAGTTCCCATAGGGGCGTGGGCGCAGCGTTCAAAAGGCGTCGGGGGCGTAGTTCTCTCTTTCCTGACAGTTCTTTACGCGGTGCCTTCGTTGCCACTCCTGATTGTTATTCCGGTTCTGTCTGGGGTCGCTCTTCGCTCGCGGGTCAACATGGTTGTTGTTCTGACGATTTACGGAATCGCCGTGCTGATCCGCCAGTGTGCCGAGGCCTTCGCCGCTGTTCCTGTCGACGTCCTCGAGTCCGCCGATGCGCTGGGAATGTCGCCTCTCCGCCGATTCTGCACGGTTGAGCTTCCTTTGGCTGTTCCCGTGATCGTTTCTGGGACACGAGTGGTCATTACCTCGACGGTTGCTTTGGTAACGATTGGTGCGTTCATTGGTGTGCGCTCGCTGGGAACGCTGTTTACCGATGGCTTCCAGCGCGGATTGACCGTTGAAGTCTTGGCCGGGCTGGTGATGACGATTGCCTTGGCTCTGCTTTTGGACGCGCTTGCAGTGGGCGTAGGTGCGCTAATGACACCGTGGAGGCGAAAGTAATGAACCTCCTATTTGAAGCCTTTCAATGGCTGGCGGATGGATGCAATTGGCTAGGGCCATCCGGGATTCTCGAACGAGTGGGTCAGCACATCGTCTTCGTTGCAGCTGTTGTTTCTATTTCGACACTCATCGCATTGCCAATCGGACTGTATATCGGGCACACCGGCCGTTGGAAGAACCTCGTCATGATCGGGACCGGTGCCGCGCGTGCGGTGCCTACTCTTGGCCTCCTCACCCTGGTTGGCTTGTGGCTTGGAATAGGTTGGCAAGCCCCCTTGATTGCTCTGGTTGCACTTGCAATCCCGCCGATTATCGCAGGTGCATATTCCGGTGTGATCTCTTCTCAAGGATCATCCGATGCAGCGCGAGCGATTGGCTTGACTGAAGGTCAGATCCTCACGCAGCTAGAGATCCCAGCCGGCGCACCACTGATTCTTGCGGGTGTGCGCTCAGCGGTACTCCAGGTGATCGCAACGGCCACACTGGCTGCATACACGGCTGATCTTGGCTTGGGACGTTTCCTCTACACGGGGCTGAAGACGCGCGATTATGGACAGATGATCGGAGGCGCGATCGTTGTTGTTGCGCTGGCACTCATTACCGACGCCATACTTGCAGGGCTCACGCGTCTTCTGCGCTCCAAAACCCATTCGGATTTACAAACTCTATAACTTCATCGCATACGCTTACAGGCTTTTCTACACTCAGCCGACAAAACCAAAGGAGAGATAATGAAACGCTCTGTTCTCGCCGCCGCAGTAGCGGCATTCGCTGCCGTTGCACTCGCCGCATGCAGCACAGGGAAGTCCCTGGAAGGTGGCGAACAAGCGAAGGGAAGCGCGGCCTCGTCAAAGATCGTGGTTGGCTCCCAGGACTACTACTCGAATGAAATCCTGGCCGAGGTCTACGCCCAGGCGCTCGAAGGATCAGGTTTCACGGTCGAGCGTCAGCTGCGCATCGGTCAGCGTGAGGTCTACATGCCCGAGCTGGAATCCGGTTCGATCGATGTTTTCCCGGAGTACACGGGCAACTTGCTCCAGTACTTCGATAAAGACGCGAGTGCTCGTACGGATGCTGAGGTTTACCAGGCGCTGGGCGGAGCGCTGCCCAAGGGGTTGCGCGTATTGGACGAAGCCCCCGCAACCGACCAAGACTCCTATGTTGTCACCACTGCTTTCGCTTCCGAGCACTCTCTCAGTTCAATTGGTGACCTGGCGAACGCTGGACAGATCACTCTTGGCGGCAACTCTGAGCTTGCGACGCGTCCGTATGGGCCGAAGGGACTGGAATCGGAATACGGTGTGAAGGTTGGTTTCACGCCGATCGAAGACTCGGGCGGACCGTTGACTGTAAAGGCGTTGAACGATGGCTCGATTCAGCTGGCGAACATCTACTCTTCCGACCCTGTGCTTGCAGACGGAAGCCTGACGGTCCTCAAGGATCCGAAGGGGCTCTTCTTGGCATCGCACGTTGTACCGGTCGTTTCAACGAAGATCAACCAGGATGCAGCCGCTGTGATCAATAAGGTCAGCGCGGCTCTGGACGCCAAGGACTTGATTGAGATGAACCGCCAGTCAACTGTCGAGGCTCAGTCTGCCTCCGCGATTGCGTCGAAGTGGCTTGAATCAAAGGGCTTGCCGCACAAGTAAAGGGCTTGATGTGCAAGTGAAGCGCTCGCTTGTACAAGTGAAGCGGGCACTTCGCGCTTGCTGTGGTTGTTCGGGTTGCGCTTGTGTGGTGTCAGGTGCCGCCAGCTCATCCCTAAATGCCACACGAAGTTGGCAAGCCTCTCATCTAATTGCACATGAAGTTGGTGAATGTCGCAGGAAATGACCTGTGTCATTCACTGACAACGTGTGTAGGTTGGGTGAGCGGCAGGCCTCGTGTGGAGGTTGGGTGAGCGCAGAGCTTTCGTGTGTAGGTAGCCAGGGTGCTGCTCGTGATGGTCTAGCCGCTTTCGCAACAGGGCGTTCGTTCTCCGCTGCCACACGAAGTTGGTGAAAGACGCTGGATACTCAATCGATATACCGCTTGTTCCACAGCTGGCTAGAAGTCGTTGGTATGGCCTCGAGCAAGTCGAGCCGTTGGGCAAGATCGATCTGAAGACGAGGTAGGTTCTTTAGCTGCTCCCACGAGTATCGAATGACAGTCCATCCGCAGTCGCGCAGGTCCTGTTCTCGACGAATCCACCGTTGTTTTTCGCGGTAGAGGTCTTCATTCGTGCTTCCCAGTTTGCTCATCCCATCGAATTCGATCGCGATGTCTTTCTCTGGAAGAGTGAAATCAATGAAGTACCTCCCTGTACTGCCATTAATTTCGAACTGAGTCAGTACAGGACCGCTGTAGATGCTTCGTATTGCGTAGAGCATTGCTGCTTCGGCGGGGTTATCGCATCCTGCATCTGCGTTCTTCACAATGAGCTTCGCGGTAGAGATTCCATATTTCCAGCCGTTTTCCTGAGCAACAGACAATCGTCGAGTAAGTTCCTCGCGTAGGTTGTTTTCACGCTTCCTTGAGTCCCCGATGCGCTGTAGCGAAAAATTAGATTCGGTGTGCAGCATCATGCACATGGCGATAAAAGCCTCAAAGTGTTGCGACCCCATCGCAAGACGAAGAGCTGCATCCAATTTGTCTTCTACTTGAACACCATTCTCTGTTAACCGGTGATCTGTCAGCGGAGGTCTGCGCAGTTTCCTTACCTTCACAGGTGGAATGGTGAAACCTGAGTAGCGCACCGATGGGAGAGTGGAATTTGGATAGGGCTGAGGACACCAAAAGGTGATGTCATGGTTTGCTGACCACAGTGGAACTCCCTGGACACAAAGCGAGCTGGTTCCAACGAATACAATCCGCGGATCTCGTGATTGTGCGAGAGAAGCAATACGTGCACGATCAATGTATTGATTAACTTCCCATCGAGGTAATCCCGACGAAATAGTCAGCATAAATCCGCGTTTCACCCTGACTTGTGAGTGAGAGCTTCCGTCTATTGGTGTTAAATGAACTTCTCGTGTCGATCGGGAGAGCACACTCCCTTCTGTCTCTTCCTCTTCTTCGTTCATCTATTCAGTGTTTAATAGCGGCGTCCAAACGTGCGAACGTTGGAAAAATCTGTGGAAAACGCCGATTGTGTGTACACCCTATGGATAAGTCTTGGCTGCTTGGTGTGAGTAGCGCTGATGGCTCAGCTGCTCCCGTTCGTTATCTCAGAAAAGCCACATGAAGTCGCTAAATATCATGGGTTATGGCCTGTGTCATTCACCGACTTCGTGTGTCATTTTGAGAGTAGAGGAAGCACGCCTCGGCGGTAAGTAGGGACGGGCTTATGCATGAATGGTGCTCCACGGGTTGTCGGCGAATGTCATGCGTTATGACCTGTGGCATTCACCGACTTCGTGTGTCGTTTTGCAAACAGGAAAAGGGCTGGTGTTCGTGAGAACACCAGCCCTATCTTGTTAAAAAGTGTTTGAGCGATCAGTGCGCGTTGAAACCGTGCTCTTCTGCGCGCTGGTAGGAACGACGAATTTCTTCCTCGGCCTCTTCGCGTCCAACCCAGTGAGCACCCTCAACGCTCTTGCCGGGCTCGAGGTCCTTGTAGACCTCGAAGAAGTGCTGGATTTCAAGACGGTGGAACTCTGAGACGTCTTCGATCTCGGTACGCCATGCTGCACGCTGGTCGGACGCGGGAACGCAAAGGACCTTATCGTCACCGCCCTTTTCGTCGCGCATGCGGAACATGCCCAGTGCACGGCAGCGGATCACGCAGCCCGGGAAGGTCGGTTCTTCAAGCAGAACCAGTGCATCCAAGGGGTCGCCGTCTTCGCCCAAGGTATCGTCGATGAAGCCGTAGTCATCGGGATAACGAGTCGAGGTGAAGAGCATGCGATCCAAACGGATGCGTCCCGTTTCGTGGTCGATCTCGTACTTGTTTCGGTTTCCCTTAGGAATCTCGATGGTCACGTCGAATTCCATTAGAGCCTCTCCTGACTGGTTGAGTCGTTGATCCACCACGTGGATGTCGATTACGTATTACTACCCCTCGAAGCATTAGGGTTGTTCCTAGACCATTGATGGAAGGACAATCCCCACATGCGACGCGGGACTACTGCTGCGATTGTAGGCGCTACTAGCGCCGCGGTGCTGATCGCAGCCTATTTTGTGGCAGATGTGCATGATATCGCACCTGGCATCTTCACACTTTCTCAAGCATCTGCGCCATCTGCAGTCCCCACAGCTTCTGCTGTGCCCGCTCCTACATTGAATGTTTCACAGTCGCAGAGGGATAGTCAAGCTCCCACCGCCCAACAACTCCAAGAAGCGTGGGCTCCCGCGGCCTCGGCAGCCGAAGAAGGCGGTTGGAACGCATGGGCGCTCGTCGTTGATGCGAACAACGGTCAGACGCTCTTCCAAAGTAATGCGGAAAGTGCCCACACCCCGGCTTCGATCACCAAGATCCTCACTGCCTATACTGCTCTCAGCCACCTGGACCCCAATGCGCACCTGACGACCTCGGTTGCGCAAAGTGATGATGATATCTACCTCGAAGGAGAAGGTGACCTTCTCTTAGGTGAGGGAACCAACTCCCTTGATGTCAGTGGACGTGCAGGACTTGAAACCCTTGCGAAAGACACGGCAAATGCCCTGACTTCTAAGGGAATCTCTCACGTCGAACTTCACGCGGCTCCCGCGCTTTTTGCCGACACCAAGCGCCCCGCCTCGTGGAGCGAGCAGCAGGTTGCCGGCTACGAAGGCCAGCTTGCTCCCTATGCGATCGATGCGGGCCGTACCTACCCGAAGTCAAATGAGTTCTACCCCGACTCAATCTCCAATGTCGCGGAGGTTTTCGCGCAAAAGCTCAGTGAACAGGGGATCTCCGTTGACTTTGGCGTCCGAGGCGCGGCCCCGCAGGGCGCGAACCGGATCGCATCCGTTCAGTCCGCAAGCCTCGATGAGCAGATTCGCTGGATGCTCTACCACTCAGATAACACGCTCGCAGACCAGTACTGTCACTTTGCAGCGCGCCAGGCTGGGGCTGAAGTGACATTCGACGGCGCGGTCAAGAATCTTGAAAAGACCTTGGCGGATCGCGGAATTCCCACGGATCAGCTTTCGCTGGAGGATTGCTCGGGCCTGTCCTCGAATGACCGGATTGCTCCCAAGACCTTGGCGGCAATCCTTTCCCAGGGCTTCGAGGCCTCGCAGCCCGTTGCGCCGCGAGTGGTTCGAAACCTGCCCTGGGCGGGCGTGCAGGGGACCCTCGCACACCGCTTGAATGATGAGGTCGTGGCTGGCAATGCGCAAGCGAAGACGGGCTCTCTTTCAGAGGTCTCTTCACTTGCCGGCGTCGTGTCGACGTCAAAGGGGCACCAGGTGATTTTCATCGTCGGTTTCGACAAAGTTCCCAATGACGGCGCATATTCAACTCGCAGCTATCTGGATGATTTCGTCACTGCCATTGCGAAGATGTGAGTGCTGCCAAGTATTCGCTGAACGGTTCCGGTTCAGCCGTGGCTTCAGTCGAAAAGGCTGCATACAAGCGCAGAGCAATTCGATAGCATAGAGACATGCCGTTGTATCCCTCACTCACACAGATCGCGCGCCTGAGCGCGATGGGCATGTTCTCTGGACCTCAGGCTTCAGCCTCATCAGCGCAGGCCATTGTCTCGCGTCTTCGTCGCGGGCAAGAATGGGCTTCTGGGCGTCTGCCTTCGCTGATCACTCGCTTTGCTGAGTTTTCCTTTTCTGATGTGCAGGATGGCGTGCACGTGGATCTGCCGATCATTGAGCGCCGCAGCGCAATGATTCAGTGGGCGGATTTCGCCGATGAATGGGGTGTGCGTGCACGTAGCCTTCCCAGCGCAGCCACCCTGTGCACGGCATTAGGAGTGCTGGCAAAACATTCCCTGAGCGTGAGTGGACCCAGCGGCGCTGCTGCCTATCTCGTCGCCCCGAATGTTTTAGAGGCGGGTGTGCGCGCCAAGTTTGACCTGGGAGATTGGGCAAAGTGGGTGTCTTTGCGTGCGGGGGTTGACACGTGGCTGTCCATGCGAACGCCTTTTTATCGGGAGTACTGCCGCGAACTTGTCACCGCTGCGCCGATTGATGCAATTGATGCTGAAGAGCTTGCGCGTCAGCTGCTTCTTCGCGAGTGCATCATCGATGTTTTTATGGATTCATTGACTCCGAAGGATCTGTCTTCGATCAATTGGATTACCGCGCATCGGCCTGCAGATTTTATGGTCGATGGGGCCCTGATTAGTCTACTTGGGGGAGTGGCTCCCGCAGGAATCACTCAGCTTCGCCGTGAGATGGCCAATGAAGTTCATCAGATCTTGACCGGCCCCGGTCTTGAATCGATTCTTAACAACCGGATGTGGCCGAGCTTCCAGTGATCACAATTCCCGCTAATCCCAAGGGAGATCTACGTAAGCTCTCGCTGGAAGTACGTCCGCACGTTCAGTGGGCCATCCAGCACTGCGATACCTTGCTTATCGCTGTATCCGGGGGCGCAGACTCAACTGCGCTCGCGGCGGTCATCATTGATCACTGCCTGCGCGCGGGGTCTACTCCACACACCCTGACTGTTGACCACGGGATCCGAGCTGGATCGGATATCGAGGCGCGTGAGGTGAGTGAGCGCATGGCTTCGCTCGGTGCTCGCGCCCAGTGGGTGAGTGTCACGCTTGCGGCGGAAGGGGGCCCCGAGGCCTCGGCTCGCGATGCGCGTCGGCGCGCTCTTGTGGACCATGCCAGATCTTTGGGAGGGCGCGTTGCGGTCTTCCTTGGGCACACGATGGATGATCAGGCTGAAACCGTGCTTTTGCGTTTGGCACGTGGTTCTGGAGTTGGGTCATTGAAGGCGATGAGCTCATGTGATGACGCGGGAGAGATCGTCTGGATTCGACCAATTATAAAATGTCGACGCATTGAGACTATTGGTGTATGTCGCCAGCTTGGTCTTCCCTGGGTTGATGATCCTTCGAACGCAATGGATGGTCCTTGGAGAGCCGCTGATGGAAGTGCACTACGTCGAAGTGCGATCCGAGAATGTGCACTTCCCAGTTTGCGCAACAGCTTGGGGATCGACCCAGTTCCAGCCCTTGCACGCACCGCGGAGCTTTCCGCAGCCGATGACGAGGCTTTGGATCAGTGGGCGGGCCAAGTGTGGACGTGCGCGTGGGAAGCGATGCCGCCACAGGAGGATGCGGCCTCGGGAATGGGAATTCTCAAAATTGAGCATCTGCAGCAGATTCCCAAGGCGGTGCAGATGCGCGTCCTTCACCGCTACCTGAGCGCGCTTGGAGCACCGAGCTACGTGCATCTTCAAGAGGCGCGCGCACTAATCAACCACTGGACGGGACAAGGGCCCATCTCGGTTCCAGGGGGAACACTCTTACGCAAGGGGAAAGGAAAGCAGTCGTACCTCATTGCTATGACGCCTGCTGACTCTTCCTTGTTGCGCCAAGAGCGAGAAACTCTGCCATGCTGAGCGCCTCTTCGCGCACATGTGGCACTCTTATAAAGTCGGGACCCGCACAGGAAAGGACATGGGACTGTGGACGCACAGGACATGGGAAACGCACTCGAACGCATTCTGGTTACGGAAGATGAGCTGGCACGCCGAATGGCTGAGCTCGCCGCTGAAATTGATGCCGATTACCAGGGTAAAGAAATCCTTCTTGTGGGTGTCCTCAAGGGCGCGGTCATGGTCGTCGCCGACCTCTCACGCCACCTCCACACTCCTCTCTCGATGGACTGGATGGCCGTTTCCTCTTACGGTGCGGGCACTAAGTCAACCGGCGTTGTCCGTATCCTCAAAGACCTCGATGCAGACGTCACCGGGCGTGATGTCCTGATTGTCGAAGACATCATTGACTCTGGACTGACTCTGTCCTGGCTTCGCGAAAACCTTCTGGCTCGAGGAGCGGCCTCTGTGGAAATTGCCACTGCCCTGCGCAAGCCCGAAGCCCTCAAGGTCCAGGTCGAGGTCAAGTACGTCGGTTTCGATATCCCGAATGAATTTGTTGTGGGCTACGGACTGGACTACGCAGAGCACTACCGTCAACTTCCCTTCGTTGGGACCCTGGCACCGCACGTATACGGCGGCTGAAAGGTAAATCCATGGCAGATAACACTCAGAACAAGAAGAAGAGGAATACCTGGGGGCTTGTCGCAATCCCATTGCTTCCCCTGGTGATCGCCCTGTTCTTCCTGTGGACGTGGTTCCAGCCGCAATCGGTGGATACTTCCGAAGGTCTTCAGATCCTGAAGGAAGCTCAGATTGAACGCGTCGTCGTTAACGATGGAACTCAGCAGGTCAACTTGGTGTTGAAGGACCCGTGGACCCACAAGTCCACAGGTCTCAATGACCGCGAACGGAGCCTAGGCCGGAACATCAGCTTCACCTACGCGCGCACGCAATCGCAGTCAATTGTTGAGTCGGTTGAGAAAGCCAATCCCGGTAAAGGCTGGGATGCCTACTACCCGCAGTCCTCGTTCCTGAGTTCAACTCTTGCCGCGATCCTTCCCTTGGCACTGGTCATGGGGCTTTTCTGGTTCTTCATGAGCCGCATGGGTGGATCCCAGATGATGGGTCCCTTTGGCCAGAGCCGCACCAAGGACTTTAACCAGGAACGCCCGAACGTCACCTTTGCAGACGTGGCCGGTGAAGACGAGGCCGTTGAGGAACTTGAAGAAGTTCGTGAGTTCCTGATTGCCCCCGAGAAGTTCCGCAAGGTCGGTGCACGCATTCCTCGCGGTGTGCTGCTTTACGGTCCTCCCGGAACCGGTAAAACCCTGCTGGCGAAGGCTGTGGCGGGTGAAGCTGAAGCTCCCTTCTTCTCCATCGCAGGTTCGGAATTCCTAGAGATGTATGTCGGTGTTGGCGCTTCGCGTGTGCGTGATCTTGTATCCCGCGCAAAGAAAGTTGCTCCCGCGATTATCTTCGTCGATGAGATCGATTCGATCGGTCGTCACCGCGGTTCTGGTTATGGTGGCGGTTCTGATGAACGCGACCAGACCCTCAACCAGCTGCTGGTTGAGATGGACGGCTTTGACGACTCCTCGAACCTGATCTTCATCGCGGCGACAAACCGTCCCGATATTCTTGATCCCGCCCTGCTGCGTCCGGGCCGTTTTGACCGACAGATTGCGGTTGAAGCCCCCGATCTGAAGGGACGCGAGGCAATCTTGCGCGTGCACTCTCAGGGCAAGCCTCTGACCGATGATGTCGATCTGTATATGATCGCTAAACGCACCCCGGGCTTCACCGGTGCGGATCTGGCAAATGTCTTGAACGAGGCCGCTTTGCTGACGGCTCGTTCAAACGCTGACTTGATCGATAACCGTGCGATTGACGAGGCCATTGACCGTGTGATCGCCGGCCCGCAGAAGCGCACTCGCGTCATGAATGACCACGACAAGCTGGTGACTGCTTATCACGAAGGCGGCCACGCCCTGTGTGCAGCGGCATTGCGCTACACGGATCCGGTCACGAAGGTCACCATTCTTCCGCGTGGACGCGCGCTGGGTTACACCATGGTGCTGCCCACCGAAGACCGCTACTCCAAGACCAGGAATCAGATTCTTGACGATCTGGTCTATGCCATGGGTGGCCGCGTTGCCGAAGAAATCGTCTTCCGTGATCCTTCAACCGGTGCGTCGAATGACATCCAGAAGGCCAGCTCTCAAGCTCGCGCACTCGTTACTGAATACGGCATGTCCGATCGCGTAGGTAACGTCCGTTTGAGTGCGGATGATTCGGACCCAATGACCGGTTACGGTACCGGTCGAGGCGCTGAGCGTGCCTATTCTGATGAGCTTGCTTCTGTCGTTGACCAGGAAGTGCGTGCACTCTTGGACAACGCGACCCGTGAGGCTTGGGAGATTTTGACTAAGAACCGTGCGGTTCTGGACCGCTTGGCCCAGCGTCTTTTGGAAGAGGAAACTCTGGACGAAGCGCAGCTTGCCGAGATCTTCAGGGACGTCATCAAACAAGATGAGCGTCCTGTGTGGAATTACGGTGC
Source organism: Trueperella pyogenes (assembly GCA_963534475.1). Taxonomy (GTDB): domain Bacteria; phylum Actinomycetota; class Actinomycetes; order Actinomycetales; family Actinomycetaceae; genus Pauljensenia; species Pauljensenia pyogenes_B. Next base: position 131,676 of record CAUSSZ010000001.1, on the reverse strand, counting down.
GGAAGGCGCGGTTCAGGGCGCGGTTATGGGAAATCCCATCGCTATGCCCCTGAGTGATCGCGCGCAGTCCGAATCTGCTGATGAACCATCGGCTGACCCGTCTGCTCCCGCAGAGGTTCTGGATGACCCCGATGGTGGTATCGCGCCCGAGGAGAATGCCCAGTGAGCTACGATCAACAAGGCGTTGAAGACGCCTCGCGCGCGCTTCTTGAAGCCGTCGGCGAAGACATTAACCGCGAGGGACTTCGCAATACCCCCGCGCGGATGGGTCGTGCGTGGCGCGAACTTCTCAGCGGCCTCGAAGAAGATCCTCGTGAACACCTGAAGACCACCTTCGAAGTGGGTACCGATGAGATCGTTATGGTCCGCGATATTCCCTTCTACTCCGTGTGCGAGCATCACCTGCTGCCTTTCTATGGGCATGCGCACGTGGGGTACATCCCCAAGGGTGGTCGCGTTACGGGGCTGTCAAAGCTTGCGCGCGTCGTCGAAGGGTATGCGCGTCGCCCGCAGGTTCAGGAACGTCTGACAGCTCAGATCGCCGATGCTATCGATGAGGTTCTTGCACCTCAGGGTGTCATTGTCGTTGTTGAGGCTGAGCACATGTGCATGACGATGCGAGGCATTTCCAAGCCGGGGTCCTCGACCGTGACCTCTGCTCTTCGTGGAATCGTCAAGCGCGACGCCACTCGAGCGGAAATGATGTCCCTGGCATTGGGTGGGGTCCGCCGATGACTTCTGTCGAGGCCTCTTCCTCTTGGGCGCTCGCGGGAGGTGCACAACCTCCTCGTCTTCCCGAAGGCGTCGATCTGCCAAGGGATCGGATGCTCGTCATGGGCATTTTGAATGTCACCCCAGATTCCTTCTCGGATGGGGGCCGTTTTCTGGATCCGGGAGCGGCGCTCGACCACGCTCAGGAAATGCTCGACGAAGGTGCGGACCTGGTCGACTTGGGCGGTGAATCAACACGTCCGAACTCCACGCGAATCAGCGAGGACGAAGAATGGGAGCGAATTGGCTCGATCATTCAGCGCCTTGGAGCATCGGGGGTTGTTGTTTCTGTCGATACCCTGCATGCGCTAACAGCGCGTCGTGCGGCAGACGCGGGTGCTGCCATCATCAATGATGTCAGTGGAGGACGCTGGGATCCGCAGATGAATGCGGCCGTTGCATCGACCTCCTGTGCCTATGTTATTCAGCACTATCGCGCGCTTCCGGGGATGCCCGAAGAGTCTTTCGACTACGGCGATCAGCCCATCGCAGTTGCCTTGAGAGAGCGGGTTTCCCAACAGGTTCGTGATGCTCTCGAGGCCGGGGTTGAGCCCGAGCGAATCATTGTTGACCCGGGATTGGGTTTTTCACTGAATAACGAACAATGCTGGTCTCTCGTCGCGTCGCTGCCGATTTTTGCTGAGCTTGGGTACCCTGTTCTTATAGGTGCGTCCCGGAAACGCTTCCTCGGTCAGTCCCCCCTTTCGGACCGAGATGAAGCAACTCTCGATATATCTCGGCGCGCGCTTTCAGACGGAATATGGGCCGTCAGGGTCCATGCCATAAGCCAACAAGCAAAGCTTGTTCGTGCAGGGAGGTGAGGGCACGGTGGGACAACTCGATGTGATCGCGTTACGCGGTATTACAGCTGAGGCTGTCCACGGAGTTCTCGAAAAGGAGTGGAACGCTCCTCAAACCTTCACTGTTGACCTGATTCTGTGGGTTGATACCGATCGCGCTGCACTCAGTGATGACATTGCCGATACGGTTTCTTACGCCGAAATTGCAGAGAAAGCCCACGCGATCCTTGTGGGCCCCTCGGTTCGTCTGATTGAGACACTTGGCCACAAGATCGCTGATGCGGCTCTTGAAGATTCGCGTGTTCGTGGCGTTGAGGTTATTGTCCATAAGCCTGAAGCGCCCATCGACGTTTCCTTTACCGATGTTTCGGTCACCATTCGCAAGGGCGATATCCCGCTTCCTTTCGTCGCGGCATCGAATGTTGTTCCCCCCAGTGCTCCCGATGCTGATGAGGATGTACCCGCTGCTCCCTCTGCGCCCAGCGCACCATCAGATGCCTTAGCTTCCCAGGAAGAAGAATCCCCGGCCTCTGATTCAGATAAGCCCGTTCAGCTGCACTCTCCCGCGGCACCGCAGCAGCCCGCGACGGCCTCGGAGCTTGTGATGGACGCGGCTGAGGAAAGCGAAGCAGCACAGGTCGATGAGCCTGCCCAGGACGAACTTGACGCACCTTTGGCTCCGCGCGCAGTAGTGCTCGCACTTGGTGGAAATCTAGGCAATGTTCCCGTTACTCTCAAGCGAGCAATTGACGAAATGTCCAGCTGGGATGGCTTGGAAATTACGCAAGTTTCGCCCCTGGTTCGTACGCGCGCTGTATTGCGTCCCGGCCAAAAGCCTCAGCCTGATTATTGGAATGCCGTCGTTTTGGGAACGCTGTCCATGGCACCCCTTGACCTCTTGGATCGGATCCACGAGCTTGAAGCACGCTTGGGTCGTGTACGTCATGAAGTCTGGGGCTCGCGCACCATCGATATCGACATCATTCAAATTGACGGCGTGAGCTCGGATGACCCGCGTCTGACGCTGCCACATCCGCGTGCACATCAGCGTGCTTTTGTGCTCTCTCCGTGGCTGATGGCCCAGCCCAAGGCTGAGCTTTCCGGCCTCGGCGCCGCATCGGAGCTTATCGCACAGGCTCCGGATCGTGGTGGAATTCTTGACGCAGTGGGGGACTGGCTCGAAGATCCCGAATCGGTGATCGCTGATTCGGATGAACTTCTTCACCGGATGCGCCTTCCTCGCCTCGATCATGCTGAGCAGCTGCGTCCTCTCAAGCTTGAGACAAATTCCCAATCCTCGCGTCCGAGTCGCCTGGACATGCTTCCCGAAGCATCGCGTTCTGGCCTTGCTCCCAGCGATGAAGGCACCGATGTGACCTGGCATCGCCTGTGGGATCGCTGGGGAGCTCCGGTTGAATCCGTTGAATCGCGCCATGTTGAGCTTTCGAAGCCTTCGGCTTCAGCAGTTTCTACCGCTCAACCCACGCCTGCGCCCAAAGAAACTTCCGTGTCCTCTCCTGCTAAGACTTCCGGTGAGGTACCCGCGCAGCTAGCGAGCCGCCAGGTTCCTGCGCCTTCTCCGGTGAGCGCACCTCCGCTTCGTCGACTGCACCTGTCGGCCACCCCGTCTCCAGCAGATACGACTGCGGCTTCCGCCAACCTTGTTCAGGGCATGGTCTCTTTGGAGCCTCGTCGTCCTGTCCCTTCTGCTGAACCCGAGCAGCCCATCGTCGAGCGGCACTCGCTCCTCGAACGCCTGCAGGGCAGCGCTCTTCCTCATGCCATTCCCGAGGCCGCAGCGCAGTCCTCCGATATCCAGAGCGCGCAGGAGCCGGCGCAGAATTCTCCCTCGACTTCACCGATTACCGCCGAGGTTCCCCTTGGACGTCGGACTCGTCGCCCGCGTTGGCGTCCGGTAACCGAAGAAGGAACGGGTATCTCGACGGCTGATTCGCCGCGTCCATTCCGTGCACGTACCGATCGTCTTGCCGCACAATCTCACCGTGCAAAGCTTTCGCACCGCGCACCTGCTCCTCAAGAGCAACAGAAGCCCGGGGCGGAAGCTACCCAGCCAAGGCGTACTTCGCTCTTTGCTCGCCGCCCCGAGCCGGCCTCGTCAGCGGGAAGCCAGGCCTCGGTTCCCACGCAGGGACGTACGTATTCAGAGAGTGCTGCACCTACGCAAAACGCTTCGGAGGCGAAGCCTTCGGCTGCCTCTGCCCAGCGGAAGTCCGCCTCTGCCCAGCGGAAGTCCGCCTCGCAAGCTCGCACCTCGCGCGCTCTGCCGGGCTGGAACTTCTCTGAGGACGTCCGTGTTGTGGATGATTCCAGTGTGCTGAGCCCGCGTGAGGACATGCGTCGTCCTTCTCCTAGCTTGCCGCCTCGCTACAGTCATGTTCTTGATCCCAAGCTCGATGATTCCATTGATCAGGGACCAATGACTCCCGGCTCGCAGACCCCTTCCTCTGTCAACCGCGACGTGACAATCCGTCCAAGCATTACCGGTCAGATTCCAGTCTTCCGTCGTCGTCCTGAGGATTCATGAAGCCGCTGAGTATTGTGCTGTTAATTGCCGAGGCAGCCGCTGCTTCGGCGCTTGCCGCAGCCGTAACCGCCTTTGCGATTCGTCAGGGTGCAGGGCCGTGGATTATTCATCCTGCCCTGGCCCTGGTTTTTGTTGTTGTCGCTGGTGTGCTTCTTTGGATGGGAATCCAGGTTCGACGCTTTCGAGCACATAAAGCAACCTGGGTTGACGCCGTATCAGCTTTCCGAATTGCAATGTTCGCTCGTGCGAGTGCGCTTGGCGGAGTGATTAGCGCTGGGCTATTAGCAGGTATGTCCTTGGCCTTCCTCGCTCGCTGGGAAGCGCAGACCAGTGTTTACGCTGGAATTTGCGGACTGATGTGTGCGCTCGGTGCTGGTTTGTGGGGCATTGCCGGAGTGGTCGTTGAACGCTGGTGCGTCATTGACCCAAAGGATGATGACACTGAAGTGACGAAGGCGCGCGCTCGGCGTGACAAGGGCACTCTTGGGGCGCAACGTGTGAATGCTCGTAAGAGCGATGTATCTGAGGGGAGAAGGTAGTCTCATGCCCAGTAGACCACGGTCTTCTTCGGCCTCTTCATCTCCTTCGAGGGCTCCTCGTGCAGGGCGTCCAGGCGCCCGTCCCACAGTTCGTTCGGGTGGGACTTCTCCAAGAAAACCGGCTGGGGGACAGGTGCCTCCTTCCCTGTGGGTCAGGCGTATCGTCACCGGACTCGGATTACTTGTGATCATCGCGCTTATTGTGTGGGGGATTGCAAAAGCCGTTTCAGCGGTCACGAAGTCTTCCGCTCCCGAGGCCACTTCAAGCGCCTCTGCAACTCCTACTCCGACGCCCACCGCGACAGTGACGCGCTCTGGAACCGCAGCACTTCAAGATGGTGAACAGGCCACAGCCGATGGAATTGTCGATGCGGAAGGGCGAGTTCGTATTCCGGCCTGTGCTTCAGCGGATCTGACGGTTCGACCGACCATTTCTGGTGGCGAGGTTGGCCAAGTCCAGAACATTTCGGTTGCCATTGAAAACCGTGCGGGAGTTGCCTGTTCTTTTGAGTTCGGGCACATCGATTTCAAGATTTCCACCGGCGACGAAACGGTATATGACGGCTCGAAGTGCCAGCGTGATCGCGAAAGCGCGACACTGCTCTTGATTCCCGGGGATACCTGGAATGGTGGCCTGACGTGGGATGGTGGGCTCTACTCGGGGTGCGATGCGAAGGACCGGAATTCCGATGGTGCGACCGATCCTGCTCCAGCTGGAACCTATCGTTTACAGCTGCTGTTGAATGGCCAGACGGTTGGAGATGAACGAGTATTCACTCTGACTCAGCCGGTTCAGCCAACAACTGAAGCAACGCCCGAGCCCTCGCAATCAAGCACCTCTGAAGCGACTAACGCTCCGCAGGGTCAAGAAGGCCATTAGAACTCTTCCCCACTGCGGTTAGGGGGCACGAGGGGAGCCCAAACCTAGAGCCAGTTGGGGTGTAGCTCTAGTCTGTCCCGCCGATTACCAGCCGACAATTCCCGTGGCAGCCATTGAGAATTGATTCTCAAGCGTTTCGCGGATGAGCTTTGCGCGATAGGGGCCAATGCCTTCGATTTGCTGCAGATCTTCAACTGTCGCTTCACGCAGGTCCGCAAGGTTCTCCCAATGACTGGTGATGTCTTTGATGACATTCCAGGGAAGACGAGGAACCAGGGAGAGGGCTCGCACACCACGCGGTTGGATGGTGCGATCCAGATCGGTGGGATCATAAACGCCCAAGCCCAGCACGTTAGCGATAGCCGCAAGATCGACCAGACGATCGCTGGCAAGCTCCGAGAGGGCAGCTTCTGCGGTTGAGACCGCTGAGGCATCTCGGGTGTAGTCACGAAGAACTAGTGCGCGTTCGGAGCCTGAACCGCGAACAAGGTCATCGACCTGCAGGGCCAAAAGGCGTCCTTCTGAACCGAGTTCTTCAAGATATTCGTTGATCTCAGAGGTGATGCGACGGATCATCTCCATGCGCTGCATGACGGTTGCGACATCACGCACCGTTGCAGAATCACGCATTTCCAAGATTGTGAGAGTTTGAAGGACCTCATCCAGACGCTGGCTGTAGCGGTCCAGGGTGTCGACGGCCAGATTAGCGCGAGACAGCAGTGCTTCGGGCTCTTCAACGATGTGATGGTACTTGCCGACGTAGATGGAAATAAGACGCATCGATGCCGAAACTGAGAGCACCGGAAGGTGGGTTTGGTAGGCAGTGCGTTGTGCAGTGCGGTGACGCATACCCGATTCATCGGTAGGGATGCTCTGATCGGGGAAAAGTTGGACATTTGCCTTGCGGATTCGCCAGTCGGTGGGGTCGATGATGACCGCGCCGTCCATTTTGCACAATTCGCGTAGGCGTGAGGCCGTGAATTCGATATCGAGATCGAAACCACCCGAGCACATTTCTTCGAGCTCAGGAGAGACACCAAGAACAATCAAGCCGCCGGTATGGGAGCGCTGGATGCGTTCCAATCCTTCGCGAAGGGGCGTGCCCGGTGCGATATCTTGAAGTGCGCTGCGCAGAAGAGCGGCATCTGATGTCATGAATCCTGCCTTTCGATGCGTGATTCCTGCTCTAAGTGTATTCGAGTATCCGCATAATGAAGGAAGAGACTCAGTGAATAGCGGCACGTAGTGCGCCGGCAAGGTCTGAGATTGGCAGAACCCTAATCCCGTCGATCCCCATGGCTTCTTCACTTCCCTGTGCGGGAATGATTGCAACCTTGAAGCCGAGGCGTGCAGCCTCTTGAATTCTGCGACGCACGCCAGTACATGCGCGGACTTCCCCCGTGAGCCCCACTTCGCCGAAAGCAATTAGAGCGCTGCGTGTCGGTGTTCCCCGAATGGCCGAGACAATTCCGATTGCCGTTGCCAAATCGGCAGCCGGCTCACTGATACGGGCACCTCCGACAGTTGAGGCATAGACATCGCAATCAGAGGTATCGATACCGAGGCGTGCCTGAAGGACTGCCAAAATCATCGCTACGCGTGAGTGGTCAACTCCGACGGTGGTTCGACGAGGGGAACCAGCAGAAGTGTGCGCAACAAGAGCCTGGATCTCAGTGGGGAGGGGGCGGCGTCCTTCAAGGGTGACGGTGACGCACGAGCCTGGAACCGCAGACTGGGACTGGGAAAGGAACAAACCCGAAGGGTCCGTCAAACCAACAATCCCGGTGTCGCTCAGTTCAAAGCAGCCCACTTCATCGGTGGGTCCATAACGATTCTTGACAGCTCTGAGCAAGCGAAGTCGCGTGTGTCGGTCGCCTTCGAATTGGCAGACGACATCCACCAAGTGTTCAAGTAGGCGAGGTCCAGCAATCCCGCCATCTTTAGTCACATGGCCTACAAGGAGAATGGGGATTGAACGTTCCTTGGCAACGCGAATGAGAGCTGTTGCAACAGCGCGAACCTGTGCAACGCTACCGGCACTGCCATCGAGCTGGTCGGATTGAAGAGTTTGAACTGAATCGATGATGACCAAAGAAGGGTTGGTCGCGTCAATTTGGCCAAGAGCCGTGGAAAGCGATGTTTCATCCGCAAGGAAAAGCTGCGGGTGCAGGGCGCCAATACGTTCTGCGCGTCCCCTGACCTGTGAGGCAGACTCTTCGCCGGTGATGTACAAGACCGGTGCCTCCGCGGCGCAGGTCGAGGCAACATCCAGAAGAAGAGTGGACTTTCCGATCCCGGGTTCACCGGCAAGAAGGATGACAGCCCCGGGAACAATACCCCCACCGAGAACGCGGTCAAACTCACCGATTCCCGTCGGCTTGGATCGCGCGCGTTCAGCACTGATGTCATTGATGGGCTGAGCAGGCTGACGAGGCGTGAGTGCGACAGCGGCACCCGGAACGGAAGCAGAGGGGCCGGACTCTTCCATGGAGTTCCATTGGTGGCACTCTCTACACTGGCCAACCCATTTGGGTGAGGTCCAACCGCATTCGCTGCAGCGGTACACACTTTTTTCTTTCGCCATATCCCTACGCTAAACCACGCCACCTGCATCTGCGTCCAGTTTGGCCTCGTACGGACATAGAATTCCCATCTAGCAAGTCAACAACATGGCTCATGTGCGGGGAACAAAAGCGAAGCCGCCACTTAGGGACGGTTTGCGAAATACTCCAAAAGTCGGGTATCGCCTGAAACCACAATGGTGTCTTCGCGGTTAATTCGAGTCGTTGCGTCGGCGTATTCAAAGGGCGCACCCGGACGAAGAATCCCCAACACGTTCACGCCGTAACGGCCTCGAAGATCGAGCTCACTGAGGGTAAAACCGCACACTTCTTTCGGCGGACGGAGCTTCATGATGGCAAAGCCGTCCTTGTCCATTTCGATGTAGTCGATCATGCGTCCACCAACGAGGTGGGCTGTACGCTGACCGGCATCGAATTCGGGAGCAACAACGTGCTGGGCGCCGATGCGTCGAAGAATACGACTGTGCTCGCGCGAGATGGCCTTCGCCCAAATATTTGTCATTCCAATATCGACAAGGTTTGCAGTGATGAGCACCGAGGCCTCCAAGGAGGAACCAATCCCCACGACCGCGGAGTAGAAATCCCTTGCCCCCAACTGGTTCAGTGCTTCCATCGAGGAGGCGTCGGCCTCGACAACGGGAATACGACCCGAGAACTGCTGGACGCGGCGGCTGTCTTTTTCGACGGCCAGCACTTCGTAGCCAAGCTTGTCCAGAGTGAGGGCAACGGCGGAACCGAAACGTCCCAATCCGATGACCAGGGTTCCCGATGCAAGGGTCTTTTCTTCTGCCATAGTCGTATTCTCCCACGAGTGCGGGCTTTTGCTCGTGGGACGACGCGGCTCTTAGCCGATCAGCGGAGACTCGGCCGGTTGGCGAATTGCTCGAGGCCGATCGCGCAGAGCGAGCGCAGCGGCGAGAGTCATGGTTCCAGTACGTCCTGCAAACATCAGGGCTGCAAGAACGTATTTTGCAAGAGCTGGGAGATCGGGAGTAATGCCCGTTGAAAGCCCAACGGTCGCGAATGCGGAAATCGATTCGAAGAGAACGACATCAAGACTGTAGCCGGTCAGAGTCAGCAGAACGACGGTCGAGAGAGCAACCAAAAGCGATCCCAAGAGGGTCACTGCAACGGCCAGGCGGAGCACCGAGTGGGGGATACGTCGGCTGAAGACTTCGATGTCGCGGTCGCCTCGGGCTTCGGCAGCAGCAGCTAACAAAAGAACGGCGAAGGTCGTGACCTTGATACCGCCTGCGGTTGATACGGAACCGCCACCGATCATCATCATGATGTCTTGAATGAAGTGGGTCTGGGGACGCATATTCGCCACGTCCAAAGAGGACAGGCCCGAGGAGCGGGTGTTGACCCCTGCCAGCAGCGAGTTCAACAGTCGCGAGGAAATGTCAAGATCACCAAGGGTTGCCGAATTCGTCCATTCAGTGAAGGCGAAAGCGATGGTGCCAAAGAAAACCAGAAGAATGTATGTCGAAAGTGTGAGTTTTGTATGCAGGGCCCATCTGGAGGGAGTGCGCCAGTGCTGTGAGAGGTCGGAGATAACAGGAAAGCCGATCGCCCCGACGAAGGTTCCCAGAATAATGGGACTGAGCATCCACCAGTCCGTGTGGTAGGGGACCAAACCGCCGCTCAAGATCACGAAACCGCCATTATTGAACACCGAGATTGCCATGAAAGCCGCATGGAAGAGCGATTCCCATACGGTCTCATGGCCCAGGGTGAGGAAGCGGGGAACGAAGGCAATGGTGAGCAAAATCTGAGCGGTCAATGAGGTTCCGATAACCGCTTTCAGCAGAGCGGTCAGCCGCCCCATACCGCTGGATTTCGTCTCTACAGTTGCCAGCATTCGCTGTGTCAGCCCAAGCTGCCGGGAAACGGCGTAGCTCAAAATCGTTGCCAAAGTGACGACACCCAGACCACCGATGAAGATGCCCATAGCAATGACGGTTTGGCCAAAAACCGACCAATATGTCGCGGTATCAACAACGGTCAGGCCGGTCACGCAAACCGCGGAAATTGCAGTGAAGAGGATGTCGACGAAAGGTGCGCGTTCATCAGATGCTGTTGAGATGGGGAGGGCAAGAAGGCAAGTGATGAATGCAATAAGCATGATGAAGACGATAAGCACCAGTCGCGCGGGTGAAAAACGAGCTATGTGTGCAAACCAGATGCGGAAGCGAGTCCACAATCCGGAATCTTCAAGGTTGTAGGGCTTGACTCCGGCGGGATAGACAACGGTAGGTGACGGTCGATCTTCCGAGATAGCTGTTTGTCCGTAGCCTCGGCTTGAGTGAGCGAGTGCGCGACGATGCGACGCAGAGGAATGCTGATCGGATACCCGACCAGGCGTGCTAGAACGCCGATTTCTACGAGCCATGTCACCTCCAGAATCACTCGCAAGCTTCATCCTAATGCCCTGAAAGTCTATTGGCTGAAACGTATGTGAATAACGTGACACAGGGGACAACAGTGATTGAAGAAAATTGAAGTGGAGAAAGTTGCCAAATGGGGGGATCTTTCCAGTATCATGAGACGGAATTAATCTTTGCACGTCTGGGAGTCATCAATGGATCAGCACTCTGCCCCGCGTTTTATGACGGTATCTGAGGTGGCGGATATTATGCGCGTCTCGAAGATGACTGTTTATCGTTTGATTCACAGCGGAGAGATGCCGGCGATTCGCGTCGGTAAGAGCTTCCGAGTTCCCGAGTCTGCGGTCGGCCAGCTGATCCGCGCCGGTCTGACTGATCACATCGATGAACGCGTTGCGGGGATTAACGGGTAATATAAACCTGCTGTGCCTTTTGGCACCTGACGTCAGGCGGTAGTCACCTCTGCCGCACCTACACACTCGAGGGAGGAACCCCATGGGCTCCGTCATTAAGAAGCGCCGCAAGCGCATGGCGAAGAAGAAGCACCGCAAGCTGCTGCGCAAGACGCGTCACCAGCGTCGCAACAAGAAGTGATCTTCTTGAAGGGTCCCTCCACTGGTGGGGCCCTTCGGCATATCTCCCGCAACGCATGCGCTGAATACATCGCAGTATTGCCTCAGCGCAGTGGTACCTCCAGAAAGGCACTGTCATGAAGACTGTTATTCACGTGATGCGCCACGGTGAAGTTGATAATCCCGATGGTATTTTGTACGGCCGCCTTCCCGGTTATGGCTTAACTGAACTTGGTATTGAGATGGCCGAGGCCGTCGCTGAGTATTTCGTCGATAGCGGCGCTGATATTACCCACGTCGTCGCCTCGCCCCTGTTGCGTGCCCAGATGAGTGCGGCGCCGACCGCGCTTGCCTACGAGCTTGAGATCGAACATGATCACAACCTCATTGAGGCGGAGTCGGTTTTTGAGGGCGTAGCGGTCAATGCGAATCCGTGGGTTCTTGCGCGTCCCGAATACTGGCGTTACTACGTGAACCCTTTGCGCCCCTCCTGGGGAGAGTCCTACGCCCATGCTGCCCAGCGCATGACCCGTGCGGTCGCTCGCGCATTGCGTGAGGCGCGCGGCCACGAGGCGCTGCTGGTTTCGCACCAAATGCCCATCGTTTCGCTTCAGCGTCTGATCCGTCACCAGCCCCTGGGACACTCACCGCTGTCACGGCAGTGCTCCCTTGCTTCGCTGACCTCGCTCATTTTTGACGATGATGTGCTGGTTGGAATGACCTATAACGAACCAGCTGCGCACCTGCTGTCTAAGGCCTCGGATATGGTTCCTGGGGTCTCTGAAGCCCAGCTTAAGCGCTAGTTCTTCCTTTGCCCTTCTTCGGGCCCATCCCCTTCATCCTCAGCGGTGGAGGGGTTTTCTTTATTCTTCCGTTCTTCTTCACGCTTACGCTTCATCTGAAGATCTCGCTCTAAACGGAAGAGGAATTCGGGATCATCATCTGGGGCGGTTGGGGCTTTGGGAGCGGATTGTGCCTGACGGTCCTCGGCATTTGCGACCATCTTGAGGACGATCCACGCAATTGCTCCAAGAGAAACGAATGGGACTGTCACGACCAAGATGATCAGCCAGGTCATTCGAGAAAGCTTCATAGGCATTCTGTCGGCCGGCGTTGTTGCCCAATCTGAAATTGCATAAATCGATGCGGCGAACCATGCGACGATGAACAGAATACGTACCATGATTTGAGTTTAGAGCAGTTGCTCAGGCAAATGTACTTGAGACCAAGAGAGCGCTAACGAAGAGCGCCCACCCCAAGGTTAAAAAGCCGGTGTGCTTGAGGACAATGATGAGGTCCTTTCCCTTCACTCCGCTCAACACCAAGTAGACCGGCTGGAAGATTGCCAGAATCCACGCAAGTGACGCCAAAATGCAGATGATGACATGGGTGCCGATCGCTGCGGGAAGCGCAAAGAAGACGGAGATAGGGGCCAATAGGCACAGGGAAAAGAGGATTCGAGAAGCTCGCTGCCCCAAGCGAACGGCCACGGTCTTTTTCCCGGTAGCGCTATCGGTAGGAATATCGCGGATGTTGTTGACCATGAGCATTGCCACCGATATCAGACCCAAGCATGAGGCCATGAGCCACAGCCACCAAGGTGCTGAAGGAGTATGCGTCCACGTCGTTGCAACTGTCGCCATCAGTCCGAAGAAAACGAAGACAAAGAGTTCCGATAGGCCGATTCCCATATAGCCGTAGGGATGTTTCCCGCCCGTGTAGAACCATGCCGCTGCGACCGCAGCAATGCCTGCGGCGATCAGAGGCCAGGTCCCACTGATCGCAACAAGGATCAAGCCAAGGACGCCGGCTGCGGCGAAGCACCCCAGTGCCGCCTTTAAAACAGTACGAGGCCGCGCAAGCCCAGAACCCGTCAAACGTTGGGGACCGCTTCGCTGGTCATCCGTCCCACGGATGCCATCGGAGTAGTCGTTGGAGTAGTTCACGCCAACTTGAAGCAATAGAGCGACAAGGAGCGCCAGGACTGAGCGTGCAGGATGAACAGCTCCCAAAGCGAAAGCGGCGGAGGCGCCGACGAGGACTGGGGCTGCAGCAGCAGGAAGGGTGCGCAGCCTGGCACCTTCAATCCAATCGCCCAGGCTTGCCTGTCGCCTATTTTCAGTGCTCATCGGCGCCACTCAGACTCTGTCCCGGTGAGCGATTCGGCGAGTTGACGTGCGGCAATGCGATCGACCTTGCCGGAAGAAAGCTGCGGAATCGAAGAAACGAAGATCACGCGACGCGGTGCCTGCGGGCGACCGATCTGGGAAGAAACGGCCTCGCGAATGCGATGCCCATGTTCCTCAACAAACTCGGGTGGGGGAGGGAAGGAAGGAGCGTCCTCGGGGACAACAAGGCAGGATAACGCCTGTCCCCATTTCTCATCGTCCAAGCCCAGCGCCCACGCGTCCTTAATACCTGCCACGTTCTTCAGGGCATCCTCGACTCGGATCGGCGGAATGTTGAGCCCTCCGGAGATGATCATGTCGTCGGCGCGCCCCAGAACTTTCAAACGCCCACCGGCGTCGATCACGCCAGTATCCCCGCTGATAAACCAACGGGTACCGGCCTCGTCGTGGAATGGGGTGTCGCCGACAAGGTAACGCGTCAGTAAGACTGGGCCGGCAATAGCAATGCGGGTGGCACCCTCCCAATCGAGGGTACGGACCATAACTCCGGGAAGCGGGACTCCGTCATATACGCAGCCGCCGCAGGTTTCAGTCATTCCAAAGGATTCGATGATGGTGAGTCCTGCATCCTCGGCGCGTTGGCGCAGCGCAGGATCAAGACGGGTCCCGCCGATCAAGATGGTGTGGAGGCGCGCCAAGGCGCTCACGACTTCATCGCCCGCGTTCAGGCAATCAACCAATTGGGTGGGAACTAGTGAGAGGTAGCCCGGCAGAGAAGGATCGGAGGTTGCCCCCGCAATCGCAGGAAGCAGATCCTTTGGATTGAAACCATGGGAACAATCAACGATCTGGGGCGAAATCTCGGTTGCGGCAGCGCGCATGAGCACCTGAGCGCCCGCGATGTGGTGGGAACTCAGCGCCAAGATCCAACGCCCCGGTCCTCCTAGAACGGAATGCGTCGCCTTGACCGAGGCCATCAGAGCGTCGATGGAGAGGCCAACTAGCCGCGGTTCGCCAGATGAACCAGAGGAGGCTAAAACCAGATCGATGTTATCGAAAAGAGTGGGGTCGTCGATGCGGTCGGCAAGCTCTGGGTAGAGCTCTGGTGGGAAGGCTTCACGTGGTGTGGTCGCAGCTGTGCGCAAACTCGATGGGGGAACAAGCTCAGGGTCGCGAATAACAACAACGGTGTGCGGCGCGGGGTGATCGGGATCTGCTTGACGCTCTTCATACAGCTCCGCGAGCTTGTGTAGCGAGGCATGAGACATTGCTACAGATGCCGGGGAAGTGCCCCCCGGAACGACAAGAAGACGAAGGTCACTCACGTTTATCCCTCCTGGGGTCCGCCTGCTTTAACGGTACCCCCGACCAGTTGGAATAGGGTAACAGGAAACAATCTGGGCTGTCTGAAGATATGCGGGTCACATAGGTGCGTGCAATCTGTGAATTTCAAGCAAAAATGATGTGAAATCAGTAGGATGGAGGGGATGTCTGAACATAAATCTTCACGGTCACGTAAGCCGCTTGTGATCGGTGTAACGCTTGGATGCGTCCTGATTGCTCTGTGTGCGGCTGGGGTTGCTTATGCCCTGCACTATTCTGCGCGCGCGCTGCCCAATGTCAGTGTGGCTGGCCAGTCGGTATCGGGAATGACCCGGGATGAAATCGCGCAGATGGTTGATCAGCGCGCGAAGGCGATGCAGGTCAATGTTGTAGTCGAGGGGCATTCGACACCCCTGACGCTTTCCGATATGGGAATAACCGTTGATCCGCAGGGGAGTGCGGACCAAGCGCTCGCCGCGAATTCGAACCTATTTAATCGGTTCAAGGCGATTTTTGTTCACAATGACGTACCAGCTGCGATCAATGTCGATGATCTGAAGATGAAGGATCTGTCGAACTCGATTGCATCCTCGCTGGGAACTCCGGTTGTTGACGCTACTGTTCGTCCAGCCGAGGATCAAGAGTCCTTTGTTTCAACCAAGTCTCAGGCTGGGCGTGGCGTTCCCTATGACGCACTGCGCAATTCCTTGGACGAGGCCGCGCGGATGCTCCGCGGGGGAGACGTGCAGTTGAACGCAACTAACCTTCTTCCCGTGGTTGACGACGCGAGCGCGCAGACCATCGCCGAGGCCGCAAATAAGCTTGCGCAGATTCCCGTTGAGATTTCCGACGGTGAAGACACGATCGAGGCCAGCTCGAAGGATCGGGTTGGATGGGTGAAGATTGCTCTGGCCGACGATGGTTCCTTGAAGCAGCCCGCGATTGATGAAGAACGCGTCCGTGAATGGGTGCGTTCCCAGGGTGAAGAAACAAACCGAGATCCTGTGAATGGTCGTCACAACGTCAACTCTGCTGGCGATATCGTTCAGACTCCGAAGAAGGCTGTTGATGGTCGCAAGGTCAAGGATCTTGATGCGCTCGCGGCCTCGGTGATTACTTCACTCAAGGACAACAAGAAGTTCGAGGGGAACTTCAGCTACGACGTCACTCCGGCTACCTACGAACGCAAGCTCATTGCTGACGGTGCTGAAAATTTGGTTTATCAGGCCGCTCCGGGTGAGAAGTGGCTTGAGATCAATCTGGGAAACAACTCTGTTACCGCTTATGAGGGCGCCACAGTTGTCCACGGTCCGGTCGCGATTGTCCCCGGTTCACCTGGCCATGAGACTGTCACGGGACTCTACAACGTATACCTCAAGTATCAGGCGCAGGATATGGGGTGCACTCCAGATTGGCCTTACTGTGCGAAGGGAGTGCCGTGGGTGACCTACTGGACTGGCTCCTACGCATTCCATGGTGCCCCTTGGCAGGATTCATTCGGCTGGAGTGGACCCGGTGGTTCACACGGCTGTATCAATATGCCAGTTGAAGAGGCGCATTGGGTGTATCAGTGGTCGGAGATTGGCACTCCGGTCATGTCGCACTACTAAATCGCTGGAGTTTTTAGTTTAGAGTCCAGCCTCGGCAAGGAGCGCAGAGACGCTCATGCCGAGCGCTTGTGCAATGCCGCTGAGTGTTGTCATGCGTGGGTTGGAAGCGCGGGCTTCGCCTTTGCGTCCCGAAGCGCGTCCTGATTCCAGTAGTTGAATTTGGTTTTTCGTTACGCCAGAACGGTAGGCCAGGGTTTCTTGTGAGAGTTCGTGCTCCTCACGAAGTCTACGGAGAGTGAAGCCAAATTCGCGCGCGTTTGAATCGTTCCAAAAAACCACCCAC
The DNA here is from genome assembly GCA_963534475.1 of Trueperella pyogenes. Classification (GTDB taxonomy): domain Bacteria; phylum Actinomycetota; class Actinomycetes; order Actinomycetales; family Actinomycetaceae; genus Pauljensenia; species Pauljensenia pyogenes_B. The sequence goes on along the minus strand of CAUSSZ010000001.1, from coordinate 115,255 downwards.
CTATATTGAGAAAAGGGACAAGAAGAGTACACCCTATATAAAAGGCGTATTTTAGTAGGCCTAAAATTGCTCCCTGATTAGCGTTGAGCAGGGGCAATGATGGGTTCTTCAAAGGACTTTGATGTGAGGGCCAATAGTCCAGTGATGTTCTTCTGCAAATGTGGGACAATATGAAGCGACAAATGTTGTCATCAATTAGGAGGCTCCTGTGCCCATCGCAACCCCTGAGGTTTACAACGAAATGCTCAACCGTGCGCGTGACGGAAAGTTCGCGTACCCGGCAATTAACGTGACCTCTTCTCAGACTCTGAGCGCTGCACTGCGCGGTTTCGCCGATGCCGAATCTGACGGCATTATCCAGGTTTCCGTGGGTGGTGCTGAATACTGGTCAGGTTCCACCGTCAAGGACCGTATCGCCGGCTCGTTGGCAATGGCTGCCTACGCCCGTGAGGTCGCAAAGAACTACGACGTCACCATTGCTCTGCACACCGACCACTGCGCAAAGCAGAACCTGGATTCCTGGACCGAGCAGCTCATGCACATGGAGGCCGAGGAAGTTAAGGCTGGCCGTCTTCCCTGGTTCCAGTCCCACATGTGGGATGGCTCCGCCATTCCGTTGGATGAGAACCTTGAGATTGCAAAGCGCCTGCTGCAGCTGGCCGTTGACTCTCACACCGTCCTCGAGATCGAGGTCGGCGCTGTGGGTGGCGAAGAAGACGGTGTCGTTGGCGAAATCAACGAGAAGCTGTACACCTCGACCGCAGATGCCATCAAGACCGTTGAGGCCCTGGGCCTTGGCGAAAAGGGCCGTTACATTACCGCTCTGACCTTCGGTAACGTGCACGGTGCGTACAAGCCCGGTCACGTCAAGCTGCGTCCTGAGCTCCTGGGCACCATCCAGGAAGAGGTCGCTGCTCACTACGGTCTGGATCACCGCCCCTTCGACCTGGTCATGCACGGCGGCTCCGGCTCCACCGACGAAGAGATCGCACTGGCAGTTGCCAACGGCGTCATCAAGATGAACGTTGACACCGATACCCAGTACGCCTTCACCCGCCCCGTGGTCAACTGGATGATGACCAACTACGAGGGCGTCCTCAAGATTGACGGCGAGGTCGGCAACAAGAAGAAGTACGATCCTCGCGCTTGGGGCAAGGAAGCTGAAGCCGGTATGGCTGCACGCGTTGTTGAGGCTGCTGAGCGTCTGGGCTCGGTCGGCACCAAGATGCGCTGATCGCTTCTGAAACTACTTCAGTAGCACTGAAAGGTGAGGGCACCCAAATGGGGGCCCTCACCTTTTCTGTTGTGATGTGCCTATCGATCGGAAGGACAGGCTAAACTTGTAGCTAGTCGAAGGACGATTCTCAGGGTCTTCGGAAGGATGACAATGATGACTGATACGACATGGACCCGCGTTGAGGGAATGATGATTGCCTCGCAGCTTGATCCCGATCAAGTTGCGCACGTGCTCCGTGAGAGTTCCGTTTTGGCCCAATTGGAGTGGTTCGAGGCAACTCCTCAGCTTCTGGGCCTCAATATTGCGGTTGAGAACGGGCGAGTCGCGACCCTTGCTGAAGGTGCTCAGGATGCGCAAGCAGGAATTACGGTCAGCGAGCTTGCTTCTCAGTTAGCGTCGCACTTCAAGGCAGAGGTGCGTCTGGGTGGAGAACACATCGATGCTCTTCCTCAGGGTGATAGCCCTCTGGCAGATTTCCTTCCCGAAGAGGTCGAAGAGTCAGAGTCGGGCGTTCGCGTCGTCGAAATTGGTCGTACCCCCGCATCTTCGGTTCCTCTCTTGGCCGCCCTTGAGGGTGTCGATGTCGCAGATGTCGAGCTGAACAATGGGTATCGCGCACTGTTGGCTGAAATTCCGGAAGACAAGTCGGGATGGAACTTCGGTGATCTTCCGCTGGTTTCCTTGGCGATGACCGATGGTGATTTGCATCTGTACTTGGTGACCGATGATCATCTCGAGCATGTGCTGACCCATAACTGGGGGATGACAACGCGCATCGTGACCGGTTCCGCTTCTGCTGAGTCCGTAGATCCTTCCGTGGTCGACTTAGTGGGAGATCGCCCCGCCCTGCGTGAAATCGCGGCACATGTCCCGGGTGCTGATGTTGAGGCATTGCTGGCCGCTCAGGACCTTAATGGAGTTCATGCAATTACAGCCGTCGTCAAGGCTCTTGCACTGCCTCACGGCGTTGCAGAATTCCTCCAGGGTTCGATTGAAGCCGGGGATGTTGAAGGCGCGGTTCTTCACAATGCGCGCGGTATCTCGAATGCCATCGGTCGTAGCGTTGACATCATGATGACCGGGAACAAGGAAGAAGATCCCAGCGCTATTCAGAAGGCCTACATGGCGGTTGTCTCAGATCGTCCGTGGATCCTGTCAGCTCTTGCTTCTATCGAAGCGGCGGCCGGTGCTGCACTGCTGGTTTCTGCGGTGAAGGCTGCGAAGCCGCGTTCGGGATGGAAGATTTTCTCGGGTGTTTTCGGCGGCGCTCTTCTGGTGGATGCCTTCGCTGAACTTGCCTTGGCGCGCGTGATGCGTGCGAAGTTTGGACGCCGCTAAAGGTCATTTGAAACGACACAAGCGCTGGGCTGCACAGTCAGCCCAGCGCTTCTTTATCGTCTTGCTCCGGCGCTATTTGCCTGGACACCGTGAAAGAGCGTGCAGAGCTCTTTCGAATGCAAAAGAAAAACTGGTACCTATCGAGTGATAGGTACCAGCGAAAATCAGAGAAAGTATTTCACTTGCCCTTGTGGAAGGTTGCCAGTGCACCGGCACCAGCAGTGACGAGCAATGCAGCAACCGCAACCGCGCTATTGGCTTCGACGTCACTCATCAAACCGCCACGGCGACCGTTCGCATTGAAACCGTAGCTGGAATCAGCCAGCTGCGAGTTGTCTTGGTTCTCTGCGGGAGCCTGTGAAACAACAGGGGTGGCATCACTGTTTGAGCGAGTGGGAGCGGCGGCTGCGGCATTATTGCGTTGGGCCGCAGCGTTTGCGTTTTGCTGCTGGCGGGCAGCTGCCTGAGCCTGTCGAGCAGCAGCACTGCGACGCGCAGCTTCCTGAGCCGTGGGACGGTTCGGTGAACCGGGAGCAAAGACTTGTACTCGACGAGCCGGGGCAGGCGCAGGGCGGGCCTCGTTCTGCCTGGGCCGAGGCTGAACATTCGACTGGCTTTGGTTGATATGCCGGGTCGGAGTTGCCGTCGGTAGGGGCTTTGCCGTCGCAGAACGCGTCTGATCATCACTTGAAGGCGTGGTAGACGTCGGAGTGGGGGAGGGAGTCACCGAAGGGGTCGCCGTCGGCGTGGGAGCTGCGCTTGCGCAGGCGATCTTCCCTGTTAGCTCAAGATCAGTCTGCTTTGATTTGTCAGCACCCAGGCGCTTCCAGCTGAAACGAGTAGTTGTCTCATTGATGGCATCGGGGGCGCACTGAGCGATTGTTTGGCGAAGCTGAGCGGTAATCGTGATCGTGGAGCCCTTTGGCATGTTGATCACGGAATGGAAGGGCGAGAACTCGGGCTTGTCCTGAGTGAGAGTAACCGATTCGGCATACCCATCGGCGCGCTCGGGGCAGGTAGCTCCGCCCTTAACGGAGCACTGGAGGCTCCAAATGACCGTACTGCTGCCGGCGACCTTACTGGAGAAAATGCCCTCGATCTCGATGTCCTTCGTATCCTTGCCGACATTGGTCAGCTCGAATGTCATGGTACGAATTTGTCCGTTTTGGACCAGGATCTCAGGGGTCGCAAGCGAAGAATCGATGGCGGGAATACCCTTTTCCTGCAACTCATCGAGAGTTTTAACATCCTGCTCATCGCCTTGCAATTGAGCAATTGAGGTGGCGTTGGCGGAAGGCGTTGCGTTGCTCTCAACCCACACCGCACCTTCGTGACCCTTTAGGTCATTCAAAGAAGGCGTATCGTCGCTGGATGCGGGCTTGGGTTCAAGTTGATCGAAGCTCGCCGCGGGAGTCTGATTGGACAGTGTCGTTTCAGGTGCGAATTCAGCACCTTCAACAATGACCTCTGCCTTTTCATAAGGAGTGCGGACAAATTTCTTTGCCAGCGGGGAACCGCTTTCAAGAACTAGGCGGTCAGGAGTTGACTGAAGATCCTTGATACTGAGGGTTGGATCTGCGCTGGGTGCTTCAGCCGTAGCCTGTACATCTAAGCTGCCGCCGGCGTCGTCTAGATGATCAAGAGGATCAGTGGAAACAGTCGTAACGGGCGTCGTATCTGGATGTGCAGATGCGGAAGACCAGGGCAGAGCTAAGAGCGTAAAAGACCCGCCAATCGCGGCAGTTGTGAGAAGAATTAGGGCGCGCGAAACCTTGGAGCCCTGTCGATACGACAGCGCCCTTTGGGAGCTTCGCGATCCTAAGCGAATTCTCACATAGGCCCTTTCTTTGAACGCAATTCGTGTGATGGGAACACGTATCGCTGGAGAGTTCCTGCAGTTGATGGCACTTATAGTTTATAGGTTTTGTCAAGCTAATGGGATACAGAAGTGTATCTTATGGGCACTTTTCCCTGATATTTCCGCAGAAATGTCATACAAAGTAACTATGGCTTGAGCTGTGACAAAGCTGATCGGCTCCTGAAAGCCAAATTATTATTCAGAAATAATAAGGGAAGGAAGACCAATCTGGCGAGCGGTGTTCAATGAAGGCATCGCGACCTTCCTGAGCCTCATCCGTCATGTAAGCCATGCGCGTCGCCTCACCGGCAAAGACCTGCTGTCCGGCCAAACCATCATCGGCCAAGTTGAAAGCAAATTTCAGCATACGGATAGCCTGTGGAGACTTCGTTGCAATGATCCGAGCCCACGAGACCGATCAGTATCTCGTATGCCGTCTTCTGCTTGAAAAAATAATGACGCCCCAGCGCTCCGCAGTATCGGCGTCATAGCGCCTGGCGAGGAAGAAAATCTCACGTGCACGCTTATCACCCGCCTGGCGCGCGAGCAGCGCAGAGCCATAACCGGCATCAAAAGAACCAACATTCGCATCGGTCTGCATGAATGCGGCATGCTCACGAGAAGCAATCGAGAGATCGCACACAACATTTAAGCTGTGGCCGCCGCCAGCCGCCCAACCGGGAACCGCTGCAATAACGACCTTCGGCATGGTGCGGATCAGGCGCTGGACCTCCAAAATATGAAGGCGTCCCGCGCGTGCGGGGTCAATTTGCTCGCGTCGCTGTTCCACTCCCGCCGAGGCCTCGCTGCCCTCCACCTCGTAGTGGTAGCCGTCTTTTCCTCGGATCCTCTGGTCGCCACCCGAACAGAAGGAATAACCACCGTCGCGAGGGGATGGCCCGTTTCCCGTCAAAATAACCGCAGCGACATCGCTGGTCATTCGCGCGTGGTCCAGGCAGCGATAGAGCTCATCAACGGTATGTGGACGGAACGCATTGCGAATTTCTGGACGATCAAAAGCAATACGGACCACGGGCAGGTCCGCGCCCTTCTCGGCTCCGTCGCCGGGGCCTCGGGAAATCCCGCGGTGGTAGGTCATATCGGTTAGCTCGAAACCTTCAACCTCACGCCATCGCGAAGGATCAAAGGTATCGGAAACGAAATTCAGTGCGCTCATAGTCCCAACAATAGCGGCCGATGACCACTTGTTGCCCAGAGGGCTAGGATAGGGATGTTCATACAGTTGATGACTAAGCAAAGGAGCTCATCGATGTCCTCCTCTCTGTCCACGATTCCCGGACTTCTTCCACTTCCGGTCTTCATTGAAGAGGCCGATGCGCATCCCGAAGAAGCCACTTGGGCAGAAATTAGCCCCTCTGTTGTGCTGAAGACTCCTGAGGAATTTTCGGCGGCAATTGCACCCCTAGCAATCCCCGAGGAATGGCAGTTCGCAGAGGCCTACATCTTGACTATTTCCGCTGGAAGCGCGCAGGTAACTGCTGCTAGCGAATTAGGGCTGTCTCGAGGCCTGCGTCGCCTCAACACATTGGCCATCGCGAATCACAGCCGGGCTCCCATTGCAGTGAAGATCATCGACTACCCCGCTTATAGGCACCGCGGCTTGCATATCGATGTTGCCCGCCATTTCTTCGCCGTTCCCACAATTCTTCGCGTCATGGATGCGATGAGTGAAGTGGGTTTGAATATCTTGCACCTGCACCTGAGTGATGATCAGGGATGGCGCATCGAAATCCCGCAATTCCCCGAACTCATTGAACGCTCATCCGATTGCGCAGTCGGCGGGGAAGAAGGCGGTTACTACACTCTCGATGACTATCAGACCCTGGTCGAGGGAGCGCGCTCGCGGATGATTGCGGTCATCCCCGAAATTGATATCCCCGGACACGTCAATGCCGCACTCCACGCGATTGAAGGACTCAACCCCGATGGGGTCTGTCCGCCCCTTTACGAAGGAACTGAAGTCGGTTTCTCGACTCTCTCAACCAAGGCGCCTGCAACCCAGGCCTTCCTCGAGGCTGTCGTTGAGACCCTTGCTCCCTTCTCTCCAGCTGGTATCCACATCGGTGGCGATGAATCCTTCTCAACAGCCGAAGGCGATTACCCAGCGATTGTTGGAAGCCAAATTGAGCGTATTCATGCCCGTGGGACGCGCGCTGTGGCGTGGGAAGAAGCTGCGGATCTGCTTGGGGATGGCGATCTTGTTCAGGTGTGGCATGACGATCTTGAAGGGGACTCGATCGCTCGTGCCGTCGGACGCGGAGTGAAAGCGATCATGTCGCCCGGCCCGAAGGCCTACTTCGATATGAAGGAATATCCAGAGCAGAAGCTCGGCATCACCTGGGCCGGAATCCTTCCTTTGAAGAAAGCCTGGGATTGGGATCCCGAGAGCATCTGTGAGGGTGTGGACCGCACGGGGATTGAAGGCGTCGAGGCCTGCTTGTGGAGTGAAACCTTGCGCCGAGAGAAGGACGTGTGGGAGATGTTGCTTCCGCGCCTAGCGGGTCTTGCAGAAGTTGCCTGGGCGGGAGGCCCTCGCGGAAGCTGGGAAGACTTCCAAGAACGTTTGGCGGGCCTCGAAGGCCTGTGGCGAGGCCGAGGCTGGTACGTCAAATAAATAGAACGCGAATGGAAAGCCCTCCCTCGCGGAAGCGGGGGAGGGCTGCGTGCTACCTCATCGCATTAAAACAAATTGGCAGCGAATGGAGTTTGTTGAGCATTAAGCCTGGGCGTAGAGGCGCATCAGGCGTTCAACTTCTTCCTGGACCAAATGAGTTGCAGGGCCGACATACTTTCGCGGATCAACAATCTTCGGGTTTGCATCAAGAATCTGACGAACGCCCTGGGTGAAGACGACATTCAAGTGCGTCGAAACGTTGATCTTGGTCATTCCGGCTTGAATTGCCGCGACCATGCCCTCGTCGGGAACGCCGGAAGAACCGTGCAAAACCAGCGGAACAGGGACGAGTTCATGGATTGCAGCAATCAGCTGATTGTCCAAAACCGCCTCGCGAGTTGCCATCGCGTGAGAAGAACCCACAGCAACAGCAAGCAGATCAACGCCAGTATCTGCGACAAACTGGGCCGCATCCTCAGGATTGGTGCGTGCTGAGGGGTCGTGGACACCGTTCTTCCCGCCGACTTCACCCAGTTCGGCCTCGACGCTGACACCGTGCTCGTGAGCGAAAGCGGTGATCTCAGCGGTAGTCTCACGGTTCTGTGCATCTGGAAGCTTTGAACCGTCGTACATGATCGAGGTAAAACCGAGCTCGACAGCCTCACGGCATAAATCGGTGGATTCAGCGTGATCAAGGTGAACAGAAACGGGAACGGTGGAGGCCTCGGCAAGCTCGATAAGTGCGCGTCCCAGGGGACGCAGACGGCCACCGTGATACTTCACAGCGTTTTGGGACAGCTGAAGGACCAAGGGCAAACCGGTGTTTTCGGCGGCATCAACGAATGCTTCGGCGTGATCAAGAAGGACCACGTTAAAAGCCGCAAGACCAACCTTGCGGGCGGCGCAATCGCGTGCAAGCACAGCGGTGTCAGCAAGCATAGCGACCTACTTTCTTGACAAATTAGGACAGGCGAACAGGAGATATACGGGAAAGAAGCTCCTCGCGGAGGGGAAGGTCAATTTCCCCAGCGACGGGCATGGTCACCGCGGCCGCAGAGGTTGCGACGGCCTCGGCAATGGCTCTAGGAATCTTAGACTCAAGGTCATCCCCAGCCTGAGCAAGCGAGCGAGCTAGGGATGCAACGCAAGCATCGCCGGCACCGGTGGGATTGCCCTGAAGGACAACTCCGGCCTCGGCATGCCAATGGCTCTCGCGAGAAAAGAGGTCCATTCCCTCTTCGCCTCGCGATACGCACACCCAGCTTGGTCCCTGCTCGATAAGGGCACGCGCGCCCTCTTCGATGGAGGACGCACCCGTAGCGTCGAGGAGTTCCAAGTGATTGGGCTTGAGGACATCGGCCCACGCTGCGCACTCAACCAAAGAAGGCCCCGAGGTATCCAGAATGATGCGGCAACCGATTTGACGGACACGGCGCAACACCGGCTCGAGAACCTCAAAAGTGCTGCTCCCGGGAAGAGAACCCGAAACGACCAATAGGTCATCCGCATTCAGGTGGTTTCCCAAAAGATCAGCCATCTGCTTCCAGGAATCAGGATTCAGGGCGCGACCGGACTCGTTGTATACCGTGGCGGTGTCATCAATCATGGCGATAGAGCGTCGCGTTTGGAAGGGAACCTCAACCCACTCTGGCGTTACCAGAGAAGTCATTTCCTCCATCAGCGAGGCGATCACACTGCCGGTTGCACCCCCCAAGAAACCTGTTGCATGGCTTGGGACTCCGAGCTGATCCAAGACGCGAGAGACGTTCAGTCCCTTTCCCCCCGGACGCTGGGAATACTCCGTGATGCGGTGAACCTGACCGCGAGTTTGGTCAGGAGCCTGCCACGTAATATCCAGAGCCGGATTGGGAGTGAAGGTCCAGATCATGATTCAACCTCGATTCCACGGCTTTGGAATGCCAAAGCTGCGGCACCCAGTGCCTGAGATGAGGAACCCAAAGCAGCGGAGAGCAGTGCAGGCGCGGGCATGACCCTGCACCCCGATTCCAAGCCCTTACGAAGGGGATCGTAAACCAGCGAGCCGCCTTTACAGAGGCCACCTCCCAGAACGACGGGAAGTGAACCAACCTGGTGGCACACCGTTGCAAGAATCCCGCCCAGTAGACTCATCGAGGTCTCAAGGATCTCGCGTGCCTTTCGAGCGTTCTCGCTGGATGAAAGGGCAAGTTCCTCAACTTCGCGGGCGCCGGATCCTTCGGGGACGATTCCGGCCTCGATTGCCCGGCGTGCAATACCGCTGGCCGAGGCAACCTGCTCCACCGGAACAACCTCATAGGGTCGATCGGGGTGCGGAACGGGAACCTGTCCGATCTCACCCGCCCACGGCGGTGCCGGTGCGAGGCGCGAATTGATCACAACGCCCGAGGCGATCCCGGTCCCTACTGCCACATACAGGCAGGAGGGACGGCGAACGCCCCACAGAGCCTCGGCAAGAGCGCCCGAGCGGACATCGTGTCCCAGGGGGACGAAGGAACCCAGGGCTTCGGAAAGCTTTTCGCTTAAAGGAGCGTCTTTCCAGCCCAGATTGGCGGAGAAAATGCCAATTCCATGTTCTTCGTCAATAATTCCAGGGACGCACACGCCGACGGGCGCATCGACCGAAGCCTCACGAAGAGTTCGGGCCAGACGCACGACCGCAGAAACGACATCATCAGCGCCAGTCTGGGGGGTGGCGACGGCCTCGGAAGAGGTAATCACAGTGCCGCGGGTGTCAGCGAGCACCCCCTTGATGGTGGTGCCGCCGACATCGATCCCGATAGCGAGCTTCTGGTCCGAATTGCTCACTTGAGGATCACCGAGCGGGTCAGGTGGCGCGGGGTATCAGGGTTGAGACCGCGAGCCTCAGCGCGGGCAACAGCGAGGCGCTGTGCAACAACGAGATGAGCCATGGGGTCACCGTCGAAAGTCACCAATTCGGCGCCAGTTGCGGCAACCTGATCGGCCATGCCCTCGGGAACCGGGCCGAAAACCCAGGTCAGGCGACCGGGCTGAGCGATAGAGATCGGGCCGTGGCGGTACTCCATTGCCGGGTAGACCTCAGTCCACGACTGAGATGCTTCACGCAGCTTTAGGCCAGCTTCGTTGGCCAGGCCAATGGTCCATGCGGTGCCCAGGAAGGTGATCTGATCGGCATCAACCCAACGTTGGGGGATTTCGAGCTCGAGGGCGCGCTGTGCGTCATCGGCAGCCGCAGCGATATCGTCGCCCAAGCTGTGACGGAAGTAGGCAAGGGCAGTGGTTGCAAAACGGGTCTGGACAACGGATTCTTCATCGGCGAAGTCCAGAACAACCTCAACATCTGCGTAGGGGGTTGCGGGACCATTGCCCACAGCGGTGATCAAGACGTTGGGGACGCCGCGATCCTTCAGACCGTGCAGGATGTCAATAATTTCAGTTGTCGTGCCCGAACGGGAAAGGCACACGACGCGGTCGTAGTGGCGATCCCAGGGGAATTCGGTGGCGGTGAAGGCATCAGAGAGACCCTTGCCCTGGCGCTCGCGGGCAACGGTGTATGCCTGCGCGATAAACCACGATGTTCCACACCCGATGACGGCAATTGCCTCACCATCTTTGGGAAGTGCATCAGTGGGAACGTCAAGAACTCGACGCCACAGCTCAGGTTGGCTGTTAATTTCTTCAGAAGTAAGGGACATCGGTGTCTCCATTGTTATCGGGAATGCATCACCACCTCGGTGTGCTTGTACTATCGTACCAAGAAGGAAATAACTTAGGACTAGCTGGATAAGTGCCCGAAGTTGTCTACCTCTTTGCAATGACGCTGAAATCAACACATCGGAGTGACAATGACTGACAAATCGACCAAGCCAGGTCGTCTTACCCTTCCTATTGAGCGTGGAATTGATGCCGAAGTGCGCGCTCTCGTCGAGCGCCTTGGTGCGGACGCAGTGCGAAATTCCGATGGAACAGAACTTCCTGAATGGGTCGACCGAGCATTTGCCAAGGTGTACTCCACGTATTTCCCTGCGCGTGGTGATGAAGAGTGGGCCGATCAGAGCGAAGGCGAGCGCATCCACCAATACCTTTCCTCAAACCCTCATACCGCCCCAGAAAGCGGGCCTTTGAGTATCAATGTCATGGAGGGATGGTTCCAAGCGCAATTCCGTCCTGATACCCAATGCGATACCTCCCGCTGGTGGCAGGTGATTGATCGGACCAGCGGGCAGGCTTTGGATCCCTCGGAGTGGAGCGTTCAAGAGGTTGAACCCTCACCCGTCGTTGATCCCGTACCGATCGTTGGAGAGCTGCCTCCCACCGCGTCGAGCGCGGTGGTGACAATTCACGAGCCCATTCCCTTCCACGTGTATACCGTGAACTTCTTTGCTGTGCAGATGTGGGATTCCACCCAGATGTACAACTATCTGACGAACGACTGGGCGCTTGAGGAAGGCCGCGTGAAGGAGCGCCCCTTCGATGTCGCATTCCCGCGGACCTGGGAGCACGTCAAGGAAGCCTTGGCCGCATGGCTGAAGGCGAACCCTCAAGTGGACGTGGTTCGTTTTACCACCTTCTTCTACCACTTCACCTTGGCCTTTGATTCCCGAGGCCGCGAACGCTACGTCGACTGGTTTGGATACTCGGCCTCGGTGTCGATCCCGGCGATGGAAGAGTTTGAAAAGGAATACGGCTATGCGCTGACTCCCGAGGACTTTGTGGATGGCGGCTGGTACAACTGCCCCTTCCGCACTCCCACTCCGGTCTTCAGAGACTGGATCGATTTCACCTCAAAGCGAGTTGCCCAAAAGGCGGGAGAACTGGTTCGCAAGGTCCACGAGGAGGGTCGCGAGGCCATGATGTTCCTCGGCGATAACTGGATCGGTATGGAACCCTACGGACCCTACTTCCCTTCGATCAAGATGGATGCGGTTGTTGGATCCGTCGGTTCGGCAGCAACCTGCCGCATGATCTCCGATATTCCCGGTGTGCGCTACACCGAGGGGCGCTTCCTTCCCTACTTCTTCCCCGATGTCTTCCGCGAGGGCGGAGATCCCCTGGGAGAAGCGAACGAGTCCTGGCGCACCGCTCGTCGCGCAATTGTCCGCAGTCCCCTGGATCGCATGGGCTATGGCGGCTACCTTTCCTTGGCGCTCAAGTTCCCCGAGTTCATTGGCCGCGTGGAGGAGATCCTTGCGGAGTTCCGTTCCCTTCACGAGGCCACGGGCGGGGAAAAGCCCGCGTGTGCACCCGTACGCGTTGCCGTATTGAATGCGTGGGGAAAGCTGCGCACGTGGCAGACCCATATGGTTGCCCATGCCCTGTGGTACAAGCAGATTCATACCTACTTGGGGGTTATCGAGGCCCTTGCGGGACTTCCTTTTGACGTGCGTTTCATGTCTTTCGATGAGGTCATCGATGGGGGAGATTCCTCTTTGGAGGATGTCGACGTGGTCATCAATGCCGGCGCCGCGAATACTGCCTTCTCGGGAGGGGAAGTCTGGGAGGACCTGCGACTGCAAGACGCTCTGCGTCGTTTTGTTGCCCGCGGTGGCGGTTTCATTGGGGTTGGCCAGCCCACGGCCTCGTTGGGAACTCAAGGACAAGCGGATAGAGGCGGCATCTGCCGCGGAAGCGTTTTTGCGCTCGCGGACGTCTTGGGTGTGGATCAAGAAATCTCGTGGTCGCTGTCCAAGGACCGCTACGACGAGGTTGTGCCAGAACATTTCATTACTGCTGACCTTGATGGAGACTATGTTTTCGGTGAAGACCCCGGAGATGTCGTAGTTACGGATCCTGACACTTCTGTGCTTGTCATGGAGCGGGGGAGCGTGCGAGCCTCGGCGCATGATTTCTGCTCGGGTAGGGGTGTATACCTTGCTGGACTGACCTGGTCGACTGCCAATAGCAGGCTTTTGCACCGCGCGATTATGTGGGCGGCGCACCGAGAAGATCAATGGGATTGTGTTCTTGCATCATCCAATCCTGACGTTGAGGTCGCATGGTATCCCAAGTCGCAACTTGCCTTTATTTACAATGATTCTGATGCTCCATCTTCGAGCGTTATCACTGGCTTCGGCCTGGAACGTGCCGTGGATCTGGCTCCCGGAGAAGGGCGTTGGAGCCAGTGGAAGAAGGAAGATTAAGGCTAGTTATCAAATCGTGACCAAATAGTTGCATTCTCACAGGCCAAAATGTCATCAGACATCTTCTCTGTGAGATAGCATAAAAGAGCAATAAATAAAGCTGGCAAAAGGTGTCAACTTTGTAAACGTCCCACAACGGAGAGGGAATAACATGCACATGTCACGCCGCTCCATGAGCGTTGTTGCGCTCATGTCAGTTGCTGCGATGGGTCTGACTGCGTGCTCGGGTTCGGGCGCGAAGACTGACAGCACCGCAAGCTCTTCGGCATCTGCCGATAAGGGCGCAACCATCACCTACCTGCACCGTCTGCCCGACGGTGAGGGAATGACCAAGATCTCGGCTCTCGCTGAGCAGTGGAACAAGGAGCACCCTGATACTCAGGTTCAGGCGGTCAAGTTCGATGGCAAGGCCAACGAAATGATCAAGAAGCTCGAGACCGACGTCAAGGCCGGTTCCGGACCTTGCTTGGCACAGCTGGGCTATGCAGAAATCCCCGAGATGTTCACCAAGGGCCTGCTGGAGGACGTGACACAGTACGCCAACCAGTACAAGGCCAACTACTCCGCTGGCGCCTTCTCGCAGGTTGGCGTAGGTGGAAAGTACTACGGCCTGCCCCAGGACACCGGCCCGCTTGTTTACTACTACAACAAGGCTGAGTTCGAGAAGCTGGGAATCAAGGTTCCCACCAACCTCGAAGAGTTCAAGGCCGCTGCCAAGACCGCAGCAGCTCATGGCAAGTACATCTCTGCTTTCGAGGCTGACGAGTCGCGCTACAGCCTGTCCGCTCAGGCAGCTGCAGCAGGCGGTGTTTGGTACAAGGCTGAAAACGATAAGTGGACCGTCAAGATCGACGATGCGTCCGCCAAGACCGTGGCAGACTTCTGGCAGTCGATGCTCGATGACAAGACCACTCTCGTCGCCGAGCGCTGGGGAGATTCCTTCACTAAGGCTCTGACCGACAAGACCCTGATCGGCACCATCGGTGCCGCATGGGAAGCACCGCTCATCTCCGGTGATCTGGAGAAGACCGACAACAAGGGTGAATGGGCAGTTGCTCAGCTCCCTGACTTCGGTAAGGGCGCGCTGACCGGCCCCGACGGTGGTTCCGGCGTTGCAGTCATGAAGGGCTGCTCGAACCCCAAGGGCGCCATGGAGTTCAACAACTGGCTGAACACCCAGGTTGATGCTCTGGTCTCCCAGGGCCTGGTCGTTGCAACCACGACCGGCACCATGAAGACTCCGGATTCGGTCAAGGAATTCTACGGTGGACAAGATGTCTTCGCTGAGCTCTCCAAGGCGAATGCAAACCTGGCCCCCAACTTCCCCTACATCCCCTTCTTCTCGACCCTCGGCGATCCCATGGCCAAGGCTGCAACCGCAGCTGGTGATGGCTCCGGCAAGGTGATCGACATCTTCAAGGCTGCTCAGGCGCAGTCCGTGAAGGCGCTCAAGGACGGAAACCTTCCCGTCGCTGAGTAATCGCTAATCGCGGAGGGGGTGTGGTTTCTCCGCTGAGGAACCACACCCCTACCGTGTTTAAAGTCCACAATCTGCCAGCAATCGAGGGTGATTGATACATGCAGTCAGACATTCAAAACCGGCGTATCAGAGAGCGGCACGATGCGCGTACCGGATGGGCCTTCATGGCCCCATTCTTCATTATGTTCCTCTTGGTTTTTGCCGTTCCGATTTGTGTGGCAATCTACCAGTCCTTCTTCCGTCAGGTCGCAAGTGGTGGAGGCTTGTACGGCGGCGGCGAACTTAAAAATCAATTCGTCGGCCTCGAAAACTTCACTATGGTGATCACGTCCGGACAATTCTGGTCCGGCATGGGGCGAGTCGTTGTTTAC
Source organism: Trueperella pyogenes (assembly GCA_963534475.1). GTDB lineage: Bacteria > Actinomycetota > Actinomycetes > Actinomycetales > Actinomycetaceae > Pauljensenia > Pauljensenia pyogenes_B. The sequence goes on along the minus strand of CAUSSZ010000001.1, from coordinate 100,217 downwards.
GCGGCCTTCCAGATCCCGATCATGATTATCTCGGCTCTTGTTCTGGCTCTTGTCTTGGACTCATTCCTGATCCGCCGCGTTGGTTTCTTCCGACTGAGCTACTTCCTGCCATTTGCAATCCCCGGCATCGTTGCCGCAATGGTCTGGCTCTACATCTACACCCCTGAGCTTTCCCCGATCGTTAAGTTCTTTGATTCCCTTGGAATCCAAATTGACTTCATGGCCCCAGGCGCCCCAATCCTCGCCTCGATGGCAAATATGACGACGTGGACCTACACCGGTTACAACATGCTGATCTTCCTGGCAGCGCTTCAAGCAATCCCTCACGAACTCTATGAGGCGGCTCGTCTTGATGGTGCGACCTCGTGGCAGATCGTCCGCCAAATTAAGATCCCCATGGTCTCCGGAGCTGCCCTCCTGGCAGTCTTGCTCTCCATCATCGGCACAATTCAGCTCTTCAATGAACCCGCAGTTATGCAGTCTGCAAATGGGTGGATGGGCAATGCCTACACGCCGATGATGATGGCCTACAACACCATGTTCGGAACTATCTCGCCCGGTGGCGATGGCCCGGCCTCGGCAATCTCAATCGTGATGGCACTGGTTGCTGGCGGACTTGCCGTGATCTACGCGCTCTTGCAAAGGAAGACTCTGCGATGACAACTCCCACTCGCACACTGCCTGACGGACGCGAATACCGCGTTTCGATTGAAGGAATGCCCCCGCGCACCCTTGCTCCCAAGAAACTTGCTCGGATCGCCACCATCGTTGCACTGACGATCACCATGCTCTACTTCGTCCTTCCCATCATCTGGGTGATGTTCTCGGCGACGAAGTCGAATGCCGATCTTGCCTCTACCAATGGCTTCTGGTTTGGGCACTTCGAGCTGGGAGATAACTACACCAAGCTCATGGGATGGACCCAAGGTCTGTTCTGGCGCTGGGTGCTCAACTCCCTCTTCTACTCAACGACCGCTGGTGTCATCGGAACCCTGATCTCGGTTGCCGCAGGATACGCGATGGCGAAGTTTGTCTTCCCGGGACGTAATGTCTCGATGGCTTTGATTATGGCAGGACTTCTGATGCCCGTCGCTCTGCTGACCATCCCGCTTTACGTGGTATTCCATCACTTGGGATTGACGGACACCGTCTGGGCAATTTTGATCCCCAGCTGTGTCTCTCCCTTCGGTGTGTTCTTGGGTCGGGTTTACGCAGATTCTTCTGTCCCGACTGAGCTCATCGAGGCAGCTCGAATCGATGGGGCTTCTGAAGCACGAGTCTTCTTTACGATTGTCCTTCGACTTCTGGCTCCCGCAATGGTCACGATCTTCCTTTTCATCTTCGTGGCAACGTGGAATAACTTCCTGCTTCCCTTGATGATGGTCTCGACGCCTGAACTCAAGCCTGTCACTTTGGGCTTGTACGGCATGATGAGCTACTTCGCTCCGCAAAAGGGCGCAGTCATGCTGGGTGCCCTCTTGGGGGTTCTGCCGCTCATCGTGCTATTCCTTGGCTTGCAGAAGTACTGGCAATCAGGTCTGGCTGCCGGTTCTGTGAAGGGATAGCCGCCCGCTGTTGAGCCACCTTGAGGTGCTGGGAAGGATACGGATATGGACGCGATTGCCTACGGCGGCGATTGGAACCCCGAACAGTGGGATGAGGAAACCAATCGACGTGATATCGAACGTATGGTTCGTGCCGGCGTCAATCTGATCTCCCTTGGGATCTTTTCCTGGGCATCTCTTGAACCCGAAGAAGGCCACTACGATCTGGAGTGGTTGGCGGATCTCATTGATCAGCTCCACAGCGCGGGAATTAGTGTGGACTTGGCCAATGGGACCGCTTCCCCTCCGGCGTGGATGGCTCAGCGCTACCCCCAAACCCTCCCCGTTGATTCTCGAGGCGTACGGCTGGGATTTGGCTCGCGCCAGCAGTACAACCCCTCAAGCGAGCTCTTCTGCCGTAAAGCCTGTGAGCTGACCGAGGCCATGGCGCGCCGTTTTGGCGACCACCCCGGTGTCGTCATGTGGCACATCTCGAACGAATACGCCTGTCACACGGCGGAGAGTTTCGATGATGAGTCCGCTGCGGCATTTCGACGCTGGCTCGTGGAGAAATACGGGGATATTCAGGCGATCAATCAGGCCTGGGGAACTGCATTTTGGTCCCAAACCTACAGGGATATCCAAGAGATTCAGCCTCCCCGTGCAATGCCCACCTTCTACAACCCCGGGCAAATGCTGGATTGGCGTCGCTTTAGTGACTATGCCTTGCGTTCACAGATGGAACGCGAACGAGAGGTGATTCGTCGCTATTCTGACCGGCCAATCACGACGAATTTCATGGGGACCTTCCCGCTTCTCGATTACCGCAAGTGGGCACCACTGTGTGACATCATCGCCGATGATTCCTACCCGGACCCCGCAGATCCTCAGGCTGCGCACGAGATCGCATGGCAGGGTGACGTCATGCGAAGCCTCGGCAATGGTGCTCCCTGGCTGCTGATGGAACAAAGCCCCGGTGCGGTGCAGTGGCGACCTCAAAACTCTCCCAAGCGCCCAGGACAGTTCCTTTTGTGGAGCATCGCGAGGCTTGCTCACGGTGCGGATGGAATCCTCCAATTCCAATGGCGGCAATCCGCCAGGGGATCGGAAACCTTCCATGCCGGGATGGTGCCCCACTCTGGTGAAGATTCTCCGATCTGGACAGATGTTGTGAGCACCGGCCAAGCTCTAAAGTCTTTGGCTCCTATTACGGGGACTCGCATGAGCTCGCGCGCTGCAGTTGTCATTGACTGGGAGAGCGAGTGGGCGCGTCACTATGCGATCGGTCCGATAAGTTCTGAAAATCCCACAGATTCGTGGGGGAACTTCGCTCCCGCTAAGTCCTGGCATCAGAGCCTGTGGGAAGCGGGAATCGCAACTGATGTTGTGGGCGTCGACAATGACTTCAGTTCTTACGATCTCATCGTCGTTCCCGCGGTTTTCATTGACTATCCGCAGATGACTCAGGCTTTGCGTACGGCAGCTGAACGCGGAGCACACATTGTTATTACCGCACCCAGCGGTGTTGTTGATTCCCAACTTGGGGCCGTCTTAGGCGGATATCTTGGCTCTCTTTCCGATCTTGCGGGAGTGCGGGTTCTGGAGCATTCAACTCTCACCGGTGCCAGCCAGGGGCGTGTTTATGATGCGCGCGAGAAGGCCGCGAACCGGATTTCTTCCGCAGTAAGTACCCCGGCGGCCTGTGATTGGTGCGGGATCGATACCGATAACGAGCCCCTCAAACGAACCATGGATCTTCTTGGGGGAGCTGCGAAGGACCTGCGCAGTGGTCGCTGGGCCGAAAAGATTGCCCCCGCTGCCGGTTTGCAGTGGCAGATTCCCGGGGATTCCTCCTCGGAAGGCGGGCCTGAGTGCGTTGCATACTTTGATGGCCGAGGCGGCGGCCTTGACCTTGCCGGGCTTCCAGCGCTCACCCGCAGGAAAGTTGACCGCGGAAGTGTCTGGTATGCAGCCGCAGACTTTGATGCGCTGACTCGCTCGGTCCTGCTGCGCTTGTGGACGACCTATACGCGAATTCGCCCCGTGTGCCCAGACCTTCCCGAAGGAGTCGAAGCTCAAGAACGTGAAGGCTTCCTCTTCATTCTCAACCACTCTGATCGTGCGGTTGAACTCGCTGGGATTGTGGGTCAAGATCTTCTCAGCGGAGCTGAGTGTACGGGACACGTTCTTCTTGCCCCGCGATCAGCAATGGTTATTGAACGATAGGAGAAGGCCCGTGGGGGATATCGGCAGCGCGTCTTCAGCTGTTCGCCTCCACGAACTTTCTGTGGATTCGCTTCCCGCCAAGACTCGAATGGTCTTAGAAGGCATCGATCGTCTGCTGGTCTACTCAATTCCGATGCGCCTGCGCTTTCGCAATATTGAGGTTCGCGAAGGTCTTCTTCTGCACGGCGAATACGGGTGGGGAGAATGCGCGCCTTTCTGGGATTACGATCCGCGTGAATCCTCTACTTGGCTTGCTAGCGCATTGGAGGCTGCCCGAGTAGCGGCCCCCAGGCCTCGGCGCGAAAAAGTGCCGCTCAACGTGACGATTCCGGTGATTTCGGCCGAAGATGCGCGCAGGCGAGTATTCGATAATCCGGGTTGTGCGACTGCAAAAGTCAAGGTTGCTGATGCGCGTTCTGACCTTGAGCGCGATTGCCAGCGGGTCGAGGCCGTTGCTGAGGCTCTGGTTGAATTGCATGGCTCGTCTGCGAAGGTGCGCGTCGATGCCAATGGCGCTTGGGACAGGGAAAGTGCTCTGACTTGGATTGCGCGTCTGAATCGCGCCGCCCAAGCTGTGGGTGGTCTGGAGTACGCTGAACAGCCCTGCATGGCCGTTGAAGACCTTGCGTGGCTGCGGCGCAAACAAGATGTACCTCTTGCAGCCGATGAATCGATTCGTCGCGCGGAAGACCCGCTCAAGGTTGCTCGCCTTGAGGCCGCTGACGTTGCCGTGATCAAAGTTGAACCTCTGGGGGGAGCGGTCGCCGTTCTCCAATTGGCAGAGGAGTTGCCCATGCCTTTGGTGATCTCTTCGGCCTTGGAAACCAGTTTTGGCTTGGATTATGCGGCTCGGGTGGCCTGCGCCTTGGATCAGGAACCACGCGCATGCGGTCTGGGCACGGCCTCGCTATTGAGCGGCGATACCGCGGTCTCACCTGTGCGCATAGTTGATGGAAATATGATTCCCACCGATCTTGCTGTCAACGAAAGCCTGATCACGCCCTCAGCACCCGATTCTCAGCTCTGTGAATCCTGGGTGAATCGACTCAATGCGATGGCATCCCACCGTTAAAGATCAAGAATAGAAGTAGAAGTATGTACCCCTCACAAGCTTTGGCTGAGTGCATCATTGATTCCCTGATTGCCGGTGGAATTCGCGATTTTGTGTACTGCCCCGGATCGCGAAATGCGCCCTTTGCCTATGCGCTTGCGCGGTATGACGCTTTGAGTGAGAGCCCAATTTGCGTGCACATTCGCCTTGATGAACGCTCGGCTGCGTTTTTTGCCCTTGGTTTAACGCTAGGGGAAGGCAGCGGTGCCCCAGCTGCGCGCGCCTGCGTCATTACGACCTCGGGAAGTGCGGTGACGCATCTGTACCCCGCGATCAGCGAGGCGTTTTATTCTCGTCTTCCTCTTGTGGCTATTAGTGCGGATCGTCCCGCTGAATTGCATGGCGTTGGCGCATCTCAAACCATGACGCAGAAGGGAATTTTTTCCCACCACACCGTGGGAGAATGGGACTTTTCATCGGACAGCGCTGAATTGGCTAGTGTTCCTGGCCGTGTTGCGCGTGCTCTTGCAGCTGCCGCTGGTAGCCCCTCCGGTACTCCGGGTCCAATCCACCTCAACTGTGCCTTCCGTGATCCGCTTACTCCCAGTGACGAGGCCGAGGCCTCTACAAGCGCTCAGCTTAGGGAAAATTGCCGCGGGGGAGTCGAAGTCTACCCTTCCCAGATTGTGCGTGAACCGAGTGCGGAGGCTGTGGTCAAGTCCGATCTTGCAACGGTTGTTATTGCTGGTCACGGCGCACAGGACTCGGTGTTGCGCTGGGCTGAGCGCTCGCGGGTTCCAGTTTTCGCTGAGCCCATGGTTACCGGTGTGAGCAGTGAAGTCCTCATTCCCTTCCAGCAGACTCTGTGTGCGGATTCTGATGTCGTTGCACGAATCGGTCAGATTGTTGTCACTGGACGTCCAACACTGTCGCGTCCGATCCAGAAACTTCTAGCTTCTGATAAGCGCGTCATTGTTGTCTCTCCCTATGCAGCGTGGACGGATCTGCATGGCATGGCAAGCTGCGTTGTTTCGTCGCTCACCCAATCCGATCGCGTGGATGCAGCCGTCCAAAGTTCTTTGTGCGAAGACTTGTCTGCGCGTGCTCAATCGGTGGCGCGCGGGGTTGATGAACTGATCAATTCCTATGGTGATGAGCTCAGCGAAATTGGTGTTCTTGATGCCCTATGGCAAGACTCCTCTCATATTTTCCTTGGCGCGTCGAATCCCGTCAGGGTTGCAGATCTTATTGCCGGACGCCACGGCTACGATCCGCAGGGGAATTCTGGGAGTGATCACCGAGGTCCCCAGCAGGTGTGGTCGAGCCGAGGCCTCGCGGGAATTGATGGGAATGTGTCGACCGCTCTTGGCTGGGCGCGCGCATTGCAAGAAGCACATGAATGCCCGCCAACGGTTCATGCCGTAATGGGGGACTTAACTTTCTTGCATGATGCCTCTGGTTTGGGAATGCCTCTCGGAGAGGAATTCCCCCGCTGTAGAGTCATTGTTCTGGATGACCGGGGAGGTTCGATTTTTAAGAGTTTGGAGCATGGTCAGCGTGCTTCAGAGGCTTTGTATGAGCGCTATTTCGGAGTTGCTCAGCGCGCTGATATCACTGCGCTTGCTCAGGCATATGGGGCGAAGATTCGCCGCGTGAGTTCAATGCCGGAGCTTCGAGCGATTTTGAATACAGAGGCTGATGGGCTGGAAGTGCTGCAGCTCTCCATTTCGCGACCAACGGAAGATATTGCATTTTTACGATCGTTGTAGGATGCTAATGTAACGATTTGATAACAAAATGAGATGGGTTGGTCATGAATCCAGAAGAAACCACTCCTCAAGGTGATGCGCGCTTTCAGCCTGACGCGCAAGAACCTGCCCAGCAATCGGCCTTGCAAAGCGACAGCGCGTCTGCGTCGATGCAGAACGAAACCATGCCGCTTCCTGCAGTAACTCCTCCCGCTTCTGAAAGTGAAGCAGCATATGCTCCCGGTCCTGCTCGGTCCTCTGTATCCGAGGCCTCGGCAGAAGGCGAAAGTCCGGCTGGAGTTCCCGCGGGTCCGGTCCCTACTCTTCTTGAGACGCATAGCCCGAGGCGCGGACCCGGCTGGGGAGTGCTTGTGCTGGCGATGGCCTGCACCGCGGGCCTAGCCATCGGGGGCACCCTGGTCATTGGGCAAAACCTGCATTCTTCGGTGACAACACCGTTGGTTAGCCAGACCTCCGCGCCAGCTCAGAGCAATTCCGCTGGAACCGCAGTTGATTGGGAGAATGTCGCACAAACCGTGTCTCCCGCTGTCGTCACTATTTCTGTTTCGGCTCAGAATTCCTCGGGAATTGGCTCGGGTGCGATCGTTGATTCGGCTGGAAACATCGTCACCAACTACCACGTCATTTCCTCGGTCGTTGATGGAAGTGGACGGATTCAAGTAACCCTCACTGATGGCCGAATCTATGAAGCAAAGATTGTTGGCACAGATAAGAGCACTGACCTTGCGGTGATCCGCTTGGTGAATCCGCCCTCAGACCTTGTTGCTGCCCAGTTTGGGCAATCCTCTGATCTCAAGGTTGGTCAGCCCGTCATGGCCATTGGTTCGCCCCTTGGTCTTTCGAATACGGTGACAACGGGTATTGTCTCTGCTCTCAATCGTCCTGTTCAGGTGCAAGCCTCGGAATCGCAAAACCAGGACAATTCAAAGGATCCCTTCGGTCAGCTTCAGCAGCAGGGCAACCAGAGCCAATCGATTACAACGAATGCCATTCAGGTCGATGCTTCGATCAACCCCGGTAATTCCGGTGGCCCGCTATTTAATGAGCATGGCCAAGTGATCGGTATTAACTCCTCAATTGCATCGCTCTCATCGTCGTCGAACTCTGAAGCGGGATCGATCGGTCTGGGATTCGCGATTCCTTCTGACCTGGTTGTCTCGGTTGTCAATCAGCTCATTCAAAACGGAACGGTTGACCATGCTCGATTGGGCGTCACTGTCAGTACCGGTGCCGCGCGAGTAGGAAACGACACCCGCGCGGGCGCGCAGATTTCTGGTGTGAGCCAGGGGTCTGGAGCTGAAGCTGCAGGCTTGAAGGCCGGGGATGTGATCACCAAGATTGATGGGAACACTGTCACCTCGGCGCAGTCCTTGGTTGGTTATGTCCGTCGCTACACGGGCGGCCAAGAGGTGAGCGTCACCTACGTGCGTGACGGCGTTGAAAACACTGCAAAGGTCACGCTTCAGTCAGAGCACTGAGCTAAAGGTTTAAAACCTCGAGCAACGGCCGCATCTTGGTCTGGGTCTCCTCGAATTCGCTGCGAGATGTTGAGTCTGGCATGATTCCGCAGCCGGCGAAGATCCTCAAGGTGCGGTCGTTGTTCTCTAATTGACCGCAGCGCAGAGCAATGCCGAATTCCCCATTTCCCGCACCATCAATCCAGCCAACCGGGCCTGAATAACGTTCGCGTTCCGTGCGTTCGTAGGCGTGAATCAGATCCAGTGCGTCATCAGTTGGAGTTCCGCACACTGCGGCAGTCGGATGCAGTTGGGCCACCGCATCAAGAACGCTTCCCTGGGGGAAAGTTGCATAGACATCAGAACTGAGGTGGGCAATATTGGGAAGAATCAGTACGTCGGGACGTGCGGGCGCTTGAACATCCTGCGCGATAGAAAGAAGTGCTGCCACGACGGACTCGACCGCAAAAAGATGCTCAGAACGATCCTTTAATGACAGTGGGAGCGAATCCGCGTCCTCGGGTTTGCTGCTTCCTGCAAGGACGCGCGAATGGAGCTTTCCCTGGTGAAGGGAGACCAGCATTTCTGGGGTCGCACCAATTAATCCTGCAACGGCGAAGGTCCAGGTTTGGGGATAACGCTGATGCAGATGTTCAACCAAAGCAGCCTGATCAAAGGGAGAGTCAGAAATGATCGTCATGTCGCGGGCCATGACAACTTTTCCGGCCTCTTCCTTGCGAAGTGCGTCGATGATTTCATCAACCGCGCCGCGCCATGCCTCCTCGCTCATGGCACCTGGCCCAATACTCAGCGTTTCGGCAGGCGGGAGTTGGTGATCAATAACCTCAGCATCAAAAACAGGTTTGTCGCGCGAATCGATTGAGCTCGTCACCAAGAAACGCGTCGAACCGCGAGTGATGATGAGGAAAGTTGGTACAACCAAAACACGTTCCCCATCATCCTCAAAAGCGCAGGATGCAAAAGCAATCGGAAGGATCGGTAAATCAGAGCCCCAGGCATCGCGCGCCCCTTCAGCCCAGTGGATCTGCGCTTTCTCGCGAACTAAATCCCACACTCGCGCGGCCTCGGTGATCGCGGCATTTTCCCCGGCCTCGACAAGAGGAGGACGGTCCTTCCCACGCCGCCAACGCCACGCTTGCCCCCAGCCGACCATGGCCTCGTCGCGAATCCACGCGCAAACTTCAGAGGTGGGAAGGAAAGAAGTCAGTGGAAGATGCCCGTGAGGGGAGGAAGGATCGATGCGCTCAACCCAGCAGTACAGGGTAGGGATCGGCGAAAAGTGTCCGGAGGGCATGGTTCAATGCTAGTGCTTCGCGTGCGCTTCCACTTAAGCGTGCCGAAGTGGCGTGTAAATGGGAAAATATGCATATGAGTGAACAGACCGCCTCCCAGCAGCGTCGAGCAGATCTTGGCAAGTCTCAAGATCAAGTGGCCGCAATGTTTGATGATGTCTCTTCGCGTTATGACGTGATGAATGCACTGCTCAGCGGCGGGATGAATTTTGTCTGGCTGAAGGCTTTGACGAATGCGCTGGCACCGAAGCCCTCGGATCGGATTTTGGACCTAGCAGCTGGTACGGGTGCTTCCTCTGCAGAAATTGCGCGTAGTGGTGCGCGCGTTGTTGCCTGTGATCTTTCTGCGGGCATGATTGAGGTGGGGCGCAATCGTCACCCCGACATTGAATTCGTCCAAGGTGACGCGATGGATCTTCCTTTTGAAGATCAGTCTTTCGATGCTGTCACCATTTCCTACGGGCTGCGAAATGTTCCAGATCCCAAGCGTGCGCTGGAGGAAATGGCTCGAGTTGTGCGCCCCGGTGGGCGACTGGTTGTCTGCGAATTTTCGACGCCGACCTCTGCGCCTCTGCGCGCGGGGTATTCGCTGCACCTGCAGTATGTGATGCCGCTGGTTGCGCGCCTAGCTTCTTCCGATGACGTCGCCTATGACTACTTGGCGGAGTCGATTCGTGAGTGGCCCGATGCTCCCGAAGTTGCACACTTGATTGCCGAGGCCGGGTGGAGTGAGGTCCAATACCGTTACCTGACGGGTGGGATCGTGGCTCTTCATCGCGCGGTGAAGCACTGAAGTTCTGCAGGTTTTTGCTCAAGTGAGGAGTCGGAGCTTCTCGCTTGGGGACTTTGTCAAGACCTTTGCATAAGTGGGGGTAGAGGGCGCATAATAGGGGTGTCAAAGATGACCCCTGAATGGAGCTAAAAATGTCTGCACCCCTACGTGTTGGCGTGATTGGTTTGGGCGCACGGTGCGTCATTGCCGAGAATTGCCACAAAGCCACGATTCCTGCAGAACTGGTTGGAGGATGCGATCCCAATCCCGCGATGCGCCAGTGCGCGACAGAAGTTTTGGGTGATTACCCGTGGTTTGAAACCCTCGATGAGCTGCTGGAACTGGGCATTGACTGCGCAATTGTTACTAGCCCTGATGACACTCACGAAGACATCACCTGTGCGCTTTTGGAAGCTGGGGTTGCGGTCTATCTGGAAAAGCCGATCGCGATCACTATTGAGGGTTCTGATCGCGTTCTTGAAACCGCGTATAGGACCAAGACTCCGCTCTATGTGGGCCACAACATGCGACACATGGCAGTTGTGCGCATTCTGCGTCAAGTCGTCCAAGATGGTCTGATTGGTGAGGTCCGAGCAATTTGGTGCCGTCACTTTGTGGGCAATGGCGGTGACTATTACTTCAAGGATTGGCATGCAGATCGCAGTCGAACGACTGGGCTGCTGCTTCAGAAAGCTGCGCACGACATTGATGTCATGAACTGGCTGTCTGATTCCGTCCCCGAGCGTGTCGTTGGCATGGGAGATCTCATGCTCTACGGAAAGCTCAGTGATCGCAGCGGGCAGAAGTCTGATGCGGTCATGAGTGACTGGTTCTCTTTCGATAACTGGCCGCCCGCGTCTCTCACCGGTCTTAATCCCGTGATTGATGTCGAGGACGTCTCCATGCTCATGATGAGGCAGGCTTCTGGCACTCTGATTTCCTACGAGCAGTGCCACTTCACTCCCGATTACTGGCGTAACTACACCGTGATTGGAACCGAAGGCCGAGCGGAAAACTTTGGCGATGGTGAAGGCGGGGTTGTTCGCGTATGGAAGCACCGCAGTGGATGGGAGCCCACTGGCGATATCGAGATCCCCATTAAGGGTGATGCTGGTGGACACGATGATGCCGATGTCGCAACGATGGACGAGTTCCTGCGCTTTGTTGCCAAGGGTGATCGGACCGATACGACGCCGCTGGGGGCTCGCGAGGCCGTTGCTGCGGGAGTGCTGGCCACCAAGTCACTGCGTGAGGGTTCTCTTCCCTTTGATGTCCCGCGTGTCAGTCCTGAATTGACGAGGTACTTCGAGAATAACCAGGATCGAGGAGCCTGAGACTCAGGTGAAAAGTGGGGGGTGGCTGCGGCCACCCCCCAATCTTTTAGGACACGATCAATTTAGGAGATGATCTGAATAACTTCCGATGCGGGGAGCAATTGCTCTCCGCACGCGTGGGCTGTAATTTGGTCGATTCCGCGGCATACAGCACCTTGGACCACCCCGCGTCCCCCGAGCTGAGAGACGCGGATTTCGGGCATGTGGATCGTGAGTTCTTCGAGGCGTGAAGAAAATTCATCCTTCCACAGATCCGCGGATGCCGAGATACCTCCGCCAAGGATGAGCACTTCTGGGTCAATCGTCAGAATCAACGCCGCTGCTCCAAGGGCAAGGTCTCGCGCGAATTCTTTGACAATTCGCGTTGCTTCTGCGTCGCCATCTCTCATCCGGTCGCACACCCACCGTGCTGCTGCGCGATGAGGGAGGTCAGCAGGAAGCTGTGAGTGTGTGAAGAAATGTGCGGGCGTTTTGTACCAATTGAGATGGGGGAGTGCACCGATTTCTCCGGCTGCGCCGGCTGAACCCCGACAGACCTTTCCGTCGATCATGAAGGATGCGCCAATTCGTGCACCGGCCATGATGTAGACGGCAGAAGAAACATCTTGCGCCTGACCGAGGTGCGACTCTGCATCCAGAGCGCACTTACAGTCATTTTCAACGGTAACAGGGCGTTTGTAACGTGCCTGAAGTTCTTGAACCACGGGTACGCTCTCCCAACCGGGAAGAGGGCCGCCGAAAGGCATTCTTCCGGCCTCGTCAACGGGGCCGGTAACGGCGACGGAAATCAGTGCCAGGCCGTCGCGGTAGGAGGGGTTTTTCTCAAGAGTGTGGGAAATGGTGTGTTGAACAGCTTCCATTCGCTTGGGTGCGGCCGAAGAAGGGGCCAGTTCAGTTTCTTCTGCGCACTTTTCTTCACCGCACAGATCGGTTAGGGAAGTTGCGATTCGGTTTGCTCCAATATCGATCCCCAAGACAAAACCCGACTCTGAGCGGAAACGGTAGCGCTTTGCAGGGCGTCCAGTGGGAGGTGAAGTCGGTGGCAAGGATTGGACCCATCCCAAACGCTCAAGATCGGTGATCGTCGCATTGACCGAAGTGCGTGAGAGGCCCGTTGCGGCAGCAATTTGAGAGGAAGTTGTGTCCTCAATAGCGCGCAAATGTGCGAGCACCGCGAGGGAATTCATTTCCCTGATGCGGTCGGGGCCGTAGGTCTGAGTCATGGCTCTCTCTTCGTTGGGATGAGACCAATTCAGCGTAGGCCCAGGAAGGAAATCCTGAGCCTACGCTGATAGGCGAGTCGAATAATTCTGAATACTCGACAGTGTGGCAGCGCCTATCAGGCGCGCGTGCGGCGAATCAGAAGGGCTCCAAGCCCAAGCGCGCCCGCTGCGATTGCGAGGACAGTGCCACCGATGGTGCCGGTACGTGCCAGCTTCGTCTTGGGGGCTTGTGCACTCTGCTTTTCAGTAGAGACAGCAGCTGCCTTGGCTTCAGCGGAGCCGCCGGGTGTGCTCGCCTCATTGCCCTTCGGCGTGGAAGGCTGAGCCGGAAGCGAGGTGCCCAAAGACACCGTTCCCAAGCTCAGATAGCCGGGAAGGGTTGTGCCCATTGCTTCGTTTGCAAAGGCCACAGGTGCACCATTGGGTAGTGGATTGACAATCCTCAGGACTGCGCTGAGATCTCCGCTTGCGGGGGTGGTAGCTGCCTGGGCAGCGCGTTCTCCAGCGCCACTGCTCAGGTCAAGCGTGGCCTCGACAGTCGTTGACGATCCGGGCTCAACAGAGGGAAGCGGGGACTCAATGGTCTTGGAAACGACCTTCTCTCCCTTGCTGTTCACCAGCGCGATTTCAATCGGCCAATTCGCGTAGAAGGGGGCGAGGCCGGTGTTGGCAATCTCAGCTTCGACGGTGACGGAGGAATCCTTCACGGTTGTCCGGGCTTTCTTCGCGCTCAGGGTGTAACCCATGAGAGCATTTGCTTCCTTTGCTCGCTCTAGGTCTGCGCCCTTGTATCCGACAAGGAATGCCTTGTGGTTGATGAGCCAGGTGGCATGAGTGGCCTTGATGGACTCAATCATGTCGAAATTGCGGCCCTGTGCCTTTTCTGCCTCCGCGCCCGGGCAGTTCAAAGGCTGAGAGAAGATGCAGGTCTGCAATGGCGGGTAGACCTCGCCACCGATCGGAACGTTCTGCCATGCCTTGTCTTCGCCCTGATTCTTCATGTGTGCCATGAAGTGCCAGTCAACATTGTCAAGGGTTGAGTAGGCGAAAGAGTCATCGTGGTAGCCCATGTGGTGGGCCTTCGTTGCCTCGGTGGGGAGGCGGTACAGAATGTGGGTGTCGTTGAATGCGCTATCCCATGCGGCAACCAGCTTTGCGCGGAATTCGTCGCTGGGCATCCAGTTTTCGCCCTTGGGGTTGTCTGCGCTCACTTCACCGTTCATGGGCCAGGTGTGGTCTTCTCCCCAGAAACCAATGAGGCCGGCGGTCAAATAACCCACGCGCGCATCGCCATCATACTTTTCGCCCAGTGCCTTGACGAAGTCAAGCATCATTTCCTGAACGCGGGGGTCATTGTAGTCAGGCGAAAATGATACGCGATTGTTATCAAAGACCGTGTAGGTGCGAGAAGTGTTGATTCCTTCATCGATGAGATACTGCGGAACTCCGGACTTCCTGGTGGGGTAGTCAAGGTAGAAACGGAACACTGCTTGGTGTCCGCGGGAGGCGATGGCGTCGAGCATCTTGTCGACCTTGCTCCAGTCGTAGACGCCCTTTGCGGTGACGACGTCACTGACGGGGAAGTAGGTCCATTCCATCGTGTAGGGGAGTGAGCCTTCTGCGGCAGGCAACTCGCTTCCGTCATCGGGCGCGAAGGGGAAGAAACCCTTGAGAGGGTTGGAAATGGGGGCTGGAGCGCTCTTGAGTTGCGTCCATTCACCATTGCCCGCGTCCGAGGCCGTGGCCGGCAGGGCGGCAATCGTTAGTGCCGTCGCGAGTGCGCCTGAGAGAAGAAAAGCTGGTGTTTTTCTCATCGTTGAGAGTCCTTTCGGGCGATTGAGCTCTGTCATTGAGCTCGTGACAAGTAGTGAAGCAGAGTGGGATCAGCTTTGTCAATGGTCTTGACAAACTTTGTTCAAGGTGTTTAATTAGTGCCTGTCACAGCAATGGAGGTGTACTCAATGAAGAGCCCCACACTTGCGGAAGATCGGTCAGGGACCGGTTCCGATTCGCAGAAAACCAGCGCGCAACAGGGAGCGCAGCTGGCAGAGAAGAAGCAGGATCTGCACTCGAGCGCAGATGCGGCTGGAACTCGTACGCTCAAGCGTCGCGATGATCGCCGGGCGGCTGCTATCTTCCTCATTCCGACCTTCATCGGTTTCTTCATCTTCTACGTCTACCCCGCACTTCGGGGCCTGTGGTATTCCTTCACAGACTTCAATCTGATCGGTGAGGCCAACTGGGTGGGCCTGGACAACTACAGCAAGGCAATTGCCGATAAGGAAGTCTGGAACGCCTTCAAAGTCACCATTGCTTACGCGCTGTACAACATCGTGGGACAGACTTTCCTCGGATTGCTTCTTGCGGCACTCATGCAGCGATTTGCTCGCGCAACCTGGGTTCGTTCGCTCTTGCTCTTACCATGGCTGGTTCCCAATGTCGCCATCGCGCTGATCTGGGGATGGCTCCTTGATTCAAATATCGGTTTTGTCACCCACCTACTTTCAATGGTTGGTGTTGATGGCGTGACTTTCTACAACGCCAACGCAGCAATGCCGATCGTGGCCGGAATTAATATCTGGGCCTACACCGGATACACCGCACTGCTTTTATACGCAGGCATGCTGCAGATCCCCGGTGAACTCTATGAAAGTGCGTCGCTAGATGGCGCTGGTGAGACGCGAATGTTCTTCGGAATTACGCTTCCGCTTCTGCGTCCCGTTTTGGTTCTGGTCCTCGTTATGGGTCTGATTGGATCCTTCCAGATCTTCGATACGGTTCAGATCGGTTACGCCGGACACCCAATTCCCGCAGTTCGCGTCATTTACTACTACATCTACCAGCAGGGCTTCACCTTCCTGAAGATGGGCTATGCCTCGGCCGTCGCAATGCTCTTGGTTGTCGTCTTGGCAATCTTCACCGCAATCCAATTGCGCCTCATGCGCGCCGGCTCGTCGGATCTGGCCTAGGGGGACCAATCATGCTCAAGAAATTCCAACCTTCCAAAGTCGTCGCGTGGGCAATCATTGCGATCGCAGTTCTTGTGACGGTTTTCCCCTTCTATTGGATGATCCGCACGGCGATCACACCGCAGGCCGATCTCATTGCCGAATCAACGAGGCTGTGGCCATCGCACCCAACGATGATTAATTTCAAGCGAATTCTTGGATTGGTTTCCGTTGAAGAAGCCATGGCAGCCGGTGGTAGTGGAGCAACGATCAACTTCGCTATTGCAACAACGAACTCGCTGGTTTACGCGGGCGGTATTGCCATCATTCAAACCTTTTTCGCTTCATGCGCGGCCTACGCTTTCGCCCGTTTGAAGTTCCCCTTCAAAAATGCGCTCTTTGCGTGCGTCATTGGTGCGCTCATGATCCCTGGGATCTTCTCGCTTCTGCCGAACTACGTGTTGATTAAGCAGCTTGGTTGGCTGAACACGATGCAGGGCATGATGCTTCCCGCACTTTTCATGGCACCCTTCTCAATCTTCTTCCTGCGGCAGTTCTTCCTCTCCCTGCCTCGGGAAGTGGAGGAAGCGGCAATGCTTGACGGATTGGGACCCGTCCGCCGTTTCTTCAAAGTAACCATCCCCATGTCTGCAGGACCAATCATGACGATGACCCTCATTACGATCATCGGCATGTGGAAAGACTTCCTCTGGCCGCTGCTGACCGGGCGCGAAGGCGCTCAGCTCCTCACCGTTGCTCTGGGAATTTTCCAGCAGCAATCGCCCAATAGGGCACCCGACTGGACCGGACTCATGGCAGGGTCAACGCTCAGCGTCATCCCGGTCCTGATCCTCCTGATTCTCATGGGACGCAAGCTGGTTGAGTCCCTGAACTTCTCTGGAATCAAATAGCACGAAAGTGCCTGAAGAGAAAGAACCACACATGAAAACTCGTACCGTAGTCTCAGCGGGGATTGTCGCAGCAATGGCGCTGTCCCTGGGCGCGTGCAACGCCAACTCCTCGAGCACCTCGAGTTCCTCGGCATCGGGCGACGGTGTGACCGTCAGCTACTGGCTGTGGGATGACCGTCAAGCTCCTCTGTACCAGAAGTGCGCTGACGACTTCCATGCAGAAAACCCGAACATCACCGTCAAGATCACCCAGACCGCATGGGGCCAGTACTGGGATACGCTGACCACTCAGCTGGCAGCATCGAACGCACCCGACACCTTTGTCGATCACTCCACGCGTCTTCTCCAGTTCATTGATTCCAAGCAGATTTTGGATATCACTGACAAGGCAAAGGAAGCTGGAATCGATGATTCCATCTACCAGCCCGGACTTGCTGATCTGTCGAAGTTCGAGGGCAAGCGTTACGGCCTGCCCAAGGACTGGGACACCATGGGTCTGCTCTACGACACCGAGGTCGCAAAGGAAGCTGGCTACACCAAGGAAGACATGGCCAAGCTGACCTGGAACCCCACCGATGGCGGCACCTTCCAGGAATTCGTTGCAAAGACCACCGTTGACGCTAATGGCCACAACGGACTTGACCCGGCCTTCGATAAGAACAACGTCAAGCGTTACGGCTACTACCCCGAGTGGGCAGACGGCGCAATCGGCCAGAACGGCTGGGGTGAATTCGCCGCTTCCAACGGCTTCACCTACGGAGATCGCACCGTTAACCCGACCAAGTTCAACTTCGCCGATAAGAGCCTGGTCGACACCCTCGCTTGGGAACGTCAGCTCATCGAGAAGGGCTACGCCCCCAAGTTCGATAAGCAGTCCTCGCTTGGTACCGACGCAACGATGAACGCAGGTATTGCTGCATCGACCATCGCCGGTTCCTTCACCGTCTCTTCCTACCTGGGTGCAGATGCGCAGAAGAAGTTCGCCTACGCACCTCTCCCGATCGGCCCCGTTGGACGTCGTAGCGCCATGAACGGCCTGCACGACGTCGTGTGGAGCGGCTCGAAGCACCCCGATGAGGCATTCAAGTGGATCGCCTACATGGCTTCCGACAAGTGCCAGATCAAGGTCGGCGAGTCCGGCGTCATCTTCCCCGCCAGCATCAAGGGCACCGAAGCGTCCCTGAAGGCACGCGAGGCAAAGGGCCAGGACAACTCGGCATTCACCACCGTCGTTGAGAACAAGGAGACCTTCCCGGTTCCCGTCTTCTCACACGGTGACGAGGTCAACGCTCTGATCCAGGATGCAATTCAGGAGGTTGCCGGCGGTGCTGATCCTCAGGCGACCATGACCGCGGCCAACGAGAAGGCAAACGCCCTGCTCAAGTAAGCCACTGAGCGGGTCCCGCCCCCGTCGATTACCCAATCGCAGGTTCGCGGGACCCGCTTTCCACACCCAAACCCATAACTTTCCTTTCCTTCTGCACCGCTTCCCGCGGCCTCGTCAATGAAAGAACGATCATGCAACGTCTGGTACTTTCCCTTCCTAACGCCACTTTGAGCGCGTCAGCCGATGCTCAGCTCATTGAGCAGGGTGACAACTACGCAATCATTGACGCTAGCCGTGTCGCGCTGCTCCACGGAATGGAAAGTGGCCAGTACTACCGCAGCGGGCACAATTCTTGGTCGCCCTCGGGCTGGAATTCGCTGAGCGATGCGCCGCTGCGCGTTCCCTCTGATGAACGTCGCACAACCGCCGATGATCCGGGCGCGGATGACATCGTCCGTCATCACGGTTCGTGGATGGGTGCGGTTGTTGAAGAAGAGGGTGGTGCAGGTTTCCTCATCGGTGCGCTCGCGGGAGGGCACCCGAAGGTTCGTGCCGATGAAGACGTTTTTGTTGGCTTCGATGAGATTCGGCCGGCTCGCTGGTTTGTGAGCTGGGGCAGTGAAGCGGAGATTTTCGAGGCCTATGTGGAGCAGCTGGGCTCTCGGCGTCGTAGCCCCGGTCAGGCGCCGCGCGTGTGGTGTTCCTGGTATTCCTACTACGAAAACGTTTCCTGGGACGTTCTTGCAGGACAGCTTCCCGGGCTTGCAAAACTTGGTTTCACCGCCTTGCAAATTGATGATGGCTGGCAGCTAAATGTAGGCGATTGGCGTCCGAATGCGAAGTTTGGACATGATCTTGCTGCCTGTGCTCGCTACATTTCCGATCTCGGTGTGACTCCCGGTTTGTGGATCGCTCCCTTCATCGCTCGCGAAGGAACGCCTTTCCTTCAGGCGCACCCCGAAGCTTTCGTTCACGGCGAGGATGGGAAGCTGGCTATCGCCGGATACAACTGGGGTGGCCCCTACTACGCGCTGGATACGACGCACCCCCTGGCACAGGAATATCTACGCGATACCATCGGATACCTGCTTGAGGCTGGGATCCGCTACATCAAGACTGACTTTATTAACGCAGCGGCCATTGAAGGTGTGCGCTTTGATCGCGAAGCAAGCCCCGATGACGCGTTTATTTTGGGTTCGCAGATTTTGCGAGAGGCGGCAGGGGAGGATACCTACCTTCTGGGTTCTGGTGCCCTGATCATCCCCGCGATCGGCCTCTACGACGGAATTCGAGTGGGCTGCGATGTCGCTCCCATTTGGAAGAACTACGCGACTGATGATCGTTCCGACGCAGAAGCGCGCAATGCTTTTATGGGTTCTGTATCGCGTCTGTGGCTGCGTGAGCTCATTGATGTTGATCCCGATGTCATCTTCTTCCGTCACATGAAGAACCTTCTGAATGATCAGCAGATCGGGTGGCTCCAGGATGTTGCCGCGGTCGCTGGTTTTAAGTCATCTTCCGATCCCTTGGTATGGCTAACGGAGCAGGAACAGGCAGAGCTGAGCCAGTGGCTTGCTCGCCACGAGGACATCCAACAGATCTCGCGAAATGTCTGGTCTTTGGACGGTCGCGAGGTTGACTTCGGCCCCGGTTTGACGGAGCCGGAGCACTGCTACCCGGTTTCCTAAGCATTTCCGCGCTGATTAACGCAACAAACATATGTGCAAATTGAATACGGGTGTGTGCTCGCTCACGCCCCTAAAGTGTTGTTCTCACGGACTTTTTGGCGTGCTTTCGCGGCTTCGTATACCGGTGACTATGGTCTGAACTGGACCCTGATGTGGGTTCATCGTTGCGTGGAGCGTGAAGGAGGCATGGTGAGCCAACAGGCCCAAGACATGAACGCTGATGTCGTTATTGTCGGCGCTGGCCCAGGTGGTGCATCTACCGCCTATCATTTGGCAACCCTTGGTATTGACGTGCTTCTTGTCGATAAGGCACGTTTCCCGCGCGACAAGATCTGCGGTGATGGCCTGACTCCCGCCGCCGTCCAAGAGCTCATCCTCATGGGTGTCGATACTTCTGGTTGGGCACGAAACCGCGGTCTGACCGTCATTGGCGGTGGCCACACCATCCACATGGAGTGGCCCGATCAGGCTTCACTTCCGGGATACGGAATGACTCGCGCGCGCATGGATCTTGACCACGCACTGGTCCAGCGAGCACAGAGTGCGGGAGCTCGCCTCGAAGAAGAACTCACCGTTACCGAGGCCCTCCAAGACTCCGCGCACCGAATCTGCGGTGTTCGCGCGCGTCGAGGCCGTGGCAAGAATGCCCAGGACGTGACGATCCGCGCCAAGCTGGTTGTGGATGCCGGTGGCGTCTCTGCAAAGGTTTCAACCCGCCTCGGAATTGAAAAGAATCCCAAGCGTCCCATGGGCGTTGCGGCGCGCACCTACTTCCGTTCCCCTCGCGGCAACGAAGAATGGATGGAATCGCACCTGGAACTCTGGGCGGGCGAGCCCGGGCACTCGGATCTGCTTCCCGGATACGGCTGGATCTTCCCGATGGGGGATGGCGTCGTCAACGTCGGACTGGGCTCTGTGGCCTCGACGGCAAGTGCGACGAACCTGCCCTATCGTCAGGTTTTCGAACAGTGGATGGCCAACATTCCCGAGGAATGGGGATTTACCCCAGAGAATCAAATCGGCGAGCTTCGCAGTGCAGCTTTGCCGATGAGCTTGAATCGTCAGCCCCACTACACCAATGGCTTCGTCATTGTCGGCGATGCCGGCGGAATGGTTTCTCCTTTTAATGGAGAAGGAATCGCACCCGCGATGAAGGCTGGACGCTACGCCGCCGAGGCCATGGCTCAAGCTCTTGCCCGCACGCACCGCGCTGGCATCGACCGAGCAATGAGCGCCTACCCCCAGCGGATCCGCAATGAATACGGCGGCTACTACCAATTGGGACGCATCTTTGTTCGTCTCATTGAAAATCCGCGAATCATGCGCCTGTGCACGACCTACGGTCTGCCTATCCCGCGCCTGATGACCCTGGTTCACAAACTTCTGTCGGATGGCTTCGAACGCCAAGGCGGCGACTTCGACGACCGACTGATTACGACCCTATCCAAGCTGGTGCCATCAGCATGATGGCCACGAAGGTACACCCGATGTGGGAGGAACGATGACAAATCCCTATGTTCCGCTGCTGATCATGGCTGCAGCCGCCATGGTCTTGGCGCTGGGCGGGCTGGGCGCATCCGCAATTCTGGGGCCAACGCGCAAGAACCGCACGAAGGCCGATAACTACGAATGCGGAATCGACCCCACGGAGCAACACCTGGAGCGCGGGCGCTTCCCCGTGCGCTACTACCTGGTAGCCATGACCTTCATTGTCTTCGACATTGAAGTCGTGTTCATGTACCCGTGGGCCGTGAGCTTCAACCAGCTGGGACTTTTCGGATTGATTGCCATGCTGACCTTCATCGCGGTGATCACCGTCCCCTATATCTACGAATGGCGCCGCGGCGGACTGGATTACTGAGGTAAGAGGAAAACAATGGGAATTGAAGAGAGCCTGCCTGCAGGCATTGCCCTGGCAAGCATGGAGAAGATCCTCGGTCTTGCTCGAAAGCATAGTCAGTGGCCAGTCACCATGGGCTTGGCGTGCTGCGCAATTGAAATGATGGCAGCCGGAACTCCCCGTTTCGACATGTCGCGTTTTGGTTTGGAAGTTTTCCGTGCATCGCCGCGTCACTCCGACCTCATGATTGTCTCCGGACGTGTTTCCCACAAGATGGCTCCCATCGTGCGTCGCGTCTACGATTCAATGGCGGACCCCAAGTGGGTCATCTCCATGGGTGCCTGCGCATCCTCGGGCGGTATGTTCAACAACTACGCCGTCGTCCAGGGATGCGACCACATTGTTCCCGTCGATGTGTACCTTCCCGGCTGCCCGCCTCGTCCCGAGGCCCTGATTCACGCAATCCTTACACTGCGTGAGCAGATCGGAAGCGAACCGCTGGGCGCACACCGTCGCGAAATTGCTCGCAAGGCTGAAGCAGCAGCACTTGCTGCGACCCCGACTCACGATCTGAAGGGATTGCTGGCATGAGCGAAGAAATTAATCGTTTCGGTGCCGAGCAGCCCGAGGTCATCAAAGTCCGTCAGGGTCTGTTCGGGGCTCCGGATCAAGGTGATACCACGGGCTTCTCGCAGCAAGTAACTGTTGCGCGTACTGCGCCCGCAGCAGCACGGCCCTATGGTTCGTACTTCGATCAGATCGTTGACATCCTCGAGGAATTGATTGCCGCCGATGGACTGGCAGTCGCGGATGTTATTGAGAAGGTTGTCGTTGAACACGGCGAACTCAGCATCTTTATCTCGCGTGAGCACATCCGTCGCGTCGCGCGTTACCTGCGTGATGATCAGGATCTGCGTTTCGAGATGTGCCTGGGAACTAACGGCGTGAACTACCCCGAAGATCATGGCCGTGAGCTCCACGCGATCTACCCCTTCATGTCGATCACGCATAATCGCATGATCCGCCTGGAAGTGGCCTGCCCGGATTCTGATCCGCATATTCCCTCGATCGTCGATATTTACCCGGCGAACGACTGGCAGGAACGCGAAACGTGGGACCTCATGGGGATTGTTTTTGACGGGCATCCCTCGCTGACCCGAACCGCTATGCCTGATGACTGGGTAGGTCACCCGCAGCGTAAGGACTACCCCCTGGGTGGTATTCCCGTGGAATTCAAGGGTGCAGTCAACGCACCTGCCGACACTCGGAGGTCGTACAACTAATGACTACTCCTTCACTTCACGCTGCAGCATCAAGTGCAGGCCTGGACATTGACGAGGTTCCCGAGGTTCTTGCCCAGGGCGGAGACTGGAACGACGTTATCGCTGAGATCGAGCGCATCAACCATGAGCGCATCGTGCTCAACATGGGTCCTGTCCACCCCTCAACCCACGGCGTTCTTCGCCTGATCCTCGAGCTGGATGGTGAAACCGTTCGCGAAACTCGCGTTGACACGGGCTACCTTCACACCGGTATCGAAAAGACTATGGAATACCGCACGTGGACCCAGGGCGTCACGCTGTGTACTCGTATGGACTACGTGGCTCCCTTCTTCCAAGAAGTGGCTTACTGCCTGGCCGTCGAGAAGCTCCTGGGTATTACGAATGACGTGCCGGAGCGCGCAAACCTCATTCGTATCCTGATGATGGAACTCAACCGAATCGCCTCTCACATCGTCGCCATTGGTACCGGTGGTAACGAGCTTGGCGCGACGACCATGATGACCATCGCCTTCAGGGGCCGCGAAGAGATTCTGCGAATCTTCGAGCGCATTACCGGTCTGCGTATGAACCACGCATACATCCGTCCCGGTGGTGTGGTTCAGGACCTGCCCAGCGGTATGGTCCCCTACATCCGCGAAAAGCTCCCGAAGGTGCGAAACGATATCGGTGAGCTCCAGGACCTGGTTCTGGCAAACCCGATCTTTAAGCAGCGCTTCATTGGCGTTGGTTACATGCCGCTGTCAGCAATGATGGCCCTGGGCTTGACCGGTCCGTCCCTGCGAGCAGCCGGCTTGCCTCAAGATCTTCGTAAGGATCAGCCTTACTGCGGCTACGAGAATTTCGAATTCGACGTTCCCACCTATGACTCGAACGACGCTTACAACCGTGTTCGCGTGCGTTTCGATGAGTGCTACCAATCGCTGCGCATTATCGAGCAGGTCCTTCGCCGCTTGGAGGCAACTGAAGGCCAGCCCGTCATGGTTTCCGACCCGCATATCAAGTGGCCCGCACAGCTTTCGGTTGCAACGGACGGCCAGGGTAACTCCGCCGAACACATTGCGAAGGTCATGGGAACTTCAATGGAATCCCTGATCCACCACTTCAAGCTGGTCACCGAAGGATTTAGGGTCCCCGCCGGTCAGGTCTACCAGACCGTTGAGCACGCGAAGGGCATCTTGGGTGTCCACCTGGTTTCAGACGGTGGAACTCGCCCCTTCCGCGCGCACTTCCGCGACCCTTCATTCGCAAATCTGCAGTCTCTGGCCATGATGACGGAAGGCGGCCAGCTGGCCGATGTCGTTGTCTCGCTGGCCACTCTCGACCCCGTTCTGGGAGGCGTTGATCGATGAGCTATCCCGTGGAAACCTATGAGCGCCTTGCAGGTGAGGCACGCGAAATCATCGCGCGCTACCCCCAGGGCCACGCTCGTTCCGCACTGCTTCCCATGCTTCACCTAGTCCAGTCTGAAGACGGCTACGTGAGTGCAAACGGAATCGCACTGTGCGCTGAACTTCTGGGTATCACTCGCGCAGAAGTTTCTGCCGTTGCGACCTTCTACACCCAGTACAAGCGTCACCCCACGGGTGAATACCTTGTGGGTGTGTGCACCAATGCTCTGTGCGCTGTTATGGGCGGCGACGAGATCTGGGAGGCCGTCAGCGAAAAGGTTGGAGTCGGAACCGACGAAACCAACGAGGCCGGAACCATCACCCTTGAGCGCCTCGAATGCAATGCGGCCTGCGATTACGCCCCCGTTGTCATGGTGAACTGGGAGTTCTTCGACAACCAGACCCCTGAGTCCGCATGCGCCCTTATTGATGACATCGAGGCCGGTAAGCCCTTGCACCCCACCCGCGGAAGTGCAGTGCTGCCGACCTTCAAGGAAACCGAGCACGTCCTTGCCGGCTTCCTCGATGGACACGAGAACGAAGGACCCAGCGCTGGCGAGGCCTCGACACTGGGACTGAGGATTGCCGAAGAACGCGGCTGGAGCGCTCCGGCTGACGTTCCCGCGGAAGAAGGAAAGGAGAAGGACGGTGAGTGAAACAACCGTGGCCCTGACCCCGATTCTGACCCGCGGATGGGGAAGCGATCGCTCGTGGACCTTGGAGTCCTACCTGGCGCGTGGCGGTTACGAAGGCCTGAAGAAGGCCAACACCATGGAACCCGCCGAGATCGTTGAGACCGTTAAGGCCTCCGGATTGCGAGGCCGTGGTGGTGCTGGATTCCCCACGGGCCTGAAGTGGTCCTTCCTTCCGCCCGATGACGGTTTGCCCCGCTATCTCGTGGTTAATGCCGATGAATCGGAACCGGGAACCTGTAAGGACATCCCGACGATTATGGCAAACCCCCACGTGCTGATTGAAGGCATTGCGATCACCTCGCGCGCCATCAATTGCCACCACGCATTTGTCTACCTTCGCGGCGAAGTTGTTCACGTCTACCGCCGACTGATGGCTGCGGTTAAGGAAGCAACCGAGGCCGGTCTGCTGGGTGATCTTCGCATCACCGCTCACGCGGGCGCAGGTGCTTACATCTGTGGTGAAGAAACTGCTCTTCTGGATTCCCTGGAAGGCTACCGAGGCCACCCGCGTCTGAAGCCTCCGTTCCCCGCTGTCGCAGGTTTGTATGCGCGTCCGACCGTTATTAATAACGTCGAGTCGATCAGCCAGGTGACGGGAATCTTCCAGCACTCCGCACAGTGGTACGCCTCGATGGGAACGGAAAAGTCCAAGGGACACGGTCTGTTCTCAATCTCAGGTCACGTGAAGAACCCGGGCCAATTCGAGGCTCCCTTCGGAATCACTATGCGTGAGCTCATCGAGCTTGCCGGCGGTATTCGCGAAGGACACCAGCTGAAGTTCTGGACTCCCGGCGGCTCTTCAACCCCGATCTTCACCGAAGCCGAACTGGACACACCTCTGGATTACGAATCCGTTGGCGCCGCCGGTTCGATGCTCGGTACCCGCGCATTGCAGGTCTTTGATGAAACGACCTCAGTGGTTCGCGTCATTACCCGCTGGATCGAGTTCTACCAGCACGAATCCTGCGGCAAGTGCACGCCCTGTCGTGAAGGAACCTACTGGCTTAAGCAGATCATGCTCCGCCTGGAAGCAGGTAAGGGCCAGGAAGGCGATATCGATCTTCTGGACGAGATCGCACACAACATTTTCGGCCGAAGCTTCTGTGCTCTGGGCGATGCGGCGGCGACCCCGATCATGTCGGGAATTAAGAAGTTCCGCGAAGAATTCGAGGCCGGGCTGACCACGCCCGCGCGCGAATTGTTCCCCTACGAGGCCTCGAGCAACTTTGCCAAGGGAGGAGTTCGATGAGCGAGAACCTAGTGAAGGTCACGATCGACGACGTCGAATTGGACGTTCCCGCAGGCACCCTGGTGATCCGTGCGGCCGAGCAGGCCGGAATTCGTATCCCGCGTTTCTGTGATCACCCGCTGCTTGAGCCCGTCGCCGCGTGCCGTCAGTGTCTTGTTGAGGTCGGAATGCCCGATCGCAACACCGGCGAGCTGCGTTTCATGCCCAAGCCTCAGCCTTCATGTGCTCAGACTGTCACCCCTGGCATGGTGGTCAAGACTCAGCACACCTCCGAGGCTGCCCGTCGCGCGCAGGAAGGCGTGATGGAGTTCCTGCTGATCAACCACCCGCTGGATTGCCCAATCTGCGACAAGGGCGGCGAGTGCCCCCTCCAGAACCAGGCAATGAGCGAAGGCCGCGAGAGCTCGCGCTTCATCGATGCAAAGCGCACGTATCGCAAGCCTTTGAAGCTCACCTCGCAGATTCTGCTGGACCGCGAGCGTTGCATCCTGTGCCAGCGCTGCGTGCGCTTCGGTAAGGAAATTGCGGGCGACCCCTTCCTTGATCTTCAGGGACGAGGTGGTGGCACCGCGCCGACCGAGCATCATCACTTCATGGGTGAGCAGGTTGGCTCCTTTGATACAGCGGTCTTGGATTACTTCAACCCGCAGGCAAAGGACAATGTCAAGGCGGGTATTTCGGGACCTTACGGTCAAGAAGGCATTATCGGCTCCCTCAATGAAGGAGATCTTGCCCCCAATGATCGTGATGTTTCGGGCCGCGCATTCGCCTCGTACTTCTCGGGCAACATCATTCAGATCTGCCCGGTTGGTGCTCTGACCTCGAATGATTACCGCTTCCGCGCACGCCCCTTCGACTTGGTATCTACCGCTTCGGTAACCGAGCACGATGCTTCCGGTAGTGCGATCCGCGTGGATATTCGCCGCGGCGAAGTTCTGCGCCGTCTGGCTGGAAATGACCCCGAGGTCAACGAAGAGTGGATCACTGACAAGGATCGCTTCGCATTTAAGTGGTCCGGTGTTCAGCGCCTCAACACTCCTTTCGTTCGCGAGAACGGCCAGCTCGTCCCGACCTCGTGGTCGGATGCCTTGGACCGTGTCCACCGCGCGCTTGCCGGCCTTTCCGGTGATCAGGTTGGGTTCCTTCCCGGTGGCCGCCTGAGCTTTGAAGATGCGTGGGCATGGTCGAAGTTCGCGCGCACCGTCGTGGGATCTGATTCCATCGATATGCGTTCTCGCAGCCACAGCGAAGAAGAGCGCTCATTCCTTGCTGCCCACGTTGCAGGTAGCGGATTGGGCGTCACCTACTCGCAGCTTGAGAACGCCGGCCAGGTCCTCCTAGTTGGACTCGAACCCGAGGACGAGTGTGGTGCGATCTTCCTGCGGATGCGCAAGGCCACTCGCAAGGGCAAGCTCCGCGTTGCTTCATTGGCTCCGATGACTTCCCGAGGCCTCGCCAAGTTTTCTGGAGAGCTGCTGCGTTGCGCTCCCGGCACCGAGGTCGAGGTTGCCGCTGAGATCCGTGAAGGTGGTGAGTTCGCCGATCTCGCCTCGCGTCTTGACGGGGGAGTGATCCTGGTTGGCGAGCGTGCAAGCCGTACTCCGGGTCTGCTCAGTGAAGTCGTTCGATTGGCAGAGCGCACTCACTGCCGTATTCAGTGGGTCCCTCGCCGCGCCGGTGAGCGCGGTGGAGTGGAAGCCGGCCTTCTTCCCGGTCTTCTGCCTTTCGGTCGTCCGCTGGCCTCTCAAGAGGCTCGCGAGTCTTTGGCATGGGGAGAGATTCCCGCTCAGCGCGGTCTTGATGCCACGCAGATGCTGGAAGCCGCAGCTGATGGTCGCCTTAAGGCGCTTGTTGTCGGTGGCGTTGATCTTCGTGACTTTGATGATCCGGCTGCCGCGCGAAAGGCGCTTGATCAGGTTGATTTCTTGGTGAGCCTCGAGGTTCGTCGCAGTGAGGTGACCGATCGCGCAGATGTGGTCTTGCCGGTCGCACCTCCGCTGGAAAAGAACGGAACCTTCATCAACTGGGAAGGTCGTTTGCGCCCCTTCGGCCAGGCAATTGCCTCGCGCTCGCAGACCGATCGATTGGTCTTCGACGCGCTTGCCAGCGAGTTCGGTGTGGATCTTGGTCTGCACGACCTCGTGGGTCTGTACGACCAAGTGAATCCGCTCATGCAGTGGAACGGTCAGCGTGAAGAATTCGTTCCGGCGAAGGCCTCGGAATTGGTTGAGGTCGGCCAGGGCGAGGCACTTCTTGCCACCCACAAGCCGATGCTCGACGCAGGTCGTTTGCAAGACGGCGCAGGCATGCTGGCGGGAAGCGCACGACGTCCAGTCGTCTTCGCCTCGCGCGCAACTGTCGCGGGCCTCGGCATTGACGAGGGCGAGGAACTCACGCTCAGTACCCAGCGCGGAAGCATCATGCTTCCCCTGCAATTTGCTGATCTTCCCGACGGGGTTGTCTGGGTGCCCGAGTGCTCCCAGGGATCTATCGTCCACGAATCATTGGGGAACTTCGGTTCTTCTGTCACCTTGAGCGCAAAGGGGGAGGTGGCCCGATGAACCTGATCCCCCTGGATGTTCCCACGTACACCGCTGCGGACTTTACGCAGGAAACCTGGTGGTTGACAGTCCTCAAGGCCGTTTTCATCATCGTTTTCCTGATTCTCAACGTTCTGCTTGCCCTGTGGGTTGAACGTCGAACGATCGGACGCATGCAGACCAGGCCCGGCCCGAATGTTGCCGGTCCCTTCGGCTTGTTCCAAGCAATTGCCGACGCCGTGAAGCTGCTCTTCAAGGAAGATATGTGGACGCGTAAGGCCGATAAGTTCATTTATCTGCTTGCGCCCTCGATCTCGGCATTCGCAGCATTCTCGATCTTCGCCGTGATCCCCATGGGACCAAATGTTTCGATCTTCGGTCACTCCACCCCGCTGCAGCTGGCGGATATGCCGGTCGCGGCCCTGTATGTTCTGGCGATTTCTTCGCTGGGTCTGTACGGCATTGTGCTGGGTGGTTGGTCTGCGTCCTCGACGCTTCCTCTCTACGGCGCGGTTCGCTCCTCGGCACAGGTGATCTCCTACGAGCTTTCCATGGGAATGTCGCTGGTTGCGGTCTTCTTGATGGCCGGCTCGATGTCGACCTCGCAGATCGTGGCCTCGCAGGCGCAGACCTGGTGGTTCCTGCCCCTGGCACCGGCCTTCGTGATCTACCTGATCTCCATGGTTGGTGAAGTTAACCGTCTTCCCTTCGACCTTCCCGAGGCCGAAGGTGAATTGGTCGCCGGTCACATGACCGAGTACTCCTCAATGAAATTCGGTTGGTTCTACCTGTCTGAATACGTCAACATGTTCAACGTTTCAGCGGTGGCAACGACCATGTTCTTCGGCGGTTGGCACGCCCCCTGGCCCCTCTCGCACATTGAGTTCCTCAATGGCGGATGGTTCGGAATCCTGTGGTTCTTCCTCAAGATGTGGTTCTTCATGCTCCTCATGATTTGGACACGAAGCACCCTGTTGCGTTTCCGTTACGACCAGTTCATGCAGCTGGGCTGGAAGCGACTGATCCCGATCTCGCTGGCCTGGCTGGTCATGGTTGCCATTATTCGGGCAATCACCCAGTGGGTGTCTTTGACCCTGCCGCAGCTGATCGGTGGCGTTGCTGGAATCTTCGTTATTGCATTGATCGTCATGTGGTTCGCTGATTCGCGTGATGCTCGTAAGGAAGCCCTTGCGCAAGCTGAGAAGCAAGAACGCTTGGCGAACTTTGATCCCATGGCGGATGGCTTCCCGGTGCCCCCGCTTCCGGGACAACAGCTACCGCCCTCGCCGCGCGCAAACCGCGTGGTCACTGCTGCCGCATTGGAGGAGACGAATGACTGATCAGAACGACAGCCAGAATCTGCGTTACGAGCAGGATCCGAAGGGGCCGATCGGTCAGTTCTTCGCTCCCTTCGCGGGCTATGGAGTGACACTGTCCTCCTTCTTCCGCCCGACCGTGACCGAGCAGTACCCCTTCGAGGGCCCCTTCGTCGAGCCTCGTTTCCACGGACGCCACCAGCTCAACCGCTACGCGGATGGCTTGGAAAAGTGCGTGGGTTGTGAACTTTGTGCGTGGGCATGCCCCGCGGACGCCATCTACGTCGAGGCCGCATCGAATACTCCCGAGGAACAGTACAGCCCCGGTGAACGCTACGGTCGCGTCTACCAGATCAACTACCTGCGCTGCATTTTCTGCGGATTCTGCATCGAGGCCTGCCCGACTCGCGCCCTGACCATGGGTCACGATTTCGAGCTTGCCGAGTACCGCCGCATTGATGACATCTATGAGAAGGACCAACTTCTGGTTCCGCTCTCAGAGGGAATGCTTCAACCTCCTCACCCGCAGGTGGAAGGCTTTAGCGATGGCGACTACTACCGCGGCGCGGTACAGGGCCCCACACAAACTCAGATTGATTGGGTACGCGAACATCGTCCAGATGATCCCTCCCTTGCAACTGCCCGTCCCGTCAATGAGGAGGCGCGTCAGGCATGACCTTAATGAATTGGCCTGAAATGGCATCAACGGGGGAGGCGATCCTCTTTGGCTGCGTGGCGGTCTTCATGATCGCATGCGCCCTGGGCGTCCTCTTTTTCAAGAAGGCCGTTTACTGTGCGATCTGCATGGTTGGAGTCATGCTCGGCCTTGCGATCTTGTACCTCATGCACGGGGCAGCATTCTTGGGCACGGTCCAAGTTGTCGTCTACACCGGCGCAATCATGGTCCTCTTCCTCTTCGTCATCATGATGATCGGCTTGAGTGCCTCTGATAACTACGCGCGTCAATCGCGTGGACGCATCGTCACCTCGGTGCTGATGGCCCTTGGTCTGGGTGCGATCCTCATCGGAGCAATTGCTCGCTCGCGCACCGCGGGAAGCTCGGCCTCGCTCAGTGACGATCCCTACTCGAACGCACCGATCACCGACTTGGCGGCAACGCTGTTCTCGCGCTACTGGTTCTCAATGGAACTTGCGGGAATTCTGCTGATCACCGCAGCAATCGGCGCGATGCTTCTCACTCACTCCGATCAGCTCGGTCCGGTACTCACGCAGCGCACGACCGCAGAAGCGAAGATGCGCGCCTTCAAGGCCTCGGGACGTCGAATTGGACAGCTCCCGGCCCCCGGTGTGTACGCCCACTCCAACGCGGTTGATGTTCCCGCACTTTCGGGTGAAACCCACGAACCTGTCGAAGACTCGGTTCCCAGGGTTCTGCGTGTGCGTGGCTTGGATCGCGTTGTTGGTCAGGTTGAGCCTGAGGTTGCGCAGTCGCTGGCATTGGCCAAGGGCGGCTCCCTCGACCACACGATCTTCGATCCGGCTCACCCCAGCACTCACGAGCGTTCTCAGGCATGGGGTATGCCGGGTGCCGCAGCTCCCACTGGTCTGAAGCAGCCGCAGGCTCCCCAGACCGCTGATGAAGGGAAGGAAGAAGAATGAGCCTTGCAGCCTACTTGGTGCTCTCGGGGATCCTCTTCGCGATCGGAGCAGCCATCGTTCTGGTCCGTCGCAGTGCGGTGATCTCCCTCATGGGAGTCGAGCTCATGCTCAACTCCGCCAACCTTGCCTTCGTGACCTTCGCACGAATCCACGGAAATGTTAGTGGCGAAATCATGGCCTTCTTCGTCATGGTCGTTGCTGCCGCGGAAGTTGTTGTCGGCCTGGCAATCGTCGTGTCCATCTTTAAGTCACGCGTCACTACAAACGTTGACGACCTCGATCTGCTGAAGAACTGAGGAGTAAGCCGGAATGACATTGACACTTTTCAGCACCGCGGCACAGGTCGCAGCTCCTGGCCAGCCTACGGGAATCATTTCCCTGGCATGGCTCATGATTGCGATCCCCGCCGTTTCCAGTGCGCTTCTCCTTGTATGCGGACGCCGCTCCGATCGCTGGGGTCATCTCCTGGCAACTCTGGCATCGTGGGCATCCTTCGCTGTCGGACTTGGCGTCATCATCGCCATGCTCTCCGCAGCACCCGATACACGCCGCTTTGAACTCCCGCTTTTCTCGTGGATTCCCGCGGGTGAGTTCTCGGTGAACTTCGGCTTGATGATCGATCCTCTGTCGATGACCTTCGTCATGCTGGTCACCTTCGTCGGTTCGCTTATCCACGTCTACGCCATCGCCTACATGGCTCATGACGATGCGCGTCGCCGTTTCTTCGCCTACCTCAACCTCTTCATCGCTGCCATGCTCATCCTGGTGCTTGCAGACTCCTACGCGGGTCTCTTCGTCGGATGGGAAGGCGTGGGCTTGGCCTCGTACCTGCTCATCGGTTTCTGGAACTACGTTCCCGCCAATGCGGTTGCCGCGAAGAAGGCATTCGTGATGAACCGCGTCGGTGATATGGGCCTGCTCATTGCAATGATGGCGATGGTCGCTAACTTCTCGACCGTCAACATCGAGGAAGTGAACGCAGCGGCCGCAACGGTTTCTCCCGTTCAAGCAACCATCATCGGTTTCTTCCTTCTGGTGGGTGCGTGCGGTAAGTCGGCGCAGTTCCCCCTGCAGGCTTGGTTGGGTGACGCAATGGCCGGTCCGACCCCGGTGTCCGCGCTTATTCACGCGGCGACGATGGTCACCGCCGGTGTTTACCTGATTGTTCGTTCGGGTGCGATCTTCCAGGCATCGCCGATCGCGGCTACCGCGGTTGTCATCGTCGGTGCAATCACGCTGCTCTTTGGCGCGATTGTTGGTTGTGCCAAGGACGATATGAAGAAGGTTCTTGCGGCCTCGACCATGAGCCAGATCGGCTACATGATGCTGGGCGCAGGTCTTGGACCCATCGGTTGGGTCTTCGCGATTTTCCACCTCTTCACTCACGGTTTCTTCAAGGCGCTCATGTTCCTTGGCGCGGGTTCCGTCATGCACGGAATGAATGACCAGGTCAATATGCGTCGCTTTGGTGCCCTGCGCACCGCCATGAAGGTCACTTGGCTGACCTTCGCCTGCGGCTGGTTGGCAATCCTTGGTATTCCTCCCTTCTCGGGATTCTTCTCCAAGGACAAGATCATCGAAGCAGCATTCGGTGCGACCTCCTTCGCCGGTCACGAGGCCGTTTGGGCAGGTTGGGTCTTCGGTATCGTCACCATGGTTGGCGCTGGCATTACCGCCTTCTACATGTCGCGACTGTTCTTCATGACCTTCCACGGCACTGCTCGTTGGACCACCGAGGCCGAAGGCAATGGTGTCCACCCGCATGAGTCGGGTCCGCTGATGACTATCCCGATGGTGATCTTGGCGATCTGCGCCGCTGTGGTCGGTGGCCTCCTATCAATTGGTGATGTCTTCACGACCTGGCTTGAGCCTTCGCTTGGTGTTGCTGAGCACGCTCACCCGGTTGCTCCTGAGATTGCCATCCAGATTGTCACTTTGCTTCTGGTACTTGCCGGCGCGGGAATTGCCTGGGTTATGTACGCTCGCCGTGAGGTTCCCACCGCCATCCCGGCAGGCAATGCGCTCACGCGTGCTGCTCGTGTTGACCTTTACCAAGACACCGTTAATGAAGCGCTCTTCATGACTCCGGGTATCGCCCTGGTAAAGACCGCCACCCTTGGTGATAACAAGGCGATCGACGGCGTTGTCCACTTGGTTGAAGCGGCATCCACCGGTACTGGGCGAGCGGTTGGTTTCACTCAGTCCGGTCGCGTGCGTACCTACGCCTCTTACATTCTTGGCGGGGTCGTGTGTGCCCTTGCCGCTGTCCTGGCATTTTCGCTGTGAGGAAGTAAGGATCTATGCAGATGTCTCAAATGCTCAGCGCGCCACTACCGTGGCTGTCGATTCTTGTTGCACTTCCCGCACTGGGTGCCGTGCTTCTTCTGGCGATTCCATCCCTGCGCCAAGCCGGGCGTGCCTTCGCACTCATTCTTTCGCTGTGTGAGCTGGTCGTAGCCATCGTTGCTGCGGTTGCATTCGACTGGTCGCATTCCTCCACCTACCAGCTTTCCGAGGCCTATTCCTGGATTCCTCAGATTGGCCTGAGTTGGGCGCTGGCCGTGAATGCTCTTGGCTTGGTGATGATCCTTCTAGCCGTCGCCTTGGTGCCCCTGGTCGTCGTCGCCGGATGGAATGAGGACGAGAACCCCTCTCGTACGGGTGCTTACCTCGGTTGGGTTCTGTTCTTGGAATCCTTCATGGTGCTGATCTTCGCCGCTTCGGATGTCCTGCTCTTCTACCTGGCATTCGAAGGAATGTTGGTTCCGCTCTTCGTGATGATTGGTCGTTACGGAGTTGGTGAAAAGAAGGCGCGTCAGCGTGCAGCAATGAAGTTCTTGCTCTTCTCGCTGGCCGGCGGTCTGGTCATGCTCGGCGGCTTGGTCGCTATTTGGGCCCTGGCTGCTCGCCGTGGAGACACGCTCTTCATGATCGATACCCTCTCGTCCGGAACCGTTCGCCTTCCCGTGGGAATCCAAGTTGGTCTTTTCGCGACCTTCTTCATTGCCTTTGCGATTAAGGCTCCAATGGTTCCCCTTCACACCTGGCTGCCTGACACTGCTGAAAATGCCCGTCCGGGCACTTCGGTGTTGCTTGTCGGCATCCTGGATAAGGTCGGTACATTCGGCATGATCACCCTGTGTCTGCGTCTGTTCCCGCTGGGAGCCGCAAGCCTGCAGTGGTGGATCTGTGGATTCGCTGTACTGTCAATCCTCTGGGGCGGTTTGGCTGCCATCGGCCAAAACGACATCATGCGCCTGGTTTCCTACACCTCGGTTTCGCACTTTGGCTTCATGGTTCTGGGCATTTTCATCGGCTCGCAGATCGCGCTGACCGGTGCCATGGTCTACATGGTCGCCCACGGTGTCTCAATCGCCGCGATGTTCCTGCTGTCCGGCTGGCTGTCAAGGCGAGGCGGAACCCAAGACATGCGCCAATACGGCGGTATGCAGCGCGTGAGCCCCGTCTTGGCTGGCCTGTGGCTCTTCTCTGGCTTGGCCTCGGTTGCGCTTCCCGGCCTCTCGGGCTTCGTCCCCGAGTACTTGGTTCTGATGGGCACGTGGAAGGTTTCGACCCTTCTTGCACTCTTTGCAGTGCTGGGAGTGGTCCTGGCCGCGCTGTACATGCTCATGCCCTACCAGCGAGTCTTCACCGGCCCTCCGCGAGAGGATAAGAAGCATATTGCTGATCTGAACGGACGTGAAAAGACCGTTATGACCCCGCTGGTCATTGCAATGCTTGTTCTGGGTATTTGGGCGGCACCTCTGGTTTCTGCTCTGGCACCCATCGCCGATGAGGGTTCACATCTCCTCACCGCAGCGACCGCAACTCTGAGTGAAGGGAGCGCACAGTGAATTCTGTTGCAACGGCCGTCAACTTTACGGTCCCCGAGATTTCCTGGGCCGCGCTTGCACCGGTTCTGTGCGTTCTTTGTGGCGGGATCCTTGCGGTACTGGCCGAGTCCTTCGTACCGGTGCGTGCACGCCGCGCCTCGGTCTTCGGAATCGCCGTCGTCGCGCTGATCGCTTCTGCAGTTGCTCTGGTTATGCGTTGGGCTGCCGTTCTTGGATCTCCTCAGTCACTGGGGGAGTACATTGAAGATCCTTTGACGGTTGCAGCTCAAGGAATCTTGGTCCTGATCGCCTTCTTCGCCGTTCTGGTAATTGCCGATCGTTCCGAGGCCGGAGACGGTGCCTTCGCCGGCCAGCCTTCGGATCGTCCCGGTTCCTCCGATGAAGAGCGTTCCGATTCAAAGGGCTACCAGCGTTCGGAAATGTTTGCTCTGGTGCTCTTCTCCACCGGCGGCATGATGATCTTCCCCGCGGCGAACTCCTACATCGCGCTCTTTGTGGCTCTGGAAGTCATGTCTTTGCCGCTGTACATCCTGGCCGTAACGGCACGCCGTCGCCGTCAGCTCTCGCAGGAAGCTGCCCTGAAGTACTTCATCTTGGGTGCCTTCTCCTCTGGCTTTATGCTCATGGGTTCGGCCTTCCTTTACGGTTACTCAGGTTCACTGCTGATCTCCAATGCGGCGACTCCCACAGCTCAGACCGCTGGAATGCAGATTCTTCTGCTCATGGGCACGGTCATGGTCATGGTCGGCCTGCTTTTCAAGGTCGGTGCTGCTCCCTTCCACGCGTGGACTCCCGATGTCTACACAGGCGCGCCGACTCCCGTGACGGGCTTTATGGCCGCCGCGGTTAAGCTCGCAGCCTTTGGTGCAATGCTTCGTTTCTTCCAGGTTGTCGCAGCACCCCTGCAGTGGAGCCTCATCCCGATCATGGTTGTTGTCATCATCTTGACCATGCTGGTGGGTACCTTCGCCGGTGTCGTCCAGATGGATGTCAAGCGCATGCTTGCCTACTCCTCGATCGCCCACGCGGGCTTCATCCTCATGGGTGTGATCTCGCTGCTGCGCTACTCTGCCGGACACGTTCTCTTCTACGTTCTGGCCTATGCGGTTGCAACCATCGGTGCTTTCGGGGTTATTACCCTGGTGCGTTCGCGCGACGATCAGGACACCATCGGTGGGGAAGTGACGGACCTGCGTCGCTGGGCGGGACTTGGAAAGACCAACCCGGCCCTGGCCTCGGCAATGCTGATCTTCCTGCTGTCTTTCGCGGGCATCCCCTTCACCGGCGGTTTCATTGCGAAGTTCGTCGTTTTCTCGGATGCTTTCGCAGCTGGAAATGCCTGGCTTGTTGCGCTTGCGCTGGCATGCTCGGCGGTCACTGCCTTCTACTACTTCCGTTTGGTTCGCGTGATGTTCTTCTCGGAGCCGCGTGAAGACGTTGCGGTTGTTCGCTCCGAAGGTTTCACAGGTGTTGCCATTACCGTGTGTGCTGTGGGTACGATTGCACTTGGGCTCTTCCCGAGTCCGGTTCTGTCTCTACTCAATCAGGTGGTTGTGCTTCTCCCGTGAGCGCCGTAATCGACTTACACGTTCCTGATCTCGAGGCCCGAATTCTTCCGGGCCTCGAGGCCGTTGAGGACCGTTTGCACCAGGCCGTGTCCCACTCTCGGGACCTGGTTACAGAATTGACGTCTCACTTGGCCCAGGCCGGTGGCAAGCGTATGCGCCCCCTGCTGACCTTGGTTGCTGCGCAGTTTGGTGATCCCGAGCGCGCGTTGAGCAACGAAGTCCTCACGGCAGCAACGGGTATCGAACTGACGCACTTGGCCTCGCTCTACCACGACGATGTCATGGATTCTGCGCCCACCCGCAGGGGGGTTCCATCGGCTCAACATCTGTGGGGTAATAACCGCGCGATTCTTGCAGGAGACATCCTCTTTGCACGTGCATCGGCCATGATTGCCACTTTGGGTGATGAAACGGTTCGCCACCACGCCATCACTTTCGAGCGCCTGTGCATGGGGCAGCTCAACGAAACCTTCGGCCCCCAGGACGGGGATGACCCGCTGAAGTTCTACATCCAGGTGCTGGCTGATAAGACCGGTTCTCTGGTGGCTTCTGCAGCGGCATTCGGTGCGATGCACGCGGGTGCGGATCAGGCGACAATTGATGCCCTCACTCAGTTTGGTGAGCGTTTGGGAGTCGCCTTCCAGATCGCTGACGATGTTATTGATTTGGGGCCTGAGGCCGGCGCTTCGGGGAAGACCCCGGGAACTGATCTTCGCGAAGGCGTGGATACTCTTCCGGTGCTTCTTCTTCGCCGCGCACAGTCAAATGGCAATCTGGACCCCGAGGGACAGAAGATTTTGTCCATGCTCGGAGGGGATCTTTCCTCCGATCAGGCTTTGGCTGCGTTGGTTGAACGCCTGCGTGAGCATGATGTTGTTTCGCAGACACGGGAGCTTGCTCGTCAGTGGTGCGATAGCTCTCTTGAATGCATTGCCGACCTTCCAGATGGGGAAGCCAAGCAGGCTCTGATCTCTTTTGCCCACCTGATGGTGGATCGCGTCGCCTGATTGTGCCGCACCCCTCTTGAGGCGTGCCCTGATCTTCTCAGCTGCCCTGCAGGTCGTCTAATTGTAGGATTGGGACAGGATTAGGGTCGCCTTCCTTGGTGGCCAGAGAAGAGGATACGAGTGAGCACCTACAACGTGGCCGTCATCGGCGCTGGACCTGCTGGCATCTATGCATCGGATATTTTGTCCAAATCCGGTTTGGACGTGAATATTGACCTGTTTGAACGCCTTCCCGCCCCCTATGGTCTGGTCCGCTACGGTGTTGCTCCCGATCACCCGCGAATCAAGCAGATCATTGTCGCCCTGTACAAGATCCTGCAGCGCGGTGATATTCGTCTTTTGGGCAATGTTGAAATTGGCCGCGACGTCACCATTGATGACTTGCATGCACACTACGACGCGATCATCATCGCAACCGGTGCTGACCGCGATGCCCCGCTGAATATCCCCGGTGTTGATCTGCCCCAGTCCTACGGTGCTGCTGACTTTGTCTCTTGGTACGACGGTCATCCGGACTACCCGCGCACTTGGCCGCTGGAAGCGAAGTCCGTGGCCGTTTTGGGCGTGGGAAATGTTGCTCTGGATGTTTCCCGTGTCTTGGCAAAGCACGCGGAAGATATGCTCGTGACCGAGATCCCGGAAAACGTCGCAAAGGGTCTTGCTGAAAACCCCATTACTGACGTTCACGTCTTTGGTCGTCGTGGCCCCGCCCAGGTGAAGTTCACGCCGCTGGAACTGCGCGAGCTGGGGCATGTTCCCGATGTCGACATTATTGTTTCCGAGGATGACTTCGACTTCGATGAAGGTTCCGAAGAAGCCCTGCGCGCCTCGAACCAGCAGCGCCAGGTTGTCAAAACTCTGACGAACTACGCGATGGAGGATCCCGAGTCTCATACGGCTTCGCGTCGCATCCATATCCACCTTTTCCAATCTCCGGTCGAGATCCTCGCCGACGAAAATGGCAATGTCAGTGCGATCCGCACCGAGCGCACCGAGCTGACGGGCGATGGATCCGTACGTGGAACCGGTGTCATTTCCACCTGGCCCGTCCAGGCTGTCTACCGCGCGATTGGCTACTACTCCTCGCCGGTCCCCGGTCTGCCCTTCGATAAGCGCGCGGGTGTTGTTCCCAACGTCGAGGGCCGCGTGATCGATTCTGATACGACGAAGAACGAAGATGCCCCGGTGATTCCGGGTATCTATGCAACCGGCTGGATTAAGCGCGGTCCCGTTGGCCTCATTGGCTCGACGAAGTCCGATGCTCAGCAGACGATTTCCCACTTGGTTGAGGACGCCGAGGCCGGTCGCCTGCATGCGACTTCTTCCGAGGTTGGTCACGAGGCCATGGTTGCGCTGCTGCGCGAGCGTGGCGTTGAGTTCACGACCTGGGAGGGCTGGGAGCTTCTTGATGCCTACGAGGCCGCGCTGGGCGAGCAGTTCGGCGAGGTTCCCGGTGGCCGTGGAAAGCGTGAGCGCGTAAAGGTCGTGTCACGTCGCGCGATGACCGATATTTCCCAGGGCAAGAATGAGGTTCACGAGGACCTGATCGGCGAGATGGGGGAGATGGGTGTTCCTTCCGCCCCCGAGCGTTTTGAGGACTACTCGGGGCCGACTCGCGCCTGAGACGGTCACTAAGGAGGCGTTATGCATACGCGTCACTATCACAATGGCCTGAAGACCACCGTGCTTTTGGGCGGGATGTGGGCTCTGCTCCTGGCAATTGGCTATGCCATTGCCCTTGGAACGCGGCAGTCCATGTGGATTTTCATCTTCGCTGGCATCGGACTCATCCAAATCGTCTGGTCCTATTGGAACTCAGCGACTATGGCACTGCGTTCGATGAATGCCTATCAGGTGACTGAGGCGCAGCAGCCTGCGATGTATCGGATTGTTCGTGAGCTCTCACAAAAAGCTGGGCAGCCAATGCCTACGCTTTGGGTGGCTCCCACAATGACCCCGAATGCTTTTGCCACGGGGCGTAACCCTTCGCACGCAGCGGTGTGCTGCACCGAGGGTATTTTGCGGCTGCTCAATGAGCGTGAGCTGCGCGGAGTCCTTGGGCATGAGCTGATGCACGTCTACAACCGCGACATCCTGACCTCCTCCGTCGCGGCAGCAATGGCAAGTATCATGACCTCTATCGCCCAATTCATCTGGTTCTTTGGCGGTGGAAGTCGTGATAATCGCGAAGGCGGCGTTCTTTCGGCAATTGGCGGTATCTTGCTGGCGCTGCTCGCGCCTTTTGCAGCCACGCTGATCCAGTTCTCTCTTTCGAGGACCCGCGAATACGATGCGGACGAGGATGGTGCCTACCTGACTGAAGATCCGCTGGCCTTGGCTTCGGCACTGAAAAAGCTTGAGTCGGGAAATGCTCAGTATCCTCTTCAGGCGACGCCGCAGACTCAGAATGTCTCCGCGATGATGATTGCGAATCCTTTCAGGGGAAAGGGCTTGCGTAATCTCTTTTCGACTCACCCTCCGATGGATCAGCGTATTGCGCGCCTTGAACACATTGCGGGCTACTAGGAAGTCACTGGCTTTTAAGGGCAGAGAGCCCTCAGAGCCTTGAGGCGAAACGCGATCCTTCTCAAGTCATAAATAACCTGTGGGGGCATCTAGCGCTGCTAGATGCCCCCACAGTGTCGTTATCAGTCGGTCGTTATCAGCGGTAGTTCACAAACTGAAGTGCGACCTCGAGTTTTTCTCCCGAGGGGCCCTTGAGCAGTGCGATGACTGCTTGGAGATCGTCACGAGACTTTGAGGAGACGCGAATTTCATCCCCCTGGATCTGTGCTTTGACTCCCTTGGGTCCTTCATCGCGGATCAGTTTTGTGATTTTCTTCGCAACGTCCTGTTCAATCCCTTCGCGCAGGGGTGCAACCAGACGGTAGATCTTGCCCGATGCCTTCGGCTCGCGATCCTTGAGATCAAGCGCTTTTAGGGATACTCCTCGGCGAATGAGCTTGGTCTGCAGAACATCGACGATGGCCATGACGCGTTCGGGAGTATTGGCCTCCATCTCGATTGCGTCTCCGCTCAGGCGGATAGAGGCGTCCACGTCGCGGAAGTCATAGCGAGTCGATACTTCTTTTGCGGCTTGATTGACCGCATTGTCGACTTCCTGGCGGTCTAATTTGGAAACAATGTCAAATGATGAATCGGCCATGACCATCCTCTCTTTGTGCTCTATGGCGCACTTGGGTCGCTCTGATTGGCGCGCAACCCATTCGTTCTGCTATTCTTCCACAGCACCGATTTTTTCGACGCATGGCAGGTTTCCAGAGCGGCCAAATGGATCTGACTGTAAATCAGACGCTTCGTGCTTCGGGGGTTCGAATCCCTCACCTGCCACAGTCTCGTAGAGACTCGTTGTGATGTCATTCTCACTGACAGGAATTGCTTCGCGGTTCGGTTATGAGTTAGGCTTCTCGGCGTTGCCCCGATAGCTCAGTCGGCAGAGCGTCTCCATGGTAAGGAGAAGGTCAAGGGTTCGATTCCCTTTCGGGGCTCTGGTCGCGGCCCCGGCCGCAACCGCTGCGGCGGGGTAGCTCAGCTGGTCAGAGCGCACGACTCATAATCGTGAGGTCGCGGGTTCGAGCCCCGCCCCCGCTACCAATTCTTGATCCGACAGGTCGCACGAGCGACGAAACTAAGCGAGGGAAACAACCGTGGCAAGCAAGTCTCAGGACGTTCGCCCCAAGATCACTCTGGCCTGCTCGGAGTGCAAGGAGCGCAACTACATCACCAAGAAGAACCGTCGTAACACGCCGGATCGTCTTGAACTGCAGAAGTACTGCCCGCGTTGCCGCAAGTCTACGCTTCACCGCGAGACCCGCTGACGGCGTCGCGCTAAACCCCGAGGAACGCAAGGTCCTCGGGGATTTTTGTTATCTGTTTCCACTTTTCCGCTAAGGTGAGCCCATGAGTGCCCGCATGGATTGTCGTCAAATTGTTGCCCCTCTTGATAGGGGCGAGGCCCGCATTCCCGCCCTCGTGACCCTTCCCAGCGGGCGCATGATTTTCTTTTATGACGAGCGTCCAGCCCCGGCCTCGGGAAAGGGCTCGGACTTCAATGGGCTGACGATGGCCTCGGACCTACCTAACCCGAACCGAATTCGCTGGGTGGAGCGCACTCTTCCAGCCGAAGGTGAAAATGCGCCAAGGTGGAGTACTCCGCGCGATCTTTCTCTTGCCCTTCCTGCGATTACCTCTGATGCGTGTGTGGGGATCGATGGCGACGGTCTTCTACACTTGGCCTGCGCTTCGACTAGTGGTCGAGTGGGATACATGGATTCGCGTGCCGATGGTGAGCGTCTCCAGACGATTCTTGCGTGGGGGAGTGGGCCAGAGGATCTGCAGGCGCGTGATATTACGGATGAGTTGTACTCTCGCACCGGCGCGGATGCACTCTTCGCAACCTCGGGTTCGACTGTGACCTGGCAGGGGGCAGTTCTTCTTCCCTACGTTGTGCGAGTGGATGATCGCACTCATGTGCAGGTGGTTGCCGTCCGAGGCGGTGAGATTCTGTGGCTTTCTGACCCCCTAGTTGGTCCTCAAGGTGTTCTTCTTGATGAGACGACGCTGGCGCTTTGGGATGGGCGGCTTGTTGCCAATTGTCGTTTGCAAGGATTTGAAGGTCGAGGCTCGGGAGCCCGTTACTTTGCGTGGGGTGATGGGCGTACCTGGCAAGACGGGCAGTTGTGGGAGTGCGAGGACCCGGGATGCAACGCGAAACAGCTTGGCGACTTCTTTATTCACCCGCATTCACTCAGTTCGCGTAGCGCAGGCACCGTTGTGCGCTTGAGTCCTCCTTGGGAAGGAAACGTGCGCGCCGAGGCCGTTGCTGCCTTGTGTGGGGGAGAGTTTGGGTATAGCGACCTCTGCGTTCGTGGTGACGAGGTTGTTGTTGTGTTTGAACGGGACCGCGACCTGTGGGGCGTGGTGCTTTCTATGACTGAGCTCGTGTCCTAG
Organism: Trueperella pyogenes; assembly: GCA_963534475.1. Lineage (GTDB taxonomy): Bacteria > Actinomycetota > Actinomycetes > Actinomycetales > Actinomycetaceae > Pauljensenia > Pauljensenia pyogenes_B. The sequence continues at coordinate 57,323 of CAUSSZ010000001.1, read as the reverse complement.
GGTTTCTGTGCTCTGTGGGGCAGATCTCAAGGGGTGTATGAAATTGTTATCTAAATATCTTGCGGGAATTTGTCAGACAACATATGCTTGCTTCAGCGGACGTGATAAACGGCCCGCACATCCCATTTCTCGAAGATGAGGAGCGAGAATATGCGTATGCGCAAGCACTTCGCAACCGGTGCTGCAATGGCAGCAGCGGCAACCATGGTCCTGACCGCATGCGGCGGCGGATCGTCCACTTCAACATCAACCAGCAGCAGTAGTTCAGATTCAGGCGCACCCAAGGGCACCATCACCGTTGGTTCCGCCTACGAGACCACTGACTACGGCCCGATCACCACCTCGGCACTGGGTATCGGTGCGGACTGGCAGGTCCTCGAAGGCCTGTACCGCTTCGATATGTCCGACTACTCAGTCACCCCCGCACTTGCTGCCGGAGATCCCGTCAAGGTTTCCGACACTAAGTACGAAGTCACCCTGCGTGACGGAGCAAAGTTCTCCGACGGCAAGGATGTCAAGGCTGCAGACGTCGTGAGCTCCTACGCGCGCACTACCGATGAAAAGTCGATCTACCGTCAGTTCTTCACCTTCGTCGATTCTGTCGAAGCGAAGGATGACAAGACCGTCACCATCAACCTGAAGTACCCCTTCGCTGCACTGAAGGAACGTTTCGTTAACGTTCGCGTGGTTCCTTCAAGCATGAGCGCAGACGAACTGAAGTCCAAGCCGATCGGCTCTGGCCCCTACAAGTACGAGGCAATCTCGGCGACCGAAATCACCGCTGTTCCCAACGAACACTACAACGGCAAGATTCCCGCGAAGGCAGCCACCCTCAAGTGGAGCGTCCTCAAGGATGATTCGGCTCGTCTCGCCGCTGCTCTCGGTGGCAGCATTGACATCATGGAAGCCGTTCCCGCCGCAGCGCAGGATCAGCTCAAGGCAGCGAGCTGGACCGTTGATTCCAAGCCCGGTTACGGTAACCCCTTCATGATGTTCAACACTCAGAAGGCCCCCTTCGACAAGCCTGAGGTACGTCGCGCATTCCTTAAGGCCATCGACAAGCAGAAGCTCGTTTCTTCCGCTCTCCGTGGTCAGGCTGTGGAAGCCAAGTCCTTCCTGCCCGAAGTAAACCCGGCCTACAAGAAGCCCGCAACCGACCTGTCCTACGACAAGGATGCAGCAAAGAAGGCACTTGACGAAGCCGGAGTCTCCGGTAAGGAAATTAACTTGGTCACCACGGACCACCCGTGGGTCCTCTCCCTGGTTCCTCAGATCAAGTCTGATCTTGAAGCACTGGGCCTGAAGGTCAACCACCAGCAGATGGCTTCTTCGGCTCTGTACTCGACCGTCACCGATGTTGATAAGCCCGACTACGACATCGTCATCGCCCCCGGTGACCCCTCGGTCTTCGGTGTTGATCCCGGCATCATCATTTCTTGGTGGAACGGCGACAACGTCTGGACCAAGAAGCGTGACGGCTGGCAGGTCTCGGATCCCGAGTCCTTCAAGAAGCTGCAGACCATCATGGATGAGGCTGTCCAGCTTGAAGGTTCTGCGGCTAAGGAAAAGTGGGGAGAAGCTCAGGATCTGCTCGCCGAGCAGAGCGTGATCTACCCGCTTGCCTTCCGCAACATGATTACCGCATCTAACCCCAAGAAGGTCGATGGCTTCAAGGCAATTTCCGCCACCAGCCTGCAGCTGCTTGGAGTAAGCGCAAAGTAAGCCCTTCGAGGCTTCACAGAAAGGAGGGGTGGGATGCTCGCCCTGAGGCTCTAGCCACAGTGGGACCCCACCCCTCCCTTTCTTTGCCCAATTCCGCTTGACATGGAGGTCTAGCAGTGAATAACCTTCTGCGTCTTCTCGCGCGACGACTAGTGTGGTTGCCGATCATGGTGGTCGGTGTATCCTTCCTGGTCTTCTCAATTATGTGGCTGTCTCCCATTGATCCCGCCTACTCGGCGCTCGGTGAGACCGCAGCCCCTGATGCTCTTGAGGAATACCGCATTCAGCACCACCTCAATGAGCCCTTCTTCGTTCAATACGGCCTCTACCTGTGGGGGATGCTCCACGGTGACCTTGGAACATACGGTGTCGGTACCGGCTATCGCGTCAGCGACGTGATTGCCCAGGCACTTCCTCTCACCTTGCAGCTGACATTCCTCGGTCTGATCATTGCCGTTCTTATTTCCTTCCCCCTCGGAGTCATCGCCGCACTCTACCGTGATCGTTGGCCCGATCAGCTGATCCGCGTGATCTCGGTCGTCTCGATTGGTACTCCCTCCTTCTGGCTGGCAGCGTTGCTGGTCCTGCAATTCGTCGGTACTTCCATCCCCGTGTCGGGTGAAGTTCCTGCTTTCAGCGAAGACCCATCGGGTTGGTTCCTCCGGATGATTCTTCCGGCTATCGCACTGGCGGTTCCCGTCATCGGACAGATGACACGTGTCGTTCGTACCTCGATGGTTGAAGAACTGGACCGTGACTACGTCCGAACTGCAATCGGTGCGGGTATTCCAAAGACCGTTGTTGTCGCGCGTAACGTTCTGCGTAATGCGCTGATCACTCCCGTGACCGTCCTTGGTCTTCGCATTGGCTACCTCATGGGCGGTGCGGTCGTCATTGAAATCATCTTCGCCATTGATGGTATGGGCAAGCTCGTGCTCCTGAAGGGTATCCAAGACAACGCTGTCACCCTGGTGCAGGGCGGCGCATTGGTTGTCGCAATCGCCTTCATCATCGTCAACATCATCGTTGACATGCTCTACCTGCTCATCAACCCGCGTATTAGGTCGGTGTGAGTCATGAACCAAAAAGCAAAACTCGCAAAGGTCACCGCGAAGGGTGCGCATTTCTCACGCATCAGTGCGATGTCTTTGGGATCCAAGATCGCAATCGGTGTTCTGGCACTGATCGTTCTTGTATCAATCCTCGCGCCCTTCGTGGCACCCTATTCGCCCGAATTCATCGATACGGCGTGGCAGGGGCCGTCTTCGGCTCACCTCTTCGGTACTGACCACGCGGGTCGAGATATTCTTTCTCGCGTCCTTTTCGGTGGTCGCTACTCACTGCTCGTCGGCCTGTGCTCAACCGTGATCGCGCTCTTCTTCGGCGCAATCATCGGATCGATCGCAGCTGTGACGCGCAAGGCCATCTCCGAGACCATCATGCGCATCCTGGACATCATCATGGCTGTCCCCGGTATCGCAATGGCGGCCGTTACGGTTCTGGTCTTCGGCCGTGCACTTTCCCAATCGGGCAATAAGTTCGGGCTGGTGATGGTGATTGTCTTCTCGATCGCATTTGTCTACATCCCGCAGCTTGCACGTATTGTTCGCGCAAACGTGATGGCCGCATACGGTGAGGACTACGTGCGTGCAGTGATCGTCTCCGGTGCCCGTGCACCGTGGATCCTCGTCAAGCACGTGATGCGTAATACTGCTGCTCCGGTTCTGGTATTCGCCACGGTTTTGGTCGCAGATGCAATCATCCTCGAGGCCTCGCTGACCTTCATTGGGTCAGGCCTTCCCGCAACCATGGTCCCCACTTGGGGCAATATCTTGTCCGAGGCTTCGTCCTACCTCTCGGTCCTGCTGGGCTACTGGTGGACCGCCTTCTTCCCTGGTGCATTCATCATGATCACCGTGTTGTGCTTGAACATCCTCTCCGAAGGCATTACCGATGCCATGGTCGCGGCTCCCTCCACGGCAGCTGTTGCCCAGGTCGATAAGAACTCTGACCGCGAAGCCGACCGCATCCTTCTCGATCCTCGCCGTGCATACGCCGAGCAGGCAGAATCCCTGCAGGCACGCCTCGACGATCTGGAATCCGTCGAAGGTAAGCGCACCGACCGCTTCGAAGATGACTTCACCGGAGAGCCTCTCTTGGAGGTCAAGGATCTGTGCATCAAGTTCGAGCGCCACGGCGACGTCAATGTCGTCGATCACGTGTCCTTCAAGGTTCGCGCTGGCGAAACCATGGGTCTGGTCGGTGAGTCCGGCTGTGGTAAGTCGATCACTGCTCTGACCATCATGGGCTTGATCGATCCCAAGGCAGAGATCACCGGTGAGATCCTCTACGAAGGTAAGAACCTGCTGGAGATGAAGCCTGAAGAGCGTCGTGCGCTTCTGGGGCACGAGATGGCAATGATCTACCAGGATGCGCTTTCCTCGCTCAACCCCGCCATGCTCATCAAGGCACAGATGAAGCAGCTGACCAAGCGCGGCGGAACCCGCACTGCTGAGGAACTCCTCGAACTGGTGGGCCTGGATCCCAAGCGCACCCTCGAGTCCTACCCGCACGAGCTTTCCGGCGGCCAGCGTCAGCGCGTTCTGATCGCTATGGCTCTGACCCGCGACCCGAAGCTCATCATTGCTGACGAACCGACCACCGCTCTGGACGTGACCGTTCAAAAGCAGGTCATTAACCTGCTCAACGAGCTACGTGAGAAGCTCGGCTTCGCAATGATCTTCGTCTCTCACGACTTGGCGCTTGTTGCCGAAGTGGCCCACAAGATCACCGTCATGTACGCCGGTCAGGTCATCGAGCAGGCGCCGACCAAGGAACTGCTCAAGCACCCGACCCACGAGTACACTCGCGGCCTGCTGGGCGCAGTCCTCTCGATCGAAGCCGGCTCTGGACGTCTGCACCAGGTCCCCGGGACCGTGCCTTCGCCTCGGGACTTCCCGATCGGCGACCGCTTCGCCCCGCGTTCCTCGCACCCCGACTACGGCCTCGACATTCGTCCGGTCCTCACCGAGGTGGGCCCCGAGCACGTGTATGCGGCACTGCCGCCTCGCGAAGAGGTCCTCGTCTCCAGCGAGACCATCGTCATTGAAGAAGGTCAGGAGGAAAACTGATGAGTACTGAAACTCCGATCATCGAGCTCAAAGACGTTGAGGTGACCTTCAACTCCCGTACCGGATCGCTGTTCAAGCCGAACAAGGTGCACGCGGTTCGCGGTGTCAACATGCGCATTGAGCGTGGGCAGACGCTGGGTATCGTCGGTGAGTCCGGCTGTGGTAAGTCCACGACTGCAAATGTCATGTGTGGCCTGCAGATGGCGACGAAGGGCCAAGTGTTCTTCAACGGTGAGGAAGTCACCAAGCGCGGTGCGGATGCGCGTAGGCGTATCGGACGTGTTGTTTCCGTGGTCTTCCAAGACCCCGCAACCGCTCTCAACCCGCGTATGCACGTTGCTGATCAGCTTGCTGATCCGTTGCGTGTGCACAAGATTGGTGACGAGGCCTCACGTGTCAAGCGCGTGCAAGAACTGATCTCTCTGGTGGGTCTGCCTTCGAGCGCCTTGGATGCGCTCCCGGGTCAGCTCTCCGGTGGTCAGCGTCAACGTGTGGCAATCGCCCGAGCTCTGTCCATTGGCCCCGATGCGATCATCGCTGACGAACCGACCAGTGCTCTAGACGTTTCGGTGCGCGCACAGATCCTCAACCTGCTCACGGACCTCAAGAGTGAACTGGGCCTGGCGATGGTCTTCATCTCGCACGATATTCAAACTGTTCGCTACGTTTCTGACCGGATCGCTGTGATGAATGGCGGAAAGGTCGTTGAAGAGGGACCGGCAGCAGAATTGCTGGCGTCCCCGAAGGATCCCTACACCCGCAAGCTCCTGGGGGCTGCACCCTCGCTGCTGCATCCAACACTCGGAGGAGAGAACTAATGAGTTCACAGATTCGCGGCGTTGTCCCGCCGTTGGCCATCCCGCTGAAGAACGGCGAGCTGGACGTTGCCTCGCTGGAGCGCCACATCAACCGCATGATTGGTGCGGGGCTGAACGGCCTCTTCGTCTCCGGCTCGACCGGTGAGGTTGCATTCTCGACCTCCGAGCGTCGTCAGCAGATCCAGCGCGAGGTTGTTCGCATTGTCGACGGCCGCATTCCGCTGCTGGTTGGTGTGATCGATACCGAAACTGAGCGTGTCATTGAGAACATCAAGGCAGTTGAAGAAATCGGTGGAGCTCTGGGCGTCGTTGCAACCGCTCCCTTCTATGCACTGGGCGGCCAGGCAGAGATCGAAAAGCACTTCCGCATCCTCAAGGAGAACACCAATCTTGAGCTGTGGGCCTACGACATTCCCGTCTGCGTCCACACGAAGCTGCAGAATGATCTTGTTCTTCGCTTGGGTAAGGAAGGCGTTCTTGACGGCGTTAAGGATTCTTCCGGTGACGATGTGGGCTTCCGCTGGCTGTCCCGTGCGAACGAGGCCGCTGGCCACCCGCTTCAGCTGCTGACCGGCCACGAAGTGGTTGTCGACGGTGCTTATATGTCGGGCGCAGATGGCTCGGTCCCCGGCCTGGCCAATGTCGACCCCGATGGCTACGTCCGTCAGTGGCAGGCTTTCGAGCGCGGTGACTGGGAAGCCGTGCGCGCCGAGCAGGACCGCCTTGCAGACCTCATGCGCATCGTTCTGGTGAAGGGCGTTCAGGGCTTCGGCGCTGGCGTTGGTGCCTTCAAGACTGCTCTGCAGCTTCTGGGTGTCTTTGATTCCAACGAGATGCCGCGTCCTGTCGCTGCCCTCGAAGGTGACAACGTCGAGCACGTTGCTTCCGTCCTGCGCGAAGCCGGCTTGCTCTCCTGATCATCAGCGAGGCTGAGGTGGTCCTCCTCTCGCGTACGCGCGAGCGTGCGCCCGCCTTGGCCTCGCTGATTACCATTTTCATCCGTTCTTTAGTGGAGAACTTTCATGACTACGCTCCTCGCCCTTGATATCGGCGGAACCAAAGTCGGTTGGGGCATCGTCGAAGTTGGACAAAACTCTACGGTTGTTGAGCGCGGCTCAATTCCTACTGAGGCTTCCCGCGGGGGCGCCGACGTCGCCGAGCGAATCTGCTCGCTGGCCTCGTCTCTCAAGGAAGCTCACCCCGAGGCCTCGGGCGTCGCAATTGCTTCTGCTGGGGTTGTCGACCCCGTTGAAGGAAAGATTGTCTCGGCAACTGACATCATGCCCGGGTGGGGAGGAACCCCTCTGGGGAAGCTCGTTGCGCAACGCACGGGACTTCCTGTGCGCGTCCTTAACGACGTCCACGCACACGGCTTGGGCGAAGCTACCTTGGGAGCCGGACGCCCCTATTCCTCAGTCCTTTCGATCGCAGTAGGTACGGGAATTGGTGGCGCTCTGGTCGAAGATGGCCATGTCGCATTTGGTTCCCGAGGGATCGCTGGGCACGTCGGCCACATCCATCACCACTTCGCCCCCGATATGGTGTGCTCCTGCGGCCGACTTGGTCACATCGAGGCATTCTGCTCAGGGTCAGGAATTACGGCTTGGTACAACTCGCTGCGTCCTCAAGATGCTCCCGAAGTTGATGGCGGTCGCGCGCTGCAAGAACTCGCCGATGCGGGTGACCCGCTGGCTTGCGCCTGCTTCTCGCGCTCTGCGTATGCACTGGGTGAGGCCACGGCCTCGCTGGTCAACTGCGTGGACCCGGCAGCGGTCATTATCTCCGGTTCGATGACTCGTTCGGGAGATATCTGGTGGGATGGTCTGAACGAGGGGTTTTCAGCCAGCGCGATGACGCCCGTTGCAACTACCCCCATTCTTGTTGGTTCCCTTGGTGGCGATGCACCGCTGCTCGGGGCTGTTTCTTTCTTCCTCAACGCATAGGAGTTCACCATGCATCCGCTTATTGCCGGTCTTAAAAGAAAGCTCATCGTTTCCGTTCAGGCTTACCCGGGGGAGCCCATGCGCCACCCCGAGACTATGGCTCAGATTGCGCGTGCCGCTGAAATCGGTGGCGCTGCGGCGATCCGCTGCCAGGGACTGTCGGATATCTCCGCGATCAAGGGACGTGTCGATGTCCCGGTGATTGGTCTGTGGAAGGAAGGGCACGAAGGCGTCTACATCACCCCTTCGTTGCGTCACGCGCGTGCATGCGTGATGGCTGGGGCCGATATTGTCGCTCTGGATGCGACCGGTCGCCCGCGTCTTGATGGTCGTAGTTTTGCCGAAACCGTTGCAGCTCTTCGCGAAGAAGAGACTCTGGTTATGGCTGACTGCGGCTCTTTTGAAGATGCGCAGCGGGCTGTTGATGCCGGTGTCGATATTGTTTCAACGACTCTTGCTGGCTACACCGGGGAACGTCCGAAGACCGATGGCCCCGATTTGGAGCTTCTCGAGCAGACGGTTCAGGCATTCCCGGGTGTGCCCGTGATCTGTGAAGGGCGTATTCACACTCCGGAGCATGCCGCAGCTGCCATGAAACTCGGCGCATTCGCAGTGATCGTGGGTACCGCAATTACTCACCCGACCTCGGTCACCGGCTGGTTTAAGGCCGCCGTCGAAAACTGACATTATTCCCGATTTTCAATCGGTGTCCGTGTGGGGCTATTTCACACGGACACCTCTTTTTGCGACCTTTAACCACGGGTCTATCGGCGAGTAAAATTTCGAACCATGTCTATTCCCTCATCGCGTGCTCACAGTGCTCTTCGTGCGACCTTTGTGGTCTATGCAGGCCTGGGTTTCGCAACCTCAGCGTGGCTCTCACGTCTGCCCGATGTACGCGATCATCTGGGATTGACCCCGGGCACAATCGGCATGATGCTGCTGATCGCCTCCCTGGGCTCTTTGTTGACCCTTCCCACTTCGGGTCCGATCGTCATGAAGATCGGCGCACGTTGGGCTGGGCGAATCGGCGTATTCATTTGGGCATTGGGCATTGCCGGAGCAGCGACGGGAACGCTTGCGAATTCTCTTGTGCTCTTCACCAGTTCCCTTGTCTTCATGTCCGCCGGGACGGGCCTGTGGGGATCGAGCATGAACATCGAGGCTGGCCTGGTCCAGGCTGCTGTGAGGCGCCTGGTTGTTCCCGTCATTCAGGCGATGTATGCCGTGGGTATGCTCGGCGGTGCGCTCGTAGGCGCACTTGCCGCACGCGCGGGACTCCCAGTTGCAGCTCACCTTTTTGGCTTGGCCACGCTTGAGCTTGTGGTCTGTGGCATCGCTGTCGGTTTCTACCTCAGCCAAGACGAGGTCGCCGCTCTTGAACCCGCAAGGGAAAGCCCTGCGGGCGAAGGGGACGAGGCCTCGGCAGGCAATGCGAAGAAGGGACTGACTCGCTTGGCGTGGCGCGAGCGCCGCACGGTCCTGATCGCTCTTATGGTGATGAGCGGCGGACTCCTGGAAGGCGCCTCTAACGACTGGCTGAACCTGTCGATGGTCGACGGTTATGGTTTTGCAACTTCTACTGCGTCGGCGATCTTCGCATTCTTCTTGCTCATGATGACGCTGATGCGTTTTGCTTCGCCGCGTTTGGAAAGGCGTTTTGGTGCGTCGCATTTGCTGCGATTCACCATGAGCTGTGCGGTTGTCGGCTTACTGCTTGTTGCTTTCGCTCCGCATCATATTTTGGCGATTATTGGCGTCGCACTGTGGGGTATTGGGGCTTCTTTGGTCTTCCCGCTGGGTATTTCCGCACTCAGCGTTGATCCCGTGATGACTCCGGCTCGTGTCTCGGTGCTCTCGACGGTGAATTATGGTTCGGCGCTCATCGGACCGCCGATTTTAGGTCTTATTGCAGATCACGTCGGCTACCACCGTGCGCTCATTTTCGTCGTGCTCCCGGTGTGTCTGGCCATCGTCTTGGCCGGCCAGGTTCCGGACCAACGCGGAAAGTCTCGTTCCGGAATCCCCGTCGAGGACTAATTTCTACGTATTTCCTTTGATTTTCAGCAGCAGATATCGATTGCGCCTCGTTGTGTCCTAAAATGATGAGGCCGGTGTATGAAGGTCACACTACCGGTTCTGATAAGGGGACGGAAGCAATGACGCGTGTAGTTGGCTATCGCCGTTTTGGTGGTCCGGAAGTTCTTGAAGAGGAAGAGTGCGCCCTTTCGTCCGTTGACGCGGGACATGTCTGTGTTCAAGTGAAGTCCGCTGGTATTAATCCGGTCGACTACAAGTTATTTGGCGGCTTAACAAAGCCGCTTGAGGTTCTTCGCACCATTACGCACCCCGCTCGTTGGTTCGAGAAACCAGAACAGCGTCCCTTGCGTGGGGTTGGGCAGGACTTTGCCGGCGTTGTTACTGCTGTAGGTCCCGGGGTGAATAGCGTTGCAGTCGGTGATGCTGTTATCGGGTTGCTGCGTTCGGCACCATGGCAGGTTCGTTCGGTGGGAGCACTTGCGACGGAAATTGTTGTACCCCAAGAATTCATTGTCCCCAAGCCAGAGTCTGTGAGTTTCGAGGTCGCGGGCGGCTTGGGTGTTGCTGCACAGACCGCGATGGGTGCCCTTCGTTGCGTCGACGCGCATGCGGGCGATGTCATTCTCGTTGGAGGAGCGGCCGGTGGTGTTGGTGGGCTCCTGACCCAGCTCGCCATCTCGCGAGGGGCCAAGGTCATTGCGATTGCAGGTCCTTCTAATGTCGACTATCTACGTTCTTTCGGCGCGATCCCTGTGACCTATGGCGATGGGCTGGAAGAACGGGTTCGTCAAGCCGCACCAGGACCGATCACCGCAGCCGTCGACTGCCATGGTGGCTATGCAGCACTTGCACACCGCCTAGGAGTTAAAGGCGCGCGGGTTGGAACTATTGTCCCGACTCCTGCAATCCCCTTGCGGCGTGCGCGCTTTACCGGCGGACGCCACGGAAAGATCAGTGATATTGCAGAGGTTGCCTCGCTTATTGCCGATCGGAAAGTATCTCTGACCATCGCACAGACTTACCCATTTGAACTTGATGAGATACGCAAGGCATATCAACAGCTGATGGGCGGACACACGCGAGGGAAAATTGTCATCACGGTTCCCTGATCTTCTTGTGCACTGGTGGGTACCGGTTCGGTAGCTGGGCCCACTGGGCGTGCTACGACTAGGCTTAAGGTATGACGACTCTTGCTGAATTGACGACCTTTCGCGTGGGCGGAGAGGTTTCTCGCCTTGTGCGCGCAACTTCCAGTGAGGAATTGGTTGCTGCCGTTCGCGCGGCCGATGAGGAGCAGCGCCAGCTTCTAGTTTTGGGCGGCGGATCGAATCTGCTTGCATCCGATGCTCCATTTGATGGAACTGTCGTCGCTGTACGTCCGGGTGCACAAATTGCTCGCATCATTGACGAGTATGGGGCTGATTCGGTGATCGTCCGTGTGTGGGCCGGCACGATCTGGGACGACTTTGTTGCGTGGACCGTCGAAGAACACTTGTCCGGTATCGAGGCCTTGTCGGGGATCCCCGGAAGCGCGGGAGCATCCCCGGTACAGAACGTGGGCGCCTACGGACACGAGGTTGCTGAAACAATTCACAGCGTCGAGGCCTACGACCGCCTCGAGCAGCGCACCGTTCGTCTGCTTCCCGCAGAGCTAGGTTTTGCTTACCGTTCCTCCGCGATCAAGCACAGCATTGGTCAGCCCGGTCTTCCCGGCCGCGTGTGGGGGCCGACGGGGCGTTGGGTTGTGTTGAGCGTCGACTTCCGCCTCGAGCGCTCATCCCTGAGCGCGCCCGTCATGTACTCCGAACTCGCGCGGCGCCTCGGAGTGGAAGCTGGGGAGCGTGCCGAGGCATCCTTGGTCCGTTCGACCGTACTTGAGTTGCGCGCGGGGAAGGGAATGGTCTTAAACCCTGAAGACCACGATACGTGGAGCGCGGGATCTTTCTTCACCAACCCCATCCTCCCCGAGGCCGTGGCTGCTGCACTCCCAGAAGAGGCACCTCGTTTCCCGGCGGGGGAGGGACTCGTGAAGACCAGTGCTGCGTGGCTCATTGACCACGCGGGCTGCTCCAAGGGCTTCCATCTTCTCGAGGCTGGCGACCCGCCTCGCGCATCCTTGTCGACCAAGCACGTGCTCGCGCTGACAAACCGCGGTGGCGCAAGCGGTGCAGATATCGAGGCCTTGGCGCGCGCTGTGCGCGAGCGTGTCTTTGATGCCTATGGCGTGACTCTTGTTCCTGAGCCTGTTGCCATCGGCATCGAGTGGTAGTTCGGGCTATCTTCAACGAGCTGAGGAGGATCGCCGTGAACGAGTACCTTGCGAGCTTGGAAAGAGACCTTGCCCTGATCGAGGGAGGCTTCAAAGAAGAAGAACGACGGGCACGCAGCGACTACGACTCTCATGGTCGTGAACAGGCTTTGGAAATTGCCTATTGCGCATACCGCTCCGAGGTTTACCAGGTGCGAATGTACGCGGTTTTCCTCTTCGGGTACCTCTCGCAGGATCAGGAAGTACTTACTTTCTTGAGGGAAAATATCGCCCAGGATGACAACTGGAGAGTTCAAGAAATCCTGGCGAAGGCTTTTGATGTTTTCTGCGCAACCACGGGGTATGAGCACTCTCTTTCAGTGATCGACGAGTGGCTGGTTCATTCCAATCCGAATGTTCGTAGAGCTGTCACTGAAGGACTACGGATATGGACCAGTCGGCCCTATTTTAAAGAGCACCCATGTGAGGCAATCAAGAGGCTTTCGGCACTTCGAAATGACCCGAGCGAGTACGTCAGAAAATCTGTAGGAAATGCTCTACGCGACATTAGTAAGAGATTCCCAGACCTGGTTGCAACCGAATTAAGCGCGTGGGATCTTGAGAGCACAAGAGTTAAGCAGGTGTATCGGCTGGCAAGCAAGTTCATCAAAGCTGTTAGCGACTGACCAACTTCATATTGAGGGAGTATCGCGCGAGCTATGGCGTGGGACGAACACGGGTAGATGCATGCGAGCAGGCAAATGATTTGCCCGAGAGGCTGTCATCTATCTGCTTGAACTGCACTGCGCAGGCGTTCGATCATATCGGGAACATTGCGGGTAACGGCTGTCCACAGAAGTTTGTCATCCATGCTTTGGCACCCCGAATGCGCCGCAATGTTCCGAGTCGTCCGCAGCGCGCGCTTCTCGACTGAGGTGAGGGCATCCATGTATGGAGCGTATTCCTCACGCTCTAGGAAACCGGCCAGTCGGATGATCACCATGCACGCGGAGTCATATTCGGGGCAATCGCTGTTGAAGGTCTCGGCGGGGACCCCAGCAACCCGCTCGATGCGTCGGGTGATAACGTCAAGTTCACGTAAGAAGTTATCAACGTCGAAGCAAGGTGTTTGTCTCTTTGCTGCGCGTGGCCGAGGGGTGAAAGACGCAGGCTCGCTCACAGTGGTACCGCCTCGTCAATGATGTTCCGCAGGGCCTCGGGTACTTGTGTATCCGCGTGGACTTCGGTAGGAAATCCCGTGAGTTCGCTTGTGTACGAGGCGATATCTGCCAGCTCAAACAGTGACAGCTCGCGGGTGGGAGTACCGATCAGATCGATATCCGATTCAAAACCGTCCGTCCCCCGAGCGACGGAGCCAAAGACTCGGAGGGATTCTAGTCCTTGTTCCGTGGCATAGCGGCTGATAGAGGGGGCGTAGCGGGATAAAGGGATGGAGGGGCGATAGTCGGCAGCGCGAAGAATTTTCTCTAAAAGCTCGGCGGATACAGCACGTTTTCCAGCCTCGATTTGTGCGAGGGTGGACTGGCTCATCCCGGTCATCCCCGCAAGTTCAGCCTGTGTAAGCGAAGCATCAGTGCGTGCTTCGCGCACAAGCAATGGTGCGTCCTCCCGATTAAAACGCGTCATAGGGGCATGATAGTGCACGGATGCACTATTGGTGAAGAGAGATACTTAGGCCTTGGGCGGAGCCGCAAGCCACTGGTCAATTTCCGCTTTCCACACGCGTTTCGAAGCCTCGCTGGCCAGAGAAGCTTCAATCGACTGACGGGCCAAATCTGCCAGCTGCGCGTCAGAGAGCCCGAAAACATCACGCGCCGCCTCGTACTGAGCAACCACACGCGAATGGAACAACAAGGGGTCGTCAGCCGAAAGAGCAATGCGCGCGCCGGCCTCGATAAAGAGCATGAGCGGAACCGACGCGAAATCCGGGAAGACCCCCAGGTGAATATTCGAGGTCGGACACACTTCGAAAGAAATATCCGCGTCAATCAAACGCCGCAACAAATCGGGATCTTCACTGGTGCGCACGCCGTGACCCAAACGCGTCGGGTGCAGGGCTGAAACAACATTCATCACAGACTCCGGACCCAAAAGCTCACCGCCGTGGGGGAGCGAGGCCAAACCACCATCACGGGCAATACGGAAGGCGGGCGCAAAAGCCGAGGTATCTCCAACGCGCTCATCATTGGACAGACCAAAGCCCACAACCTGTCCGGGACCATCACCCGCATACTGAACCGCCAGACGAGCAAGCGTGCGTGCGTCAAGAGGGTGGCGAATTCGCGAAGCCGCAACGATCAATGCAACTTCAACGCCCGTGCGCTTCCCCGCAGCGATCGCCTCGTCAATGATGATCTCCAAAGCGGGAGTAATCCCGCCAACCCAGGGTGCATAAGACGTGGGGTCGACCTGCATTTCGAGGCGACGCGAGCCCTCGGCCGCATCATCTTCCGCGGCCTCGGCAACGATCCGCCGCATCGCGCCTTCGGAACGGACCAAAGCTCGCGCGGCATCGTAGGAGCGCTGGAAACGGAACCATCCGCGGGCGTCTGCGGGCACGGTTAAGGGGTCCAAGTCCAACAGGTGAGGAGGAAGGCGAGTGCCTTTCTCGCGTGCCATATCGATCAGAGTTTGCGGGCGCATCGCCCCAGTAAAGTGCAGATGCAGGTGTGCTTTGGGGAGCGTGGAGAGCGGCCGACGCCCGGGGGGAGTTGGCGCAGGGACCGTTAACGAAAGCTGGCGAGGAATAGAGGTCGATCCTATCAGTGCTTCTCGAGCCACAGGAGCAGGTCGCGTAGGATTATATCCTTCTCAAGCTCATTCAAGACTTCGTGGTAGGCCCCATCGATGATCCGCAGGTGAATATCTGCGTCGGGATGCGCATGACGTACACGCTCAACAAACTCTGCAGAGCCTTCCGGCGAGGTGAGCTCATCGGCGCTGCCGTGGAAAATCAGCGTGGGGCAGGTCAGGCGATCTGCATGATCAAGTGTCTTCTTGCCCTGAATCACCATGGTCGAGAGCGTCAGACGCGGGGGAGCGCCGTGGTAGTTGAGGGGATCGGCGTCGAAAGCTTCCTGGACGCTGGGATCACGCGAAAGTAAGGAATGTTCGGGCATGGACTGTGCCGCCGGAACCTGCACTCCCGGCAAATAGCGAGCCAGTTTCCCAAGTCTGCCAACCACGGGCTTAGGAAGCTCGAGGAGTGGAATGAAAGCGGGACCAGTGAGGACCATACAGCGCAGATCCTTGCGGTAGATCAGCGCAGAAGCAGCGCTAATCAAACCACCCATTGAATGCCCAAAGAGGATCAATTCATCGCAGCGTGAATTGTGAAGAGCCTGTTGGCGAGCAGCGATGTGGTCCTTGATCAGTAGACCGACATCGACCTTGGCGCGAGGGCCTGGGGAAGTGCCATGACCATAGTGGTCGTAGGTTGACACATCGTAGCCAGCCTGGAGAAGTGCATTGATCAGACCTTCAAAACGTCCCGAATGCTCAGCATAACCGTGGGCAACAAGGACATGTCCATTGGGTTGGTCGAGTTGTGTTCGCCGCGTCGCGATGTCCATATGTCAATTGTAACAGCTCGGGACACACTTTGGGTAGCACTACTGCACGCTTTTTGACAGCGCGTTCATAAAAGCCCGTGCGGTGGCACAAAAGCACTCACCGCGCGGAACTTCAGTCGCATGTAATTGGTCTATCGGGCTTCTGACAGGAGTTCTTGGATACGACCAACGCCTTCGACGAGGTCATCGTCGGCCAGGGCGTAGGAGAAGCGCAGGAAGCCGGAGGGGCCGAAGGCCTCGCCCGGGACCGCCGCGACCTCGACCTCGTCGAGGATCAGGTCGGCGAGCTCGCCCGACGTGTTGGCCACGCGGCCTCGGAGCGGACGAGGTGACGCGCCGAGTCGTAGGCGTGCTGGAAACGGAACCACCCGCGCCCGTCGGCCGGCATAGAGGCCGCGTCGATGTGCAGGAGGTGAGGGGGAGGCGCACTCCCTGCGTGCGCGCCATCTCCACCATCATGGTGGGCCGCATGGCACCCGTGAAGTGCAGGTGCAGGTGCGCCTTTGGTAGGGCGGACAGCGACCGGCGCCCGGGAGGAGTTGGCGCTGGAACCGTTAACGAAAGCTGGCGAGATGCTTGACGCTGCTCCATCAGTGCTTCTCGACCCACAGGAGCAAGTCGCGCAGGACCATGGCCTTCTCAGGCTCGTTGAGAACCTCGTGACAGGCCCCATCGATGACACGCAGGTGAATATCCGCACCGGGGTGAGCCTCGAGCACGCGCGCAACAAACTCTGCAGAGCCCTCCGGCGAGGTGAGCTCATCGGCGCCACCGTGGAAAATCAGCGTGGGGCAGGTCAGGCGATCCGCGTGCTCGAGTGCCTTCTTGCCTTGAATCACCATGGTTGAGGCCGTCAGAAGCGGGGGAGCGCCATGGTAGTTGAGCGGATCGGCATCGAAGGCTTCCTGAACGCTGGGATCGCGCGAAAGTAAAGAATGCTCGGGTGTGGACTGGGCCGCCGGAATCTGCACTCCCGGCAGGTAGCGAGCTAGTTTCCCGAGGCCACCAACCACCGGCGCGGGAAGCTGAGGAAGCGGGATGAAAGCGGGCCCAGTGAGGACCATACAGCGAATGCCTCGCTGTGAGATCAAAGCCGAGGCCGCAGTGATGAGACCCCCCATTGAATGCCCGAAAAGAATGAGCTCATCGAAACGGGAATCGGCCAAAACTTCTCGGCGAGCACTGATGTGGTCCTTGATCAACGCACCGACGTCGACCTGAGCGCGAGGCCCGGGGGAAGTGCCGTGGCCGTAGTGGTCATAAGTGGACACATCGTAGCCTGCGTTGAGGAGAGCGGTGCTGAGTCCTTCAAAACGTCCCGAATGCTCGCCGTAACCATGGGCAATCAGGACATGCCCGCGAGGCTGATCGAGGTGAGTGCGCCGAGTTGAAAGGTCCATATGTCAATTGTGACAGCTCAAGGCGTCATTTGGGTAGCGGTATTGGGGTGTGACTTGACGAAGAGTAAGAAAAATCCCGCACGGCTAGCGATGCGCCTACCGCGCGGGATTTCATAGTGGAACCCTGAGTCAGCGAGCCTCGGAGAGAAGCTCCTGAATTCGTCCCACGCCCTCGGCCAAATCGTCATCGGCCAAAGCGTAGGAGAGGCGAATAAAGCCCGAGGGGCCGAAGGCTTCGCCCGGGACAACTGCGACCTCAACCTCATCGAGGATCAGATCTGCCAGCTCGGAAGAAGTCGTGGGAACCTTGCCGCGAATCGAACGGCCCAGAAGTCCGCTCACGCTGGGGTAGGCGTAGAACGCTCCACGCGGAGTTGGGACTTCGAGTCCGTCGATCTCGCGGAGCATCTTCACCATGGTCTGACGGCGGCGATCGAAAGCCTCGCGCATATGCTCAACCACATCCAGCGGCCCGTTGAGGGCAGCAATTGCCGCACACTGAGCAATATTGTTGACATTCGACGTCAGGTGCGATTGGAAGGACGTCGCAGCGCGAATGACATCACGAGGACCAATCATCCAACCCACACGCCAACCGGTCATCGCATAGGTCTTCGCAACACCGTTCAACACGATGGTCTGGTCGGCAAGTTCGGGAACCTCGGCAACGATGTGCACGCTTTGTGCACCGTCGTAGAGCAGGTGCTCGTAGATCTCATCGGTAATCACCCACACGCCGTGCTGGAGCGCCCACTGCCCGATCGAACGGATCTCCTCGCGGGTGTAGACGCTTCCCGTCGGGTTCGACGGGGAACACAGAAGAAGAAGCTTTGTGCGAGCGGTGCGCGCGGCCTCGAGTTGGTCAACGGTGACCTTGTAGTCCTGGTCGGCGCCCGCGAAAACCTCAACGGGAGTCGCCCCGGCGAGCTTGATCACCTCGGGGTAGGTGGTCCAGTAGGGGGTCGGGAGGATGGCCTCGTCCCCGGGGTTCAGCAGCGAGGCGAAGGCCTGGAAAACCGCCTGCTTTCCACCGTTAGTCACCAAAACCTGGTCGGGGCTGACCTCGTAACCCGAATCGCGCAGAGTTTTGTGCGCGATTGCTTCCTTGAGTGCAGGAAGGCCCGAGGCCGGAGTGTAGCGGTACATCGCGGGGTTGCGTGCTGCTTCGAGCGCCGCCTCGACAATGTAATCGGGGGTTGCGAAATCAGGTTCGCCCGCGCCGAAACCAACGACGGGGCGCCCCTGAGCCTTCAGCGCTTTAGCCTTAGCGTCGACGGCAAGGGTTGCAGATGGGGTGATATTGGCGAAGCGCGTTGAGATGCGCGAAGCTGATTGAGTTTCCACATCAGTATTGTGACATGGTCACAGTGATTTATTGGTCTGAGTCACAATTTGAGCTTCTGTGGGGGATTGCCGGGCGGATGAGTTGGACATGGGACGCGTTCTCCCCTAAACTCAACCAGGCAACACTTTTTAAAGAGTTGCAGTAGGGCAGTGGCGCAATTGGTAGCGCACCGGTCTCCAAAACCGGCGGTTGTGGGTTCGAGTCCCGCCTGCCCTGCCACTTAGGTGCAGAACTATTGGAGGAACGATGAGCGGATCCCAGGCTCGCCGTGACGAATCGCCCAAGGCGGATCGTACAAAGAGCAGTGCAACGCGCTCTCGTAAGGCCTCCTCCTCTGAGAAGACCCAGGAAAAGCGTCCGAATATCTTCAAGCGCATGGTGATTTTCGTCTCTCAGGTTGTCGCTGAGATGAAGAAAGTTGTTTATCCCAGCGGATCAGAGACGTGGACCTACTTCATCGTTGTGATTGTGTTTGTCACCGCAGTTATGGCTTTCACTGGAATTCTTGATTTCCTATTCGGTAGACTAAGTTCCATCGTATTTGGCTGAAACCGTGACCCGCCCGCAGGAATGCAGGCGGGTTTCTTCTACGGCTCGGCCGTGAAGCACCGCGCAAGCGGTAACCACAGGAGGAAAACCCGTGAGCCAGGACAAGATCGAGGGCCAGGAACCCGATACTTTTGATGGTGGAATCGCCCCCGAAGGTGAGCTGGAAACCGCTGCACAGCGCGAGGATGAGCGCGAAGAGCGCCTTGAAGACGCCCCCGAAGAGCGCAAGGAAGCTCTTGAAGAAGGCGAAGCGATTGCTGGCGTTGAGGAAGCGGCTGCGGAAGCGGCCTCGAGTGAGGATGATCCCATCGAGAAGCTCCGCCGTGAGCTCTACATGTCTCCCGGTGACTGGTACGTCATCCACACCTACTCCGGCCACGAGCGCAAGGTGAAGGCAAACCTTGAGCAGCGCATCACCAGTCAGAACATGGAAGAGTCGATCTTCCAGGTTGAGGTTCCCGATGAGTACGTCATGGAGTACCGCGGCAATGTGAAGAAGCGTGTTCGTCGCGTGCGCATCCCCGGATACGTCATCGTCTGCATGGACTTCAACGAAGATTCCTACCGTGTTGTGAAGGAAACTCCCGCGGTTACCGGCTTCGTTGGTGATCAGCATAATCCCGTGCCGCTCTCGATCGACGAGGTCGTTATGCTGCTGACCCCGAACGTACTCGAGGCTGCTGCGGCTGAGGAAAAGAGCACTCCTGCTCCCGTTCAGGAAGTTCACACTCAGTTCGAGGTTGGCGAGGTCGTCACCGTTACCGATGGTGCATTTGCCACCATGAGCGCAGTGATCTCCGAGATCATGCCTGAAACTCAGCGCTTGAAGGTCTTGCTGACCATCTTCGAGCGTGAGACCCCCATGGAACTCACCTTCGATCAGGTCGAAAAGATCGAAGAGTAAATTCACTGAAACGCACGTGGGTGCTCCCTTTCTGCTGATGCAGTGAATGCCAGCTGATCTCTCGATCGGCGTGAGCTGCAGCACCTAGACTTGGGGAGTCACCCACATCGCGTTATCATGTAGATTCGTGCGTTTAGGTGGACTTTGTCTGCAGGTTGCTCTTCCTGCAGATCCCACGTGGACGTATGCCGCGGTAGTCTCCGCGGCTGAGTAAGAAATAGAAAGACCCGAAATATGGCACCGAAGAAGAAGAAGGTCACCGGCCTCATCAAGCTGCAGATTGCTGCAGGCGCCGCGACCCCTGCTCCGCCAGTTGGTCCTGCACTGGGCCAGCACGGCGTTAACATCGTTGAATTCACGAAGGCATACAACGCTGCAACTGAGTCGCAGCGCGGTTCGATCGTCCCGGTTGAAATCACCGTTTACGAAGATCGTTCCTTCACCTTCGTTCTGAAGACCCCTCCGGCCTCCGAGATGATCAAGAAGGCTGCAGGTGTTGCAAAGGGTTCGGGCACCCCGAACACCGCCAAGGTTGGATCGATCACCATGGACCAGGTGCGCGAAATCGCCCAGGCCAAGATGGTTGACCTCAACGCCAACGACATTGATGCTGCATCCAAGATCGTCGCGGGCACCGCACGTTCCATGGGCATCACTGTTCAGGACTGACCCTTTAATTTCCGTGGTAGGGCATGCGCTGCCCGACACCCACACCTGCAAGGAGAAGAAGCAGAATGACGAAGCGCTCTAAGAGCTACCGCGCAGCGGCGGAGAAGATCCACGCTGGCGAACTGTACAGCCCCCTGGCCGCAATGCGTTTGGCCAAGGAAACCTCGGTCACCAAGTTCGATTCAACCGTTGAGGTTGTTATGCGACTGGGTGTTGATCCCCGTAAGGCCGATCAGATGGTCCGAGGCACCGTTTCCCTGCCGCACGGCACCGGTAAGACCTCCCGGGTCTTGGTCTTCGCCGTTGGCGAGCGCGCACAGGAAGCAATCGACGCCGGAGCCGACGAAGTCGGTGGCGACGAGCTGATCGAGAAGGTTGCTAAGGGTTACACCGACTTTGATGTCGCCGTTGCAACCCCCGACCTCATGGGCAAGGTTGGCCGTCTGGGCCGCGTGCTTGGTCCCCGTGGCCTCATGCCGAACCCCAAGACCGGCACCGTCACCATGGACGTCGCCAAGGCTGTTAAGGAAATCAAGGGCGGTCGTATCGAGTTCCGTGTCGACAAGCACTCGAACCTGGCATTCATCGTCGGTAAGGCTTCCTTCACCGCCGAGCAGCTAGTCGAGAACTACGCTGTCGTCTTGGAGGAGATCCTGCGCCTGAAGCCGGCTTCCGCAAAGGGCCGTTACATCCTCAAGGCTACGGTCGCCACGACCATGGGCCCTGGTATTCCGCTGGATGCCACCAAGACTCGCGCCCTGACCTCCGAGGATGCTTCCTGAAGCACTAGAGGTTAACGGCAGATAGTCGTTTCACGTGGGTCCCCACGAGCACTGCTCGTGGGGACCCACGTGCTTTATCAGTTTCTTTACATTCTGCTAGATAGCACACGTCAAACTGGGTATAAAGTCTTTCGATAAGCTCTAAAGATAGGCTAACCTTAGCTTTATTCAATGAACCTTATATCGTGAAAGGCCGCGATTATGACTCAGGTTTCAAGCTCGGGTGTCACAAAGGCGCGCTCGGCTGTCACCATTGGCGCTTTTACTGCTGTCTATTTCATTCTCATGTGGTGCTCGGGAATGCTCGGCTTCTTCGGACCGGCGTTCATGTTCGTCGGTTGGATTGTTGGTCTGATTCTCAACGGGCCGGTCGTCATGCTCATGATGGTGCGCTCGCGCATGTTTGGGACGGTGACGATCATGGCGGGTGTCGTTGCCTTCCTGATGGTTGTCACCGGACATTCGTGGGTGACCGTACCGGTTGCTCTTGTCCTCGGTTTCCTGGCTGACCTTATCGCCCGCAGTGGTGGCTATCTCAGTGCCCCGCGAAACATTGCAGCATACATGTTGTTCTCCCTGTGGATGATCGGCCCGCTCGCTCCGATTTTCTTTGCTCCAGACTCCTACTACGCGGATGTCGCGTCCCAGATGGGGCAGGACTATGCTGACGGCATGCGAGCGCTCTTTAGCCCCGCAGTCATCAGCGGGTGGGTTGTCGTAGCGATGATCTTTGCATGCCTCGGTGGCCTTATTGGTCGTTTCTTGCTGCGCAAGCATTTCTCGAAGGCCGGCCTTGCCTGAGATCTCGCTGGCCGAGGCCAACCCAGGCGAGTCAACAAGCAAGCTGGACCCACGCACAAAGCTTCTAGCCCTCCTCATCCTCAATGCGCTCGTTATGCGAGCGAGCCCCACATCCACTCTTCTGGCGGTGCAGGCACTCGCTGTAGCCGCCCTTGCGTGGGAGGTTAGCGGTGGGACGGCTGCCCGTGTGGCCACGTGGTGCCTTGTCTGCGACGCGTGCAGTGTGGGTTCGCCATTCCTTGTTGCATGGCTGCAGGGTATGGGTGCACCACGGGGAGTGGTACTGGCGGTTGGCACGTGCAGCGCGATCATGTACTGGTTCGCACGTTTCTCTGCGGGTTTCGGCCTCGCCCTCTACGTTTATCGCACGACTCGAATCGGTCAGATGAAAGCGGCGCTGCGATCGGTTCACCTTCCGCGGGTGTTTGTCGACGCCCTCGTTGTCGCCTTCCGTGTCCTCCCGACGGTGGGGGCCGAGGCCGTCGCGATCCGTGAGGCGATGGAGATGCGCGGCGTCGACTTGAGGATTCGTGGCGCCTTTCGTCACCCCCTCGTCATTGCCGAGTGCTTCCTCGTTCCCCTGTTATCCTCCATCGCGCGCGTAGCCGATGATTTAGCCGCCTCAAGCGTCATTCGAGGCTTGGGTGGCTCCTCGCGTCCTACATCGCTCACGCGGCTGCGGGTCACCTCCTGGGATGTGCTTGTCCTCGGCTGCGTCGCCGGCGTTATCGCCATTGAGTTCTGCGCTTATTTGGGAGTCTTGCCGTGATTGAGGTTGAATCTCTGTCCTTCTCTTACGTCAGCGAACTGACGGGGGACCGCGTCGATGCCCTCACCGGAGTGGATCTATCCGCCCGGCGGGGCAGCCTCACCCTCGTGTGCGGCTCCTCAGGCTGCGGGAAGTCGACTCTCATGCGGGCACTGACCGGCCTCGTTCCGCAAATGACTCCGGGGCAGCTGGAAGGTGCGGTGCGCATCAGTGGACGTGATCTCAGCGATGTTCCTCTGACCGAGGTTGGCCACCTATGCTCATCGGTCTTTCAGAACCCCCGCACCCAGTTCTTTTGCGACACAGTCGCCGAGGAACTGGCATTCTGCGGGGAAAACTACGGTCGGGACCGCGAGGCCCTGATCGAGAGCAGCGAAAGCGCCGCCGACCTCATGGGCATCGCGCATTTGATGGATCGCAAGCTCTCGACCCTGTCGGGTGGACAGCTTCAGAAGGTAGCTCTTGCGTGCGCGTTGGCATCCGGCGCTCCGGTCCTCCTCGCCGATGAACCGACCTCGAATTTAGACCCCGACGCCATCGCGGACGTGCGACATGCACTTGAGATCCTCAAAGAACAGGGGATGACTATCGTCGTTGTCGAGCACCGCCTTCATTTTCTGAGAGGGCTGGCCGACCAGGTTCTTCTCATGGAGGAGGGCGCGGTTACGCATCGTTGGAGCGGGGACCAGTTTTATTCGATGAGCGATGGCCAGCGGAAGTCCTTCGGCTTGCGTACCCTGGTGGACCCTGGACCGCCCGAGGCCTGGGTGGCCTCGCGAGGGGAAGCGGGAGTCGCCGCTCCCGGTAAGGAAGCGCGCCTGTCGTGTCGGAACCTGGCCTTCTCCTATGGAAAAACCCCCGTTTTTAGTGGTTTTAATGCTGACTTCTACGCAGGAGAAATTACTTGCATCGCGGGCGTGAATGGCGTTGGTAAGACGACTCTGGTGCGTGTGCTGTGTGGGTTGGCCGCTCCCGCTTCCGGGACGATCACCTTGGACGGACAGGAGGTGAGTTGTCGTCAGCGCAGGCTCGCCTGCGCGCTTGTCATGCAGGACACTGGGCGGCAGCTCTTTTCCGACACTCTTGCCGGAGAACTCACAATTGGGGCATCCGAAGCGAGCGGCGAGGCAGGGGAGAAGCTCCTGGCTGACTTTGACCTCGCGCACCTGGGGGATAGGCACCCACTGAGCCTCTCGGGAGGACAGAAACAGCGCCTCGTCATCGCGGCGGCACGAGCGACCGGACGTCCCGTTGTCATCCTCGACGAACCAACTTCGGGAGTCGATGCCAGACACCTAGGCTCAATTACCGCAACGTTGCGACGAATTGCCGACGAAGGGGCGACCGTCATCGTTGTCACCCACGACGGTGAGTTCGCTTCGGCGTGCGCAGATCGGCTCATCACACTCACGCCGATACGTGATGCTGGTTCCAACGAAGGAGATCAATGATGACTGTTAGTGCTGAGGAACAGATAACAGACGAGAGCGAACAGCTGCCATCCAGTGTTGAAGTAAAAATTGAGGATTCTCGCGCTGCGCACAGGGCGGGGCAAAAGGCGTTCAAAGAACTGACCGCTCCTATTCGTGGATCTATGACCCTCGCACAGGTACTCGGAGTGCTCTACGGTGCGCTTGCGGTCGCTCCCTATGTCATTCTCGTCCAGCTTGGTGAGGTGCTTCTGGCGGCGGCACGCTTGGGCGTTTCACCTGATCGTGGTGAGGTCATCCACCTTCTCATGTGGCTCCTTGGAGCATTTGGTACGCGCTATGGCATTTACTTCCTTGCGCTTACTGTCACCCATTTCGCGGATGTGCGCTTTGGCCACTTCGTGCGCATGCGCATGGTGAAGGTGCTTGCTGGGGCGCCCCTCGCGTGGTTTACCTCGACGAATTCGGGGGCTGTGCGCAAGGCAATCCAGGACGATACCCACGATGTCCACACTGTCATCGCTCACGCTCCAGTCGAATCTGCTGCCGCTGTCAGCGCACCCGTGTCCCTGCTGATCTACTCATTTATCGTTGATTGGCGTTTGGGTCTGCTCTCAATTGCCACCTTGCCGATTTATGCCCTCATTAATGCCTGGATGATGCGAGATATGGGCGAGAAAACCGCCGAGATGGACCGCTACCTCACGCGTGTCTCGGCGACTATGGTCGAGTTTGTTTCGGGTATTAGCGTCGTCAAGGCGTTTGGAACTGTTGGGCGCTCACATGAACGATTTGCTCGTGCGTCCGAGGATTTCGCGAAATTTTATCTCGCGTGGTGTGGTCCCTTGCTCAAGGGGTCCGCGCTAGGGCAGGCGGCGGTCTCTCCGTCCATGATCCTCCTGATTTCAACGGCTGGAGGCTCGGCGCTGGCGACTGCTGGCATCGTGAGCCCTGTGCAAGTTATTACCTGCGCGTTGATCGCCCTTGTCATTCCTGCCGCAATTGAGGTACTTGGATCAACGGTTTGGTCCTATCAGATCGCTGGCGCAGCCGCACTGCGCATTGTCGATCTGCTTTCTGTACCCCCGCTTCCGACCGATGGGAGTGAGGAACCGCAGGGAGCTGACATTGAAATCGATAACGTTTCTTTCTCTTATGGCTCGACGCTTGCTCTTGATGAGGTCAGCCTGACAGTCCCGCAAGGAACAGTAACGGCTCTTGTTGGGGCATCAGGTTCTGGAAAATCCACCCTGGCGACACTGGTTGCACGTTTCGCTGACCCGGATGAAGGAAGCGTACGTATCGGAGGTGTCGATGTGCGAGCCATTGCTCCTGACGTCCTCTATAAGCACGTATCCTTTGTTCTTCAAGATCCGCAGCTTCTTGATATATCCCTGCGCGAGAACATAGCACTAGGTAAGCCAGGAGCTAGTGATGAGGAGATCTGCGCAGCCGCTGCCGCTGCCCGTATTGACGACTATCTGCACTCCCTGCCTCGAGGCCTCAACACAGTTATTGGGGAGGACGCCCATCCTTCGGGTGGCCAAGCCCAACGCATTGCCATTGCGCGCGCACTTCTTGTCGACGCGCCCATCCTTGTGCTCGACGAGGCCACAGCCTTTACGGACCCCGAAGCTGAGGCTGAGATCCAAGCTGCACTTACCCGCCTCGTTCGAGGAAAAACAGTTCTGGTGATCGCCCACCGGGCCGCTTCGATTATTGGCGTTGATCAGGTTGCCATCCTTGAGGCAGGTCGACTTATCGCGCGAGGCACACCCGACGAACTCGCGGAGCATCCGTATATGCGCGAGCTCTCTGCAACAGTGAAAGGACACTGAGATGTTCAGCCTGATCTCTCGCCTGCGTGAGCCGCTTTCTGCTGAGGGGCGCGTCGGCTTCGGTCAAGTGATGTACTTATCCTGCGTCGTTGGTGTCGTTCGGGGTTTCTCCCTGATTTCATTCATTCCAGCTGCGATTGCTCTGACTTCAGGGGAAGCGGCGTGGGGAATGAGTCTGCGCGGGTGGCTGATTGTGCTTGCGGTCTGTGCTGTGGCCTCGTTTGTCTTGGAGTATGTGTTGGCCATGCGCTCCTACGTCGTGGCCTTCGATTTCCTGACGAATATGCACCGTGCGATCGGAAATAAGATCGCTTCTCTTCCTCTTGGTGCTTTCCGCGCAGACACAGCTGGGAAGACCTCGCGTCTAGTATCCCGAGAGCTCATGATGCTTGGCGAGATCTTCGCCCATATGTACTCGCCTTTGATCGCCGCGATTGTGACCTCACTGACGATGCTGGCAGGGATTACACTCTTCTCCCCGATGCTTGGAGTCGCCTGCCTAGCTGCGATCCCCATTGTTGGCGGGGGAGTGTGGGTTGCGCGTCGTTGCCTGCTTTCAGGCTCTGCGTTGAAAGAACCTCCTGCCCAAGAGCTGTCGCACCGCATCGTTGAATATGCGACCAAGCAGGGAGCATTGCGTGCCTGTGGTCGATCGGCCTCTTATGAGCCGCTTCAACAGGCTGAAAAGTCGTATGGAGTGGCCGCAAGGCGTTCTTTGGTCAGAGAGACGGTGGGACAAATTGTCAATGGTATGGCTGCGCAGGTTGTTGTTGTTTCTCTGATTAGCGCAATCGGTGTGCTTGCCGTCTGGGGAAGTGTAAGTGCAATCGAGGCAGTTGTCGCAATTGGTTTGCTTTTGCGCTTTACGCAGATCCTTGTCGATATCGGCGCGCTTGCCTCTGCTTTCGAAACGCGTCGCCCGGTCCTTGATCTCGCCCATGAAATTCTTTCCGCGCCCGAACTTCCTGTCCTATCGGATGATTCGAGCCCGAGCGTCCAGTCCGCGTCGAGTTCGTCCGTTGCACTCGATCGTGTCTCCTTCTCATACGAGGCCGATCACCCAGTTTTGCGCGACGTTTCCTTCCGAGTTGAGCCGGGCACGATGACCGCTATTGTCGGTCCTTCAGGCTGCGGGAAGACGACGATTGCCCGTCTGATTGCACGTTTCTATGACGTGGATAGTGGCACGGTGAGCGTGGGAGGCCGTGATGTTCGCCAGTATGATCCGGCGGAATTGATGGCACAACTTTCTTTGGTTTTCCAAGATGTCTATCTTTTCGACGATACCCTTGAAGCGAATGTTCGGATCGGCCGCCCTGGAGCGAGTAACGCCGAGGTAGAGGAAGCTGCACGTCTGAGCGGCGTCGATGAAATTGTCGCGCGCCTGCCACTCGGGTGGAAAACTCGTGTCGGTGAGGCAGGACGGGCTCTTTCCGGTGGTGAACGCCAACGCGTATCGATTGCCCGTGCGCTCCTTAAGGGTGCGCCTATCGTCCTCTTCGATGAGGCTACCAGTGCCCTTGACCCCGAGAATGAACATCGTGTCACCGCAGCGATGGATGCATTGCGACGTAATGCATCGCTCGTCGTTATTGCTCACAAGCTTGATACGATCACGGCTGCTGATCAGATTGTCGTCCTCGACGAGAATGGGCGTGTTGTGCAAATCGGTACCCATTCGCAGCTATTCGCGGAAACCGAAGGACAATACCGAGGGTTCTGGGAGGCTCGCTCGCGGGCGGCGGGATGGCGACTCGTGTAGGCGTGCGCGTGTGCTGATACACACTTCCAGAGCTGGAACCCCTACTGCGATGCGTGTTAAGCTACTCGTTGCCGAAGACCGTCGGTCATCCACCTCGGTGGATTCCAAGTGCGAAAGCTTCCGACGCAGGTGAGTGACTTCTTTTGAAGTGGGTTTCATTTGAGCCCGGCCGCTTTCCTGCGTGCCGGGCTTTTTCGTGCGTCCGGCGGTGAATTTTTGAAAGGAGGACCATGGCGAAGTCCGACAAGGTGGCAGCAGTTGCCGAGCTCGTGGAGCGTTTCCGCGCAGCCGACGCTGTCCTGCTGACCGAGTACCGCGGCCTGACCGTCGGCCAGCTCAAGCAGCTGCGTCGCGGCCTGGCTGGCAATGCGACCTACGCCGTGGCAAAGAACACGCTGGCGATCCTGGCGGCTCGCGAAGTTGGTCTCGATTTCCTCGAGGCCGACCTGAAGGGCCCGACCGCTATCGCTTTCGTCACCGGTGAGCCCGTTGAGGCTGCCAAGACGCTGCGTGATTTTGCCAAGGAGAATCCTCAGCTGGTACTGAAGTCCGGTGCTATGGAGGGCGCACAGCTCTCCGCTGAGGCTGTCAAGAAGCTTGCCGATCTCGAGTCTCGCGAGGTCCTGCTGGCCAAGGCTGCAGGCGCCCTCAAGGCGAAGATCTCTCAGGCGGCATACGCCTTCAACGCGCTTCCGTCCAAGGCGGTGCGCACCATCGATGCTCTGCGTGAAAAGCAGGGCGAAGCGGCCTGACGTGACAGGCCCGCGAAGGCACTCGCCTTTGCGATCACATCCACAATCTGCTCACGTAGCAGGCCAAAATCGAAAGGATGCCAATCATGGCTAAGCTCTCCAACGACGAGCTCATCGAAGCTTTCAAGGAAATGTCCCTCATCGAGCTCTCCGACTTCGTGAAGCTCTTCGAAGAGACCTTCGACGTCACCGCTGCTGCTCCCGCAGCCGTTGCCGTTGCTGCTCCTGCAGCAGGCGATGCTCCCGCAGCTGAAGAGAAGGACGAGTTCGAGGTTGTCCTCGAGTCCGCAGGCGACAAGAAGATCGCCGTCGTCAAGGCCGTCAAGGCTCTGACCGGCCTGGGCCTCAAGGAAGCCAAGGACCTGGTTGACGGCGCCCCCTCGACCATCTTCGAGAACGCCAAGAAGGAAGACGCCGAGAAGGCCAAGGCTGAGATCGAAGAGGCCGGCGGCAAGGTCACCCTTAAGTGACTTTCCCCGTCTGATTCATTCAGACTTTCGCCCGTCATGGGCTGTGAAACCCCGTTCTGCTGCGGCAGGGCGGGGTTTCCGCTTTGCGTTTCACGCCGCGCCGTGAGCCGCGGTCGCCCTCTTGTTGTCTGCAGTTGCGTGCGACGGCCTCCTAATCAGCGTCCGCAGCCGCGTGCGACGGCCCGCCCGCTCGCCGTCCGCGCCCTGAGCTTTCGCTCGGCGCGTCGGCTCGAAGCCCGGCCAGGCCCTGCCGTCGCACCCTGCTGCGCATTCGACTTGACCATGACGTGACGTGAGACTTCACAATGATTGACATGAGCGATGACAAGAATCTCTACACCGTTGGTGAGGTCGCTGAGCGCTTTTCGGTGACTGTGCGAACGCTTCACCACTGGGAGGCACAAGGGCTCCTTGCTCCCGCCGAACGGAGCTGGTCAAACTACCGGCTCTACTCGGTCGAGGACTGTGCTCGGGTCCAAAGGATCATCATCTATCGAGCGACGGGAATGAAGCTGGGGGACATCAAGGCACTCCTTGATTCCGATGACTCTGCGATTGTGCACCTCAAACGTCAGCGTGAGAGCCTTATTGCCCATCGCCAGCAGACGGACAAGATGATCGCAGCAATCGATACCTTATTGGAGGACGCAATGAACGAAAATTCTCTCAGCGTGGAAGAAGTTGGAGCAATCCTTGGAGATGCTGACTTTGCCGCGCATCAGGAGGAAGCTGAACAACTCTACGGTGACAGTGACGACTGGCAGGAATCTCAGCGCCGCACTGCGTCGTGGAGCGCGGCGGACTGGCAGGGAAATGCTGACCGGTTCCAGCAGGTCGAGAAGGACATGATCGCAGCCATTCGCAAGGGCATTGCCCCCGATAGTGAGGAGGCGGCAGCTCTTGTTGCCTTGCATCGGGAACTGCTCAGCGAGTTTTTCCCGGTGACTCCCGCAAAGCACTACGTGATTTCACGTTCCTACATTCACGATGAGCGTTTCCGCTCGCACTACGACTCGCAGCTTGACGGTTTTGCTCAGTGGCTCGCATCTGCAATTGAGCACGTTGCTCGTCAGAGCGGTGTTGATACTGACAAACCCGAATGGAAGTGATTGGTGTGTGAGGCAGGCCATGAGCACAGGATGCTCTCGGATTTGCTCTTGGCCCGCTTCATCGGTACTATTTCTTTTTGTCGCTTTCCCGCGTAGCTCAACGGCAGAGCATCCGACTGTTAATCGGACGGTTACTGGTTCGAATCCAGTCGCGGGAGCTTCTCCCCGGTACTTGGTACCGGGGTTTTTCTTTTTCAGCGAACTCCAAACTGCCCATCTTGCACTCTGAGGCTGAGAGTGCCAGACTTGGATTTAGCACTCGGGAGTGCCGAGTGATAAGCACTAAGGCCGGTGAGGCTTAGGAGTTACCTGAGTCGTCCGTCGCGGGCATCGGTCCAATCCGCATCGCGGAAGGATAGAAGAACATGACGAAGCTCATTCACTTCGATGAGGAGGCACGCCGCGGCATGGAGCGCGGTCTGAACCTCCTCGCCGACACCGTTAAGGTCACCCTGGGCCCCAAGGGCCGTAATGTCGTCCTCGACAAGAAGTGGGGTGCCCCCACTATCACCAAGGATGGCGTCTCCGTTGCTAAGGAAATCGACCTCGAAGATCCCTTCGAGCGTATCGGTGCAGAACTGGTCAAGGAAGTTGCCAAGAAGACCGATGACGTCGCAGGTGATGGCACCACGACCGCTACCGTTCTGGCACAGGCACTGGTCCGTGAGGGTCTGCGTAACGTCGCAGCCGGTTCGAACCCCATTGCCCTGAAGCGCGGCATTGATGGCGCCGTTGAGGCAATCGTTGCCCAGCTGCACAAGGATTCCAAGCCTGTTGAGACCACCGAGCAGATCGCTGCCACCGCCTCGATCTCCGCAAACGATCCCGAGATCGGCAAGCTCATTGCTCAGGCCTTCGAGAAGGTTGGCTCCGAAGGTGTTGTGACCGTTGAAGAGACGAACTCTTTCGACACCACCCTTGAGACCACCGAAGGTATGCGTTTCGAGCGCGGCTACCTCTCTGCATACTTCGTTAACGATGCAGATCGCCAGGAAGCTGTCCTCGAGGATCCCTACATCCTGCTGGTCGACACCAAGATCACCAACGCCAAGGAACTGCTGCCTGTCCTGGAAAAGGTCATGCAGACCGGCAAGCCGCTGTTTATCATTGCCGAGGACGTTGAGGGCGAAGCCCTGGCAACCCTGGTTGTCAACAACATCCGTGGCACCTTCAAGTCTGTCGCCATCAAGGCTCCCGGCTTCGGCGATCGCCGCAAGGCCATGCTGAAGGACGTTGCAATCCTCACCGCTGGTGAAGTGATCTCCGAGACCGTCGGCCTCTCTCTTGAGAACGCCACCCTTGAGGATCTCGGCCGTGCACGCAAGGTCATCGTCTCCAAGGACGAAACCACCATCGTTGACGGACTGGGCGCAAAGGATGACATCCAGGCACGCATCCGCCAGCTGCGTAAGGAAATCGAGACCACCGATTCCGATTACGACCGCGAGAAGCTCCAGGAGCGTCTGGCAAAGCTCTCCGGCGGTGTGGCAGTCATCAAGTCCGGTGCTGCAACCGAGGTTGAGCTCAAGGAACGTAAGCACCGCATCGAGGACGCGATCCGTAACGCTCGCGCAGCCTCTGAAGAGGGCTTGGTTGCCGGTGGCGGTGTTGCACTGATTCAGGCAGCGTCCAAGGCTCTTGACTCGCTGAACTTCAGCGGCGATGAGGCAACCGGCGTGAACATCGTTCGCGAGGCCGTCTCCGCACCGCTCAAGCAGATCGCTGAGAACGCTGGCCTTGAAGGTGGCGTTGTTGCTGACCGTGTTGCTCAGATGGAGCCCGGCTTCGGTCTGAACGCTGCAACCGGTGAGTACGGCGACCTGATGACCCAGGGTATCTCCGACCCGGTCAAGGTCACCCGCTCCGCTCTGCAGAACGCAGCCTCGATCGCAGGTATGTTCCTGACCACCGAGGCCGTTGTTGCCGACAAGCCTGAGCCTCCGGCACCGGCAGGAGCACCTGCTGACGGTGGAATGGGCGGAATGTACTGATCCTTTAGGGATTAGAGAACATTCCTAACGAATGTCCCTGTGGGGGGCGCGCTTCGTGCGCGCCCCCCACAGGCATTTATTAGGCGCTCACATTGACTAGGGCAGTTTTCTAGTGTGCGAAGAGCCCGATGCTCTGTGCTTCAGCATCTGCGTAGACCTGAGCCGCATGTGAAAGTGAGCCTGAGATCTGGTCTAGGGAGCTTTCAACTTGAGCTTGGGTGAGCTGCCAAGAAGTAACAGAATCGGAGAATTGCGCAGAGGCGCCGCCTTGCCAAGTATCTTTAAGCGCCAGTAATTCGTTCATGAGTGCTGAGACTTCGCTTCGAATTGAGTCGCAGGTAATTTGGATCCGCGAGGCGCATGAAGCGATGTGTGCGGAGTCGACGGAAAACGCGGTCATTGTGCCCTCCTAGGCTGGGTGAATGGGTGTTCACAGCCTAGGAAGAGAGAAATGACGTCACCGTGCAGATGAGGCGATCTGTGCAAAAAACGGTTCAATCTGACACGGTGGATGAATACGATGATTCAACCTTAAGGATTTAGGACAGTGGGGGAGGAGTTGGAATGTCCAAGTCATCCAACGCTGACTCCAAAGAAGAAGTGTCGTCATCATCAACAGCAGATCTACGCGAAGGACTTTCTGCTGCAATACCCGGCAGAGGGGTGTGGACGGTGCTGGGCAGAGAAACATGTTGAGAAGAAGGTTCTGCCATGCCAGAGGGCGTGGGAGCTGCCTCTCCGCTTGGAATCCCCAGAGCAGGTGTCTCAGTGTTTTCTGGAGGAAGGGTTGGTGATACGGGCACAGTATCCCCCGCTGACTCCTCCGCGCTATCAGATGTGGCATTGGAAGGAGCCTGAGCGGAGACTGAAGCCTCAGCCCCACTGCCAAGGGAAGCGGGCGTCACAGGTACGCCAGCGGCCTCGTCAGTGGCAAACTCATCGGAATCAACGGAAAGGGTTGACTTTGGAAGCTCAACAACAGCGGAAGGCAAAGATTCGCTAGGAACGCTCGGGGTATCGACGGAGTCGAAAGGTTCAGCATGACTCTTAATGTTGAGGTGACGGCGCCGGATAATCATCGTCCCAGAGGCAGGAGTATCCGATGAGAGTGTCTCCTGGTGTTCCTCTGGCTCAAAATCTTTTTCGGACTCATTGAGATCGGCATCGGGGGCGCATGCTTTGAGAACTCGAGCGAGCTTGGCACTTTCGGCCTCGAGATTAGCTCGTGCAGTTTCTTCCCATGCAAGTGCAAGCGGTGAATGAAAGATCTGCTCGCGTGCCAAAATCTTCTTAATTGCCAGGCGGCGTGCGCGTACGTAATCCGTATCGCATAAATCAGGGCATTCTTCGCGCAATGATTCGCGGAAGCGTTTAAAGTCCTGAGGGCTAGCTGCCAGCATTCCTAAGTCGGCATCAATGAGAACTTGAGCATCCATGTCAGAAGGGTCCGCGCGGTGCGTGAAAAGCGCCATCATGAGCTCTTGAATGCGAGAAATAACGTCTTCGCTCAGCCCCAGTGTTTCCATGCGAGAACGTGCGTGGTACAGCGCAGAGAATTCCTGTTCATCGCTGTCGGTTCCGCGTTGGAAAACATCGAAACTACGGTTAAGAACCGCTCCTTGATACCACAGTGCAACCCGCAGAACTTCAGGATCGTGTGCTGTCGAGGCAATCTCGTCGATACGCGCCAAAGTCTTGATGAGATGGCGGGTATTGTGAAGGATTCGTCCCTTGGCATTCCAGCGCGAGATCAAATCGCGAGCTTCAGCCTCCAGAAGGGGAATCGGAGCGCTTGCCCCAATTTCTTGCATCGCGTCCACGAAGGAACTAAAAAGCCACTGAGGTGCATCGGCACCCATGCGCGCTCACTCCTAGTCTGACAATGTTACTTGGCAATGCTAGCCACTTTTTGGGCGCTTGGCACGGAGCTTCCCCTCTCAGCGAAGGATTCGCAGAGGCCATGCAGCGCGTGATCACTTAATTCCCAGCGGTTTTCTGCGTCATTCTCAAGGAAAAACAGTGGTGCTTTGGTAGTTGAGATTCGCAAGACATTCGACGTGGAAAGGAAGTGGCGAAGACCGAATTTCGTCAGTTTACGCCTTCATGCGTTCTTTGGACTGCACGATTGGCATATCGATCTTGACGGTAAGACCACCGCCCGTGGTCTTTGCCAGCTGTGCGTGACCGCCGTGTGCCGAGATGATTGAGGACACAATGGAAAGGCCCAATCCGGAGCCACCCAGCGAGCGGGCACGCGAGCTTTCTGTTCGATAGAAGCGCTGGAAAACTTTTTCATAGTCTTCCTTCGCAATTCCAGGTCCGTGATCCCTAAATTCCATCAGAACAGAAGTGGGATTCTGACTTACCGCAATCTCAACCGGTGTTGAACGCGGGGTATAACGCACAATGTTGCCGATGATATTTGTGAGCACCTGCTGCAGGCGGTCACGGTCGGCCTGAATCCATACGGCTTGTGGAATCGGCTGGTCATTGATCCCCAGAATCTTGACCTGGCGAGTGGGATCGAGGGCTTGAAGATCAAAGCGCGCATTGCGAAGCATCGCGATCACGTCAACGTCCACGATTTCTAGCGGCCGGCCCTCGTCTAAGCGAGCCAAGGTCAAAAGGTCCTCAACCAATGAACCCATGCGAGTTGATTCGGATCGAATGCGTCCCATGACTTCGCCGGTGCGCTCTGCCGGAACGCCACCCATTGAGTAGAGCTCGCAGTAACCGGAAATTGCGGCTAGGGGAGTGCGTAGTTCATGCGAAGCGTCGGAAACGAAGCGACGGATCTTGCGCTCAGATTCTTCGCGCGCTGCGAATGACTGCTCCAGCTGGCTCAGCATGGAGTTCAATGAGTTCGAAAGCGAACCGACTTCCGTTGAAGGCGGAGCGAATGGAACACGCTGGGTGAGGTCGCCAGCGGCGATCTTCCCAGCAGTCGTCTCGATTCCGCGCAGAGGAAGAAGCGCGCGCCGGACTAGGTAGGTCGCCAGGCCGGTGCCGATGGCGATGATCGCAATTGCCGTCGTCGCAACGTATCCAGCCATATTTTGAATGGTGAATTTTACGTCGTTGAGCGGAAGCGCGACGGTGAGCCTGCCCGTTGGGGTGATATCGCCACTGCGCGTAATGGGAACAATAATCACGCGCCATGTAGATCCCTTCTTCGTTGATTCGACAGTAACGGGGTCAGTCCAGCCGGTAGCCGTCTGCGCGGATTGACCTGGCTTGAGAAGCTCCGGAATCAGCGGTTTACCCGCGTGGTCGCGTGTCGAGGCCGAGAGCAGCGTGACGTCTTCTTCGTTGGCTCGTTGGATGTTGAGGTAGTAGAGGGTGGGGAGGTTGGGCTCTTGGGCCAGCTCTTGGGGGTTCTCAATGGCCTTGGGGGCCAATGACAGAACTGTTGATGAGAGTTGGTCATCGACTTGGGCAATGAGGTGGCGCTGCAAGAGGCCGATCATCACCGTTGCTGAAAGGGAAAGTCCAAGGGAGAGAAGAAGTGCAGTGAGCGCAACAATTCTGGCCGTCAACGAACGTGACGACCAGAATCTGCGTACTACACCGCGTGGGTACATTTTTTAGTTATCGTCTCGAAGGATGTATCCAACGCCTCGCTTGGTGTGAATGAGCTCGCCGCTGGCGCCTTCGACGGCCAGCTTGCGACGCAGGTAGGAAATATAAGATTCGACGATTGCGACCTCGCCATCCCAGTCGTATTCCCAGACGTGATCGAGGATCTGCATCTTGGAAACGACTCGTCCCTGGTTGATCATGAGGTAGCGCAGAAGCTTGAACTCGGTGGGGGACAGGTCGATCGGTACTCCAGCGCGAGTGACTTCGTGTGCGTCTTCGTCGATGACAAGGTCAGCGACGCGCAGCTTGCCATCGTCGCCGCTCTCGCCCAGCGTACGGCGCAGAACGGCACGAATACGTGCGACGACTTCCTCAAGGCCAAAAGGCTTCGTGACGTAATCGTCGCCGCCGACGGTGAGTCCCTGGATCTTGTCGCGCATATCATCGCGAGCTGTCAGGAAAAGGACGGGGATGGTGATACCTGCATCGCGCAGGCGACGAGTCACTGTGAAGCCGTCCATGTCGGGGAGCATGACATCCAGAACGATCAGGTCGGGGCGTTCTTCCTGAGCTTGGTGGTAAGCAGATGCTCCGTCTTCTGCCGTAATGACATCAAAGCCAGCAAATCGCAGAGATGAGGCCAGAAGATCGCGAATATTTGGTTCATCGTCAACGACAAGAAGTCGTGCTTCTCCAGTGTTTTCAAATTCCGTCATAGTCAACATTTTGAGTGAGATAGCTGAATGTATCCTGAATGCCTGCTGTGTGAAATTGTTTTTCTGAGAATCCGCATGAAAAAGGTATTGAAAGGGAGATAATGCAAGCATGACTCAATCCAGCTCGCAAAGTCTTTTTGAACCCCAAGGCGTGACCTTTAATCCGGTTAAACGCTCGCTTGCCGTGGTGCGGCGGCTGAACGTCAGTGTTTACTTTGTCATCGGTGTTGCTGCGGTATCGGTTGGCATGGTGATGGCACCAGATTTTCCACGAGAGTGGGGTTTTGGGATCATCGCTGGATTAAGTGCCGGATGGCTCTACATGATGTGGATTATCGGCCGGCAAGTACGTAATTTCGCATGGGCGCAAGGTGAGCATGATTTCCTCATTCGTCGAGGTGCTTTCTTCCGCTCGATGACAATCGTTCCTTACGGCCGCATTCAGTACGTTGATATTTCAGAAGGCCCCGTTTCTCGCTTCTTTGGTATTTCCACGGTGATCATTCATACGGCCTCGGTCTCTACTCGTGCCTTTGTTCAGGGGATCCCCTCTGAGGATGCTGCCCGTCTGCGCGACCAACTCGCCCAGCGTGGAAGCGCTGAGATGGCAGGGCTGTGAGCATGAGTTCTTCTCAACACGTGTATGCAGCGGACCAAGGGGTTGATCCCTCGCTGTGGCGCCGCGTCCACGTCATCACGCCTCTTCTGGAGATCTGGCAAATCCTGGTGGCAGGTTTTGCCTTTGCTACTTATCGCAATTTCAGTGAAATCCAGGAAATGCTGCGTTCTGAGTATCCTCTCCCTTTCCTTTCGGAGCGTTTCTTTTATTTGGTGGGGAGCGCACTGATTGTCATTGCCGTCCTGGTTGGTTTTGTTTTTCTCCAGTGGTGGTCCCTGGCCTTTGCAGTCACGGAAACTGCAGTGTGGTCACGCCGTGGGATTCTTAAGCGTCAGCAGCGCCATGCGCGCTTGGACCGTATTCAGGCCGTTGATATCTCCCAGCCGGTCCTTGCACGAATTCTTGGCTTGGGCAAGCTAGATGTCGAAGTTGCTGGTGGTTCCTCCTCCAACATCACCATCGGTTACCTCAAGGTCTCCGAACTTGAAGCTCTACGCGGAGAAATCCTCGCTCGTGCCGCAGGGCTGAGGGTAGAAGCACAAACTTCCCCCGAGGCCTCGGCAATGGGGACGATGCCTCAGTCGCCTTACACCCCCGCCCAGAGCGGGTACCCAGCTGCAACGGCGGATCCCTACGCTCCTGCTCAGCCCACGGCCTCGCAAACTCCCGGAAACTACAGCTACACCGGAGAGGTCTATGCGCCCTCTTCAATCCCGGTTGCACCTGAGCGTGAGCTCTATCAGGTCTCAATGGGACGCCTGCTCGGATCGCAGATGCTGTCTTTGGGCAATATCGTTGCCATTTTGCTTCTGATTGCATTCCTCGTCGCCGGAGGCATTGCCGCTGTACAAGAGGGCATTGTTGTCGCCATTGCATCATTGGGTGGTTTCCTTTCTGTGGCAATGTCGATTGTCGCTGCACAGTGGAATCGTTTTGCCTCTGAGGCTAACTTCCGCCTAGCGATTTCCCCAGATGGTATCCGCGTGCGACGCGGTTTACTCAGCACGCGCGCACAGACCATTCCGCCGAGGCGTATTCACGCGATTCAGGTTCAGCAGCCCTTCTTTTGGCGTTTTCTGGGTTGGTACCGCCTGAGCATTCTTCAAGCCGGTTACGGTGTGAAAGACACTGACTCGAACAAACAGCAGAGTTCTCACATCCTTATTCCCGTAGGTACACGCCGAGACGTTGAATTCGCACTGTGGATGGTTTTCAACGATCTGGGTGTCGATGATGTTCCTTCCTTTATTGAGGCTGCGCTCGCGGGAAAGGGAAGCGGGCAGGGCTTTGTGCAGATGTCGCCTCGAGCGCGCTGCTTGGACCCCTTCGCCTACCATCGCCGCGCTCGAGCAATCACGCGGACCACATTCGTTATCCGCGATGGTTGGTTGAATTGGAAGAGCCTCTGGGCACCTATTGCACGTCTGCAGTCGGTTCGGGTGCAATCGGGTCCTCTAGAACGCAAACTGGGTGTGGCAAGTCTGCACATGGATGTGGTTCCCGGTGTATTCAAGATGATTGCGGAGCATCAAGACGCCTCGCAGGCAGGTGCAGATATTTACACCTTGCTCATCGAAGGGCAGGCCAACCGTGCCAGCGAGCCTCCTGAGAAATGGATGCTGCGCGTAGAAAATGGGATGCACAGTTAATATCCAATGATGCAGCTGCGAAGATAGCGCCGAGCAAGGGGCGCGGATTCAGACGTGGCTTTGCTCTCAGGGCTATCCATCAGACACCACAGCAAAGGCGGAATATGCGCGGCGGTCGACTTGATATCGGCATTATCGGCATGGGACATGTTGGCCCTGTGATTGGCTCGGCCCTGCGAGCGGTTGGACACACGATTGTTGGGGTGAGTGCTTCTTCGGAGGAATCGCGCGAGCGCGCCGATGCTCTATTGCCGGGGATTCCCATTCTTTCGGTGGAAGAGATTGTCTCTCGTTGCCAGATGGTTGTTCTGACCGTTCCCGACGACCAGCTGGAAGGTTTGGTCAAGGGGCTGGCTGAATTAGGTGCCTGGCAGTCCTCGCAACTGGTTGTGCATACTTCGGGGGCGCACGGAATTGACATTCTGCGCCCCGCTTCGGGTATGGGGGCAATTCCCTTGGCAATTCATCCGGCAATGACCTTCACGGGGACCTCTGTTGACGTTCCACGTTTGGTGGGGACACCCTTTGCAGTGACTGCTCCAGCAATTGCCTTGCCCATTGCCCAAGCGCTAGTCGTTGAAATGGGTGGTGAGCCTTTTGAGATCGCGGAGGAAGATCGTGGGGTCTACCACGCTGCGTTGAATCACGGTGCAAATTTCCTTGCCACTGTAGTCGCGCAGTCTAAGCAGATCCTCTCCACCGTTGGAATTGAGGATCCGGGAACTTTCTTGCGTCCCCTGTGCGAGGCCGCACTAGATCGCGCGCTGCGAGCGGGAGACCGCGGGGTTTCTGGCCCCATCCCGCGGGGCGATGTCGGAACAATTCGCGAGCACCTGAGCGTTCTAGAAATCAAAGCCAAGGAAGAAAACTTGGCGGGGGAGGGCCAGTGGGCGCACCGCCTCGAGGACGCACGCTCAACCTACGCGGCAATGACTCTGCACACCGTTGACCTACTGGAATTTGAGGGACGAATCAGCTCTCAGGTGGCCTCGGAAATCCGCGCAGCCGTGCGCGAAATGGGTGAAAAGTGATCCGTTAGACCCCCACGAAATGGCGTTTCGGGGGCCTTTCGGGCGAGAATAAGTCATATGAACTCTACGCCTCAGTTGACGCATACCCGAGAAGAACTTGCGCAAGCACTATCCCAACTTGAGGGGACGCGCGCGCTGGTCATGACAATGGGAGCGCTCCACCGAGGGCACCTTGAGCTTGTCCGGCAGGCACAGGAGCTTGCCGATCATGTCATCGTCACAATCTTCGTGAACCCCACCCAGTTTGCTCCGGGCGAGGACTACGATGCCTACCCGCGCACATTGGATGCCGATATGGAGGCGCTGTCAACGGTGGGCGCTGATCTTGTATGGGCTCCTTCCGTTACCGATGCTTACCCAACTCCTGCAACAACCCGTATCGATGCTGGTCCGGTTGCTCACATTCTTGAAGGCGCAACCCGCCCAACGCACTTTGCCGGCGTTGCTTTGGTCGTCTCAAAGGCAATGAATCTGATCCGTCCTGATGTTGCGCTCTTTGGTCAAAAAGATGCCCAACAGCTGGCAGTTATTCGCACTTTTGTTCGTGACTTGGATATGCCCGTGCGCATTCAGGCCGTTGAGATTGTTCGCGATAGCGATGGTGTTGCGCTCTCTTCGCGTAATCAGTACCTCAGTGAGGAAGAACGCGTGCACGCGCGTTCCCTGTCGCGTGCGATTGACGAGGCCCGCGCTGCAGCGGCTTTGGGCGTTCCTCTTGACGAGGTTTTGCGTGCTGCATCCTCCGTTCTCGAGGCCGAAGAGGGAGTCGTTCCCGATTACGTTGCGATCGTGGATGATGACGATTTCACCCTGCTTGCAGGGACGGGAAGCGCCGCAGAGCAGGTAGACAAGGAAAGCCGTGAGAAGGTGCTGGAAGCTGCGGCAACGCAGGGGAGCCTGCGCGCTCGAATTCTTCTTGCCGCGCGGGTCGGAGCGACTCGCTTGATCGATAACGCGGATGTCGTTATTTCTGTTGCCGGAGGCGCACGTCATGAGTGAAATGACTCGGACCATGGTGATTGGAAAGATTCACCGTGCACGAGTAACTGGAGCCGATTTGCATTATGTTGGCTCGATTACCATCGACGAAGACCTCTTGGATGCGGCCAATATTGTTCCCGGCCAAAAAGTAGATATCGCGGATGTGAACAACGGATCACGCCTATCGACGTACACGATCGCTGGTCAGCGCGGAAGTGGCGTCATTCAGCTCAATGGAGCAGCGGCGCATCTGGTGAACCTGGATGATTTGGTCATCATTATGGCCTATGCCCAGGTTCCCGAATCCCAGGTTCGCTCTGTAACGCCCAGCGTCGTTTTCGTTGATGCGCAGAATCGAATTATCGAAGAGGGGAGTGCTCTGG
The DNA here is from genome assembly GCA_963534475.1 of Trueperella pyogenes. Classification (GTDB taxonomy): domain Bacteria; phylum Actinomycetota; class Actinomycetes; order Actinomycetales; family Actinomycetaceae; genus Pauljensenia; species Pauljensenia pyogenes_B. Next base: position 16,299 of record CAUSSZ010000001.1, on the reverse strand, counting down.
GACAGGTTCCTGAGTCTTCGCCCCACGCCCAAAGCTTGGGCTTGAAAAGTTCGGGTGTGTGAATTTCAATCCGCTTATACGCATGGGCGTGACTAATCGCTGACTTTCGCTACCATTGAAGTCATGACTGATTCGCCTGTTGACGATACCCCTGAACAAGTACAAATTCGCGCTGCCAAGCGTGCACGCCTCATGGAGGCAGGGATTCCCGCCTACCCTGTGAAGCTTCCTATCACCACGACCATTGCAAAGGTCCGTGAAAAGTACAGCCATCTGGAAGCCGGTGAAGAGACCGACGACATCGTTGCTCTCTCTGGCCGCGTGATTTTGGCGCGTAATGGTGGAAAGCTCTGCTTTGCAACCCTCATGGATGGTGCGGGCAATAAGATCCAGGTGATGCTCTCTGCCGCCTCGGTTGGTGTAGAGTCGCTGGCTCAGTATAAGAACGACGTTGACTTGGGTGACTTCCTCTATGTTCACGGTCGCGTGATTTCCTCCAAGCGCGGCGAGCTGTCGATCTTCGCCACCCCGGCTGAAGTGACTCCCGAGTCCCAAGCTGCTTACGACGCGGCCCCGACTGCACTTCCCGCTCCTGACGCCTCGTGGGCGATTGCCTCAAAGGCGTTGCGTCCTTTGCCGAAGACATGGACGACCGCCGAGGGTGAAGAAGTTACTCTTTCGGAAGATCAGCGAATCCGTCGCCGCGAGCTCGACCTGATCACCCGTCCTGCTGCGCGCAATATGATCCGTATCCGCGCTGCGGTGAACCGTTCCATTCGTGAGAACTTCTTCCGCCGTGATTACATTGAGCTCGAGACTCCGATGCTCCAAGTTATCCACGGTGGGGCTTCGGCACGTCCCTTCATCACGCATATGAATGCGCTGGATATGGACCTCTATCTGCGTATTGCTACCGAGATCTACCTCAAGCGCGCAGTCGTCGGTGGCGTGGATCGCGTCTTCGAGATGAACCGTAACTTCCGTAACGAAGGTATGGATTCCTCTCACAGCCCCGAATTCACCTCCCTGGAGGCCTACGAGGCCTATTCCGACTACAACGGAATGGCTGCTCTGACCCGAAACCTTATCCAGCAGGCTGCTCGCGATGCCTTTGATCTTGCCGAAGGCCAGGAAATCGTCACTCTTGCTGACGGCACCGAGTATGACCTTTCGGGCGATTGGGACCACATCGACCTGTATGGCTCGACTTCAGAGGCTTTGGGTGAAGAGATCACGGTGGATACGCCTCGTGAAAAGCTGCTCAAGTACGCCGACCAGATCGGTATTGAGGTTGATGATTACGCAGTGAACGGCAAGATCGTCGAGGATATCTTCGAAGAGCTCGTTGCCTCGAAGCTGTGGGCACCGACCTTCGTCTACGACTTCCCCGAGGATACTTCTCCGCTGACCCGTTACCACCGTTCGCGTCCGGGGCTGACTGAGAAGTGGGACCTGTATGTTCGTGGTTTTGAGACCGCAACGGCATACTCCGAGCTCGCTGATCCCGTCGTTCAGCGTCAGCGCTTCGAAGCGCAGGCTCTGGCAGCTGCCAATGGTGATCCCGAAGCCATGGTTTTGGATGAGGACTTCCTTATTGCTATGGAACAGGGCTTCCCGCCCTGCGGTGGCATGGGCATGGGAATTGACCGTCTGCTGATGGTGCTGACCGGACAGGGAATCCGTGAAACGATCCCCTTCCCCTTGGTGAAGCGCTTGGGCTGAGTACGTAAATGCGGCCGGCTTTCGTCAATTGACGAGGCCGGCCGCTTTTGTGTGTAGAGAGTGTCCCTAAGCGCTGGTGGGGGTTACCTGAAAACGCAGTGATAAGGCGTCACAGGTGCGGGTTAGGCGTGGGCGCGGTGACGCACCAAATCCAAGAGTTCACGTGCAGCGCCATCATCCAAAACAAGATCGGTGATGACACCGGCGTGGAGTGCTCCCAGTAGCGGTAGTGCCTTGGACGCGCCTGCCACCACGGCTAAGCGACGGGGGATTTTCCTCAGCGTTGCCGGGCTTGGCCCAGATGCGCGTTTGTTGAGATCCATGTCTGTCGATCCATCTTCACGCAGAAGGACCGTGCAGACATCCCCAACAACGCCGTCTTCTTGAGCATGCGCAATTTCATCGGGATCCAAGAAGCCTCCCGAATAGACGCGCGATGGGAGTCGGGCAGAAAGTGAGCCGATTCCAAAGAGCGCGACATTCGCCGAATCAATCGTCGCAAGTACAGAGGTAACCGAACGTTCACGCCACAGTGCTTCCTTTGTTTCTGCGAAGTCAAAGAAAGCAGGGACGGGGAAGTGAACCATTCGGGCACCCAAAGCAGTAGCTGCGCGAGAAATAATGGCATCCGCATAGGGGACACCCGATTCTGTCGCAGTTGCAGCGCCATTGAGTTGCACCACTGTTGAACCAGGGAGATTCACTCGGGGAAGGCATCGGGTGACTTCGGAGGTCGTGTTACCCCATGCAATTCCAAGAGTGTCTCCGGGCTTGAGCATATCCACAAGGCGTTCAGCGGCTACTCGTGCAACATTGTGCAGCCGATTCACTTCCGTGTGAATGTCATGAACGGGAACGACTGATGTTCGAATTCCAAATATTTCGTTAATTTGGCCCGAGAGTGAACCGCGGTTTCCTGGGGTCGCAGCAACGGAGATGCGCACCAGACCGGAGTTTCGAGCGTAGGTCAGTAGGCGTGAAACAGACGAACGTGAAACACCGAGGTGGCGGGCGATGGTCTCCATCGTCTGCCCCTGCAGGTAATACATCGAGGCCGCTTCGTGGGCCTGTTCATCACGTATTGTCACATTTCCTAGTATGCCATCCATAAGCACGCACTTGTAGCTGTTTAGTCACCAATTTGCCTATAGGCGAAGTGGGCTCCAAATGATGTACTTGTCCACAGGTTGACCCAAATACATGAACAAACGTTCATCCATTTGGGGTGAAGGGCAACAAATGAGATACTAAACGTGATCCACAACGCATCTTCGAATGAGGGTGGTCTGGTGGTACTTGCATGGCGGTGAGATCCCGCCAATGACCCCGTCGCGAAGACGCGACGGAGAAAGTTAGGGAAATATGCTCGCAACAATTCTCCCAGCCTTTGACACGTCACTTCCGGTGACAACGGCACAGGTCTTCTGGTCTGAGTTCCTTGGAACTGCAGTGCTTCTTCTCCTTGGTGCTGGCGTCGTTGCCACGAACCTGCTCCCCAAGTCCAAGGGCAAGGGTGGCGGTTGGCTCATGATCAACTTCGGATGGGGACTTGCAGTATTTGCAGGTGTTTATGTCGCTTTCCGTACCGGTGGACACCTGAACCCCGCAGTCACCATTGCAAAGGTTGTCGCCTACCTCTTTGACCCCAGCCAGACTCTCAACGGCGTTCCGGCAGAAAAGGCTGGAGCTGTTCTTGTCACCGGCTCGAACGTTGCCGTCTACATCATTGCCCAGTTCCTCGGCGCATTTGTCGGTGCTGTCCTGTGCTGGCTCACCTTCAAGAAGCACTTCGATGAGGATTGCGATCCTGCTCTGAAGCTCGGTGTCTTCTCTACCGGCCCCGAGATTCGCTCTTACGCTTGGAACTGCGTCACTGAGGCCATCGGCACTGCCGTCCTGGTCCTGTGGGTCTTTGTCTCCGGATACACCGAAACTGCGATTGGCCCGCTTGGCGTTGCCCTCATCATCGTCGTCATCGGTAACTCCTTGGGCGGCCCCACCGGATACGCAATCAATCCCGCTCGTGACCTCGGCCCCCGTATCGCTCACGCAATTTTGCCGATCAAGGGCAAGGGTGGCTCCGATTGGGCATACTCCTGGGTTCCCGTCGTCGCCCCCATCGTTGGTGCGGTGTTGGGAACTGTCCTCTACTTCCTCGTTCTTGTCTGAGTAAACACAACGACGTGACACTACTTTCGAAAGGAAACTCATGACTACTAAAGAATTCGTCATGGCAATCGACCAGGGTACGACTTCGACCCGAGCAATCATCTTCAATCACTCCGGTGAGATTGTCTCTGTCGGGCAGAAGGAATTCACCCAGATCTTCCCGAACCCCGGTTGGGTTGAGCACAACCCGATCGAGATCTGGGATACCACGCGTCAGGTCGTCGCTGATGCGCTGCAGAAGGCGGAAATTAACCGTCACCAACTGGCAGCCGTCGGCATCACCAACCAGCGTGAAACCACCGTCGTGTGGGATAAGAACACCGGTGAGCCCGTCTACAACGCGATTGTCTGGCAGGACATGCGTACCTCCGACATCGTCAAGGAACTTGAAGGTGACGAAGGCCCCGATCGCTTCCGTCAGATTTGTGGCCTTGGACTGTCGCCCTACTTCTCCGGTTCGAAGATTAAGTGGATCCTCGACAACGTGGAGGGTGCACGCGAGCGCGCCGAGGCCGGCGATCTCTACTTCGGCAACACCGACTCTTGGGTTTTGTGGAACTTGACGGGCGGCGTGAACGGCGGCGTTCACTACACTGACGTCACCAACGCCTCGCGTACCATGCTCATGGATATCCGAACCCTCCAGTGGCGCGAAGATGTCTGCGAGATTTTCGGCATTCCCATGTCGATGCTGCCCGAGATCAAGTCCTCCTCCGAGATCTACGGTTACGGCCGTAAGAACGGCCTGCTCATCGATACGCCGATTTCGGGCATCCTTGGTGACCAGCAGGCTGCAACCTTCGGCCAGGCTTGCTTCGAAAAGGGCATGGCAAAGAACACCTACGGCACCGGCTGCTTCATGCTGATGAACACCGGCACCGAGCCCGTGTTCTCCGACAATGGTTTGCTCACGACGGTTGCCTACAAGATCGGTGATCAGGCTCCCGTTTATGCCTTGGAAGGATCTATCGCTGTTGCCGGCTCGCTGGTTCAGTGGCTGCGTGACAACCTGGGCATGATCGTGAAGTCCTCCGATATCGGTGAACTGGCACGTACGGTTGAAGACAACGGTGGCGTCTACTTCGTTCCCGCATTCTCCGGTCTTTTTGCACCGTACTGGCGTTCCGATGCGCGTGGCGCAATCGTCGGCTTGACGCGTTACGTCAACAAGGGTCACATTGCTCGCGCGGTTGAGGAATCCACCGCATTCCAGAGCGCAGAAGTCCTGGATGCAATGAATGCCGACTCGGGTGTTCCTCTCAAGGAGCTCAAGGTCGACGGTGGCATGACGCACGACGATCTGGTCATGCAGTTCCAGGCTGACCTGTGCGGCGTCGATGTCGTTCGCCCGAAGGTCATTGAGACCACCGCGCTGGGTGCTGCTTACGCTGCGGGTATCGCTGTCGGCTTCTGGTCGGGCACCGACGATGTCGTTGCCAACTGGCAGGAAGGCAAGCGCTGGACTCCTTCAATGGCTCCTGCAGAACGCGATCGTACCTACCGCCTGTGGAAGAAGGCCGTCACTCGTACTCTCGACTGGGTTGATGAGGACGTGAAGTAGTCTCAAGGTATTGAGACATAAGTGGCCGGGGCCGCATCTGCGGTCCCGGCCTCTTGCGTCTCAGGCGCCTCGCGATGAGGATTTCTCCTTAATTCACGCCTGCGTCGATGCCCAGAAGTATAGGATTGGACTATGAATCCCCCTGACGCAGAAGCGACATATCTCCTGATCGATGGCGAAAACATCGATGCCACACTTGGGCTTTCCGTTCTGGATCGCCGCCCAACTCCCGATGAACGTCCCCGCTGGGATCGAATTCGTGAAGCGACCGAGCAGCTCTGGCATCAGCAAGTGCGCGGCCTTTTCTACCTCAATGGAACCTCGGGTTACCTTCCGATGGGCTTTATTCAAGCGCTCCATGCGATGGGTTACCGCGCTCTTCCCCTAGCTGGTCCAGACGACATGAAGGTCGTTGATATCGGTATTCAGCGCACCCTTGAAGCCATTGCAGAGCAGGGCTCGGGCTCAGTTATTTTGGCTTCTCACGACGCTGATTTCCTGCCGCAAATTCAGGATCTGCTTGAAAACGGACACCGCGTCGGGATTATGTGTTTCAAGGAGTTCCTCTCCAGCCAGTTCCACGAACTGGAAGATTTGGGCCTTGAAATCATTGACCTTGAATACGATGCGCACGCATTCCAAGTACAGCTTCCACGTATTCACATCATCGATATCGACGACTTCGACCCCTTCGACTATCTCTGACATACAAAAATGTGGGCCCTGGATCAGGGCCCACATTTTTAAGCTGTCAATCAGTGCTGCTGCTTCAGTGCTGCAAGACGAGCTTCGATTTCAGCCTGAGAAGAATCGGTCTCCAGCTCTGCGAATTGTGAGTCTAGCGAGGAGGTTGCAACCTCAGTCTTGCCCTGGGCCATTGCCTCGGCTCGACGAACCTTGTCCTCGAAGCGAGAGAGCTCGGAGGTGGGGTCAAGGACATTGATCGAGGCAACTGCATCCGAAACCTGTGCCTGTGCCTCGGCGGCCTTCTGGCGTGCAACCAGCTGATCGCGCTTGGTCTTGAGCTCGCTGAGCTTGTCCTTCATCTGGACCAGCCCGTTCTTGAGCTTGTCGACGACCTCGCGCTGAGAAGCGATCAGCGGCTCAGCGTTCTTTGCTTCGCCTTCGAACTGGATCTGCTTGCCGATGGCGACGCGAGCCAGATCGTCCCACTTCTGTGCGCCGGCCTGGTCGCCGGCTGCGCGCATTTCCTCTGCCTTTGCCGAGGCCGCGGCTGCCTTACGTCCCCAATCTGCAGCTACAGTGACGTCCTCATCGTGGTCCTTCTCGGCCAAACGGAGGTTACCGACGGTCTGTGCGACTGCGGTCTCTGCTTCTGCGATTGAGTTCGTGTAGTCGCGAATCAGCTGATCAAGCATCTTCTGAGGGTCCTCGGCGCGGTCGAGGAGCGCGTTGATGTTTGCCTTTGCGAGCTGAGAAATACGTCCAAGAATGGTTTGCTTTTCCGCCATTGTTTCCTCCTTGATGGGACGGGAAAAATTATGATTGAACTATATCCTATTTCAGAACGATCCGGTGTGACCTGATCCGTTGGAACCGCCGAAGCCGCCCCCGCCGAAGCCACCTCCGCTGAAGCCACCTCCGCCGAAGTTGCCTCCGCTGGAACCGCCCCAACTGGAGCCGCCCCCACCCCAATCGTGTCGACGTGAACTTCCTCCGTTGAGCATTCCATTGAGAACGGACCACACAAGCATGCTGCCCATTCCGATCCCGTTGACGATTGAGTCACCCGTTGTGGAGCGTTGCGGAGCATTCAGGGGAGCATTGATTGCGGCCTGCGCGTAGGTGATTGCGTTTCGCGCTTGGCTGGCAGCAGTCTCGTCATTGCCTTGGTCGTGATAGGAATGCGCACTCTGAAGTGAGGACTGTGCAAAGGAAAGATTTGAGCGTGCGTCGAAACCAACCAGCGTGCCGTGGCTTGTCACGTGTTGACTTGCGCGTGCGACATCGGAATCAGCCTGAGCTAAAAGTGCGTCAATTCCTGACTCAGCACGTTGGCTGCGCTCTTCTGCGCTACGTAAGGGAGCCAAGGCCTCGTCAAGGGCGGCTTCCGCAATGCGCAGGGATTCAAGCGCGACTAAAGGATCACCCTTCCCGTTCTGCGCGGCATTACCGGCGTTAATTGCTTCTTGAGCGGAGGCAACCAGCTGCTGGAATGCGATCGGATCCGCGTGAAGGCGAGTCACATCGGAAATATCCGAGGTGATTGAGCCGATTGCAGCGGTCAAAAGTTCCGAAGAACGCGAAAGTTGATCGGGGGCTTGAGTGATGGCTTCCAGCTGATGGCGTGCCAGCGCCAAAGCGCGACGCGCAATTTCGAGGATCTGGAGCGCATTCTGGCCGTTGCTTTCGTTTGCTAGCGCCTCATTAGCACTGCTTTCAGCCTGATCCAAGAGCGCGCGGGCCTGGTCGGGACGTCCCTTGAGGGAGGCGACGGCCTCGGGAGAATAGGCGAGCTGAAGAGTCTGAAGGTCCATCTCCGCCTGAGTCACTTGGCTGCGAGTCTGCGCAATCATCTCGAGCAACTCACGGGCCTGCTGGCCGACATTTGCAACCTGGTTACGGCGCTGAGTGAAAGCGTTCTTCTCCGCGACCAATTGGTTCATTGCAACGTTGAGTTTCCCGACAAACTCTTGGAATTCGTAGGGAGAGCGTGGGTGGCTTCCATCCTCGTTCTCACGCTGCATGGTGAAACCCTTATTAACCAGTGCTCGCGCCGTTTCAAGCGCCGCAGAGTAGGACTTGACGGACTCGGGGCCGAATTGAGCCCGGGCGAATTGGATTTCGTCGTCACTTGAACGAACGATGTCATCTGCGTCCAGCAGGAGGTGTGCGAGATCCAATGTCTGCTGAACATGCTCCTGAGCCTGATTACGCACGACATTTTTGTGTGTCTTGCGTTGAGAGCGCATAACAATAAGTAGAAATACGAGGATGATAACGGGAAGCAGAAGGAAGGGAGCCATTGCGCCGATGGCCATGGCCAGTGAGATCGAGTTGCGTGTGGAGCTGTGAGAAGTCGTCGCGGCGGACTTGCTTGCCGCCGGCGAGGCCGTGATGGATTTAGTTGTTACTCCCACTTCCAGTTCGGTAACGAAAAGCTCGAGGCCAGTAGCTAAAGTTGATTCATCCAGAGGATCTGCCTTGCTCAGTACGTCCTTTAATCCCGAGAAAGCGGTAACAACCGCCGTGTCAGTGATCCCTTTTTCGTTTGAATTGCCGCAGGTGGCCGTCTTGCGTTCTTGCGTTGCAATTACTAAGACCAGTGAAGAACTGGATAGGCCCGATTGGGTACCGACCGTATTGCACCATTCCAGAGGGGCTGTTCCTGAAAAATCTGGGACCACAACGATGTAGGTATCCAAACCTTTTCTTTGAAGGGCACGCAGTTCGGTATTAATGGATTGGACTGAGTTTTCAGACAGGAACGAGGCCGTATCCGTCAAGTTTGTTGTTACGGTCACCGGTGAATCGGCGCGCGCAATTCCGGCCGGTAGACACGTCGCGATAAGCGCCGTAGCAAGCGCGGCGAAAAAAGCCACACAACGAGAGCGGAAAGCATGGTAAAACATAGCCACTAGTTTACGGCTAAGAAGCGTTTGATTGACGTGCCATCTATGATGGAGGATACGTCCTTAGCCGACGACACAGGAAGGAGTGCACAGGATGCCCACTGGTAAGGTGAAGTTTTTTGATGCTGAGCGCGGTTTTGGCTTCATTATGGGAGAAGACGGTGGTCAGGTTTTCCTGCACTCTTCCGCGCTGCCTGAAGGAGTGACGCCTCGTCCCGGAACCCGTGTTGAATACGGAGTTGCCGATGGGCGCAAGGGGCCGCAGGCGCTGTCGGTTCGTATTATTTCCACGCCGCACTCCGTGGCGCGTGCCCAACGACGTAAGCCCGAAACTATGGTGCCCGTCGTCGAAGACTTAATTAAACTGCTCGATGCCTCTTCTGAATCTTTGCGCCGCGGACACTACCCGGAAAATGCAGCAAAGATCGCGAAGGTCATGCGGGCCGTTGCAGAGGATTTTGATGCCTGAAAAAACTGCGTCCGCGCGTGGGCGAATGGATCAGCAGCTCGCCCAAGCGGTGGATTTTGCGCGTGAAAACGCGGTCGAAGTTGGGGGAGAAGCCTCGGTAGGGGAGCATCTTTCTTTCGAAATGAATGCCGAGCGCCTTGGTACTCACTACTTCGCCTGTAACGATGCCGGTTATGTCGGCTGGCGTTGGTCGGTCATTTTGACGCGCGTTCCGCGCTCGCGGAAGATCACGGTGTGTGAAGTTGATTTGGTACCCGGTTCCGGTGCACTTTTGGCACCCGAGTGGCTCCCGTGGGAGGAGCGCCTGCAGCCGGGTGATGTGAGCCGTGACGATGTTCTGCCGTACCGTGACGATGATGATCGCCTGATTTCGGGGCTTGAGGACACCGGTGAAGATCCGGATTTGCCAACGGATCGCGAGTTGGGATTGGGACGCGTTCGCGTTCTTTCTGATAAAGGTCACGACGATGCTGCAAAGCGCTGGTACGCCTCGGATCGTGGACCGAAGCGTGGTCGTCGCCCCAAGCAGACCTGTTCGACCTGTGGCTTCCTCATGAAGATGTCCGGTTCGATGCGCCTGGTCTTTGGTGTCTGTGCAAATGAATGGGCACAAGATGATGGCTGTGTCGTGAGTTTGGATCACACCTGCGGTGCACACTCTGAAACTGATGTGCCGAGCAATGGAACGGATTGGCCGGTTCGCCCCTCGCGTATCAACGATTTCCTTGTTGAATCTGAGCGAATCGGGTCCTGAGAACGAAACTGGTTCTAAACAAGAACTATAAGCAGGTCAATCCGGGAAATGAAAGTGCATCTCGCTGGATGATAAGCGCTTCACTTTGAGCGGTTTTTCAGCGATTATTTGGGGAGTGAGCACACAAGAGAAAGCGCCATCGAGCGCAAAGCCACTGAATTCCGTTGACACTTTCTTCCACATCACTGAACGTGGATCCACAATTGGTCGCGAAATCCGAGGTGGCGTGGTCACCTTCTTCGCAATGGCCTACATCCTTGTTGTTAACCCCTCGATTCTTTCGGCCGCTCTGCCTCAAGACGGCTCCATCACTCCCGCAGGAATTGCTGCAGGCACCGCACTTGTCGCGGGCATCATGACCATCCTCATGGGTGTCGTTGCGAACTACCCGCTGGCGCTGGCCGCAGGTCTTGGCCTCAACGCAATCGTTGCCTTCACCTTGGTCCTTGGTTCAGGACTAACCTTCCAAGAGGCCATGGGCCTGATCTTCTGGGAGGGTATCCTCATTACCCTTCTCGTTCTGACAGGATTCCGAGACGCGGTCTTCCGCGCAGTTCCGTACCAGATCAAGACCGCTATCTCTGTAGGTATCGGTCTTTTTATTACCCTGGTTGGCCTGATTAACGCGGGTATCATTCGTGCAGGCGCAACCCCGGTTCAGCTTGGTATTAATGGCTCCCTGCAGGGATGGCCAACCTTGGTCTTCGTTGTCGGCCTTGGTCTGACCATCATCTTGTACGTGCGCAAGGTCAAGGGCGCAATGCTCATCGGCCTTATCACTTCCACGGTTTTGGCAGCGATCCTCCAGCTCTTCGTTCACCTTCCCGTACGTAGTGAGAACTCTCCGACCGGTTGGGGACAGACCGTTCCAGCACTGAGCGGCTCTCCGATTTCGATCCCCAGCTTTAACTCGCTCTTCCAGATCGATTTCTTCGGCGCCTTCGGAAAGCTCGGCGTCGTTTCGGTTCTTCTGCTGATTTTCTCGCTGATGCTTGCAGACTTCTTTGACACCATGGGAACGATGGTTGCTGTCGGTGCCGAGGGTGGTCTTCTGGACGAGGGCGGAAACCCGCCTCACTCCAGCCGTATTCTGCTCATAGACTCCTTGGCCGCTGCTGCAGGTGGTCTGGGCGGTGTCTCTTCGAACACCTCCTACATTGAGTCGACCGCCGGTGTTGGCGAGGGTGCGCGTACTGGTTTGGCCTCGGTTGTCACCGGTGTCCTCTTCCTGCTGTCCACCTTCCTTTCGCCCCTGGTTCAGCTTGTCCCGACCGAGGCCGCCTCGACCGCACTGGTCTTCGTTGGCTTCCTCATGATGGCTCAGGTTCTTGAGGTTGATTGGAAGGATCCGGAGTATGCAATCCCCGGCTTCTTGACCATCGCCTTCATGCCTTTCGCCTACTCGATCTCGGTGGGTATCGGTGTTGGCTTCATTGCCTACACAGTCATTCAGATCACTCTGGGCAAGGCTCGTAAGATTCACCCGCTGATGTGGCTGACCTCGATCCTCTTCGTGGTCTACTTCCTCTTGGGTCCGATTCGGGCTGCTTTGGGAGCCTGATCCGTTATTCGCCTTTTGTGGGGGCCGGCATGTGTCGGCCCCCACACCTGTATTTGGGCGTATCCTGCAAAAGCAGTGTTGAGCGATGCGGGGGCTTTTGTGTCACGAACTTTTCAGTCATTTGAGTACCGGAGTTTCCGGCATTGGTTTGTCGCCAATGTGCTGGCTGCTTCTGCCCAGTGGATGCAGCGCGTCGCTCAGGACTGGCTTGTTTTGACCGTATTGACGCAGAATTCCTCTTTCCAAATCGGTGTCGTCACAGCTCTTCAATTTCTCCCCATTCTTCTTTTGAGTCCCTATGCGGGCGTCGTGGTTGACCGTCTTGATCGCAAAGGAATCATCCAGGTCACCCAGACATCTTTCGGTGTTTTCGGCCTGCTCTTGGGAATTATGGTTTTTACGGGGCATGCGCATCTGTGGCTGGTGTATGCCCTAGCCTTTGGCGGGGGAGTTGCCGCGGCTTTTGATTCTCCTGCGCGCCAGGCTTTTGTTTCCGAGCTTGTTCCCGCTTCATCGATCACGAACGCTGTGGCGCTCAACTCTGTTGCTTTTAATTTTGCCCGTCTGGTAGGCCCCGCAATTTCGGGCCTGATGATTGATTGGGTGGGCGAGGCCTGGGTCTTCTTTGTGAACTCGGGAATGTTCCTGATTGCCGCGATGTTCACGACATCAATTCGCCATAAGGATTTAGTGCCTCGTCGGCCGGTTCCTCGGAAGAAAGGGCAGCTGCGTGAGGGGCTTGTGTATTTACGAGGCCGCCCCGATCTTATTTTGATCATTGTTGTAGTCGGTTTTGCTTCGGCTTTGGCCTTAAATCAGCAGCTTACGACGGCTGTCATGGCAACAACGGTATTCCATAGGGGAGCGGGCCAGTACGGTATGTTGAGTGCACTGATTGCGGTCGGATCGTTTTCTGGGGCACTTTTTGCTGCGCGGCGGAAGCTTCCGCGCCTTCGTTTGGTCGTTGGCTCAACTATTGCATTGGGCGTTGTATCAACGATACTGGCATTCACTCCCACCTATGAAACCTATGGGATCATGTGCATTCCGACGGGTTTTGCCATGATCACCATGCTCACTTCTGCAAATGCGGCGGTTCAAACCACGACTGCAGAAGACGTACGTGGACGGGTTTTGGCTCTGTACGGCATGGTCGTCATGGGGTCGACACCTATCGGCGCTCCCTTTGTCGGGTGGATTGGTCAAGTGATTGATGCCCGTGCGTCAATTTGGGTGGGTTCTGTTTCAACCGTGGTTGTGACGATTATTGCCGCAGCGGTGTGTATGAAACGGTGGGATATCCATTTACATGTTCGCGCGGGTGCGCACCCCATTGAAATTGAGAACCCGAATGCTCATTACGATCCCCTTATGGGGAATTAGAAACATCGGCTTATCTCAATTGATACTGAAGTTGTTCACCTGACTCCCCATGACGCGCGGTTTTCGTAGCTAATGAACACCATGGCGCGGAAATATGTACTCTGAGGTCAGTAACTACCTATGGAGGAATCGTGAGCGATCTGATCGATACCACCGAAATGTATCTCAAGACGATTTTTGAGCTTGAAGAAGACGGTGTTACGCCTCTTCGCGCTCGAATTGTTGAGCGATTGGGGCACTCTGGCCCCACGGTTTCGCAAACAATTGGGCGAATGGAACGTGATGGCCTCGTGCATGTCATGGGGGACCGGCGGTTGGAACTGACGGCTCTGGGGCGTGAGCGCGCCATTGAAGTTGTTCGCAAGCATCGCCTTGCTGAGCGTCTTTTGACTGATGTCATCGGTTTGGATTGGGCCCACACCCATGAGGAAGCGTGTCGCTGGGAGCACGTCATGTCGGACCAGGTTGAACAGCGTCTTGGGGAAATTCTTCATAACCCGACGACCGATCCCTATGGAAACCCAATTCCTGGGACGGATGGAGTGTCAGACGGCATTTCGATGGAACTGGCATTGCGAATGGGGGAGTCCACCTCTGGAACGGTGACCCGAATCGGTGAACCCATCCAAGCAGAGACGGAATTGCTGGATGCCTTTGCTCGTTGCGGAGTGCGTCCGGGGGCTCGGATTAACTTCGAGGCTGACCCTCGTGAGGTCGTTATTGAGGTAACTCACACCAATGATGGGAAGGAATCAGTGCCCGGTCAGGCCGTTCAACTGCCCTTGACGCTTGCTCCACACCTTTTCATCACGCTTAATTAAGTTCCCTGACCAGCAATTCTGAAAGTAAGCTGCAAAACCTTAAGAAAACCTGTAATATGTTCGTCATCGTTTCGTTACATTGGCGTGACATTTCAGGGGCGGTAGGATAAACTCATACGTGGCCGCACTGGCCGACCGTTCTTCGTTAACCGAGGTTGAACCGCGAAGAAATAGGTAAGACGAAGGTTCAACGCGGGGAAACCACTTACGACCCTTGGGTCTTGGGGTGAAGCTTGGGAAACCAAGCCGGGCTCTCCCGCCCGAACCCGACAGCTCACCTCGCAGGTCAAAGAGGAGATTACTTGTGACAACTGGTAAGCCCGCGCCGCGGCACCGCAAGGCACGCCGCCCGATGGCCCCTGTTTTCGACTTGGCTGACACGCTCACCGCGTTCAAGACACCGCTTCGCGGCACCGCTGCTGCGTCGGCCGCTGGACTCGCTCTGACCGCTGTCGTCGGTGGTACTGCAACCGCAGCCCCCACCGTCCACGATGCCGCAGTCGATACTTCTAACAACACCGCGACCGTTCTGCCTACGACGGTTTCGGTCCCGGATATCGCCTGGTCTGCTAGTGACGAAGTTTCCGCTTCGGCTGAAGCTCCGGCTCCTGTTGCAACGACTAATGCTGCCGCTTCCCGCGACTACACTCGCTCGGAAATCGGCACCTCGTCTGCAGCGCTGAACCCTTCAGGTAACGACATTGTGTCGATCGCACTGTCGCTCACTGGCATTCCTTACGTCTACGGTGGCTCTACCCCCGCGGGCTTCGACTGCTCTGGTTTCACCCAGTACGTCTACGCTCGTGCAGGTATCTCCATTCCGCGTACCTCTGGTGCGCAGGGCGCAGCGGGTACTTTCGTCTCCGCTTCTGAAGCGCGTCCCGGTGACCTCGTGTGGCACGCCTACGGTCACGTGGGTATCTACGCAGGCAACGGAATGGTCGTCGAGGCTACCACCCCCGGTTCTGTGACAAAGGTCCAGCCACTGTGGGGCAACTACAGCTTCGTGCGCTACTGAGTTTTTGTGTGATAGGGAAGGGGTCGCTTCGGCGGCCCCTTTTCTATATCCGCCCGCGCTCCGTGATATCCAGTTTTTCGCTGTGGAATCACTGAAGTACTGACATTTCACGTGCGAATAGGGCAAAATAGTGGTGACGTAATCACGAGGAGGTAGTCATGGAGACATCAGAAGTGATTTTGGTCGGGGTCGATGGCTCAAAGGAGAGCTTCGCAGCAGTCAAGTGGGCCGCAGAGCGTTCAAAGATTCGCTCATGCAGACTCCATATTATTTGTACGTATGCCGTTGCATCGTATGCTGCGGCAACCCTAGATGGTGGATATGCAGTTCTCGACGATGCGGCTCTTAAAGAAGGAGCATCGCAGATCGTCAAGCAAGGCGTTGACCTCGCAAAGGAAGTTGGAGCTTCTGACGTTCACGGCCTCGTTGAGGCTGGTGATCCCGCGGGGATTCTGATCGACATGTCGCGTGAAGTTGACTTGATTGTCGTTGGCTCTCGCGGTGGTGGCGGTTTCGCCGACCGCCTCCTGGGCACGGTGTCTTCCGCGCTTCCTGCCCATGCTCATTGCCCGGTTGTTATTGTGCCTCGGCATACTTCCGGTAAAGCATTTACTCCCGTTGAGCGTATTGTCGTTGGCTCCGATGGGTCCGAAGGTGCGACCTCGGCGCTCAAGCGTGCGGTTGACGAGGCCGAGCTATGGGATGCCCGCCTGACCGCAGTTGCCGCAGTCCCGATGGCAACGGGTGCGACAATGATGGCTTGGTTGCCAGCCAATATTGATCGCGACAAGCTCCTCAAGGATGTCAAGGAAGGGCTTGATCACGCTGTTGACGCAGCCTTGGACGGACGCCAGCGCAAGGTTGCGCGCCATGCACTTGATGGATCTCCCTCGTCGTTGCTCATTGAGTTCTCAACTGCCGTCGATTTGGTTGTTGTTGGCACCCGAGGCCGCGGTGGCTTTGCCGGCATCTTATTGGGTTCGACTTCGCAGACGGTGATCGCACACTCGACCTGTCCGGTGATGGTTGTTCCTTCGAAGCATCACGACGTGTTGCCTGATCCTTCGCAGGAGTGGAGTAGGCGCTAACGATGCGTTTTTAAATAGCGGCGACATCTTCGGGTGTCGCCGCTTACCTATATGTGTTCTTTTTCGAGACTCTGAGAAACGAAGATGTGGGTGATACCCTATGGTGGTGCGCCCTCGTAGCTCAGGGGATAGAGCACCGCTCTCCTAAAGCGGGTGTCGG